>NZ_JBFRGB010000005.1:0-303610 GCF_052115125.1 Ensifer sp. 2TAB8 | reverse complement strand
CGAAACGAGGCGCCACGGACTGGCAGCCAGGCTTCGAAAGCCCATTGAAAGGGGGATCAAATGAACATCGCACGCTCCATCAACAACTGGCGCAAGTATCGTCAGACGGTCACCGAGCTGGGCCGCATGTCGAACCGGGAACTCCGTGACCTCGGCATCGAACGTGGTGACATCGACCGCGTTGCACGCACGGCCTTCGCCCGCTAAGGCGACCTCAAAGACTGAATAATTGCCAAGCGCCTGCACCTCCTGCGGGCGCTTTTGCTTTTTGCGCCATCATAGCGCCATTGTCGTCCCACACAGCGCTGGCACCGCAGTTTAATTGATTGACTACTTTATCCATTGATCGCGCTTCCTGCCTCCGCCCGGCAGGCTGAGCGTGTGCGTTCAACAAGTTGAGTGAAATGCCATCATTTTCCCCTGAGGTAACCGATTTCTGGAAGGGGTCATTTGCGGGCGATGTTCTTGCCCGCGCGGATCGGTTCACCGTCACGGTCAACTCCGATCTCGACGAGGACAGCCCGGCCATGGTGCTGGAAACGGCTGAAAACGGCGTGATGGCCGTATTGTCTCCTACGCTGGCCTCCGCGGTATTGTCGGCGGGACAGGCTCTTACCGAAGCGGAACTTCGCAAGAGGCTGCGCGACGCGGGCATCGTGCTGAATGGTGCCGACAACCTCTTTTATTTCACCGAGGCGGACAAGGCTGTGCTGCTGCAAGATAGCCCGAGCGGCCATGTGCGCGCGCTTACGGCGAAGGATGCGGCGGCCTTCTCCCTGTTCCAGGGCTCCGCCTCGGACGAGGACCTCGATGCGGCCTATGTCGAGCTGGACCACTGGCTGGTTTACGGCGCCTTCGATGGCGACAGGCTGGTCTGCACCGCCAGCATGTATCCCTGGCAGGACCGTCGGATTGCCGATCTCGGCGTGCTGACGCTGACGTCCGACAGGGGAAAAGGCCATGCCCGCCACGTCGTGCGTGCGATCAGCAGAGCTGCCTACGAGAAAGGCTACGAGCCGCAGTATCGCTGCCAGCTCGACAACCACGCGTCCGTCGCACTTGCCGGAAACGTGGGCGTGACGCTGTTCGGCAGGTGGGAAGCGCCTTCCGAAGGCGACTGATGCGAGGCTCTTTGCGCGAACCGACGCGATGGAAATCAATGCTGACAGAATCTGGCAGGGGTCGCGCGTAAAGTGTTCCCATGATCAGAGATCGAGGGACGACCGATGTCGACGCAGGACTTGTTTAGGATGAACGGAGAACGCGCGACAGGCGAGCGCAATTTCTGGGTCGGCGCCCTTTCCGGGGACGACATGCAGCATGCCCCGGAAGACAGTTTCTCGCGGTTCGGTTACGGCTACGGCAATGTACAGGCGTTGACGCGCATGAAGGCGGGCGATGGCTTTATCGGTTATTCACCCAGCGCCGCCTTCAATGGCAGAGCGGGGCTTGCCTGTTTTACCGCGATCGGCGTGGTCAAGGAGCGCCCGCCCTACTTCTTCGCAATGGGCGGTGTCGCCCCGCATCGCGGCGACATCGACTGGGCCGACAGCATGGAGGCGCCGGTCCGTCCGTGGCTCGACAGCCTGGAATTTGCCGAAGGCAACCGGAGCTGGGATCAGAAACTTCGTCTCGGCCATCTTGCCATCAGCGAACGGGATTTCCGCGTGATCGCGCGGGTCATGCACGTCGATCTGGCCATGATTTTTGCGAGAACGCCGGCCTATCGCCAGCAGCTGGCGGGCTGATGCCCACGCCCGCCCTCAACCAGACAGCAGTACCGTCGCCTCCTCTGGTGTGTCGACCGGCTGCTCTACGGAGCCGGCGGCGATACTGGCATACATGCCGGTGGTTCTGAATTCGGTCGGGCTGAGGCCAAAGGAACGGCGGAACACCTTGGCAAAGTAGTTAGGGTCTTCGAAGCCGGAGAGGATCGCCACCTCCTTGACCGGCAGGCTCGCCGTTTTCGTCAGAAGTTTCACGGCGCGCTGCAAGCGCTTCTGCAAGACGTATTCGGCCGGCGCCATGCCTTCGCTGGCGGCAAAGACGCGCGAGAAATGGGCGCGGCTCAAGCCCGAGACGCGCGCCAGTTCCTCCACAGGAAGCGGGTTCTGCAGATTGTTCATGATGTGGTCGACGACCCGGTGCATCGTCCGGTGCTCGTGGCTGAACAAGGGGTGCGAGCCGAAGACGTCGTCATAGAGCGCCATCGCCGCCTCATAGGCGATTGCGGAAGCGCGCCCCGGCGTCTCGCCGCCACGGATCAGCCGCAGGCTGCAGTCTGCCAGATGTTCGATCGTTTCCGGCTGCAACTTCAGCACAGGGCCGGTGACGGCGAGAATGGCGCGGTGCACGCGCAAGGCCTCGTCGCCGTTCATCGAGATCCAGAAAAACTCCCAGCGCCCGCCATCTTCCAGCCAATAGCGATGATTGTGCGGCACGAGCAACAGCAGCGTCTCGCCCTCGCGCACCCGATGGGTGCGGTTTTCGTAACGCAGGTTTCCGGCACCCGCAATCGTGTGCTGCAGGACGGTAAAGGGCGTGTTTCCGCGCTTTCTGCCGTCCCAGTCATAGGTGGCATTGTTGCGGATTTCATAGCCGGTGCTGGTCGGCATGGTGTGCAGGCTCTGGCGTCCCCTTGGCAGGGAGACCGTTCGCATAATGGGGCCATTGTCGATCAAATCGCGCAGCATAAAATTACCCATGAAAGCACAATACCGCTCTGGCGGGGTCGGCGAATATACACATAATGACGGCCAACCACGCAACAGGAGGCTCTTGTGATCGGCCGGAAAGATGGATCTGCATCCGTGTTTCCCGGGCGGTGAGCCTCAATTTTTGAATTAATTTTACCCTTCGCATGAAGCGCGGGCGGTTCAGGAGGAGTGAGAGGGTATGGCAGGCTTCAAAATCGCCATCATCGGCGCCGGCAGCATCGGCTTCACCAAGAAGCTGTTCACCGACATTCTCGCCGTGCCGGAATTGCGCGACATCGAGGTTGCGCTGACCGACCTCAGCGCCCGCAATCTGGAAATGATCAAGGCGATCCTCGACCGGATCGTCGAGGTCAACCGCCTGCCGACGAAGGTGACGGCAACCACCGACCGGTTGAAGGCGCTCGAAGGCGCGCGCTATATCATCAGCTGCGTCCGCGTCGGCGGCCTCGAAGCCTATGCCGACGACATCCGCATTCCGCTCAAATACGGCGTCGACCAGTGCGTCGGCGATACGATCTGCGCCGGCGGCATCCTCTACGGCCAGCGCAACATTCCCGTGATCCTCGACTTCTGCCGGGATATCCGCGCTGTTGCCGAGCCGGGCGCGAAGTTCCTGAACTATGCCAACCCGATGGCGATGAACACCTGGGCGGCGATCGAATACGGCAAGGTCGATACGGTCGGCCTCTGCCACGGCGTCCAGCACGGCGGTGAGCAGATCGCCGAAATCCTTGGCGCTGGCGAAGGCGAGCTCGATTACATCTGCTCCGGCATCAACCACCAGACCTGGTTCGTTGACGTCAGGCTCAAGGGCCGCAGGATCGGCAAGGACGACTTGGTCGCCGCCTTCGAGGCGCACCCGGTGTTCTCCAAGCAGGAGAAGCTCCGCATAGATGTGCTGAAGCGCTTCGGCGTCTATTCGACCGAGAGCAACGGCCATCTCTCCGAATATCTTCCCTGGTATCGCAAGCGCCCGGAGGAAATTACCCGCTGGATTGACATGTCGGACTGGATCCACGGCGAAACGGGCGGCTACCTCCGCCATTCGACCGAGACGCGCAACTGGTTCGAGACCGAGTTTCCGCAGTTCCTGGAAGCGGCCGGAAAGCCGCTCGATCATAGCCGGCGCTCGAACGAACATGCGAGCCATATCCTCGAGGCGCTCGAAACGGGCCGAATCTATCGCGGCCATTTCAATGTCAAGAACAATGGCGTGATCACCAACCTGCCTGCGGACGCGATCATCGAATCCCCCGGCTTCGTCGACCGTTTCGGCATCAACATGGTCTCGGGTATCACGCTGCCGGAGGCCTGCGCCGCTACTTGCCTTTCCTCGATCAACGTCCAGCGCATGTCCGTACACGCGGCTGTCACTGGCGATCTCGACCTCCTGAAGCTTGCGATGCTGCACGATCCGCTGGTCGGCGCCATCTGCACGCCGGAGGAGGTCTGGCAGATGGTCGATGAGATGGTGGTCGCGCAAGCCAAATGGCTGCCGCAATACGCCCATGCCATTGACGGCGCAAAGGAGCGGCTCGGCCGCGCCACCGTCAAGACGCGCGAGTGGAACGGTGCCGCGCGGCGTGAGGTGCGTTCGCTCGACGAACTGCGCGCCGAGCGTCAGGTCCGCGCCGCCGGCTGATCGATGGCGGCACGGCTCGCGTGAGGAGACGTGAGCCGACGCCGCCTGAACTGCAGACTTTTCAAGGAGGAGGCCGCGTTCCGGCGCGGCAAAAGAGGGAGAATCTGAGCCAATGACCAGCCACAGACTGATGAAGATGGCGAGCCTGCTGCTCGTCGGCATCTCGACCTTTGCGTTGGAGGCGGCCGCCTCCGAGCCGACCGTCGTGCCGCAACAGCCGGCATTTCCGGCCGAGGGCAAGATCACCTATGTGCCGCGCGACTCGATCGCCGAGTTCAAGGCGCTGCCGGAATACAAGGAACCGGCCTGGGTTACCGAGAAATACGTCAAGACCGGCAAGCTGCCGCCGGTCGCCGAGCGCCTGCCGAAGGAGCCGATGGTCTTCAAGACCGGTAATATGCCCGATGGCGTCGGCGTCTATGGCGACACGCTGCGTCACGTGATCGGCGGCAGACCGGAAGGCTGGAACTACTCGGCTGGCCAGAGCCAGGGCTGGGGCGGCATCGATATCGGCATGTCCGAATGCCTGACGCGTACGGCGCCGCTCTTCCAGGTGGAAGCCAAGGACGTCGAGCCTTTGCCTAACCTTGCCAAGAGCTGGGATTGGTCCGCCGATGGTCACAAGCTGACGATGCATCTGGTCGAGGGCGCCAAGTGGTCGGATGGCGACCTCTTTGATGCCGACGACGTAATGTTCTACTGGGAAGACAACGTGCTCGACCCGAGCGTGACGCCGCTGAACGGCGCGACGCCGGAGACCTTCGGCGCCGGCACGACGCTGACGAAGATCGACCAGTATACGGTCGAGTGGACCTTCAAGGAGGCCTTCCCGCGCCAGCATCTCTATGCCATGGCCTACGGCACCTTTTGCCCCGGCCCGTCGCATATCCTCAAGGCCAAGCATCCGAAATATGCGGGCACCACCTACGACCAGTACAAGAACGCCTTCCCGCCCGAGTATATGAACATCCCGGTCATGGGTGCCTGGGTTCCGGTCGCCTATCGCCCCGACGATATCATCGTGCTGCGCCGTAACCCGTACTATTGGAAGGTCGACGAGGCGGGCAACCAGCTTCCCTACATCAACGAGCTGCACTACAAGCTCTCGACCTGGGCCGACCGCGACGTGCAGGCGATTGCCGGTTCCGCCGATCTCTCGAACCTCGAGCAGCCGGAAAACTTCGTCGAATCGCTGAAGCGTGCGGCGCAGGATACAGCGCCCGCGCGGCTTGCCTTCGGTCCACGCCTCATCGGCTACAATCTGCACATGAACTTCTCGGCCAATGGCTGGGGCGAGCCGGACGAGCGGGCCCAGGCCGTGCGCGAACTCAACCGCAACGAGGATTTCCGCAAGGCGGTGACCATGGCGGTCGACCGCAAGAAGCTCGGCGAGGCGCTGGTGAAGGGGCCGTTCACGGCGATCTATCCGGGCGGGCTTTCCTCCGGCACCAGCTTCTACGACCGGCAGTCGACCGTCTATTACCCCTTCGACCTCGACGGAGCGAAGGCGCTGCTCGAAAAGGCCGGCCTGAAGGACACCGACGGCAACGGCTTCGTCAACTTCCCGGCTGACAAGGCCGGCGGCAAGGACGTCGAGATCGTGCTTCTGATCGACAACAGCTACGCGACCGACCGCAACCTCGCCGAAGGCCTGATCGGCCAGATGGAAAAGCTCGGCCTCCGGGTGGTTCTGAACTCGCTTGACGGCAAGCAGCGGGACGCAACCAATTATGCCGGCAAGTTCGACTGGATGGTTCATCGCAACGCCGCCGAATATGCCTCCGTCGTGCAAAACACGCCGCAGTTGGCGGCCGCCGGTCCGCGCACCAGCTGGCACCACCGTGCACCGGAAGGCGGTCAGCTTGACCTGATGCCCTTCGAACAGGAACTCGTCGACATCATCAACAAGTTCATCGCCACCAACGACAATGCCGAGCGCGCGGAGTTGATGAAGCAGTACCAGAAGGTCGCGACGACGCATCTCGATACGGTGGGCCTCACCGAATATCCGGGCGCGCTCATCATCAACAAGCGCTTCGCCAACGTGCCGACGGGCGCGCCGATCTTCATGTTCAACTGGGCCGAAGACACGATCATGCGCGAGCGCCTTTTCGTTCCCTCGGACAAGCAGGGTGATTTCGAGCTCTTTGCCGAACAGCTTCCGGGCAAGCCCGGCGACAAGGGCTTGAGCAACTAACGCAACCGCTCCTCCGGCTACAGGCCGGAGGAGCGCTCGATCACCCCAACGACAGAAGGAAACGGCATGTTCAGGTTTCTGCTTGTCCGCCTCGCCTCTGCCATTCCGGTGCTGCTTGTCTTGAGCGTGGCTACCTTCGCCATCATCCAGGCGCCGCCCGGAGACTATAGCGATTACATTCGTTCGCAACTGATCAACCAGGGTGGAGCGTCCTACGAGGAGGCCGAAGCCCAGGCGCAGGCCTATCGCAAGGAGCATGGCCTCGATAAGCCGCTGCCGGTGCAATACGTCAACTGGATGACGGGCATACTGACGCGCGGCGATTTCGGACACAGCCTCTACTACAATAAGCCGGTTGCCGATGTCGTCGGCGAACGCCTGCCGCGCACGCTGGCGCTGGCGCTCGTCTGCCACATCCTGGCGTCCATCATCGGCATTTCCTTCGGTATCATCGCGGCGACACGGCAATATTCCTGGATCGACAGCCTGCTTTCGACCGTGGCCTTCCTCGGCATGACGGTGCCGCGCTTCCTGATGGCGCTGATCATCGTCTATATCCTCGTCTTCCACTTCAATGTCAGTGAAATCAACTCGTTCCACTCGGCCCGCTACGGTGGTGCGCCCTGGTCCTGGGACAAGTTCGTCGACCTCGTCAAACATGTCTGGCCGGTCGTGGCGATCGCCACCTTCGGCGGCCTCGCCTACAACATGCGGGTGATGCGCGGAAATCTGCTCGACACGCTCAACGCGCAATATGTCGAGACCGCCCGGGCGAAGGGTCTGAGCGAAGGCGCCGTCGTCATGCGCCATGCCGTTCCGAACGCCCTGCATCCGCTGATCATGTACCAGGGCGTCGTACTGCCCTACATGCTGACCGGCGAGATCGAGACGGCGATTATCTTCGCGCTGCCGACCGTCGGCCCGGCCATCGTCGGCTCCATGTGGGTGGGCGACGTCTATGTCACCGCCACCTTCATGCTGGTGCTGTCGGCGACCCTTATCCTCGGCAACATCATCGCCGACATGCTGCTGGCCGCGCTTGATCCGCGCGTGCGTCTCGGAGGAGCTCACGCATGACCGCCGAGATGCAAGCGACCATTCCGCTCGCCGCCGAACCCCGGCAGGAACATCACAACGAAAGCTACCAGGCGCTCGTCTGGCGCCGGCTGAAGCGGTCCTGGACCGGCATGCTTGGCCTCGTGCTCGTCGGCTTGCTGATCTTCATGGCGGTCTTCGCCGACTTTCTGTCGCCGGTCGACCCGAAGGCGACGGGTGTCGCCTTTGCGCCACCGCAGGCAATCAGCTTTGCCGACAAGGACGGAAATTTCGTCTTCTCGCCGCGCAGCTATCCGCTCAGCGAAGGTACCGAGCTTGACCCGATCACCTTCCAGCCGATCATCGGCCCGGACTACGACAACCCGCAGATCCTCGGTTTCTTCGTCAAGGGCGCGCCCTACCGCCTTTTCGGCCTGATCCCGGCCGAGCGGCATCTTTTCGGCGCGGTCGATGGTTCGCCGGTGCATCTGCTCGGCACCGACAAGTTCGGTCGTGATGTGCTGTCGCGCATTCTCGTCGGCTCGCGCATCTCGCTGATGATCGCGCTGATCGTCGTCTCGATCGTCACCGTTGTCGGCACCACCGTCGGCATGGCCTCCGGCTATTTCGGCGGCCGCTTCGATGTCTGGACCCAGCGCTTCGTCGAGCTGGTGCTCGCCTTCCCGCAACTGCCGCTCTACCTGGCGCTGACCTCGCTGATCCCGGTGACGGCGCCGACCAACGTCTTCCTCGCGTTCGTCATCATCGTCATGTCGGCGCTCGGCTGGGCGCAGATGTCGCGCGAGGTGCGCGGCAAGACGCTGGCCTTGGCGCGTATCGACTATGTGCGGGCGGCGATCGCCGTCGGCGCCAGCGACCGGCGCATCATCTTCCAGCATATCCTGCCGAACGTGATGAGCCACGTGATCGTCGCGGTCACGCTGTCGATCCCGCAGGTGGTCCTGCTGGAATCCTTCCTCGGCTTCCTGGGCTTTGCGGTCAAGCCGCCGCTCATTTCCTGGGGGCTGATGCTGCAGGATACCTCCACCTATTCCGTCATCGGATCCTACCCCTGGATCCTGTCGCCCGTCGCCTTCGTGCTCGTCACAGTCTTCGCCTTCAATGCCCTTGGCGACGGCCTGCGCGACGCCATCGATCCCTATTGAGGAGGACGTATCATGTCTGAAACAATCGACGTCCTCACCGCCGCCCCCTCTGAGCGCAGGGACCTTGCCGAACGCGATGGCCGGCCGGTCATCGACGCCCGCAATGTCGCGGTTCGCTTCAAGGTCGAGCATGGCACGGTGGAGGCGGTGAAGGACGTGTCCTTCCAGCTCTACCGCGGAGAGACCATCGCCATCGTCGGCGAGTCCGGCTCGGGCAAATCGGTCACCGCCCGCAGCGTGATGGGGCTGTTATCCAAGCGCGCCACCGTCGCCCCGCAATCGCGCATCGGCTATGACGGCAAGGACGTGCTGAAATTCTCGCCGCGTGAACGGCGGAGCTTGCGCGGCAATCGCCTGGCGATGATCTTCCAGGAGCCGATGAGTTCGCTCAACCCGGTCTATACGGTCGGTTCGCAGATCGTCGAGGCGATTCGGGCGCATCGCCGGATGAGCCGTCGCGCGGCGACCGAACGCGCGCTGGAACTGCTGCGCCAGGTCAAGATCCCGGATCCTGAACTTCGCATCAACCAGTATCCGCACCAGCTCTCCGGCGGCCAGCGTCAGCGGGTGATGATTGCCATGGCGCTCGCCAATGATCCGGATGTGCTGATCGCCGACGAGCCGACGACGGCGCTCGACGTCACCGTGCAGGCGCAAATCCTCAACCTGATCCGCGACCTGCAGCGCGAACTCGGCATGGCGGTGATCCTGATCACCCACGACCTGACGGTGGTGCGGCAGTTCTCCGACTACGTCTACGTCATGCAATATGGCGAGGTGAAGGAGCACAACACCACGGCTGATCTCTTCGCCAACCCTTCACATCCCTACACGAAACGGCTGCTTTCGTCCGAACCGTCCGGTGCCGCCAAGCCGCTGCCCGACAATGCGCCGATCGTGCTTGAAGGGCGGGACGTGAAGGTCTCCTTCATGCTCAAGAAGGGCGGCCTTTTCCGCTCGCAGTTTTCTGAGTTGGTGGCGGTCGACAGGCTCAGCCTCAATCTGCGCACGCACGAGACGCTCGGCCTTGTGGGCGAATCCGGCTCCGGCAAGACGACCTTCGGCCAGGCGTTGGTCAGGCTGATCAATGCCGATGGCGGTGAAGTCTTCTTCGATGGCATCCCGATCCACGACAAGGATCGCACCGCGATGCGGCCCTTGCGCTCGCGCATCCAGATCGTTTTTCAGGATCCCTTCGCATCGCTCAATCCGCGCATGTCGATCGGCCAGATCATCGAGGAGGGCCTGGTCGTCAACGGCATCGGCGAGAGCCGCAAGGAGCGGGTCGAGCGTGTGGTCGACGCCCTTGCCGCCGCCGGCATGCCCGGCAACATCCTGTCGCGCTTCCCGCACGAGTTTTCCGGCGGCCAGCGCCAGCGCATCGCTATTGCGCGCGCCATTGCGCTCGAACCGGAGTTCATCCTGCTCGACGAACCGACATCGGCGCTCGACCTCTCGGTCCAGGCCCAGATCATCGACCTCCTGCGCAAGCTGCAGGACGAGCGGGGCCTGAGCTACCTCTTCATCTCCCATGACCTGAAAGTCGTGCGCGCGCTCTGCCACCGGGTGGTGGTGATGCAGCACGGCAGGATCGTCGAAGAGGGGCCGGTGGGCGAAATCCTGTCCAATCCCAAGACCGCCTACACCGAACGGCTCGTACGGGCCGCCTTCGATGTGGCAGCATGACCGCTAGAAAGCAGAGGCAATCCATGACCAGACAACCCAAGATCACGTTTATCGGCGCCGGCTCCACCGTCTTCATGAAGAACATCATCGGCGACGTCCTGCAGCGGCCGTCGCTGTCATCGGCGACCATCGCGCTGATGGACGTCAACCCCGAGCGCCTCGGCGAAAGCGAGATCGTCGCCGGCAAGCTGGTGCGCACGCTCGGCGTCAAGGCAAAGATCGAGACCCACTCGAACCAGAAGAAGGCACTCGAAGGGGCCGATTTCGTCGTCGTCGCCTTCCAGATCGGCGGCTACGAGCCCTGCACGGTCACCGACTTCGAAGTGCCGAAGAAATACGGCCTGCGCCAGACAATCGCCGACACGCTCGGCGTCGGCGGCATCATGCGCGGCCTGCGCACCGTGCCGCATCTCTGGAAGATCTGCGGGGACATGCTTGAGGTCTGCCCGAACGCGATCCTGCTGCAATACGTCAACCCGATGGCGATCAACACCTGGGCGATCTCTCAGAAGTTTCCGACGATCCGCCAGGTCGGCCTCTGCCATTCGGTCCAGGGCACGGCCTACGAGCTTTCGCGGGATCTCGATATCCCCGTGTCGGAGATCCGCTACCGCGCCGCCGGCATCAACCACATGGCCTTCTTCCTCAAGTTCGAGCACAAACAGGCCGACGGCAGCTATCGCAATCTCTATCCGGATCTCGTGCGTGGCTACCGCGAAGGCCGCTTCCCGAAGCCCAGCCACTGGAACCCGCGCTGCCCCAACAAGGTGCGCTACGAGATGCTGACCCGGCTCGGCTACTTCGTCACCGAAAGCTCCGAGCATTTCGCCGAATACACGCCCTATTTCATCAAGGACGGTCGCCCGGATCTGATCGAGAAGTTCGGCATTCCGCTCGACGAGTATCCGAAGCGCTGCGTCGAGCAGATCGAGCGCTGGAAGGGCCAGGCCGCCGCCTACAGGGACGCGGAAAAGATCGAGGTGGCCGAGAGCCACGAATACGCCTCCTCGATCATGAACTCGGTCTGGACCGGCGAACCGTCGGTGATCTACGGCAACCTCAGGAACAACGGCTGCATCACCTCGCTGCCCGAGAACTGCGCGGCGGAAGTTCCCTGCCTGGTCGACGCCTCCGGCATCCAGCCGACCTTCATCGGCGATCTGCCGCCGCAGCTGACCGCGCTGATCCGCACCAACATCAACGTGCAGGAGCTGACGGTGCAGGCGCTCATGACTGAAAACCGAGAGCATCTCTACCACGCGGCGATGATGGATCCGCACACGGCCGCCGAACTCGACCTCGACCAGATCTGGTCGCTCGTCGACGACCTGCTCGTCGCTCATCGCGAGTGGGTCCCGGAATGGGCGCGCGTGTCGAAGAAGGTCCAGGCAGCCT
Source organism: Ensifer sp. 2TAB8 (assembly GCF_052115125.1). Classification (NCBI taxonomy): domain Bacteria; kingdom Pseudomonadati; phylum Pseudomonadota; class Alphaproteobacteria; order Hyphomicrobiales; family Rhizobiaceae; genus Ensifer; species Ensifer sp. 2TAB8. The sequence goes on along the minus strand of NZ_JBFRGB010000005.1, from coordinate 291,772 downwards.
GACTTTTTCTCCCGGTCAGGCTGCGTCGAGCCCCGGACCCTCGTGCCGTCTTCCCCTCTGTCCTAGCCGATTTAAGGGGCGAGACAGGCAGCGCAGGGTCCGGGGCTTGTTCTTTTCAAGTCGTATCGTTGGCCGCGAGTGGCAGCACGACGCGCATGCAGGCGCCGCCGGAAGAGGAGCGGGCGACATCGACGTAACCGCCGTGCAGGTGGACGATCTTCTGGACGAGGTTGAGGCCGAGGCCCGCGCCCTTGCCGTCCTTTCGCAGCCGCTGGAACGGCTCGAAGATCCGGTCGGTTTCGCTGCGCGGAATGCCGTCGCCGTCGTCGCAGACATCGATCGAGCCCTGAGGGTCGACCTTGACGGTGATCGTGCCGCGCCGACCGCCGTGGTCGATGGCGTTCTGCACGAGATTGGTGAGCGCTCGCTCCAGCGACGCCTCGTCTCCCGTCACCATGACAGGGCGTTGATCGGCCTCGAAGGTCATCTCGTAACCTGCCCCGAAGGCAAGCGGGGCGAGTGCGACGATCACCCGCTCGGCAAGGGCTGCGAGATCGACGGGCCTGAAATCATCCTTCTGGGCGTCGAGACGTTCGAGATCGAGAAGCTGGCCCGCCAGAATGGAAAGGCGCGTCACGTCCTCGTTGAGGCGCGTCTTGTCCGGTCCCGGCGGCAGCGATGCGATGCGGGCGCCGAGGATTGCGACCGGCGTGCGCAGTTCATGCGCCGCCTGCGCCAGGAAGCGCTTGTGTCTCGTATAACCGTCGTCCAGCCGCACCAGCGCATCGTTGACCGCGGTTACCAACGGCAGGAATTCCGTGGGGACGCCCGCGACCGGCATCTGGATGCCGCGCTGGTCGTATTCGATATGGGCGGCATGCGAGGCCGCGTGCGACAGGCCCGATAGCATCCGGCGAACGACGATCGGGGTAACGACCACGGTCGCAAGGGCGAGCAGCAGCAGCATCGGCACGAAGATGCTGAGGAAGGCGCCGGTGGTGCTGAGCAGCAGGCGGCCAAGGGTCAGCTGCCCTTCGGTGCCGCTGAAGATCTGGACGCTGCCGGCGGGAGACTCGAGCCATTTGACGACGGCTTCCGGGCGGGCGTTCTTATCCGGCGAAAGCCGGAAGCGAGCGTCGTTCATGCGCTCGAGGCCGGCGATCGCGAAGGCGAATTCTTCAGGCACGCTTCCCTCGGAAAGGCGGTTGCCTTGCCTGTCGCGGACAACAAACCAGATCTTTCCTGCATGTTGACGCAATCGGGCGAGCTCCGGCGTCTCCTGAAGCACGAGTCCGCCATCGGCATTGCGAGTGATCGCGTCCTTCAGGACGTCGACATTGCCGTTTTCGTAGCCGTCGATGAGATAGCCGGTCACCCAGAGCAGACCGACGGCGATGGCGATGACGACAATAGTCGCTATCGTTTCGAACAGCACCAGCCAGCCGACAAGGCGCCATTTGAACGAATGGGAAGTGCTGCCGCTCATTGGTCTTCTCTGAGCAGATAGCCGACGCCGCGGATACCGTTGATGATCACCCCGGCATCCGCATCCGCAAGCTTGCGCCGAACACGCGAGATATGGGTGTCGAGCGCATTGGACTGGATTTCGTCGTCGAGACCGAATACGGCTTCCATCAGGGCCGCGCGCAGCACCATGCGTCCCATGCGGCGGGTCAGCGTTTCGAGCACCAGAAGCTCGCGCCGGGGCATCTTGAGGGGCACGCCTGCAACGCTTGCCTCGCAATGCGCGAGATCGAAGGAGAGACGTCCGACGGTGACGACATCGGACTGCACGGGCGCCGGACGCCGCGCCAGCGCCCGCAGCCGTGCCAGCAGTTCCTCGAAGGCAAATGGCTTGCCGATATAGTCGTCCGCCCCGCCATCGAGCCCCGCCACCCGGTCAGCCAGATCGTCGAGCGCAGTCAGCATCAACACCGGCACGGTATTGCCGCGCGCCCGTATCACGGGGATGAGCGACAGCCCGTCGCCATCGGGCAGCTTGCGATCGAGAACGACCACGTCATAGACGGCATCGTTCAGGATCAAGGCGGCTTCGGCGAGGTCGCGGGCATGATCGGCGATCATCCGGTGATTGCTCAGGGCGGTCCGCAGCGCACCCGCCAGTTCCTTCTCATCTTCGACCAGCAAGACCCGCATGAATGCGCTTTACCTCGTGCAATGTGCCCACGCGCGTGACCCTAGCGCCGCTTCATTGAGGGAACCTGTCATCCCGTCGCAAAGTAGTCCCGATCGCTGTCGCCGTACAATCATTCGTTGCGATGCTGTGGCATGACATGCTGTCTCAATGTTGGTCCTTAGGCTGTGCGGCACCTGCTCGTGAACATCGGTTCTCGCGGGCGGAGCCAACCCGGATCAGGACGAATGAAGGTCACCAATCGAAAGCGGCGTTCACTCAAGGAAATCGGAGAGGGGCCTACCGGCCGCTATGCGGTGCGGAAAACTGTGGTTGTCCGCACAAGGCGGCTTCTGCGCCACGGGACGCTGGCGTTTGCGCTTGCTGCGGCCGGTTGCACCGGCCCGGATGTGACGCCGACCAACAGGCGGCTCGAACTGACGACTGGAGCCGTGCCGCTGCCGCAACCCATCTTGGACGGCGGCGAAACCGGCATCATCCTCGCCTTTTCCGGCGGCGGTGCCCGCTCCGCCGCCTTCGGCTACGGGGTGCTGTCGGCACTGGCGGAGGCGCCGTCACCGGGTGCAAGGGGGCGCCGTCTCGCGGATGATGTCGCCGTTGTTGCCGGCGTCTCCGGCGGGGCGGTGCTTGCCTCCCATTTCGCCCTTTACGGTCGATCGGGTCTTGCTGATTTCCGTCAACGGTTTCTCGGGCGCGATGTCGAGGCATCGCTCAAGATGTCCTTTTCGCCACCCAATATCCTGCGCGGCTATCGGGGTGGCGTGAACGATCTGTCCGGCTTCCCTGCCTGGCTCGACGCCAACCTATTCAGGGGCGCGACGTTCGGCGACATCACGAGCCCAGGACGCCCACGCCTGGTGATCCACGCGACCGATCTCTACAATCGCGCCCCATTCATCTTCGATCGTCCGTCGTTCACCGCCATCTGCAGCAACTACGACGATTATCCGCTTGCCTATGCGGTTGCCGCCTCGGCCGCTGTTCCGGTCGTCTTCGCGCCGCTGACGCTGCAGAACTTCCGGACCGGTTGCGAGGCGTTGCCGGAAGCGAAACCGCAGAAAACCGGGCCTCTGGCGCCGGGCTCGCTCGTTGCGCGCGAATATGCCGATTCTCTCGGGCGCTACGAAACGGCAAGGGATCTCAACTATCTCAAGCTTTACGACGGCGGCCTGGTCGATGGCGTCGGAACGCAGAGCCTCCTCCACCTGATGGGCCGGGCAGCGCCCGAGCCGCTGCCTGCGGAGCGGGCCATGCGTCTCAGGCACCTGATGGTCATCGTCGTCGATGCTTCGACGCGGATCGGAGGGGAGCTTTCAAAGACAGTCGACAGCCCCAAGGCGCCGGATGCGATCGTCGCCGCCATCGACGCGATGATCAACATTCCCAATCTTCAGAGCTTTGATGCCCTGCGCGACCATCTGCCCGCCTGGCGGGACAAGTTCGTGAAATGGCGTTGCGGGAGCAGCGGCACGAAGCGAGGCTGCGGCGATCTCGATGTCGGCATCGTCAGGTTGGCGCTGTCGGACATATCCGACCCAGCGCTGGCACGCCGGATCCTGGGGCTGCACAACCGTCTGAGCCTGGAGGCGAAGGACGTCGATTTTCTCGCAGGTCTTGGCCGGCGCTTGCTGCTCGAACAGCCGGACTACCGGCGGTTCCTGGACCGCATCAAGCGGAGCGGGCCTAGAGTTGCCCAAGCGGGCTGAGACGCCGTAGTGTCAGATTGAGCGGCTGGGTGGGCGAGAGCCTGCCGGCTCAGTTCGCCCGTGCCTCCAGCCAGTCGTGCCACTGGTCCTCGCTGCCGTGGAAGACGTTGAGGTCGATCTTGCCATCGACGCCTTGAGAAAGGCCAGAACCGGAATACTGCCAGAACAGCCACTTGCGGTTCGGGTAGACGATCGACGGGTGCTGGGCGACGGCACGCAGCCAGAACGGATAGTTCTTGAAAGCGCCCTGCAGGTTGTCGGCATAGAAATCCGGTGCGGTGTAGATGATCGGGCGCTGGCCATAGTGCGCCTCGAGCTTGTCCATGAAGACCTGCATCTTTTCGCGTATGCGCTCCGGCGACAGGCGACGCTTGCAGCTCGATTCGCCGTTATATTCGACGTCGATGACAGGCGGCAGCGCGCCCGGTTCACGCGGAACGTTGCGGATGAACCAGTCGGCCTGTTCGCCGGCCGTGCGGCACCAGTAGAAGAAGTGATAGGCGCCGCGGCGGATGCCGGCCGCCTTGGCAGCGCGCCAGTTCTTCTTGAACATCGGGTCGAGGTGGTCGCCGCCATCGGTCGCCTTGATGAAGGCGAAGTTTGCCCCTTGTGTCCGCAGCCGAGCCCAGTCGATGTCAGCCTGCCAGCGCGAGACGTCGACGCCATGCACCGCCATCTTGCGCGGATTTTTGGCGCGGCCGAAGTTGATCGGCTTGGCGTCGCGGAAACGATGACCGTAGATCCGCGAGCGGCCCTGCGGCATCGCCTGGGTCACCGGATTTTCCGGCGCGACGAAGGCGACTGGCCGAGCGTCGGGAACAGGCGTGGCGAGCGTCGTCGTGGTGTTTGCCGCGGGCGCGAAGGCTTCAGGCTCCGGAACGGGGCCGGCCCAGGCGAGCATTTCCTGCGGCGGTGCCGATTGGACGTTCTGGGGCGGGGTCACCTGCGCGACCCGCGCGCCCACATTGGCGGCGGGCACCGGTGCGGCCGAGAGCGCGACGGAACTGGTCGTCTCGCGCGAGGGACGCGGTGCGATCGTGTCCAGGCTTGAACTGGAGGAGCAACCGGAAACAAGGCCGGCAAAGATGATTGCGGTCGCAGCTGAAAGACGCATGGGCACCCGTACGCAAAACAAGGTCGACGGCAGTCGCCGGCCGACAGGTGTGAATAGCTAACGGAAGCTTACCCAAAAAGTTTGAATCCAATCTTACCAAGCCGACCCAACTTCACGCACTGGAGGTTGCAATGAGGAGGTCAGATTGCCGCAGGCGTAGAGGGCACGCTCTCAGCCTGCGCTGTGTTCGATCCCAAGCCCGTTCGTTGCCGCCGGCTGCTGCGAAATTCGAGATTGCGGGCAATGGTGTCGTCGAGCGCTCCGGAAGCGTCGGTGATCATGGTCGGCGCAAAATGCGAGCGGAAGCCTTCGCTGACCCGGAACGCCGGCGTGTAAAGCGGCCCGAGCGGCTGGGTCGTCGTGACGTAGGTGAGATTGTCGTCGCTCCCCGAACGCGTCGGCAGGCCATGGCGATGCAGGACCGAGGGAAGCGCGAGGCGCAGGCTGTTGGCGAGTAGATGGATCATCTGCCGGCCGGAAAGCGAGTGGCGGTAGTTGCGATAAAAGCCCAGGCAATGACGCAGGATGCGGACGCGGTTGCCGTCGAGGCGCGACAGCTTGCGCGCAAAGAGGGCCACCTCCCCGAGGTCATCGATCGGACGGGTCATCAAGGTGAACCCATCCATGTCGCGCAGTTTGGCTGAAGGCAGGAAGCGCCGCTCAGCGGCGCATTCGTCAAACAGCGGCGTGCCGAGCAGCGGGATCGTCAGGCTGAGGAAGGCCGGCAACGGCATGGTGCTTTCGCCGGTAATGAAGGCGAGTTCGTCCTGCATCGCCTGCATCGTCTGCGACGAAGGGTCGAACATCAGGCCATACTGGAAGGCGACGCCGGCCTTGAGGCAAGTCCGGATGGCTTCCAGTTGCGGCACCACCAGGTTCTGCTTCTTCTGATAACGCTTCAACTGCGCTTCGTTCAGCGTCTCGACACCGCTGAAAAGACCCAGACAGCCGGCCGCACGAACGGCTTCGAGATTGTCGGGGTCTCGGAAGAAATCCCCGGTGACGAGGGCTATCCACCCCTGAAACAGCCCCTCTCGCCACAGCGACCGGATCAAGTCGAGCTTGACATGAAACGCATCCTTGCTGTTGCCGTAAAAATTGTTGTCGATGAACAGTACGTATTTCTTGGCCGGGACGTTGCGCAATTGCGCCTCGATATAGCCGAGGTCGTAGCTGTGATAGCGCCGGTTTTCGGCGGTGAGCGCGCAGAAGCTGCATTTGAAATTGCAGTAGCGGCTCGTCTCGACGTAGCTGACCGGGCCACCCCAATTGGCAAGGTCGAAGCGCGGCAGGATCGTCTCGGAGACGGCCCATTCGCCGAAGACTTCCCTGATGACCGCCTGCATCTCCTCGACGTCGCCTTCGCAGGCGTAGTCGAAGGTTTCGGCGCTCGAAACCGGCAGATTGCGCACGACCGGTCCGCCCGCAACGATCACGCATCCGGGCGACTTCGTGCGGGCATAGGCGGTCAGGTGGCGCATCCGGTCGAAGGCAGCGGTGACGCCGGTCAGCACCAGCATATCGAGGTCTGCGAACGCCGCCTCGTCGATAAGCGGCCCGTCGTGAAACTCACTGTAGGCGCGAAGGCTGACCCGATCGCGGGCAAAGGCGCCCGCCAGGAACAGATGTCCGGTTCCCTGTGGAATGAAATCGGGGCGGCCTTCTGGGTTTCTGGTCTCGTCGAAATGGGCAAGCACGATCAGGACGCGAGGTACTCGGGACTGGTTCATGCGTGGCCTCCCTCGAACGCAACAATCGGGACATGGGTCGGTGGCTCGGCTTGATGAAGTTGGAGGACCTCGCTCCAGGTGTTTTGCCGAACGGCAAACATCGTCTCCAGGGCCTGCCATGCGGCAGCGTCTTTCCGCCCCGCCGGGTGGTGTAACGACGCGAGCGCGACGGCTGGCATCTCCAATCGTATTGCTTCCGCGAAGGCGTATCGTGCGACCCGTTCGGCGCGGCGCTGCTGGCCGCGATGCACGTGCAGGGTCGCCTCGCCGAGCGCTGCCGCCGGGCGGCCGATCGGATAGACGCGGGCAAACCGCTCGAGCTTTCGCAGGACAAGCTGTGCTGCCATGGGGTCGCCGCTATCAGGGTCGCTCGCGACGTCGAACAGGCGGGCAAGCGCCGGCAGGGTCCGTGTCTTCATTGCCGGGTTGAGCGTCTGGCACCAGGAGAATGCGCGTTCGAACCAGGCCTTTGCTTCACCCGTATTGCCCTGCCGCCGGGCGGCCTCTGCCAGAAGCGATGCGCCCTCGATGCAGTGAACGAGTTCCAGCCCATCGGCCTTGGCGGTGATGATCTGCTTGAGCTCATCGAGATCGGCTTCAATGGTGTTCCATCGGCCAAGTGCTGCATGGCCCCTGAGGCGGCCGAGCAGGCCGCAGCCAAGCACCTGGGTGTCGCCGCGTCTGCGGCCCTCTTCACAGATACGCTGAACGAGGATCTCCCAGGGTGCGATGCCTTCGAAGGCGGAGGTTAGTAGCCAGGGGCCCGAAATCGTCTCGAGGCCGACGGCCACCTCGCACCAGCGCCGAAGGTCACCGACGGTCGAGGCATTGTTGAGACCGGCCTCGAATGCCTGTTTGCCTTCGCGCCAATGGCCGATGCCGATCTGGTACATGCCCGACAAGAGGTCGACGCGCACGCGCGTTCCCAGCTGATCCACGCGTTCCGAAAGGGCGGCGGCAAGGCGGCTGTAATGCTCGGCCTGCTTGTGAAGCGGGATGACGCCGCATATCGCGCCGAGGCTCGCGTAGTTCGTGGCGGTCGTCGGCGAGACATACTTATTTCTTTCGGCAAGGTTCGTCGCGCGAAGCGTTGCATGGATCAGTCGCAGTTTTTCGCTGGTAAAGTAGTAGATCCGCGTCAGGTCCTCATGCGCCTTTGCCGCGAGCAGGAAGGGATCGGACGGCGATCGTGAGATCTCACGTTCCAGGATCCAGTCCTTGTCCCCGTGGGTCACGCGACGCCACACCTGTTCGGCAAGATCGAGCACGAGGTGCAGCGCGAGGCCGGCCGAGGTGCGCGGCAGCGGAAGGCCGGAAAGCCGCAAACCTTCCTCATAGGCATTCCTTGCCGCCTCGGCGCGGCCGAGATTGAGGCTGGCCTCGCCGAGCAGGAAACAAGCGGCCGCCCGCCGGGTCGGCGTAATCGTGATCGAGAGCTCGCGGGCGGTCTTGAAGAAGCGCTCGATCAGGTCGACGACGGCCGCATTATCGAACTGGCGCAGGCGCAGCTCGGCGACACGATCCAGGTAGTTGAACGCCAGCCTGGCATCGCCGGCGCGTTCCCAATGGCTCAAGATGCGCGGCAGGTTCTCGGCGTTATCGGGTTGCCTGCTCTCCTCCATCGCCTGCGCGATGGCGCGATGGGCCTCGCGGCGCTGTTCCGACAACATGCTCTCGTAAATGGCCTGGCGGATGACGGCGTGGCTGAAGGTGAAGCGACCCGGGCGATCATCCATGGGCTTGATCAGATGGGCGGCCTGCAGCCGCTCGATGCTGGCTTCGATGTCGAGCGCGTATTTCCTGATCGGCGGAAGCGCCTGCAGCTCGGGAACGGAAAAAGTCGCGCCCATGGCGCTTGCGATCTTCAGCAGCGCCTGAAGCTCGGCCGGAAGCTGGTCGGTCCGGGCGATAACGGTGACCTTCGCCGTATTGAGCAGGGTCGCATCGTTCGAACGGGTTTCGGCGAGCGACAGCGGCGCGGGCGCTTCAGCCGCTTTCGGCAATCGGCGCTCGCCGATCATCCGGCAGATTTCGCAGATCAGCAGCGGGTTTCCGGCCGACTGGGCATAGACCGCTTCGCCGAAGCCATCGGCAGGCGAATTGCTGCCGATCGAAGCGCGCACAAGCGCGATTGTGCCCTCGAAGTCAAGCGGCAGAAGGTCGAGGGTCTGGGCACCGTTATGATGTTGACCGGTCCACCGCGTCAGGTCCTGTTGTGTCCTGGCCGTCCGCGTCGATACGACGACCGGGATCGGCGCCGTTCCGGAGGCCAGCCGTCCGAGCAATTGGCCGGAGGCCTCGTCGAGCCAGTGCACGTCTTCGAGCACGACGACACCCCGACCCCAGGAAAGACTGTCGGTCATCAGGTCGCGCAGCAATTCGCGTAGGCGGTGGGAGCGTCCGTCGCCCGACATCGCCCGCGTCTCGACCGTGTCGGTCAAGGTCAGGTTGATGGCATCGTTCAGCAGCGGCGCCAGATGTGCGAGTTCCGGGCGGTGGGCGAAGAACTGCATCACCTGGTCCGATGCCTCGGGGCCGCGCAGGTCGCCGATGCCGAGCAGATCGCGGATCACCCCGCGCCAGGCAAAATAGGGCACGTCGCTTTCGATATCGTCGGCATTGCCGACCAGGACCTGGCTGCCATGGTCACGGCAGTTTTCGACGAAGGCGCGAAGCAGCGCCGATTTCCCGACGCCGGATTCACCCTTGACGATCATCACGCCGGCGGCCTGCCCCCGGCCGGCGCGCTCCACATAGGCGTTGAGCACCGCCAGTTCGGCGGCCCGGTTGAAAAGAATGGGTGACTTGTTGTCGATCGTCGCGACCGTTTCGGCTATCGGCGCGAAGGCGACGACGCCACCGCGCATGCCGGGCACCCCAAGCGTCCAGGGGCCGGAAAAAGCGATCTGGCCGGCAGTCTCCTTGGCTGTCGCCTGGTCGACGAGGATGCGGCCTGCCGCAACGCTCGCCAGTCGGGCGGCCATGTTCACGGCAGCACCCACGACAGTATAGTCGGCCCGCTGGATCGTGCCGAGAGCGCCACAGAAGCTCTCGCCGGTGGAGATGCCGGCCGACAGGCCGAGATCCGGTTCGTCGAGTTCGTTTGACAGGCGAAGGGCGGCGATGATCGCCCGGCGCGCATTGTCGGCATGTTTCCTGCCGGGCAGGCCGAAAACGGCGAAGACTTCGAGCCCGCCGGCATGAAGCGCCGTGTGCAGGATCTCGCCACCGGTGCGGCCGACGACGGCAATCGATCGTTCTATGAGCTTGTTCAGCCGATCGAGATCCGTATCGAGATCGCGGCCGACGATATGCACGAACAGCGCCGTCACCGTTCTGAGGTCCGCGAGCCATTCCGAAAGCGGCGACAGCAGGCGGCTGCGCAGCGAAAGCGGCAGGTAGGCCTCAAGCCGGTCAGCCGTCGAGCCCGGCTGCGTGCGCGGCGCCTCCTTCGTGGTCGAGCAGGGCTCTATGCTGTCGAGCCGCGCGGTTCCTTCCCGGTTCGGTCCGCCTTTGGCGCGCTTGCCGACCAGGCGCCACACGGCATCCGAGACGAGAATTTCGCCGGCATCGCTCAGTTGGCCGCAATGGTCGGCCTGGGCCAGGCAGTCGCCGCCGACGATCAGCCAGCGCTGATCGGCGCGCGGCAGCAGGTGCAGCAGCGTGATGGCACCGGCGCCAACGGCAATGCGCAATTGAAGCGCATCTTCTGGGCTGCCCGGGCCGCCGATTTGCTCGCGGATCCGTTCGGCGCAATAGCAGCTGCGCCAGGCAGTCTGCTCGAGTTCCTCTGGGGAGGGTGCCCGCCAGCCGGCAATCAGGCTGTCGCCCGCGAAACTCAAGACCGTACCGCCATGCTCTTCAATATGGTTGATGAGCTCGCCCATGAAGGCGTTCAGGAGCAGGCTGACGCGCTCCGCACCGGCGGCACGGTCGCTTTCGGACCATTTGGCCGTCAGGCGGGTGAAGCCGGAAATGTCGGCGAAAAGCAGCGAACCGAGAAAGTCTTCCCGTGCGGGGGCAGCCGATTCCGTCGCTGCCGGGGAGGACCATTGGACCAGGGCTCCGGACAGGTAACGTTGGAATTCATATTTGCCGGCGCCACCAACCACGCAAAATTCTCCCCAAGATTTTAGAGTAACACGCCTCCTGTCTGACTGAAAGACGACTCGCGCTGATCTACGAGATGTCAGTAACGGCAAGTAAATAGCTGTTTCGCGCGGCCTTCGGACGGAGTAATGTTTCCCCGATTGTTCGAGGGGGTCTCGCAACAGGAGGGGACGATGGGGGTCGACTGGGCTGGTCCGGTTGCCGCCGTGACGCGCCGTGATGTCTTGCGGCTGGTTTCGGCGGGCGTGCTTGCAAATGTGCTTTCCGGATGCCGGCATCTGCCTTCGCCCGGCGCCTGCAGTCTCAGTCATCCGATCATCGACGTGCATTGTCATTTCTTCAACGCGGCCGATGTGCCGGTGGAAGGGCTCGTTCGCTACGTGGCGCTGCGTGAGAAGATGCCCGAGAAAAGGCTCTCGGCGAACGCGCAGGAAGCGAAGGGACTGGAAAACGCGCTGGTGGTCTTTCTCGTGACCGCGCTTGGCGACGTCGCGCCCAAAGCCAAGCATGAGCTCGCTGTCCTAAGGAAGGGTGCCCGGCGCATTTCCGACGCCGAACTTGCGCGGCGCAAGGACGAGCAATTGCGTGTCGCGATCAGGGAGCTGATCTCGCGCGCCAACGAACAGCGCTCCACATTCTCACGGCGCAGCCTTGGCGAATCCCCCGATTATGACGGCCTGCTGCAGCAACTCGGCGGCACCCCCAATCTGCCGCAGACATTCCAGAGGCGACTGGACCAGCGGCGTTCGGGCGGCGCCATGAGTGACGCGGAGGTCGATACTCTCGCCAACAACGCAAAGGCGCACGACCAGATCGGCACCTATCTTTCTTTCGTCCGGCTGATGCAGGACTACCGGGAAAACCTGGCCGAGGCCTATATCAAGATCTTCGCGTCCAAATGCCGGCTGTCGCTGATCACGCCGAGTATCCTGGACTTCGACAAATCGCTGCACGGTCGATCATCGCCTCAGCGCGACCAGATCGACGTGATGGACGAGGTCCAGCAGCTCGTCACCAGGAAGCACGGCATCCGCATGCATAGCTTCGTCGGCTTCGATCCGCACCGCGAGGCGCAAAGGCCGGGTTCGTCGCTGGCAAATGTCCAGTATGCGATCATGGAAAAGGGCTTCATCGGCGTCAAGATCTACCCGCCGATGGGCTTCAAGGCATGGGGCAATGCGGATCCGGCGATCGATGCCGCTCTGAAGCGGCTTTACGTCTGGTGCCGCGACAACGATGTGCCGATCATGGCCCATGCGGAAAACAGCATCGGGGCCGGCTGTGGCTACGGCAACCTGGCAAGCCCCGCCTATTGGAAGGATCTGCTCGACACCAACCAGTACGACAAGCTGCGGATCAATCTCGCGCATTTTGGCGCTTTCGACGAAGTCATACGCCCGGGCGCGCCGACGGGCGTAATGGTTTCCTGTGCCCAGGACAAGTTTTCCGGGCCGCCGACCTGGGAGGACATCATCGGCAGGACAATCGACCACGAGCGTCGCCTGAACCTTTTTGCGGATCTGAGCTATCTCAGTGAATTGGTCAGCAGCGACGACAAGAATCTTCACGCAGAGATCCGGCAGTTGCTGGACAAATGGCTTGATGACTACGACCCCGACGCCCGTCACCTCATGTTTGGCACCGACTGGTCGATGATGGCGCTGGAAAAAGACTACAACGCCTATGTATCGAGGATTGCCGAGCAACTGACGCTCGCCAGCGTCAGCGACGAGCACCAGCAGAACATCCTCTGGAGAAACGCCTCGCGCTTTCTCGGGATTGACCGACCGGGCAAGACGCGCGACCGCCTCACGGCCTATTGCGACAGGCACGGCCTGGGGTCGGCCTGGCTTTCCGAACTTGCGATTGCCTGAGGCAGCGCCACGGCTGCGTGCGTGCGATCCATTCCCGTGTCCGCCCCTCGGGGTCGGCATTCAGCGTGATATCGGTGACGACGGCGGCGCTGTCCGCGCCGTGCTCGAAGACGCCGGCGATCCGCTCGATGTTGAGGCCGCCGATCGCAACGAGCGGCAGCGGCTGGACGCGTTCCCGCCAGGCGGAGAGCCGCGGCAACCCCTGCGGATCCCATTTCATCTGCTTCAGGATCGTCGGATAGATCGGCCCGAGCGCAACATAGTCGGGTTTCGCGGCAATCGCCGTCTCAAGCTCTGCCTCGTCGTGGGTGCTAAGGCCGAGCTTCAGGCCGGCTGCGCGGATCGCGGCAAGATCCGCCTCCGCCAGATCCTCCTGGCCGAGATGGACGAAGTCGCAGCCTTCGGCGATCGCGAGGCGCCAGTAGTCGTTGACGACAAGCTGGCAGCCATGACGTTTGCATACTGCCTTGGCCGCACGGATCTCGTCGCGAAGCTCCGCTTCCGGGCGGTCTTTGACGCGAAGCTGCACCAGTTTGACGCCGAGCGGCACCAGCCGCTCGATCCACCGGGCGCTGTCGACGATGAGGTAGAAGGGATCAAGTTTCACGCAAACACCGCCTTTCCGATGACGGGGGTGGAGGGGACGGCAAAATCGCGTGGCTCCAGCATGCCGGCCTCAAAGGCGTCACGTCCTGCATCGATCGCCCGGGCGAAGGCCGCGGCCATGAGAGCCGGTTTTGCTGCGCCGGCAACGGCAGTGTTCAGCAGGACCGCGTCGAAGCCAAGCTCCATCACGATGGTTGCGTGTGAAGGGCGGCCGATGCCGGCATCGACGATCAGCGGCATATCCGGAAAGTGCGCCCGCATGGCCCTGAGCGCCGGGAGGTTCTGCGGCCCCATGGCACTGCCGATCGGCGCGCACCAGGGCATCAGCACCTTGCACCCGGCCTCAACGAGCCGCTCGCCGACCACCAGGTCGTCGGTCGTATAGGGAAAGACCTCGAAGCCTTCGGCTGAGAGAATGCGCGCTGCCTCCACCAGTCCGAAGACGTCGGGCTGGAGCGTATCCTGATGGCCGATCACCTCGAGCTTGATCCAGTTCGTGCCGAAGACTTCGCGTGCCATCTTCGCCGTCAGTACCGCTTCCGATACCGAGTGGCAGCCGGCGGTATTCGGGAGCACATGCACGCCGAGAGACCGGATCAGTTCGAAGAAGGCGCCGCCCTGGCGGCCGCCGGCGGTTTCGCGGCGGAGCGAAACCGTGAGGATCTCGGTCGCAGACGCGCGAGCCGCGTCTTCAAGGGCGGCCGGCGAGGGGTAGCGGGCGGTACCCAGAAGCAGGCGCGAGCGCAATTCCTGTCCATAAAGCGTCAGCATGTCTCAGCCTCCCTTCATCGGTGAGAGTATTTCGATCCGGTCGCGATCGTTGAGGGCATGGGCCGAGCGATCCGTCCGATGTACCAGCTCGCCGTTGACGGCGGTGGCAAGCCAATCGCCTTCAAAGTCGAGTGCGGCCAGAAGTTCGGCAAGGTTTGCGACTGCGAGGTCGTGATCCTCGCCGTTGACGATCAGTTTCATGCGGCATCTCCCTTCAGGTTCCGGGCAAGGGCAAGATCCGCCGCCTCCTCGGCCAGAGTTGGCGAGAGCAGGAAACCGTGGCGGTAAAGCCCGTTGAGCGTGATGGTGTTTCCGGCGCACATGACGCGCGGCAGGTTGTCGGCAAAGGCCGGCCGGACGCCGGTTCCGGTTTCGATGAGTCGCGCTTCGCCAAAGACCGGGTGCAGCGTGTAGGCGGCGTTCAGGAGTTCCATCAACGAGCGGGCGGCAATCGGCCCGCCATCGTCCGTTTCGATCATGGTCGCCCCGCACATGAAGAGCCCATCGCCGCGCGGCACGATGTAGAGCGGGATGCGCGGATGGATGAGCCGAACCGGTCGCGACAGCTCCACTTCGCCTGTCTGCAGATAGAGCATCTCGCCTCGCACGCCGCGCAGGCCGGCAATGGCGCCGATCCGAGACGCGCCGCTACAGTCGGCGATCATATCGTGGCCGCTGCCGTCATCCGTCTCTTCGACGAAGGCAACGCCACGCTCGACCAGCTTTTGCCGCAGCAAGACAAGTGCCCGGCGAGGATCGATATGTGCTTCGCCGGGAAAGAACAGCGCCTGCTGGAAGCGCCCGGCAAGCGCCGGCTCCAGCCGCGCGATCGCCTCTGCGTCAAGCCATTCGAAGCCGGACGTGCGCGAAGCGAAGCGTTTGAGTTCGCCGGCATCTCGTGCCGGGGCGACGACCAGCGTGCCGTTGCGCGATACTTCGCCCGGAAGCGCCCGGTCCCACCAGTCGATGGCGCCGATGCCGCGTGTCAGTACCGCTTCCTCGGCACTTTCGCGCTCGCACCAGGGCGCCAGCATGCCGCCGGCAAACCAGGATGCTGCACCGCCGAAGCCCGCCTGCCGCTCCGCAACGGCAACTTCGACGCCGCGACCATTCAGTTCATGCGCCAAGGCCAGTCCGACGACGCCGGCGCCTTTGATCAGGACGCGCATGGTCAATGCGCCCCACGGTGCGGAACCGGCCGCCGGCCCGAAAGAAGCAAAGTCGCGATGATGATACGCACTGCCGAGGCTCCATAGTTGGAGACCCAGTTCGCGCCGTAGGGGATGGAAGGACGCCTTGCCGCGATAGGCTCGCGCGAACGCGAATGCGGCAGCGATGTCTGCACCGTCCCTACGCCAGTATGAACTGGATCAGGTTCAACGGGTCACTGCGCCGCGGAAACCGCCTGGCAGAATCTCAGCCCCTTGCCGGGACACCCCTGGTGAATGCTTCAAACTGAACGGCTGGACCGGATTTTGTCAAGAGCCGCCGATGCGAGTATCACGCCGAGTGTCTCCAGCCAAAAATTATCTATAAAAATTGGATGAGGCACAAGTCGCTGAGTCTCTGCGTTGTTGAGGCGGCTCGCGTCGATAGATCTGCAGATGAGTTGGGAGGAAAGCTCATTAGAGCAGGATGTTGCGAGTTCATTGCTGCTATCCCGAATTCAATTCACCGAGCGGAAAACGATGCCGTTTGTTGCCTTCATGTCACCTGCTGGATTGTGATAATGCATCCTTGGATTGCTGAAATGCCCACTGGCCTACTTAAAAGTGGTTGCGGTAACCCGTCCTTGTGAAAATTATAGATAATTATGGATTCTATCTATTTTACTGGTTCGCGAACGGGGAAATGAACACACATGCTCGACGTAAACAGTTCGACCGAGTCGACTTCAGTCACCGCTAAAGCGACCGAGCCGCGTTGGATTCTGGCTGATGCAAAAAAAATCTATAATCTGCCGTTCAACGACCTCCTCTATCGCGCGCAGTCCGCCCATCGCGCCGCGTTCGACCCCAACGCCATCCAGATGAGCCGCCTGCTGTCGATCAAGACCGGCGGCTGCGCGGAAGATTGCGGCTATTGCAGCCAGTCGGCGCATTACCCGACCGGGCTCAAGGCGTCGAAATTGATGGAAGTCGAGCGGGTTCTTGCGGAAGCGAGGAAGGCGAGGGATGGCGGCGCGACACGTTACTGCATGGGCGCCGCCTGGCGCAGCCCGAAGGAGCGTGACATGGAGGCCATCGTCGCCATGATCAGCGGCGTGCGGGCACTCGGCATGGAGACCTGCATGACGCTTGGCATGCTGACCCCGGAACAGTCCGAGCGGCTCGCCGACGCCGGGCTCGATTACTACAACCACAATGTCGATACGTCGGAGCGCTTCTACGGCGAAATCATCACCACCCGCAGCTTTGCCGACCGGCTGGAGACGCTCGCCAATGTCCGCGACGCCGGCATCAAGGTCTGTGCAGGTGGCATTCTCGGCATGGGCGAGACGGCAGACGACCGGATCTCGATGCTGGTAACGCTCGCCAATCTGCCGGTGCCGCCGGAAAGCGTGCCGATCAACATGCTGATCCCGATCCCGGGCTCGAAGCTTGCCGATGCCGCACCTGTTGATCCGATCGATTTCGTTCGCACCATCGCGCTGGCGCGCATCCTGATGCCGCAGTCGCATGTCCGGCTTTCCGCTGGCCGCACCGATATGAGCGACGAGACGCAGGCGCTCTGTTTCTTTGCCGGCGCCAATTCGATCTTCGTCGGAGAGACGCTACTGACAGCCGACAATCCCGGGGAGGATCACGATGCGTCCCTGTTCCGCCGCCTCGGGCTGAAGCCGATGGCACTTGCGGCAAAAGAGGACGCGGCCGAATGACCGTGGCCCTCCTCGCGCGCCACGAGAAGACGCTTAGCGGCCTCGATCGAAAGGGGCGCCGACGCGAACTGGTCGTCGGCGGTGGTATGGATTTCACCTCCAACGACTATCTGGCGCTTGCCGGATCGCCGCGCCTGAAGGCGGCAATCGCCGCAGCGATTGAACGCGGGGTGCCGGTCGGGTCCGGCGGCTCGCGGCTGTTGCGCGGCAATCACGAGGAACATGAGGCGCTGGAGGCGGAAGCGGCGACGTTCTTCGGCGTGCCGCGCACGCTGTTCTTCGCCAGCGGCTACGCGGCCAATGCCGCCTTGTTTTCGACGCTCCCACAGCGCGACGATATCATCGTTCATGATGCCTTGATCCATGCGAGTGCTCACGAGGGTATTGCCGCAAGCAAGGCGATCACACGTGCCGTCGCGCACAACGATGTCGATGCTTTCGCCGATACGATCAGCCGGTGGCGGAAGGCGGGCGGCATGGGGCATCCGTGGATTGCCGTCGAAAGCCTCTATTCCATGGACGGCGACCGGGCGCCGCTTGCAGATCTCGCCGCGCTTGCTGAGCGGCACGATGGCTTTCTTGTGGTCGACGAGGCACATGCGACCGGCGTCTTCGGGCCGGACGGACGCGGGCTGACGGCCGACTTGGAAGGTCGGGAAAATCTCGTGGTGCTGCACACCTGCGGCAAGGCGCTCGGGGTTTCCGGCGCTCTCATCGGTGGGAGTGCGGTGCTTTGCAACTACCTTGTCAATCGTGCCCGCAACTTCATCTATTCCACCGCGCCGTCGCCGTTGATCGCGGCCGCCGTCCGCGAAGCGCTGGCGCTGCTGGCGGATGAGCCGCAGCGCCGGGAAGAGCTCGATGGCCTCAGGGCCTTCGCCAATCAGGCGCTTGCCGAAACCCTTGGCATCGAAGGCAGCGGCTCGCAGATCCTCCCCGTTATTGTCGGAGACAACGGCCGCGCTGTACGGATTGCCGCGCGGATGCGCGTCGAAGGTTTCGATATCAGGGCGATCCGTCCGCCGACCGTTCCCGAGGGGACCGCGCGGCTTCGGATCGCGATCACGTTGAATGTCGACCGGCCGATGATCATGCGCATGCTGGAGCGCTTGAAGGTGGCGATGGCGGAGGAGCGGCCATGACGCCCCGTTTCATCATAACCGGCACGGATACCGGCATCGGCAAGACCCTATTCTCTGCAGCCCTGACCGATGCGCTTTGCGGCTGCTACTGGAAGCCGGTGCAGTCGGGCCTCGACGAAGAGACCGACAGCGAGGCTGTCGCCCGGCTCGGTCGGATCCCGCCCGAGCGCATTCTGCCCGAGGCCTATAGGCTCAGAACGCCGGCATCGCCACACCTCTCGGCGCGTATCGACGGTGTGTCGATCGCGCCTGAAAGCCTCTTGCCGCCGGCGGTGAACAGACCGCTGGTCATCGAAGGCGCAGGCGGGCTCCTGGTGCCGCTCACCGAGAAAACGGTCTTTGCCGATCTGTTCGCACGCTGGCAAATCCCGGTGATCCTGTGCGCCCGCACCGGGCTCGGCACGATCAATCACACGCTGCTGTCGCTCGAGGCGCTGCGCCGCCGTGTGATCCCGGTCCTTGGTGTCGCCTTCGTTGGCGACGAGCAGGCGGATAGCGAGGCGATCATCGCTGCATTGGGCGCCGTGCGCCGGCTCGGGCGGCTGCCGCGGCTCGATCCGTTGACGCCGGATCGCCTGCGGCAAGCCTTTCGCGACAATTTCGACATCGACGATTTTAAGCAGGTGCCGGCATGAGAACGTCCGCAGTCTGGTACCCCTTCACCCAGCATGCGCTGGAGCCGACGATGCGCCGCGTCGTCCGGACCGAGGGTGCCTATCTCCTCGACGAGGACGGCGCGTCGGTCCTCGATGCGATCTCGTCCTGGTGGGTCGTCACCCACGGTCACCGCCATCCGGCGATCATGGAAGCGATCCGCCAGGCCACGGAAACCCACGACCAGGTCATCTTCGCGGAATACACCCACGCCCCGGCGGAAGAACTGGCAAGCGGGCTGATCGAGATCGCGCCCAAAGGGCTTGCCCATGTGTTCTATTCCGACAGCGGCTCGACGGCGGTCGAAGTCGCGTTGAAGATGGCGCTCGGCTTCTTCCACAATCTCGGCCGGCCGCGAAACCGCATCTGCGTGCTCGAACATGGCTATCACGGCGACACGATCGGTACGATGTCGACAGGTGAACGAGGCGTCTTCAACGCGCCTTACGCGCCGCTGCTTTTTGCCGTCGATCGGCTGCCGTTTCCGGAGGCAGGCCGGGAGCAGGCGACGCTCGATGCCTTTGAGGCGGCCTGCAGCTCCGGCGAAGTGGCTGCCCTGTTGATCGAACCTCTGCTTCTCGGCGCCGGCGGCATGAAGACCTACCCGGCGTCGGTGCTTTCCGAACTGAAACGGATCGCCGAGCGGCACGGCAGCCTGCTGATCGCCGACGAAGTGATGACCGGATGGGGACGGACCGGCAGTCTGTTTGCCTGCGAACAGATCGGGATCACGCCGGATATCCTCTGCACGTCAAAGGGGCTGACCGGTGGTGCGCTGCCGCTGGCGGCGACGCTTTCAACGGCCGAAATCTTCGAGGCCCATCTCTCGAGCGATCGGCGCAAGACGTTCTTCCATTCGAGTTCCTACACGGCCAACCCGATCGCCTGCGCTGCGGCGCTCGCCAATCTCATCGTCTGGAAGGAGGAGCCAGTGCGGGAACGTATCGATACTTTGAGCGAACGGCAGCGTCGGCATGTCGCGCGGTTTGCCGACGACCCCCGCTTCAACGACGTCCGCAAGCTCGGAACGATTGCCGCGCTGGACCTCAAGGTTCCGGCAGGCGGCTATCTCTCTGAGGTCGGTCCAGGGCTCAGGGCGTTCTTCCGCGAGCGCCGATTGCTGATCCGCCCGCTCGGCAATGTCATCTATCTGATGCCGCCCTATTGCGTCACCGAAGCCGAACTCGCGCAGGCCTATGGCGCAATCGACGAGGCGGCATCGCTTTTCGCGGCGGGGCGACTGTGAGCGCTGCCAGGTCATCCCGCCTTGTTGGGTTCGGCCATGCGGTTCCGGAGCGGCGTGTCGCAAACGCCGAGATTGAAACGAAACTCGGTCTCGAACCCGGCTGGATCGAACGTCGCACCGGCATTCGCGAGCGGCGCTGGGTAGAGGACGGCGAGACGCTGACGGGCTTGGCATCGATCGCCGGGGCTGCAGCGCTCGACAATGCAGGCGTTTCGCGGGGCGATATCGCCCTGACCTTGCTCGCGACCTCGACGCCCGATCATCTCCTGCCGCCCTCCGCACCCTTGCTTGCTCACCGTCTCGGGCTCACCCGTTCCGGTGCGATTGATCTGGCCGGTGCGTGTTCGGGCTTTCTCTATGCCCTGGCGCTCGCCGACGGCTTCGTGCGGGCACAGGGAAAGCCGGTCCTGGTGGTGGCGGCCAACATCCTCAGCCGGCGGATCAATCCAGCGGAAAGGGCAAGCGCCGTGCTCTTTGCCGATGCGGCAGGTGCGGTCGTCGTGGCCCCGTCCGCTGATTCGCAGACCGGCCTCCTTGGCGTCGATCTCGCGGCGGACGGCAGCCGCTACGACCTGATCTCCATCGCCGCCGGCGGTAGCAGCCTGCCGTTCTCTGCGGACCTGCGGCCGCAGGATTTCCTGATGACGATGCGCGACGGGCGGGAGATGTTCACCCGGGCGGTGGAGATGATGGCGCAATGTGCCAGCCGCGCTCTGGATGCCGCGGGCAGCAAACCCCAAGCGGTCAGCCGCTTCGTGCCGCATCAGGCGAACGCCCGGATATTTGACGCAGTCTGCGATCGCCTTGCCATCGCGCCGGCAAGAACCGTGCGCACCATCGCGGATTACGGCAACTCATCCGCCGCGACGATCCCGCTGTCGCTATCGCTGGCGCATGAAAAGCGCCCGTTCGCTCCGGGCGAGAAAGTGCTGCTGACGGCAGCGGGCGCCGGCCTCACCGGAGGCGCAGTGCTGCTCGGCTTCTAGTCCGGTGGGAGATGCGGTCCGCATACGCTTTCCGCATCCTGCCCTAAGCAGCCGGGACACCGTCACGTGCCGAGACCTTGACCCAGGCGGCTCCGGTCTGGCCGTGGTGGAAGCCGTTGGAAAACGGTACGTCGGGATAGGTGGAGGCGAGCCGGGCAAGGCTTTCGCTGGTGGAGCACCGGCCAGTGATCGCATCGTCGTATATTTGTGCGACCGCGACCATGTCGCAGTCCTGCGGCGATAGCCGGATGCGCGATACGCCGGCTGCAGCCAGTTCCGGTAGCTCCTGCATCAGCGACTGGCAGGTGTGTGACATGGTCTGCACGCCGTTCAGCGACAGGAAGGGCTGCCGGTCGAGTGTCTCGACGGTCAGGCCATCCGTATCCTCACCGCAGATGAACTGGCAATTGTCCTTGATCAGCCCCTTGGAACGGGCATGGGCGCAGCGCGCCGAGATCGCCAACGGCACGCGACCGAAAGCGAAAACCTCGAAGGCAACGCCGGGGTTCTCGGCAAGGATGCCGCGCACCGATGCCATCGGCAGTTCCGGCGGCAGACAGATGCTGATTGCGCCCCTCGAAGCCAGGAGCCGGGCGGTCGCGCCGTTATAGACGTTGACCAGCGGCCCGATCGAATGCGGCCTGCCGGCAAGCAGATGCAGCGCGGATAGGTCATTGGCCTCGATCGGATGGGTGCTGTCACGCACCAGCCCGCGCACCAACTGGCTTTCGCGTTCCAGCGTCACCAGCGCGAGCGAGGCGAGGCTCACTTGTTTGCCGGCATTCTCCAGCCGTTCGATGACCTCGCCGACATAGGGTTCGATGAAATGCAGCCGCTTCGAGCACACCGCCTCGCCGATCGTGACGTGAGCGATCGGCGCTTCGTTGGCGATGCGGAAATAGAAGTCGCGCCATTTGGGGCCATCCCAGAGATAGTAGACCGGGCCGAGGCTTAAGGCGGGGTTGGTGAGGTTCGTAGATGTGGTCATGGGCCGATTACCTCCAGCGCTTTTCATAGGCGCCTGTTGTCGTCTTCTGGCCTTCGCTGAGCGCCTTCAGCCGCGACACCAAGGCAGGCCGCTCGGCGGCGCCGGCGGTCAGTGCCCGCCGCATGACCGAGACGACCTCGGCGACATAGGCCTTGCCGCGCTGCCGGCCCTCGATCTTCAACGCGCTGACGCCGGCGCTGCGTAGGGCATCGATATGGTCCATGACGTCGAGCGAAACCGGATCTTCGAAGGCATAGCCGCGCTCCTCGGCAATGTCGAAACGGCCCTTGCAGAGCGTCGGATAGCCGGCCGCTTCGCCCGCCGGGAAGCGGTTGATGGTGTAATCGCCGAGCTCGGACACCAGCTCGCGTCCGTCCTGGCGATAGCGTACATGGCTCGCGGGCGAGCAGACACCGTTCATGTTGGGCGACTTGCCGGTGGCGTAGGAAGAGAGCGAACAACGCCCCTCGGCCATGACGCAGAGGCCGCCGAAGGCAAAGACTTCGATCTCGCAATCGATCTGCCTGGCAAGGCGGGCGATGTCGGCGATCGTCAGCGTGCGCGGCAGCACAACGCGTTTTGCCGCGAAGGCCTCGACGAGGAAGCGCACGGCATCGGCGTTCGAGGCCGAGGCTTGCACGGAGACATGCAGCCGCTGCTGGGGATGGCGTTCGACCGTATAGGCCATCAGGCCGAAATCGGCGAGGATGACGGCATCGGCACCAAGCGCCACGGCGTCATCCACCGCCTGATGCCAGAGCGTCTCCTGGCCGGCGCGCATGAACGTATTGATCGCGACGAAGGTCATCACCCTGCGCTGTTTGGCATAGGCGATGGCCGTTCGGAGTTCGTCTCGGGAGAAGTTTAGGCCGGGAAAATTGCGGGCGTTCGTCTCGTCGCGAAAGCCGCAATAGACCGCGTCGGCGCCGGCATCGACGGCTTCGCGGAAGGCGGCAGGCGTGCCGGCGGGGCAGATCAGTTCCATTGGGGGGCCTCCTCCTTGAGAACACGGCCAAGCGCGCGCTCGCGGATCTGTTCTCCCGCGCGGCGCACGAGCGGCGCCAGAGGCCCGGCCATGTCGGCGAGATCGCTTGGAAGGTCGATCTCGCAGTCGTCGAGGGCGTTGCGCAGCGCCAGCATCGCCTCCATGTCGCCGCTGACGGCAAGATCGCGCGAGAAGAAGACGGCGTCGCCGTCGATGCGGCCCTCGAGTAGCGCCAGAAGCAGCACGAGTTCGCCTTCCATGCAGGCATCGGAAACCGGCGCGCGCTCCTTGCGATGCACGGAGATGCGCGGCACGGCCGGTTCGACAAGAAAGCCGATCGGCAGGTCCGACGGCAGGAAGGCGTAGCGCTTGGCTGCGTGATCCGCGAGACGGTCGAAGAGGCCGGGATGGGTCTCGATCACGCGGGCAAAGACGCGTTGCACCACGCTTTCGATGGCGATGATGGGAACGAAGTTGAGGGGTGCGGTGATCGCGAGGGGAAGTGTCATGACGGCCTGTGGGACTACCTCTGCAGGGAGAATCGGACGATGCGCCGCATGCTAGTCGCCCGGGGCGGCCGGTTATTTGCGCCACGTCAAAGACAAGGGCCATTCGCCGCCACAAACAGGCTCCATGAACAGGACCTTCCGCCCGTCCCAGGGCTTTGCAACGCTTCAGGATTTTGTCGACACGCTCGAGCGCGAAGGCGATCTGACGCGCATTTCGCGGCCGGTTTCGCTGGTGCATGAGGTGACCGAAATCCACCGCCGCGTGCTTGCCGCTGACGGGCCGGCACTTCTCTTCGAGCGGCCGATCGATGCGACGGGCGCTGCACAGCCGATCCCGCTTCTGACCAATCTCTTCGGGTCGGAACGCCGGATCGAGCGTGGTTTCGGCCTGGCGCCGGGTGGGCTCGATGCGCTTGCGGGCGACCTTGCGGAACTGCGCGATCCGAGAGCGCCGCAGTCGCTGCGTGACGCCTGGGACCGGCTGCCTCTGCTCCGATCGGCGATGTATATGCGGCCACGAAAGGTAACGCGTGCGCTGTGTCAGGAGGTCGTCTGGCGCGATCACGAAATCGACCTCGGGCGCCTGCCGGTTCAATGGTGCTGGCCGGGCGAGCCGGCGCCGCTCATCACCTGGCCACTGGTGATCACGCGCGCGCCGGATGGTCCGCTCGATGTCAACGTCGGGATCTATCGCATGCAGGTGCTGGGGTCTGATCGCGCCATCGTGCGCTGGCTCGCGCACCGCGGCGGCGCCCGTCACCATCGCTTGTGGCAACGCCTGGGGCAGGACATGCCGATCGCGGTCGTCGTCGGAGCCGACCCGGCGACGATCCTTTCTGCGGTCATGCCGCTGCCCGATGGCTTGAGCGAACTGAATTTCGCAGGGCTGCTTCGGCGCGGCAGGACGCAACTCGTGAAGGCGAAGACCGTGCCGCTTTCGGTGCCGGCCAATGCGGAGATCGTGCTGGAGGGGACGGTCTCAGCGAGCGAGACCGCGGAGGAGGGCCCCTATGGCGATCACACCGGCTATTTTAATTCGGTGGAGCCGTTCCCGGTCATGCGTCTGTCGGCGATCACCATGCGTCGGACTCCGCTCTATCTTTCCACCTATACCGGCCGGCCGCCGGACGAGCCTTCGCGGCTCGGAGAGGCGATGAACAGGCTGTTCGTGCCGCTGGTTCGCAAGCAGTTTCCCGAGATATCCGACCTCTATCTGCCTCCCGAAGCCTGCTCCTACAGGGCCATGGTCGTTTCGATCGACAAGCGTTATCCCGGGCAGGCCAAGCGCGTGATGATGGGGCTTTGGTCTGTCCTGCCGCAGTTCAGCTACACCAAGCTGATCATCGCCGTCGATCCGGATATCAACGTGCGCAACTGGTCCGACGTTATGTGGGCGCTTGCCACCCGCTTCGATGCCAGCCGCGACGTGACCGTGATCGAGGGGACGCCAATCGACTATCTCGACTTCGCGTCGCCGCGCTCCGGCCTCGGCGGCAAGCTCGGGCTCGACGCCACCAACAAGATCGGCGCCGAGACCGACCGCGAATGGGGGCGTGTTCTGGAGATGTCGCCCGAGGTCATTGGTCAGGTCGATGCGATCTGGGCCGGTCTCGGGCTTGGAGGGCTGACGCGATGAACCGGTTGAAGATCGTCCTCGGCGTCACCGGCGCTTCAGGCGCTGCGATTGCCGTTCGCATCGCCGAGCGGCTCAGCGAAATCGAAAGCGTCGAGCTGCATCTCGTCCTATCGCCGGCGGCGCACCGCACGCTTGCGCATGAGGTTGGCGCAGAGGCACTTCCCTCCCTGTTGCGTAAGGCTACGCGAACCTATGACCACGCCGATATCGGCGCGGCGATTGCGAGCGGGTCGTTTTCAACGGCCGGCATGATCGTGGCGCCGTGCTCCATGCGCACACTTGCTGCGATCTCTGCCGGCATGGCCGATAACCTCGTGGTCCGTGCAGCGGACGTGCATCTGAAGGAGCGGCGCAGGCTGGTGCTGATGGCACGCGAGACGCCGCTGCATCTCGGTCACCTGCGCAATATGTGCGCCGTCACGGAAATGGGGGCGATTATCATGCCGCCGGTGCCGGCCTTCTATCATCGGCCTGAAACCGTCGAGGCCATCGTCGACCATCTGGCGGCCAGGGCGATTGACCTGCTGGCGCTGCCGATCACCCCGCTGGCGAGGGCCTGGCAGGGTGAGGACCAAAAATCATCGTGATCTAGAAGGCGGTTGCCTGAAGCAGCGGATCGGCGCCGAACAGGACCTCGTGACCGCCAAGCAGCAGCCAGACGGCAATCGCGACGGTGGCAAAGGCGGCGATGATCATCACGGGATCGGCGCGCAAACGGGTTTCGCCCCGGATGATCGCTGCGAAAGGCCAGACTGACGTGCCCTTCGAGGTCGCTTGCCAGCCGTCACCCAGACGTCGGCGGGCACGCTTTTCAAGCATGAAGAAACCACCGACGGAAAACAGCGCGAAACCGCCGAAAAGCACCAGCGCGCGCAGGTCGCCATTGGGCACGATGTGACCGGCGGCCCAGAGCAGGAAGCCCCAGAGCACCGGGTGGCGGGTGATCGTCACGATGGCGCCCGGCCGTTCGTTTCCCTGATAGATGGATATCGACAGCGCGTTCTCGCTGAAGAGGCCGGCCAGCACGAGAAAGATGCCGAGTGGCGCCAGAACGAAGGTCACCCAGGCCTGCCAGGCCGCCGGTTCCCAGAGTGGGATGAAATCGAGCTGAAGGGCCGCGTGAAAGACGAAACCGAGAGCGAGCACGGACAGAAGCGAATAGACCGCGAAATAGGTCGAGCGGCCGAGGCGGTTAATCAGGCCCTGGCGTAGCGCCGGCCAGGCCGGCACCAGATGAAGCAGCAGGAAGACGGCGAAGGCGAGGAGAAAATAGGTCATATCGGTTGTCTCACGCATGGCGCCAGAGAAGCAGGCGCTCTGTTGCCACATGGCGGCGAACCGTTTCGAAGAAGCCTCGCAACATGTAACCGATCGCATCCCAGCTGAGCGATGCCCTGTTGTCGTGAACCGCCTTCAGCACACGCACCAGTTCGACGGCTGCCCGATCGTCCTGGTCATGCTCGGCGCGCAGCCGTGCGATCAAGGCGTCGCGGCCGTCGTCCGCCCGCTGAATTTCGACCGCTGGAAACAGGATCATCTCCTCCAGCGCGTGGACGCGCCTGAGCTTTTCCGGCAGCTCCGTCATGATCACGCGGCAGCTCGTCAGGTCGATGCGGCGCGGGATGGAATCGGCAAGCGTCTCGAGGCGATCACACAGGGACAAAAGCTCGCGATAAGCCTGCCCCAGCTCGTGATGTTCTGAAAATTGCTGCTGCATCGATCTGCTCCGTTGAGTGTTGGTTCGAACTACACCCGACGGCAATGATCCTCTTTGACATTTCTCAAAGTTTGCAGATCAGCGATCGAGAAAGAGAACGATGGCGATAGCAACGGAGGAGAGGATCGCCGACAGCGTCGCGCCGCGCTGAAGCACGCCCATGCGATAGAGCACGAGGGCGAAGACGATGATGATGGGGGTAGCGACGGAAAGGCCGATCTGTGCGTCTGTCATCGGAAGGCTCCTTTGTTGTCAGCCAATAGCCCCGCCCCCTGCCGGCTTCTTTGCTCAATCGCAAAGACAGGGTGTGCGCCCGCGCCTAGCTCGAACGATGTTTTTTGAACGGAGGCGCTGACATGGATGCCCGCAGTCATCCGATTGCCGCAACGGCGGAAGAGGACACGACGGACGCCTTGCTGCTCTGGGTGCTCGTCTGGAGCGAACTTGCCGCCTTCGGCATTCTGCTTGTCGGCTTCCTGATTGTGGGCCTTCTCCAGCCGGACGCGTTTGCCGCCGCCCGCTCGCATCTCGATCCTCTGCTTGCCGGTATCAACACGCTTGTTCTTTTGACAAGCGGCTGGCAGGCGGCCTTGGCGACGAGGCCGAGGGCATCGCTTAAGCAGCGCAGGCGGGCGCTGGTGAATGCGGCGCTTTTCGGCTTCGCCTTCGCGGCGATCAAGGTGTTCGAATATAGCGCCGAGGCTGGCGTTGCCGGCGATCCTCAGTTCGGCTCCTTCTTCGAGCTCTATTTTCTCGTCACCGGTTTCCATCTGCTGCACGTCGTCTTCGGTGCCTTCGTGCTCATCATCGTTGCCTGGCGACCGAAACCCGGCAATGTCGAGCTGATCACCACGCTCTGGCACGTGATCGATCTGGTCTGGATCGTGATGTTCCCGCTCGTCTATCTCGTGTGAGTGCCATGACCGATCGCAATCCCAGACAATTGTTCAATACCTGGCTGCTGCTTGCCGGAGCCGTGATTTCGGGCATAGCGCTGATGGCGATCGCCGGGCCTGCCACCCTCGTCATCGCCGTGTTGCTCGGGCTCGCCATCGTCAAAAGCCGGTTCGTCGCGCTCGATTTCATGGGGCTCCGGCAGGCGCCGTCGGCCCTTCGTCTTGGACTTTTGATCTGGCCAGCAGCGCTCGTCCTCGTTGCCGCAGCGAAGCTGGTCCTGAGCACCGCTCTCTTCAGCTGAGACGACCCGCGGACTTGTTTGCCGAAACGCAAAGAAGCCGCCGCCGATTTCCCTAGACATGGGTTCGCCCCGATTGTTGCCGGCTGCGCCGCACGGGGAGGGGATCAGATCAGCCGGCCGCACTCTCAGCGGCCAACTGAAATCGAAAGGACCACGTGATGGCAGAACGCCTCACCAAAACCGGGGCCCGTAACGTCTTTTACGGCGGGTCCTTCTTTTTCTTCGCAATCTTTGTCGGGCTGACCGCCCACAGCCACTACTACATGCGAACGACCTCGACGGACGAAACGACGCTGACCGATGCGGTCGCACGCGGCAAACACGTCTGGGAAAAGAACTCCTGTATCAACTGCCACACGTTGCTCGGCGAGGGCGCCTATTTCGCGCCCGAGCTCGGCAATGTCTGGAAGCGCTTCGGCGGCGAGGCCGATCCGGACGGCGCCCGCGAAACGCTTAAAGCCTGGATGGCCGCCCAGCCGACCGGCATCGAGGGACGGCGGCAGATGCCGCAGTTCAACCTGACCGAACAGGAACTCAACGACCTCGCCGACTTCCTCGAATGGACGAGCCGCATCAAGACCCAGAACTGGCCGCCGAACGAGGCAGGTTAAGCGAACCGATTGGAGTGTGACACCATGAAATACCAAACCCAAAAGGTCGCGATGCTCTACTTCTACGGAGCGCTCGGCCTGTTCCTCGCCCAGGTGCTGTTCGGCGTGCTTGCCGGCACCATTTACGTCCTGCCCAATACGCTCTCCGAGCTGCTACCCTTCAACATCGTGCGCATGGTCCACACCAACGCGCTGATCGTCTGGCTGCTCATGGGCTTCATGGGTGCTACCTACTACCTGCTGCCGGAAGAGGCCGAAACCGAACTCTACAGCACGAAGATCGCCGTCGCGCAGTTCTGGATCTTCCTGATCGCCGCGGCCGTCGCCGTCGTCGGCTATCTCCTGCATATCCACGAGGGGCGCGAATTCCTCGAGCAGCCCTTCGCGATTAAGGTGGGCATCGTCATCGTCGCGCTGATGTTCCTCTACAACATCACGCTGACGGTGCTGAAAGGCCGCAAGACGACCGTCACCAACATCCTGATCTTCGGGCTCTGGGGTGTGGCCATCTTCTTCCTCTTCGCCTTCTACAATCCGATCAACCTGGCGCTCGACAAGATGTACTGGTGGTACGTCGTCCATCTCTGGGTCGAAGGCGTCTGGGAACTGATCATGGCATCGGTGCTCGCCTTCCTGATGATCAAGCTCAACGGCATCGACCGTGAGGTCGTCGAAAAGTGGCTCTATGTCATCGTCGGCCTGGCGCTCTTCTCCGGTATCCTCGGCACGGGCCACCACTACTACTGGATCGGCGCACCGGGTTACTGGCAGTGGATCGGTTCGCTGTTCTCGACGCTGGAAGTGGCACCCTTCTTCACCATGGTGGTCTTCACCTTCGTGATGACCTGGAAGGCCGGCCGTAAGCATCCGAACCGCGCAGCTCTCCTCTGGTCGATCGGCTGCTCGGTCATGGCATTCTTCGGTGCCGGCGTCTGGGGCTTCCTGCACACGTTGTCTTCGGTGAACTACTACACCCATGGCACCCAGGTGACCGCGGCCCACGGACACCTCGCCTTCTTCGGCGCCTATGTGATGCTGAACCTCGCGGTCATGGCCTACGCCATTCCGGAAATCCGCGGCCGTGCGCCCTATAACCAGTGGCTGTCGATGGTGAGCTTCTGGATCATGTGCACCGCCATGTCGGTCATGACCTTCGCTCTCACCTTCGCCGGTGTCCTTCAGGCGCATCTGCAGCGCGTGCTCGGCGAAAGCTACATGGACGTCCAGGACCAGCTGGCGCTGTTCTACTGGATCCGCCTCGGCTCGGGTGCCGTCGTCCTGATTTCGGCGCTGATGTTCATCTGGGCAGTTCTGATGCCCGGCCGCGAGCGCAGCGAGAAGCTCGCCGGCGTCGTCCAGCCCGCCGAATGACCGATCAGCCGGCGCGGTTCGCCGCGCCGGCATCTCCCGAAGAATTCCCAGCATGGAGAACTTGCCATGAGCCCTGTCCAATCTGCCGTCAGTCGCGCGGCGCTCGATATCCCCGCCTATAGTCCCTCCGGCAATGAATCCGCGCTGTTCGAAAGCGCCTGGGTGCGGCAGCTGCCGCTCCTCTTGAAGGGACCGACGGGATGCGGCAAGACCCGCTTCGTCAGCCACATGGCGGCGAAGCTCGGCCTGCCGCTTTCGACCGTTTCCTGCCATGACGATCTGGCCGCCGCCGACCTCACCGGACGCTATCTTCTCAAGGGCGGCGACACCGTCTGGGTCGACGGCCCGCTGACCCGGGCCGTGCGCAACGGTGGCGTCTGCTATCTCGACGAGATCGTCGAAGCCCGCAAGGACGTGGCCGTCGTCCTGCATCCGCTGACCGACGACCGCCGAATGCTGCCGCTCGAGCGCACCGGCGAACTGCTCGAAGCACCGTCGAGTTTCATGCTGATCGTTTCCTACAATCCCGGCTACCAGAACCTGCTGAAGAGCCTGAAGCCCAGCACAAGGCAGCGCTTCGTGGCGATCGAGTTCGATTTCCTGCCGCGGAACGAGGAGATATCGGTCGTTTCGCAAGAGAGCGGACTGCTGGAGAGCCAGGTGGCGCCGCTCGTCAACCTCGCGCACCGCCTGCGCGCTCTGAAAGGGCATGACCTCGAAGAAGGCGTGTCGACCCGGCTGCTCGTCTACTGCGCCTCGCTGATTGATGCCGGCATGCCGGTCAAGGATGCAGTGCGGGCCGCGATGATCGAGCCGCTCACCGATGAACCGGACGTGCGTGCCGCACTTCTCGAAGTGGCCGGTTCGCTGATCGCGTGAGGTGAACCATGCTTGATTTCCTCGAGCTCGAAGAAACCGTCGGACGGGCCTGGCATCGTTTCGTCGGCAACACCAGAACCTGGCGGCGGTATCCGGAAGAGGCGGTGAAGCTCGCCGACATGCTGCCGGTACTCGGCGTCTCCTTTCGCGGACATGGCGGCGAGGCGGCGGTGCAGATCGTGCCCGCCCGCGGGCGCACGTCGACCCATCGCTTGCGGTGGCGGCAGCGCATGGGGCTTGGCGAAGAGAAGCTCGTTCAGCCGGCGCGCGACCACGCGTCGCTGATGCTGCCGGGTGAGATCGACATCTTTCCGTCGAAAGACCTGAACCGGGACCTCTATCACTGGCTCGTCGCCTATATGGCGACGATGCCGGTCGATCCCGTCAGCGAAACCGATCCACTCCGCCGCGATCTGGCATTGGTATCGCGTGCGCAGGAAACGGTCGACGAAGTCTTCCAGCGGTTCCCCGGGCTCCGGCGGCGCTATCGGCGTCTGGCCGAGGCGGTCCTTGCCGAGCGGCAGAGGGCTGGGCTGCCGTCGATCGAGCAGCATGTCGAAAACCGCATCCTGCGCCTGTTGCGCAAGGCCACGGGCCAGGCGGATACGACGCTGCCGGTGATCTTTCCGCATCGCGCGCCACCCGGTTACCTGCCGATGCTGCCGATGCCGCTCTGGCCGGACACGCTGCTGCGCACCGAAACCATGACCACGCGCGACGAAGATGTTGCCGCGGCGCCGGGCACGCAGAGTGCGGGCGCCGAGGTCGAGCGCCATGTGGCGGTGCGCGAAAATCCGGAGAACCGCAAGGGCGAACGCAGCCCCTTCATTCTCAATCGCTTCGAGAAGATCCTGGCGATGGCCGAGATGGTCAATGTCGACCGGCCCGGCGACGACAGCGACGACCACGACAGCAAGGCTGCCGAGGAACTCGACGACATGACGCTCGGCGAGCGCAAGGGACGGCCCTCGGCACGCTTCCGCTTCGATCTCGATCTGCCGCCTGAAGCCGTCGACCCGACGCCGCTGACGGCCGAACTGACCTATCCCGAATGGAACTACCGGACCGGCCAGTACCTCAAGGACCATTGCCGCGTGCTGGCCATGCCGGCTTCCGCCCAGGAAGAGCGGACGGAACTTACCGAGGAAAGCAGGAGCCTTATCCGCCGGGTGCGGCGCCAGTTCGAAGTGCTGCGCCCGCGGCACGAGATGCTACGTGCGCAACTCGACGGCGCCGATCTCGATCTCGACGCGGTCGTGCGTGCCCGCACCGATCTCGCCGCCGGTGGCCAGGGCAGCGACCGCATTCATCTGATGAGCCGGCCGCAGGTGCACGATCTGGCGGTGACGATCCTCGTCGACGTTTCGCTGTCGACCGATTCCTGGTCCGACAACCGGCGGGTGCTCGACGTGGAAAAAGAGGCCCTGCTCATCCTTGCGCACGGGCTCTCGGCCTGCGGCGACAACCACTCGATCCTGACCTTCACCTCAAGGCGGCGCGACTGGGTGCGGGTCGAAACCGTGAAGGCCTTCAATGAGGCGATGGGGCCGCTGGTCGAAGCGCGCATCGCAGCGCTGAAGCCCGGCTATTACACTCGCATCGGCGCCGCGATCCGGCACGCCTCGGCCGAGCTTCGTCGGCAGCCGAACCGCAAGAAGCTGTTGCTGGTGCTGACCGATGGCAAGCCCAACGATATCGACCACTACGAGGGGCGTTTCGCGCTTGAAGACAGCCGCCGCGCGGTCACGGAGGCGCGGCGCAGCGGCATCAACACCTTCGCTGTCACCGTGGACCGGGAGGCGAAGTCCTACGTGCCCGCCATGTTCGGCCAGAACGGCTATGCCGTGATCGGCAACATCTCGCGGCTGCCGGCGGCGCTGCCGGCGATCTACCGCAATCTGGTTGGGTAAGGCGGTCGGCCAGTCGAAAGAGAAGCAAGAGGCCCGGTAACCGCCGGGCCTCTTAGATTCAGCGGAAGGCGTTTGCCAGCCGCAAGTCCGCCGCTTCGCGGCTATTTTCGTGGGAGGGAGGCTGGGTTTGGATGCTCGGCTCAAGCCCGAGCACGACGGAAGAAGCGGGGCGGCGCTTTGCCGGCGTGATTACGGCGGCTGAAGGCTCGGCAATAGCCAAGCCTTCCCGGCGATCAGCGCCTTCAAGCCGCCTTGCTGTGAACCCTCTGGGACTCATCGATATAGGCGTCGAAGGCCGCCGCCACCGCGCGTATGACGAAGCGGTGTTCGGGGCGGACGGTGATGACGCCATCGGCGATGTCGATCACGCCGTCCTTTCGTAGCTCGGTCAGCTTGCCGTTGCCTTCGACCAGCGATTGCCAGTCGCGGCCATAAGCTGCGGCGATTGCGGAAATATCCGCGCTGAAATCGCACATCAGCCGTTCGATGATCGCGGCCCGCAGACGGTCCTCGTCGGTCAGTCGGTAGCCCTTGGTGGTTGCGAGGCGACCGGAGGCGATGCGGCTTGCATAGACACCGGGCGGCACCTCGTTTTGCACATAACCGTCGCGCGAACGGCCGATCGCCGAGGCACCGAAACCGATCAGGGTCTCGCAGGTGTCGGTCGTGTAGCCCTGGAAATTGCGGCGGAGCTGTCCATTCGCCTGGGCCGTCACCAGATCGTCGTCAGGCAAGGCAAAATGGTCGAGGCCGATCTGCCGGTAGCCGGCTTTGACCAGCGCCTCGCTGATCGCCATCGCCTGTTCGGCGCGCGCGGCACTGTCGGGGAGCGCCGTCTCGTCGATCATGCGCTGGTGCTTCTTGAAGCTCGGCACATGGGCGTAACCGAAAACCGCGAACCGTTCCGGCCGCATCGAAACGGCCGCTTCGACCGTCTCGACGCAGGAGCGCACCGTCTGATGCGGTAGGCCGTAGATCAGGTCGAAATTGATCCCGCCGATGCCGGCGCCGCGCAGGTGGTCGACGGCTTCGGCCGTCTGCTTCTCGCTCTGGATGCGGTTGATCGCCTTCTGCACGACGGGATCGAAGCTCTGTACGCCGAGGCTCGCGCGTCGGACGCCGCCTTCGCCGAGTGCCTCGGCCATGGTGAGCGTCAGCCGGCGCGGATCGATCTCGACGGCGACATTGGCCGATGGTGACAGCGCGAAGCGCTCGCGCATCAACGCCATCAACGCCAGGAATTCACGCGGCTCGATGATTGTCGGCGTGCCGCCGCCAAAGTGTACCTCCGCGACCGGAAGCGGCCGGCCAATGGTATCGGCGACCATGCGGATCTCGTCTCGGAGTACATCGAGATAGTCGAGGATCGGATCGTCCTTCTTGGTGATCGTCGTGTGGCAACCGCAGTACCAGCACATGGAACGACAGAAGGGGATGTGCAGGTAGAGCGACACGTCCTGCCCCTCGGGGATCGCCTTCAGCCAGTCACCGTAGGTGTGATCGTCGACATCAGCGGCAAAGCGCGGTGCGGTTGGGTAACTCGTGTAGCGCGGCAGGCGCATTTCACCGTATTTCAGGAGCGCGGAAGCTTGCATTTCGTCCTCATCTGGATGGCGATGGATGCAGCTTTTCTAGGCCGTGCGGGGCGGCACCTCTTTGCGAAAAGTCAAGGACGGGCATGGTCTCGGCCAAAGCGGGATTTGTTTGCGCTTCGACAAAATGTCGCGGCTGCGTGGTCGCTAGGTTGCGGAAATCCGGGGCGTGTGCGCCGGCGTTTCCCGGACCATCATCAAACGACGGCGCTCAGAAGCGGATGACCATGACCATTGCAGAGACCGACATGCCCTTCATCGATGTGCGGACGATTCCGCCGGTAGAACGCCATCCGAAAATCTTCGGCATGTTGAACGCGCTTGCCGAGGGCGGCGCCTTCATCATCATCAACGACCACGATCCGCGCCCGCTGCACTACCAGCTGGAAACCCGCTATCCGGGCGAATTCACCTGGGAATACCTCGAGCAGGGACCGGATGTCTGGCGTGTCGAAATCGGCCGGCGGCAATCCTCCGGCTGCGATTGCTGCTGCGGCGGGCACTGAGCCCTCGATGCGCCTCAAGAGCGGGATGAGGAAAGGCATTCGCCGTTTTCCGCTCACATCCCGCTCTCACTCATGAGAACCGATCACGTCCATGGCCTTGGCCGACCCGGCCAAATCCATCGTGATCCAGGGGATGAACCGCCATGTTCGCAGCCTCGCTTTCCCGCTGGACGATGTCCTACTTCGCGGCCGCGCTGATCTTCCTCGTCCTTGGCGAGATCATGATGGTTTTCGGCTACGGCCACCCGGTCTCAGCCCTTGAGGCGCCCGAAACGCTGGCGCTCGTCCATGTCGTCGTGCTGGGCTGGCTGAGCCTGCTGATGACCGGCGCGCTGCTGCAGTTCGTGCCCGTTCTCGTCGGCCAGGCATTATCCTTCCCGAGCATCGCGCTGCCGGCGCTCCTGTTCCTCATCACAGGCATCGCCAGCCTGACGCTCGGCTTCGTCAGCCTTTCCGGCGCGATCGATCTTCCGATAATGCTGCTTCCTCTGGGAGCTGCTTTTTCGATCGTCGGCTTTTCGGTGCTGGGTTTTGCCTTCGCAGCCACGCTCTGGCATGCGCGCCCGCTGCCACTACCGGCCCGGTTCGTCGCGGTTGGTCTTGCGGCACTCTTCGGCACGATGCTGCTCGGCGGCACCTATGCCGGCGTACTCTCGGGCTTGATCGATGCGGAAGGCGCGATCGACCTGACGATCGACGGGCTGTCGCTTCATGCTTCCCTTGGCCTTTGCGGCTGGCTGAGCTTCACCACCATGGGTGTCAGCTACCGGCTTTTGACCATGTTCATGCTGTCGCCGGACAAGGAGCGAACAAGCAGCCGCGTGGTGTTCGTGCTTGGCGCCCTTTGCCTCGGTCTTCTGGCGGTGGTGGTGCTCCTCATACTCGTGGGCACTTTCGGCCGTGCGCCGCTTCTCGTCCTTGCCGTCGCTTCCGGCGCCGCCGTGGTGGCGATCTATGCCGGCGATATTCTGCGCATCTATCGGGAGCGCCGGCGCAAGGCGATCGAGCTCAATAGCCGCGCCAGCATCGGCGCCTTCGTGTCGCTGATCGCTGCGACTGTGCTCTTCGTCGCGCTGCTTGCGGCAGGCCGTCTCGACACCGGTTCCGGCGCTGCCATCTATCTCGTTACGTTCGGCTGGCTGACCGGCATGGGTCTCGCCCAGCTTTACAAGATCGTGCCGTTCATGACCTGGCTCGAATGCTACGGGCCGGCGCTTGGGCGCATGCCGACCCCCAGGGTCCAGGATCTCGTTACCGAAGCCTCAGCCCTTCGCTGGTTTTGGCTCTATTATCTGACGGTCGCGCTCGGTACTCTGGCGTTGCTGACTGGCAGTGCCATCCTTTTTCGTTTTGCGAGTTTCGGCCAATTGATTGCCGTCAATGCGCTCATCCTCGAGTTCGTGCGAACACGGCGACTGATCAACGTTCCGGCCGAACTTCGATTGCCTGACGGACTCGTTCGACCAGGCCTGTTTCTGCCACCCATTCCTCACGGAGGTTCCCATGAGCCAAGATCCCTATGAACTCGACGTCCGGCCGCTGTTGCGCGGTGGCAGTGATCCGTTCCAGGCCATCATGAACGCTGTCGACAGCTTGGCGCCGGGCCAGGCGCTGAAGCTGATCGCGACCTTCCGGCCCGTTCCGCTCTACAGCGTGATGGCCGGACGCGGCTTCAGCCATCAGGACCGCCCGCTCGACAACGGCGACTGGGAGGTTCTGTTCACGCCAGAAGGAGAGGTTGACGAGATCCGCCTTTCGGCCGGCGAAACGGATCTGGACACCTGGCCCGACCCGAGCCGCCAGCTCGACCTGACGGAGCTCGATCCGCCCGAGCCGATGGTGCGCATTCTGGCGACAGCCGAGAAGATGGCGGAGGGCGAAGTGCTGTTCGCCTTGCTCGCGCGCGAACCGCTGTTCCTTTACCCGGAGCTCGCAAAGCGCGGGCACAAATGGGCCGGCAATTTCGATGCGACCGGCGAGACCTACCGGATCCTCATTCGCATCGGCGGGAGGCGTTCCCATGTCGGAGCTTGAAACCCTGGACCTCGAGGCGAGGATCCGCGATGCGCTGCGCATCATCATCGACCCGGAAATGGGCAAGAACGTCGTCGATCTCGGCCTGATCTACGACATCGACGTTCAGGAGGGCGGCATCGCCCGGGTCACCATGACGACGACGATCAAAGGCTGCCCGGCGACGGCCTTCCTTAAGGAAGCGGTGCAGAACTGCGTCTGGTATGTACCGGGCGTCGAATACGCAGAAGTGCGCCTGACTTATGAGCCGCCCTGGACGCCCGAGATGATGGCCGACAGCGCGGTCGAATTCGCGCACGGCAGCATCTTCTGAGACTGGTGTTGTTTAAAAAAAAGGCGCCGCATCAGCGGCGCCTTTTGCATTGGGGATCGAACGTGCGGTCAGGCTGAGGCGCGGGGCGAGCGGCGATCGCACACGAGCATCGGTCCGTATTCGAGCGTGAACAGCGCGAAGGCGGCGATCCACAACACGCCCGACAGCGCGATCAGGTGGTGGAAGTGCACGGGCAGTAGGTCTGCCAGCGGCCGAACCAGCGCCGCGGCCATGATCGCAACGTAGGAGGCGCTGGTGATTGCCGATCCCACCAACGGTCGTCCGGTGTGGCCGCGACTGGCACGGGTCATGACGGCGAGCATCATCGATGCGATCACGCCGACGGTCAGCACGTGCATGACCGGGTATTCGCCCAAGAGCTCGATCGCACCGGCTGATATCGCCAGGAAGCCGAGCGGCACGAAGGCGTAGGCCGCGTGCAGCACGAAGAGCAGCTTCTCCGGCCAGGTCGCCAAGCCGCGCCAGCGGAACAGCCGCACCGTGTGGAAGGCGCAGGCGGTAAGCGCGATCGCCCCCGTGACGATGTGATCCGGTGCGAAGGTCCAGGCGGCAAGGGCCGCGACACCGATCA
This sequence comes from Ensifer sp. 2TAB8, assembly GCF_052115125.1. NCBI lineage: Bacteria > Pseudomonadati > Pseudomonadota > Alphaproteobacteria > Hyphomicrobiales > Rhizobiaceae > Ensifer > Ensifer sp. 2TAB8. The sequence continues at coordinate 253,959 of NZ_JBFRGB010000005.1, read as the reverse complement.
GGATCGCTGCCGTGTCGAAGCGGTTATAGGGCACGGGGAAATTGGTGCGCCCCACCTTGTTCAGCCAGTTGCGCGTGAAACTCGGCACGATGCGTCCACCGACGATCATGATCAGCATGGTGTAGGCGGCGATCGCCAGCCGCGCTGCTGCATCCTCGTCGAGGTCCCGGAGCACCGAAAGGTGGAACCAGATATTGGCTGCAGACAGGAGCACCAGCCCGCCGATGACTTTCAGGTCCTTCCATTTCCGGCCGACGATCACCTCGCGCGCGCAGATCAGCAGGAGCACCGGCAGGAACAGCGCTTCGATGCCGGCAGCGACAGGCAGGCCGATGACGCCGCTCGACAGCAGCGCGAGCCGGCCGACAACCCAGAGCCCGAAGAGCGCGGCGAGCGGACCGCCGGAGACCGGCAGTCTTCCCGTCCAGTTCGGGATCGCCGTCAAAAGGAAGCCGCCGAGCACGGCGGATGAGAAGCCGAACAACATCTCATGCGCGTGCCAATGGGCGGCGCCGTAGTCGCCGGCAACGTCCAGGCCGAGAGTAAGCGCAGAGATCCACAGCACCATGGCGGCGATCGCCCAGAGCGCGGCGCCGAAAAAGAACGGCCGGAAGCCATAGGAAAAGAGCACCGGGCCGGTGGTCGAGAGCCCGCGCGGAATACCGCCGCTCGGTTTCGGTCTTATCAATCTGTCCAACATTATCGTGGTCCTCGTCGTGCGTGCTTGCGGACTTGCGGATGAGGCTTGATCTATCAATGGCTTCGCAGGGGCTCTTTGCGAAAACGCAAGTATCGCTGCCCCGCTCCGCCACGTGTGTTCATGTGGCGTGAAAGAAAAGCGATCTCGTCGAAACGATTTGTTCCAAGACAAAGACGCGATTCGTCTGTGGTTCTACTTCTCTTGTGACTGCTGGGGGACCGGTGGTCGAGACCGGAGGTGAGGCCGCCTGCGTCGGCGCCGCCCACTCTAACTCGTTGAATACAGGCGCGTTTCGCAGAAGGCCAATCCCGGCCGCTGGAGCGCGTCGAAGGAGAGCAAGATGACTGAACAACTTCAGATAACCCGCCGGACGATGCTTGCCGGCGCTGCCCTGGCGGGCGCGGTTGCGCCGCTTCTCCATACCGCTTCGGCACAGGCGGCCGGCGCCGCTACGGCGGCAGGCGCTACCCCTGTCGACATCTCGACCCTGCCGCGCGTGAAGGTCGATCTCGTCAAGCCGCCTTTCGTCCACGCCCATGAACAGGTCGCCAAGACTGGACCGCGCGTCGTCGAATTCACCATGACGATCGAGGAAAAGAAGCTGGTGATCGACCGTGAGGGCACCGAGATCCACGCAATGACCTTCAACGGTTCGGTTCCTGGTCCGCTGATGGTCGTGCATGAGAACGACTATGTCGAACTTCGGCTGATCAACCCGGAGACCAACACGCTGCTGCACAACATCGACTTCCACGCCGCAACCGGCGCGCTGGGCGGTGGTGCGCTGACCCAGGTGAACCCGGGCGAGGAAACCACGCTTCGCTTCAAGGCCACCAAGCCGGGCGTCTTCGTCTACCATTGCGCGCCGGAAGGCATGGTGCCGTGGCACGTCACCTCGGGCATGAACGGCGCTATCATGGTGCTGCCGCGTGAAGGCCTGAAGGACGAGAAGGGTCAGCCGCTGACCTACGACAAGATTTACTATGTCGGCGAGCAGGACTTCTACGTGCCGAAGGACGAGGCCGGGAACTACAAGAAGTACGAAACCCCCGGCGATGCCTATGAGGATGCTGTCAAGGCGATGCGTACGCTGACCCCGACCCACATCGTCTTCAACGGCGCAGTCGGCGCGCTGACCGGCGACAATGCCTTGACCGCGGCGGTGGGCGAGCGCGTGCTGGTCGTCCATTCGCAGGCCAACCGCGATACGCGGCCGCACCTGATCGGCGGGCACGGTGACTATGTCTGGGCGACCGGCAAGTTCCGCAACCCGCCGGACCTCGACCAGGAAACCTGGCTCATCCCAGGCGGTACCGCTGGCGCTGCCTTCTACACCTTCCGCCAGCCGGGTGTTTACGCCTACGTGAACCACAATCTGATCGAGGCGTTCGAACTGGGTGCAGCCGGTCACTTCAAGGTCACCGGCGAATGGAACGACGATCTGATGACATCGGTCGTCAAGCCGGCATCGATGTAGGCGGCTGATGCAAGGTGATCGTGGGGCCGCGATCTCGGCGGCCCCACACGCGACCAAAGGCACGCGCCCGTCGGCGCGTGCCGTTCCCCCGGAGACCTCCCATGCCCAGCAACAAGAAATCTGCGGTTTCGCTCCTCTCGCTCGCAGCCCCGGCCGTTCTCTTGGCCGCAATCGGTGGCGTGCTTTCGGCAAAGGTGGGGCTGTTTGACGATCTCAAGGATGGCGTCGACCTATCGATCCGGCCGCCGGTGACTGTCACGATCGCGCCGCGTGAAATGAGCTATCGGGCTGAGGGACACTTCCTGAAGAACGGCTTTGCCGTCGATGCGCCGATCGTCGTCGCGGCGCTCAAGGAACCGCTTGAGATCATGAAGTATCAGGTGACGCGCGAGGACTTCGAGCGCTGCGTCGCCGACGGCGCCTGCCAGCAGCCGGAGGGCGGTCATGGCGCCGGCCTGTCGGGTGTGCCGATGACCGGGGTCAACTATACCGACGCGACCGACTACGCGGCGTGGCTGACCAAGAAGACCGGCGAAGTCTGGCGTCTTCCGACCGACCAGCAATGGGCCTTTGCCGCCGGGTCCAAATTCCCCGACGATGCGCTGGGGATCGATGGCACCAAGGATAATCCGGCGCTGCGCTGGCTGGCGGACTATGAGCGCGAGGCAAGCCGGCAGCGGGCGAAGAACCCGATGCCGCAGCCCTCGGGCGCTTTTGGCGAAAACGAGTATGGGATTGCGGACCTCGATGGCAATGTCTGGGAATGGACCGAGACCTGCCATCGCCGCGTCACCATCGCTGACGACGGCAAGGTGCTGAAGGAGCAGCCGGCCTGCGGCATCTTTGTCGTCAATGGCAAGCATCGGGCGTCGATGAGCTTCTTCATCCGCGATCCGAAAAGCGGCGGCTGCGCCGTCGGTGTGCCGCCGGATAATCTCGGCTTCCGGCTCGTGAGAGACGGCCGCTGGTATTCGGGCTTCCTCTACGCCTTCGAGCGCCGGCTGCAGGGCGCAGGGTGACATCGCATGGCCGGTGGAGCGCGGGGCCTCTCGCGTCTTGGCCAGCACAGGACTTCGTAATGCTATCTGCCCCCGGATCGTCACCGATCTGGGGGCAAAGGCACATGGTAAATCGAGATGCTGCGGCGACCTTTGTGCGTCTCACGGGACGTGCGGCACCCTGGTCCTTTTGCCGGGTCCTGGGCTGTGCTAGAGCAGGGCAACTCAAACGGCAGGATGTAGGGCCAAAGTGGCTGCACTCGATCGCACTCTCGTCAAATCGCTCCCTCTGTTCCAGAAAATGAGCGACCCGGAACTGGATTCGCTGCTGACGCGCGCCACGGTGCGGCGCGTTCCGCAGAACGAAGCCGTCTTCGAACAGGGAGCGACGGCCGATTTCTTCTTTCTGCTGCTGCACGGCCGTCTGAAAGTGACCCAGGTCACCAAGGATGGGCAACAGATCATCGTACGGGTCGTCAATCCCGGCGACCTTTTCGGCTTTGCCCGGGCACTGCAGCGCCACGACTATCCGGGTACGGCGACGGCGGCGACCGAGAGCCTGGTGCTTGCCTGGCCGACGGAACTCTGGAACGTCTTCGTCGAGAAGAACCCCCACCTCGCCGTCAACGCCATGCACACGATCGGACAGCGCCTCGACGAGGCACATACCCGCATCCGTGAAATGTCGACGGAGGAAGTCGAGCGCCGCGTCGCGCATACCGTGCTGCGGCTCGCCGAACAGGCCGGCAAGCCCGATGGCGGCGGCATCCGTATCGATTTCCCGATCTCGCGCCAGGATATCGCGGAAATGACGGGGACGACGCTGCACACGGTTTCGCGCATTCTCAGCGCCTGGGAAGGGCAGGGCCTTGTCTTGGGTGGACGCCAGAAGCTGACCCTCAAGGACATTCCGGGTCTGCGTCGCCTGGCAGAACGCGTCGGCGGCTAGCCTTCTGAAACCAGGTTCTGCCGCGTCGAACCGCTAGGGTCGCGTTGCGCAGATGGCGTAGCGGTGCTGGCTCTTCCGTGCCAGACCCTTGAAAACGTTCCAGTTTCGCGCCTGGGTGCGGTGTATCTCGCTAAGATCCCTGTCGATCGCAATGTCGGTGAAGCCCGCCTCGCGCAACAGCTCGACGACGGCTTCCGCCCGGGCGCCCTCGGAGAAGTGGACGCGCGAGAGGATGCTACGATGCGTCGCCATCATCTGAGATGATCCGGTCGGCGTCTCCGCCTTGAACACGCCGAAGCGTTGTCCCCAGACGCTGAGCTTCGAGAACAGCCGTTCGAGCGCGCTGGTATTCACAAAGTCACCGTCGACGATCAGCAGCGTTCCGCCGGGCTTGAGGACGCGCAGCCATTCGGCAAAGGCCGCGGCCGGATCGACGAGCGTCCACACCAGATGCCGGTTGACGATCACATCGTAGTGGCCGTCGGGCTCCATGGTGTTTTCGGCATCACCGAGGGCGAAGCGGATCGAGCGACCACGCTTGCGTGCCTTTTCGCGGGCGCGCTCGAGCATGGGTTCGGCCCAGTCGAGGCCCTGCACCTTGAAGCCGAGTTCGTCGAGCAGATGCGAGATGACGCCCGTGCCGCTCGCAAGGTCCAGCGCGGCGCGACCGGCGCCCGCTCCGAGGTGGCGCAGAAACAGGGCGTGCCAGGCCGCGCGTTCTTCTTCCGAGAAGATCTCGTGCCCCGGCGACAGGTCGAAGGTTGCGGCGCGCTCCGACCAGTAGGCCTTGATTTCATCCCGCAGGTTGTAGTTCTGCCGATCCGTTACGTCGCTCATGTCGATCCCGCTCGTCCCTGTTTGGAGGCGTTCTAAAAGATAAATGTTGACTAATAAAGTCATGAAACATTAGATCGCGTCGATTTTCCCAGCGGAGCAAAAAACAATGCGGTTTTTCAATGGGGTGGCTGCGGCCGCCACGGGCCTTTGCGTGCTTTTTTCAACGGCAGCCTTCGCTGATGTCGTGACGTTGAAAGATGTCACCGGCCGGGATGTCGAGGTCAATGTGCCGGTCGAGCACGTGATCCTCGGCGAAGGGCGCCAGATCTATTTCCTCGGCGCGCTCGATCGTGACGAGCCGTTCAAGCATGTCGTCGGCTGGCGTGACGATCTTGCGAAGGCGGATCCTGAAAGCTACGCCGCCTACCTCGAAAAATACCCTGATATCGCCAAGCTGCCGACCTTCGGCGGCATGAAGGACGGCACCTTCGACATTGAGCAGGCGGTGGCGCTGAAGCCCGATGTCGTCCTGATGAACGTCGACGCCAAGACGGCGACGGAAGAGGCCGGCTACATCGAGAAGCTCGCCAAGGTCGGCATCCCGCTCGTCTATGTCGACTTCCGCGAAAAGCCGATGGAAAACACCGAGCCGAGCATGCGCGTGATGGGCAAGCTGCTCGGCAAGGAGGAGAAGGCCGAGGAGTTCATCAAGTTCCGCGCCGAGAGCATCGCCAAGGTGACCGACGTCCTGGCGAAGGCCAACCCGAAGAAGCCGCTGGTTTTCGTCGAACGCGCCGGTGGCTATTCCGACGATTGCTGCATGTCTTTCGGTAACGAGAATTTCGGCAAGATGGTCGAGTTCGCCGGCGGCGTGAATATGGCGAAGGACATCATTCCCGGCACCTTCGGCGTGGTCAACCCGGAACAGATCATCGCTGCCAACCCGGATCAGATCATCATCACGGGCGGCAACTGGCAGGGATACGTGCCGGGCGGCGCCTGGGTTGGTGTCGGCTATGGCGCCGATGAAAAGGAAGCTGCCCGCAAGCTCGAAAACCTGACCAAGCGACCGGCCTTCACCGGCGTCCAGGCGGTCAAGGACGGCCAGGTCCATGCGATCTGGCACCAGTTCTACAACAACCCCTACCAGTTCGTCGCGATCCAACAGATCGCCAAGTGGCTGCATCCGGACCTCTTTGCCGATCTCGACCCGGAAGCGACGTTTAAGGAATTGCATGAGCGCTTTCTGCCGCTTCCCTACAAGAGCGGCTACTTCGTCTCGCTGACGACCAGCAAGTAAGGGCATCGCCGGCCGGAGGAGGGGAGGTCTCCGGCGAGACGACCGAAAGGAATGAGAATGTCGATCTTCAGGAAAATCGCGTCGGCGACGATCGCCGCAATCGTGCTGGCGGCTCTGCCGGCCAGCGCGGCGGAGATCATCGATGTCACCGGCCGCCGGGTCGAGATCGCGCTGCCCGCCAAGCGCGTGCTTCTGGGTGAGGCCCGGCAGGTCCATGTGGCAGCAGCGCTGAAAGGCGAGCATGTCTTCGACACGATCGTCGGCTGGCGCGACGATCTCCTGAAGAAGGATCCGGATTCCTACGCCGCCTATCTCGAGCGCTTCCCCGAGATCGAGAAGCTGCCACGCTTCGGCTACATCCCATCTGGTGATTTCAGCCTCGAGGCGGCGATTGCGCTCAAGCCCGACGTGCTGACCCTCAACCTCGAGGCCGAAAAGGCAGTCGAGGAATCAGGCTTCATCGAAAAGGCTGAAGCCGCCGGCATCGCCGTCGTCTATCTCGATTTCCGCGTCGATCCGGCGGCCAACAGCGAAAAATCGGTCGAAATCCTCGGCCAGCTTTTCGGCGCCGAGGGCAAGGCGCGCGAATTCATCGCATATCGCAATGCCCAGATCGCGCTGGTGACGGACCGCCTTAAGAAGGCCGGGGCGATCGCGCGCCCGAAAGTCTTCATCGAGCGTTCTCCTGGCATTACCGGTGACGTCGTCTGCTGCCGAACCTTCGGTCCCGCGAATTTCGGCAGGATGGTTGAAGAGGCCGGTGGCCACAATATCGGCTCGGACGTAATCAAGGGCACCTTCGGCGATCTCAATCCCGAGCAGCTGATCGTCAGCGATCCAGACCATGTCATCATTACCGGCAGCAACTGGTCGGCGGAATCCGATCTCAACCAGTTCGTGAGCGTCGGTCGCGGCGCGGATCCGGCAGCGGCCGAAGAACGTCTGCGCGGCCTGATGCAGCGCCCGGGCTTTCCCGGCCTGAAGGCGGTGAAAGAGGGCAACGTGCATGCCGTCTGGCACCAGTTCTACGGCGCGCCTTACGAGTTCATTCCGATCCAGCAGTTTGCCAAGTGGTTCCATCCGGAGCTCTTTGCCGACCTCGACCCGGATCGGACATTCCGCGAGTTTCACGAGAAGTTTCTGCCGGTGACCTATCGCCCGGGCTACTTCGCCTCGCTTCCGAAGGGTGGTGAATAATGGTTGCGATGACCGACCAGATTTCCGGCATTGAAGGACGGGGACGCTACCGCGCCCTCGTCCTGCGCCGTTTGGTGTTGATCTTCTGTCTGCTCGGTGGGCTCTTTGCCTCGGTCGCGGTCGACATGGCACTCGGCCCGGCGAACTATCCGCTTGCGGATGTGCTGACCGCGCTGTTCCGGCCGGAAACCGTGAGCGACCAGCTCCGGGTGGTGATCTGGGACATTCGTATGCCGATCGCGCTGATGGCCGTGACGGTGGGCGCCTCGCTGTCGGTTGCCGGGGCGCAGATGCAGACGATCCTCGCCAATCCTCTGGCAAGCCCGTTCACGCTCGGCATTTCCGCGGCCGCCGGCTTCGGCGCGGCTCTCGGTCTTGTTGCCGGCGTGGCGGTCTTTCCCATCGCCGTCCAATACATGGTGCCGATCAACGCCTTCCTGATGGCGATGCTTGCGGCGCTCTTCATTCACTTCGCCTCCACCATGCGTGGCGTCACGGTGGAAACGATCGTGCTCCTCGGCATCGCGCTCGTCTTCACCTTCAATGCCGCGCTGTCGCTGCTCGAATACCTGGCCTCCGAACAGGCGCTCGCCGCCGTCGTCTTCTGGACGATGGGCAGCCTCACCAAGGCGACCTGGCCCAAGGTCTGGATCACCGGTGCGGTGCTCCTCTTCGCCTTGCCGCTCTTTGCGCGCCATGCCTGGGCGCTGACGGCGCTTCGGCTCGGCGACGACAAAGCTGCGAGCTTCGGCATCAATGTTCGCCGGCTAAGGCTCGAAGCGATGATGACGGTCAGCCTGCTTGCGGCGATCCCGGTTTCCTTCGTCGGCACGATCGGCTTCGTCGGTCTCGTCGGGCCGCACATGGCCCGGATGCTCGTCGGCGAGGATCAGCGCTTCTTCCTGCCGGCCTCGGTGCTTTGCGGTGCGCTTCTGCTTTCGGTCACTTCGGTCGTCAGCAAGATGCTGATCCCCGGCGCCGTACTGCCGATCGGTGTCATTACCGCGCTCGTCGGCGTGCCCTTCTTCTTCGTGCTGATTTTCACCAACAGGAGGCGCGCATGGTAAGCCTGTCGCTGGAAAAGGTCGGCGCGAACTATGGCCGGCGCACGGTGCTGTCGGACGTCAACACCGGCGTGTTGCGCGGTGGCGGCTTGACGGCGGTGATCGGTCCCAATGCGGCCGGCAAGTCGACGCTGTTCAAGCGCATCGCAAACCTGACGTCCGGCCCCGGTACCGTGCACCTTTCGGATACCGCCAAGGGGCCCGACGGCATCTGCTACATGCCGCAGGATACCGGCGCCAATGCCGTGCTCTCGGTTTACGAGTCCGTGCTTCTGTCGGCCAAGCAGGGTTCCGGCTGGAAGGTGAAGGACACCGAGCTCTCCGAGATCGACCGGGTGCTCGGCGAACTCCGGATCGCCGACCTCGCCTTTCGCGGCCTCGGTGAGCTCTCCGGCGGCCAGCGCCAGCTTGTCTCCATCGCCCAGGCGCTGGTGCGCAAGCCCGAAGTGCTGTTGATGGACGAGCCGACCTCGGCGCTCGATCTCTTCCGCCAGATCGAGGTGCTCGGCTTCATGAAGCGCCTGTCGGCGCAGTCAGGCATGGCGGTGCTGATCGCGCTGCACGACCTCAACCACGCGCTGCGCTACTGCGACGACACGATCGTCATCAGCGGCGGCTCGGTGCTGGCGAGCGGTCCGACCCATGAGGTGATCACCGCGGACATGCTGCGCTCGGTCTACCGCGTCGAGGCGCGGGTGGAAGCCTGTTCGATGGGGCGGCCGGTCGTGATCGTCGACGAGTCCCTGTAGCCCGGCGGTGTTGCAGCCCGACAGCTCCAGTCGTCGCGGCCACCGGCCGACGTCAGAGCGTGGCAAGCTCGCGATTGGATAGCGTGCCGCCATTGGCTCGTTTGATGTCGAGCTTGCGTTCAAGCGAGGCCATGATGTCCTCGCTGAACTCGATCGATGTAAGTTCGGCGATCTCGGGCAGGGCGCCTGGCGTAAAGACGTTGACCTCCACCAGCCTGTCGCCGACCACGTCCAGGCCGACGAGGAACATGCCGTCGCTCACCAGCTTCGGCCGCATTTGTTCGGCGACGGCCAGCATTTCGGGTGTGACGACGGCGGGCATCGGCCTACCGTTGACATGCATGTTGGACCGTAGCTCTCCTTCCGCCGGGACGCGCCGAACCGCCGCATAGGTATCCCCGCGCTTGAGCGGCAAGCCGTTCATCAGGAACAGTCGGACGTCGCCTTCGGTTGCTGCGGGCAGGTATTCCTGTGCGATCACATAGCCCATCTCGCTGACGGCCTCGAAGATCTGGTTGAGGTTCGTCTCGTGGCTGGAACTGACCTTGAAGACGTTCTTGCCGCCGGAGCCCTGCAGCGGCTTCAGGATGACGCCCCCCGGGTGCTCATCGACGAAGGCCCTGATCTCCTCGACATGCTTCGAGATCAGAGTGGTCGGCCGGACTATCTCGGGAAAGTCCTGGAGATAGAGCTTGTTCTGCGCCCGTGCCAGCCCGTCGGGATCGTTGACGACGATCGCACCGCGCTCGGCCGCAAGCCGCCCGAAGATCACGCCCGCCTGGGTGGCCCAGGGGCGGGGACCTGCATCTTCCGACGGGTCGCTCCTCAGGAACAGAACGTCGACATCGGCGATGTCGAGAATGTCCCGTCCAGTCGCGTCCCCCCTCAATGCGGCGATGAAGGTTTCGGCCTTGCGCGGCTTCACAGCACCAAGGTTGAGGGCGTGGACCATCAGGCGGCCATCGGGCTTCAGGATGAAATCGCCGGGGGTCAGGTAGACGATCTGGTGGCCGCGGGCGAGCGCCGCAAGCGCAAGCGATGTCGTCGCGTAGAACGTTTCTTCGCCCTCGATGGAGTTGACGAGAAAGGCGATGCGCATTCAGTTTCCTACTCTGCGACCATGTCGAGCGGCGTAATTCCCCTCTGGGCTCGCTGAAGTCGGTCGCGCGCTTTGACGTCATCGAGAAAAATAGGGCGAATTGCTGCGGCACCAAGGAGGCCGCGCAAATTGAGTTCCTGGATCGCGCCGAAATGTGAGGCTGCGATCTTGCCCATCCAGAAGGGCTCAAGACTGCCGCCGTCGGCGAGATGGTCGAGAAGCTGCAAGAGGCCGCGCAGATAAATCGCGTCCTTGACCAGCCCGCCGCCGCGATAGATGCGTAGCGTCATGTTGAAGGCCTCGGCGGTGCCAAAGCCATGGCCGTCGACGAGCAGCCGGTAGGTCTCGGGAAACAGGGCGCCGTCGAGCAGGGCCGCGCAGCCGACGACTCTCGCCGCAAGCACGCGCAGCCGGTCTGCGGTCATTCCGGCGCTCAGATACTCGGCGAAGACGGCAAGCCCTTCCTGCATGCCCTCGTAGCCGGCAAGCCCGGAGCGCAGAACCCTGAGGCCCTGGGCTGAGCCGTTGAAATAGGTCAGCAGGTGAACGCCGATCTCGTGGTTGAGCAACGCCTCGACGCGATCCTGGTCGAGTGACGAACTTCGCGCGATCAGCAACTGGCCGCGCGAAACCAGCAGGCCGGCCGGCAGGTCGTCACGAATTTCGACCGACGCGGTGAAATCGGCCGACTGGCGTCGATAGGCCGATATCATCGCCTGGGCGCGGTCCCTGATATACGTGCAGTCGCGCCGGTTGCCGGATGTCGAGGGCGCGTCGCCATCCGCTGTCGTCCGCGCAAGGATGTCCGACGCAGCGCTGAGAAGGCCGCTTTCCACCGGGCCGTAAAGTGCGCGGCCGAGCTCGATGAATTTGCGGGTTTCCCGCGCGGATATCATCGAAAGCTGCAGGTCGACCTCCTGCTGCTTTTCCCGATAGAGGGCGTAGAGCAGCGGATCTTCGAGATGCTCGAAATTGAGGGTGAAGAGCTTGCGCTTGGCCGTTTCGATCTGCAGCGTCAGCGGCCGATAGTAGAGACGAGGGCTTCTGGAAAAGCCGCTCGATGCGAATTCCGCCCAGGCCGTTTCGGCGTTGATCGGCGTCACCGCAAGCAGAAAATCGAAGCTCGAGGCAATCTCGTCGATGCCGCGATCGGCGCGAACCACCGCATCGACGAAGGCCTTGCGGCCGAAGGCGCGGTGCGTCGACAGCCGAAAGTCGTCGGACTTCGCGCGGGCGAAGGCTGCAATGGCCCGCAGGCCGGCGTCGAAAACGCTCGCGACCAGGCGCTCACGCAATTGCGGATAGATGCGGCGGGTGCCCGGTTCGCAATAGATCGGGGCGAAGCGGACCGTAAGGTGCGGGTGGTCGAGCGCCAGGGTCTTCCCGCTCGCCGGCGCTTCCGGCTGCCGTTCGACGAGGGTCACATGCGGGGTCCGGAACTTTCCTTCGATCGTCGCAGCGGTTTCGATCAGAGCCTTCGCCGCGGCCTGCTCGGGCGCGCGTGCCCCGGCGACGACTTCGATCAGGAACGGCGGCAGGAAGGGCGCATCCTTGGCCGGCGGGTCATCGCTTTCAAGCTCCGCGAATTCGAGAACGATGAACATGCCCAGACGCTCTTCGATCACGCGGCCGACCCGCTCTATGACGGCGGCGGCGATCTCGACGCTCGGCGCCAGCAGATAGGCGGCATTCGCCTGGGCTATGTCGCGCGCGACCGGCTGCTGGTGCTCTGCGGCGATATGGACACAGAGGAAGGGAAGCAGGCGGTCGATGTGCAGCCGTCCGCCATCGCCGAAGTCCCGCCGCACCGCGCGGCCGTCATTTAGCCGGGTAATGGTCTCCTCCAGCCATTCCGGGCTCGGGTCCGCGGAGATGGGTCTAGCGTCCTTCATCGCTGCCTCGCGAGCGCCTCGGTCAACACCGGAACGAGGGAAGCCACCAGTGTCCGCAGCGAGCGCAGCGCTTCGAGGTCCGGCTTGCCGGTCCACTCATCCATGAAGGTCTTCTTGAACTCGATCGCGATCGCGCAACCCGTATCGGGAAAGTGTTCGTGGATGAAGCGTGTCTGCTCGCCGCGGCCCTGGAAGGCGATGTTTTCACGCACATCCACCGGCCGGCCGGCGAGCGTGATGGCGCTGATGGCCGATATCAGTGCATCGATGACGTCCGCCCATTTCGCCCGATCCATGGAGGCGGTGCCGATGTTGATCTCGGGCGCCTCGGCGACGTCAGCCGGTTCGGTCTCCGGCCCTCGGCGTCGGTGGTTGTAGCTGTGCACGTCGAGCACGACGAAGCGCTGATGGCGCCTTTCGATCGCTGCCAGCATGGATCGCAGCATGGCGTAATATTCGTCATGCACGGCAAGGGAAGTCTCGATCAGCTCGGCAGACGGCTGCTCTCGCCAGACGGATAGGCCCCAGGCCTGCGCGGGCTGGAGATAGACGGCGCCCGTGCGGGCGCGGTTGAGATCCACCTCGAAGCGGGAACGGTGCACGACGATGCGGTTGGCGAGGTCACGGATCATGAACTCCGTGAACGGGTCTTCCTCCCGCAACCTTTCCTCGTCCGTCAACGCCACCAGCGCACGGGCATCGCTGCGCATGGCATGCCCGTTATGGATCGCGGTGCCGACGATCGGTCCGTCGCCGCGATAGCTGGTCCACCAAGCGTTCTCTGTCGCTGAACGGAACTGTTCCGTCGGCTCGCGTTGCATGTTCGCTCCCGCATGCCCTCAGTATGGGCGCTTCGGGAATGCAACTCCCGGGCACCGCCGAGAGTTCCGGAATGGATCAAAATTCCATGCTGGATCTGTCCACTGCGGATGCGCCTCTCGGCTTCCGCGTCAACTCGACGATGCAGCGAGTTCGCCGAGAACCCATTGGCGAAAGGCGCCGATCTTCGGTGAATTCCGGCGCGTCTCCGGGTAGACCATCCAGTAAGCCTGGCTATCGTCGCAGAGGAGGCCAAACGGCTGGACGAGCCGTCCGTCTGCCAGTTCGGCCGCGAAGAAGGCCGGCGTCAGGATCGCTACGCCCTGGCCGGCGATTGCCGCATTTCCCTCGTAGACCTGCGCGCCCATGCTGGCGCCGGGGCGGCTCGAAAGCCCCTCGACAGGCACATTCGCGGCCGCAAACCATTTCGCCCACCAGGGGTCGCCGGGGTCGAGCAACTGCAGGCGCAGGAGATCGGCCGGCTCCTTCACTCCGCCAATGCTTGCCGCGAGGCTCGGGCTGAGCATCGGCGAGAAATCGGCGTTGATCAACCGGTGGGCCGCAAGCCCCGGCCACTCTCCGAGGCCAGAGCGAATGCCGATATCGACCTCCTCGCGGCTGAAGTCCACCAGATGCGGATCCGTCTGAAGGCGGACGGCAAGCGAAGGGTGGGCGATCTGAAAGGAGCCGAGGCGCCGCGCCAACCAGTTGGAGGCGAAGGTTGCGATCGTGCTGATGACAAGCGTTCCCTGGGCGCCGCCGCGCGCCGACACATAGGCTTCGCTGAGCTGCTCGAAGGCTTGGGTGACCGCGGGAGCCAGCCGTTGTCCGATTTCGGTCAGGGCGATCTGGCGCGGACGGCGCAAAAACAAGGGTGCGCCGACCCGATCCTCGAGAACCTTGATCTGATAGCTAACCGCGGCCTGCGTCATGCCGAGTTCGGTCGCGGCCTTGGTGAAGCTTCCATGTCTGGCAACCGCCTCAAACACGCGGGTCGCCGTCAATGGTGGGAGCGGGAGAGTCTTATGCATTAAATGGCCTTATGCATAGTACGCGATATTCGATTGGAAGGTGATGCTGTTCGTAACCACTTTCAAGGTCCGTCCATTAGACGGATTGATGAAGAGGATGACGACTATGACAACCATTCAAGTACGTAGTTTTTCGTCGACAAACGATTTTTCCGCGCGCTCCTGGCTGGCGCTTTTGTTTACCCGGAAGAGCCGTGCGCCAGAAGTTGTCGACGTCAGGGACCTGTCGGACCATCTGAAGCGGGACATGGGCTTTCTCGATGGCAATCGCCCCGACGGGGAAGACCTCCCGAGCGCTTGATCTGCCTCGACCTGGGCGAGCCTCCCATCGCTCAGGTCCCCCGCTGCCAGGGGGCGGGCCTTGTTTGCCGCGGCCTCCTCCTTCCCTTCTCACACGCCATGACGTGCGCCAATGGGGGAGCAGTTTTTCACGTCTCGCCTGCTCTTTGGGTCAGAATTCCTTTAATCTACTATTTGAGTGGATAATCTCGGACGGGCTCGGTCAGGAATCGAGCGGGGCAGAAACGCCCTCCGGTCGGCGCGCCTTTGCGGCGATCGGCTGAAATGAGGTCTGAGATCAGTATGCTGCGGCAATTCGAGCGTTTGAGCGCAATTCGCGAGGTCCTGCAGGGTCGTTTGGAGCTCCACGAGGCCCGGGACTGTTTCGGATTCGACGATGTCGAGGACGGCACGGCCAATGAGCTCAGGGATCGTATCGCCGAACTCTCCGACGAAATCTCGACCTTGAAAAGTCGTTGCGACCGGTTTGAAAGCTTCGGCCGTCAATGACCAACCCGGACGGCGGTAACACGTCGTCGATGAATGGACCATCCCCATGACATTGCATGTGAATTCACGCGTCGCGGATCACGCGATCAATCCGCTCTTTCTCGAACGCTGGTCGCCGCGCGCCTATTCGGGCGAAGAGATTTCCCAGGCCGAACTCTTTGAGATCCTCGAAGCGGCGCGCTGGGCGCCATCGGCCTACAACGCCCAGCCCTGGCATTTCGTCTATGCGCGCCGCGGCGGACAGGACTGGGAGAAGCTGCTCGGCCTTCTGAACGAGTTCAACCGGAGCTGGGCAAAAGAGGCCTCGGCGCTCATCTTCGTCCTGTCGAAGACCTCGTTGCTGCCGCCGGGCGCCAGTGAAGAAGTGCCTTCCTATACCCACTCCTTCGATACGGGTGCCGCCTGGGGCGCGCTCGCCCTGCAGGCCGCGCATTCCGGCTGGCAGGCCCACGGCATGGCCGGCTTCGACTATGATCGGGCTCGCGCCGAACTCGAAATTCCCGAAAACTACCGGATCGAGGCAGCCGTCGCGATCGGCCGCCTCGGCGACAAGGCGCTCCTTCCAGAGGCCCTCCAGCAGCGTGAGCAGCCGAGCCCGCGCAAGGCGCTCTCCGAAATCGTATCCGAGGGACGGTTCGTTGCCGGCTGAGCCGCGATAGAGCCCCCACGAGGGAGCGGGCGCGCTTTGCCGGTCCGCTCTCCTCACCGGTCGTCCGGCTCTTCCTTGCTGGTCGCGTTCAACGCCTGTACGCTGACGGCGGCGACCAGGCCGGTAAGCACGATGCCGGAAAAGCCGATCACCAGCGCCAGTAGGCGCGCGCTCAAGTGCTTGGGCGTGATGTCGCCATAACCGATCGTCAGTCCGGTGACGAAGGTAAAGTAGAGCGCTTCGTCGAGCCGCCAGTCTTCGATTTGTCCAATGATGAAGCCGACGCCGGTCATCACGATCAGGACCGCCGAAAAGATCGGCCAGAGCAGCTGAAGCTGCTGGTAGAGATTGGAGAAAAACAGGCGCCGCATTCTCTTGGTCTGGCTCCTGCGATATGATTTCGCCACGCATTCCTCCCTTCTGCCGGGTGGAGGAGAGAGCCATATCGACCGTTCGCAAGGATCGCCTCGGCTTGCTCGCAGCCGCCGAAATTTCCGCTCGGCCGAGCTCCACCGGTCTCAAGATAGTCGCAAGTCGAGCGTCCTGCCAGCGCCTGCTTTGTGCGACGGAAAACAAGGTTCGGCCGCCGGTCGAGGTGTCCTTGCAAGCGATTTGGCCCGGTGCTATCGCTTTAGAATTACTTCATGAAAGCTCCTGTCAGAGGACAGTCCCGATGGCATCGAACGAGCATTCGCTTGTCAGCGACGGTCGCGGTCTCACCGCGGGTTTGCGACTGGACGTAATCGCAGGTCTCACGGCTGCCGCCGTGGTTCTGCCCAAGGCCATGGCCTATGCCACGGTAGCCGGCCTGCCGGTCAGTGTCGGTCTCTACACCGCCTTCGTGCCGATGATCATCTACGCGCTTCTCGGCACATCTCGGGTCTTGAGCGTCTCGTCCACCACGACGCTTGCCATTCTTGCCGGAACCCAGCTCGGCCTTGCCGTGCCGGATGGTGACCCCGGCAAGTTGATCACCGCGACCGCGACGTTGACGGCCATGACCGGCGGGCTCCTCATCCTGGCTTCGGTTCTCCGCTTCGGCTTCGTCGCCAACTTCATTTCCTCGCCGGTCCTGATCGGCTTCAAGGCCGGCATAGGCCTGGTCATCGTGCTCGACCAGGTGCCGAAGCTGCTCGGCCTTCACATCACCAAGGAAGGCTTCTTCCGGGATATCCTCAGCATCGCCGGTCACTTGTCCGAGACCTCGGCGCTGACACTCGCAATTGGGGCCGCGGCCTTGGTGGCGCTTCTGGCGATGGAGCGGCTCTGGCCGCATTCGCCGGCGCCGCTGCTCGCGGTCGCCGCCGGCATAGCGCTTTCCTGGTTCGCCGGCCTGGCGGCGCTCGGCGTCTCCACCGTAGGCTTCATCCCGCAGTCGCTGCCTTCGATTACGCTTCCGAGCCTTGGTCTTGCTCAAGAGCTTCTGCCCGGCGCACTCGGCATCGCCCTGATGAGCTTCACGGAGACCATTGCCGCCGGCCGCGCTTTCGCAGCTCCCTCCGACCCGCCGATCCGGGCCAACCGCGAACTGCTGGCAACAGGTGCCGCAAATCTCGGCGGCGCGCTCTTCGGCGCCATGAGTGCTGGCGGCGGCACGTCGCAAACGGCCGTCGTACGCGCCGTCGGCGGCCACTCGCAGGTGGCCTCCCTGGTCACCGCGGCAGCAGCGGCGGCGACCATGCTTGTTCTGGCGCCTCTTCTCGGCTTGCTGCCGCAGGCCGTCCTCGCGGCGATCGTCATCGTCTATTCGATCGGGCTCATCAAGCCGGCGGATTTCTGGTCGGTTCGCAAAGTCCGGCGCATGGAGTTCCAGTGGGCGCTGGCGGCGTTCCTCGGCGTGCTGCTCTTCGGGACGCTGCAGGGCATCATCGTTGCGATCGTCCTTTCCTTCATCGGGCTCGCGCGCCAGGCGGCTTCGGCGAAGGTCTATGTCGTCGGCCGCAAGCGCGGCACCGATCGGCTACGCCCACTGTCACCGGATCACCCTGATGACGAGACCTTCGAAGGGCTGCTGATCCTCCGCCCGGAGGGGCGCCTGTTCTTTGCCAATGCGCAGCAGGTGGCAGACCAGGCGCAGCTGCTGGTTGCTCAGCAAAAGCCGCGGGTTCTCGTACTCGACATGAGCCGGGTCTTCGACATCGAATATTCGGCGCTGCAGATGATGATGGAGGGCGAGCGTCGTATCAGCGCGCAGGGCGTCACCGTATGGCTGGCCGAGTTGAACCCGGACGTGCTTGCCTATGTGCGCGCATCCGGCTTTGCCGATCAGCTCGGCCCCGATCGCCTGTTCGTCAACACCCGCACAGCCCTCCAGCACTACCTGACGAGCGCGGCGGCGGCCTGACCTATTCCGCCATCATCTCTCCCGTCCCGCCGAATGCCGGCGGGAAGTCGCGATACTTTGGCAGGCCGTCCTTCATCGGCAGCACCGTCTCCTGATAGTTGACGTGGAGCGCGGGTTTGAACGGCAGCGCTGGAATGACCGCCGCAAAGACGTCGGTCACGCCCCAGAGCGGATGTTCGGTCATGAGGTGACCGCCGCAAGCCTTGCACCATTTGCGCACGCTGGTCGCGGTCTTCTGATAGCCAACGAGATTGTCTGCGCCCTTGACGATCCGAACCTTTTCCGGAGGCCAGAGCGTGAAGGCATTGACTGGACCCGCCGACCATGTCCGACACGAGTTGCAGTGACAGAAGCCCATGGCGGCCGGGTCACCGCTCACTTCGATCTCGACTGCACCGCAGAAGCACTTTCCGTTGAAGCTGCCGTTTGCTGCCATGACTTTCTCCTTTCGGTTCGCGCCATCCGGAGACTGGGCTCTCGCGAATGGCCGACGTGAACCATGCCTGAGCGTGTCACTCCTGATCCTGAGGTCAACGCCTCCTTTCGAGCTAGTTTTCCGTGGCGGGAGAGACTTGGCGGCGTTGCCGAGTGCGCTATGTCATGGCCCCGGTTCCAACCCGCGACTGAACCGCGCGAAACGCGCTTGACAGCAGCCAGTTGCCCGTATCTTAATCATGCTCTCAGATTGAGCAGATCAATCCCATTCACATGACCTCGATGGTCGACGGGCAGTTTCGCCCCATGATGCCCCCATCTTCGATGGGACCGGCGTCGTGGGGCTTTTGGTTTTTGGCGGGTTCATGAGTGACGCGATAAAGATCGGCATCCTCTATTCGACCACCGGGCCCTACGGGGCCATGGGTCGCGACTGTCGTGACGGCGCGGAGCTGGCGATCGAGGAGATTGCGGCGAGCCATCCCGGCCGGATCGAGCCGGTCTTCATCGATCCGGAAGCCAATATCGACCGCTATCTCGAAGGCGCCAGATCGCTGCTGCGCGATCATGGATGCCGCCACATCATCGGCACCATCACCTCGCTCGCCCGCAAGGAAGTCATTCCGCTGGTCGAAAAACACGACGGCCTGCTCTGGTACATGTGCCCTTATGAGGGCTTCGAGGCCAATGACAACGTCATCTACACGGGCGGCTGCCCGAACCAGCATCTGCTGCCCTTGCTCGATTATCTGCTGCCGCGTTTCGGCAACCGACCCTATCTTATAGGCGCCAACTATGTCTGGGGCTGGGAGATGAATCGCCTGGCGCGCGAGCTGGTGGAAGAGGCCGGCGGCGCTGTGCTCGGCGAGCGCTACCTGCCGCTCGAGGAGACCGCGGTAGAGCGCATCGTTGCCGAAATCGAGCAGCGCCGGCCGAGCTTCATCCTCAACAACCTCGTCGGGCCTTCCAGCTACGCCTTTCATGCGGCGATCCGGGCGCTCGCCGTGCGCGACCCGGGGTTCCGGCCGGAAAATTGCCCGGTCGTCAGCTGCGACCTTCAGGAGTGTGAGCTCACGGATATCGGCTTGGGGGTAGCGACCGGCCAGCTCTGTGCCGCCTCCTATTTCGACACGGTGGTCTCACCCGACAATGCCGCCTTCAAGCTGCGCGTCGCCAGCCGCTTCGGGCCGGAGCGGCGCATCTCCAGCCTGTTTGCCAGCGCCTACGCCTCCGTCAAGCTCTGCGCTGAGGCGATCATCGAGGCCGGTGCCGACGACCCCGCGAGGATCACGCAGCTCGTTTCAGCAGCGCCGCATCAGAGCGTGCTCGGCCCGCTCAGGATCGATCCGCAGACCCACCATGCGGCCTTGCCTTTCCATCTCGGTCGCATCAGCGACGACGGGGGCTTCGACATCGTCACGTCGCTGCCGTCGATTGCCGCCGACCCCTATCTGACCGGCCAGCGCAAGCGCAAGGTGCCCCAATTGCGGATCGTCTCATGAGGGAAACACCGAACTTCACCGGCTGGCGTGCGGCGATCCTGCACCGCGAAGATCAGACGACGGAGCGGCTCGTGCGACAGCTCCGGCTCTTCGGCTTCGACGTCACTGTACAGTGGCAGCCGCTGGATGCGCGCGACCTGCCCGACATCATCCTGGTCGATGCGGATCAGGGCTGGAGCGGGCTCCTGCCGTGGAAGGACGAACAGGCGCCACGGCCGTTGATTGCCCTGCTCGGCTCGGAAGCACCGGGGCGGGTCGCCTGGGCCATGGGGCAGGGAGTTGCGGCAATCATCGCCAAGCCCGTCGCGTCCTCGGCAGTTTACCCGGCCTTGGTGTTGGCGGTTGGGATCCACGAGGAGCGCCGCGCCGTCGCCGACAAGCTCGCGCATCTTGAAGAACGCGTGCGCATGCGCCCGCTCGTTCACGCCGCCGTACAGAAGATCGGTCAGGCCTGCCATGTCGACGAGGAGCGGGCCTACGGCATCCTGCGCAATTGCGCGATGAAGAAGCGCCTGTCGATGGAGCAGATCGCCGGCTCCATTCTCGGCGGTGCCGAGCCTCTGCCGGAGGCCGGTTGATGCAGGTTCTGAAAGCCATGTTCAGGCAACCGGCGGCGCTGTTCGGTCTCGTCGTCGTCGCGCTGGTCGTTCTGCTCGCGCTGGCCGCACCGCTGATTGCGCCCTACAGCCCGGACGAGCAGATGTTCGACGGGCTGACACTGGAAGGCGCGCCGCTGCCGCCGAGCGCGCAGTTCCTGCTCGGCACCGATACGCTCGGCCGCGATCTCTTTTCGCGCCTGCTCTACGGCGCCCGAACCTCGCTCGTCATCGGCCTCGTTGCCAATGGTGCGGCCGTCTCGATCGGTCTGATGATCGGCATTCTTTCGGGCTACATGCGGGGTCTGGTCGGCAATGCGCTGATGCGCTTTACTGATCTGATGATGGCATTTCCGGCGCTGCTGCTGGCGATCGTGCTTGCCGCACTGCTTCGCCCGAGCCTCTGGATCGTCGCCATGGTGATCGCGCTGGTCAATTGGGTCCAGGTCGCCCGCATCGTCTATACCGAGACCCGCGGCCTCGTCGAACGCGACTTCATCCTCGCCGAGCGCTCGCTCGGCGCCGGCCACGGCCGCATCCTGTTTCACCACATCCTGCCGCATTTGGTGCCGACGGCGATCGTCTGGGGCACGCTCGGCATCGCGACGACCGTGCTGCTCGAAGCGACGCTTTCCTTCCTCGGCATCGGCGTGCAGCCGCCGACGCCCTCCTGGGGCAACATCATTTTCGAGAGCCAGAGCTATTTCCAGGCGGCTCCATGGCTGGTCTTCATTCCCGGCGCCGTCATCCTCTTGACCGCGCTCTCCTTCAATCTGGTCGGCGATGCGCTGCGCGATATCCTCGACCCGACGCAACGCGGGAGGGGCTGAGATGGCGTTCCTGCTTTTCCGCCGTCTCGTGCAGACCGCGCTCATCCTGCTCGGCGTTGCCGCCATCACCTTCCTTTTGCTCTACGCACTCCCGGCCGATCCGGCACGCATGATCGCCGGGCGCAGCGCAACGGCGCAGACGGTCGCTAATATCCGCCGTGAACTTGGTCTCGACCAGCCGCTGCTCGTTCAATTCTGGAGCTACCTCCAGGGCCTCGTGCAAGGGGATCTCGGCCGCTCCTACGCGCAGAAGACAGATGTCGGCACGCTGATCGCAGCGCGCCTGCCGGCAACGCTGATCCTGATGGCGGCCGGTATCTTCGTCGAAGTCCTGCTCGGGGTGTTTCTCGGTGTCGTCGCGGCTATCCGGCGCGGCGGTTTCGTTGACCGGCTGGTGATGATGGCGTCCTTCGTTGGCGTCTCGGCGCCGCAATTCGTCGCTGCGCTGCTGCTGCTCTATGTCTTCGCGGTTACGCTCGCCTGGTTCCCGATGAGCGGCTTCGGCACCTTCGCCCATGTGGTCCTGCCGGCGCTGACGCTCGGCATCCTCGGTGCCGGCTGGTATGCGCGCATGGTGCGCTCGGCGATGATCGACGTCTTGAACCAGGACTATGTGCGCACCGCGCGCGCCAAGGGCCTTTCCTCGTTCCGCATCATCTTTCGCCACGCGCTTCCCAACGCGCTTCTGCCGATCATCGCGATGATCGGCATCGATATCGGCCAGTTCATGAGCGGCGTGGTGGTCGTCGAGGCGGTCTATGGCTGGCCGGGTATCGGCCAGCTCGCCTGGCAGGCGATCCAGCAGGTCGACATTCCGATCATCATGGGGGTGACGCTCGTTTCGGCGCTGGCGATCGTGCTCGGCAACCTTCTTGCCGACCTCATTGCGCCGCTCATCGATCCGCGCATTCGCGCCCGCTAGGAGTCCTGCCAACACTCTATCTCTTTGTTTTTACGCATTTACTGGCGGAAGACCGCCAGCTCGCACAGCAACCAAAAAGGGGAACAACAATGTTCAAAAGCTGGCTTCGAACTTCAACCGTCGCTGCGGCACTGGTGGCAGCACCGCTCACGACCCTGGCGCAGGACGCGCCGAAACAGGGCGGCGACATCGTCATCACCTACAAGGACGATATCGCCACGCTTGATCCCGCCATCGGCTACGACTGGGTCAACTGGTCGATGATCAAGAGCCTGTTCTCGCGCCTGATGGACTACAAGCCGGGCACGACCGAACTGGTGCCGTCCTTGGCCGAGACCTTCGAGGTGGCCCCGGATGGCCTCACCTATACCTTCAAGCTGCGCAAGGGCGTGAAATTTACCAATGGCCGCGAGATCGTCGCTTCGGACGTGAAGTATTCGATCGAGCGGGCGGTCGATCCGAAGACACAAGGTCCCGGCGCCGGCTTCTTCGGCGCGATCAAGGGCTTCGACGATCTCTCGGGCGGCAAGGCGACGACGCTGGAAGGCATCGAAGCGCCTGACGACGCCACGGTGGTCTTCCACCTGTCGCGCCCGGACGCCACCTTCCTGCACGTGCTCGCCGTCAACTTCGCCTCGGTCGTGCCGAAGGAAGCGGTCGAAGCCGCCGCCGGCGACTTCGGCAAGAAGCCGGTCGGCTCCGGCACCTTCGTCCTCAAGGACTGGACCGTCGGCCAGAGCCTGACCTTCGAGCGCAACCCCGACTATTTCGTCAAGGACATGCCGCATATCGACAAGTTCACGGTCGAGGTTGGCCAGGAGCCGCTGGTCGCGCTGCTCCGGCTGCAGAAGGGCGAAGTCGATATCGCCGGCGACGGTATTCCGCCGGCCAAATTCCTCGAAATCAAGACCTCGCCCGAGGGCGCGGAGATCATCGTCGACGGACAGCAGCTGCATACTGGCTATGTGACGCTCAACACCAAGGTGAAGCCCTTCGACGACGTGAAGGTTCGCCAGGCCGTCAACATGGCGATCAACAAGGAGCGCATCACCCGCATCCTCAATGGTCGCGCAACGCCTGCCAACCAGCCGCTGCCGCCGCTGATGCCGGGCTACGACAAGGCGTTCACCGGCTATGCCTACGACGTCGAGAAGGCGAAGGCGCTGCTCGCCGAGGCCGGTCATGGCGATGGTTTCGAGACGGTGCTTTATTCGACCAACACCGATCCGCAGCCGCGCATCGCCCAGGCGATCCAGCAGGATCTCGCGGCCATCGGCATCAAGGCGGAAGTTCGCGCCCTCGCTCAGGCCAATGTGATTGCGGCCGGCGGCACGGAAGGCGAGGCGCCGATGATCTGGTCGGGCGGCATGGCCTGGATTGCCGACTTCCCGGACCCGTCGAACTTCTACGGGCCGATCCTCGGCTGCTCCGGTGCAGTTCAAGGTGGTTGGAACTGGTCGTGGTACTGCAACGAAGCGCTCGATAAGCGCGCGGTTGCCGCCGATTCCATGTCCGATCCGGCAAAGGCTGCAGAGCGCCAGGCGGAATGGGGCAAGATCTTCACCGATATCATGGCCGATGCGCCCTGGGTTCCCGTCACCAACGAGCGCCGCGTCGTCGCCAAGTCGCCGCGCATGGGCGGCGAGGGCGAGATCTACGTCGATCCAACCCGGGTGATCAACTACGACGCGATCTTCGTGAAGCAATAAGCGGCGGGCTCCCCGGAGGTCGTCTTCGGGGAGCTCTTCATGAGTTTGGGAGAGATTTCATGTGCGTTGCCTGCACACACACCATCCATCGCGCCAAGCACCATTTCGGCTGGAACCGCGACTTCAAGCCGACGCTGATCGCCAAGCCCGGTGAGACCATCCACTTCGAATGCCTGGATTCCTCCGGCGGTCAGCTCGGCGCCGGTTCGACGCTCGAGACGCTGGCCTCGCTCGATTTCGAGAAGATCAATCCGGTGACGGGTCCGGTTTATGTCGAGGGGGCAAAGCCGGGCGATGCGCTGAAAGTGACGATCCGCCGCTTCGTGCCCTCGGGCATCGGCTGGACAGCCAATATTCCGGGCTTCGGCCTGTTGGCCGATCAGTTCACCGATCCCGCGCTGCACATGTGGTCCTATGATGCCAACACCATGGCGCCGGCGCTTTACGGCCCTGGCGGGCGCGTGCCGCTGAAGCCGTTTGCCGGCACGATCGGCGTAGCACCGGCAGAACCCGGCCTGCATTCCGTCGTGCCGCCGCGCCGGGTCGGCGGCAATCTCGACATTCGCGATCTGACATCGGGCGTCATGCTCTATCTGCCGGTCGAGGTGGAGGGCGCGCTGTTTTCGATCGGCGATACCCACGCAGCCCAGGGCGATGGCGAGGTCTGCGGCACGGCGATCGAAAGCCAGATGGAGGTGGAAGCGACGATCGAGCTTGTCAAGGACGCGCGTCTCGCGAGCCCGCGCTTCACCACGCCGGGTCCGGTGACCCGTCATCTGGATGCCGCCGGCTATGAGGTGACAACCGGCATCGGCCCGGATCTGATGACCGGCGCGCGCGAAAGCCTGATGCGCATGATCGATCTGCTCGGAGCTGAGCATGGCCTGAGCCCTGTAGATGCCTATCTGCTCTGCTCGGTCTGCGGCGATCTCAGGATCAGCGAGATCGTCGACGCGCCGAACTGGGTCGTTTCCTTCTATTTCCCGAGGATCGTCTTTTCGTGACAACGGCAGTACCCGTGCTCGGCATCGATGGCCTCTGCGTCGATGCACTGACGCCGCAAGGACCGCGAAGGGTCCTTGATGCCGTCAGCTTCAACCTCATGAGTGGCGAAACGCTGTGCATTGCCGGCGAGAGCGGCTCGGGCAAATCCGTGACCTCGCTTGCCGTCATGGGGCTGCTACCGAAAGCCTCGCTCAGGATCGCCTCCGGCAGCATCAAGCTCGAAGGGCGCGAACTCTCGAAGCTCTCCAACAGCGCGATGCGCAGCGTGCGCGGCGGCGATGTCGCTATGGTCTTTCAGGAGCCGATGACATCGCTCAATCCCGTGATGTCGATCGGCGAGCAGCTGACCGAGGCCATTCGCGAACATCAGGGTTCTGAAGGGGGAACGGCGAGCGCCGTCGCCCTGCGTATGCTGGACGCGGTGCATATTACCGAGCCGGCGCGGCGCATGACGCAATATCCGCACGAGCTTTCGGGCGGCATGCGGCAGCGCGTGATGATCGCCATGGCGCTCTCGTGCCGACCCAAGGTACTGATCGCCGACGAACCGACCACGGCACTCGATGTGACCGTGCAGGCGCAGATCCTGACGTTGATGAAGGAGCTGAAGCGGGAGTTCGGCGCTTCGATCGTGCTGATCACCCATGACATGGGCGTGGTCGCGCAGATGGCCGACCGGGTGGTCATCATGCAGCAGGGCCGCATCGTCGAGCAGGGCGACGTGCTGCCGATCTTCCGCTCGCCGCGCGAGCGCTACACGCAGGAACTGCTGGCGGCGGTCCCCAGGCTGGGGGCGCATGCAGGCACCGATGGTCCGCCGCGCATCGCTGCAACGGCTGCGACGTCGCTCCCGCGGACAAGCGTTCCGGTCCTCTCCGTGCGTGATCTCGCCGTCCACTACGGGAAAAAGCCGGGTGGTCTTCTGGGTGGAAAGAAGCTGGCCGCCGCCGTCAGTGACGTTTCCTTCAATATCTTCCCTGGCGAAACGCTGGGCCTCGTCGGTGAAAGTGGCTCAGGCAAGTCGACCACCGGCAAGGCGGTGCTCGGCCTCATTCCTTTCGAAGGGGATGTGGCGATCGACGGCCAGCAGATCGGCGCGCTGTCGCAACGGCAGATGCGGCCGGTGCGCCGGTCCGCGCAGATGATCTTCCAGGATCCGTATGCCTCGCTCGATCCGCGCATGGCCGTTGGAGCGGCGGTCGGCGAGCCGTTGCTCATCCATGGCATCGGCAATCGCAGTGAGCGGGCGGATCGCGTCGCCGACCTGTTGCGTCGTGTCGGCCTTGGGCCTGATGCAGCTAGCCGTTATCCGCACGAGTTCTCCGGTGGGCAGCGGCAGCGCATCTGCATCGCCCGCGCCCTGGCGGTCAATCCGAAGCTGATCGTTGCCGATGAAAGCGTTGCCGCGCTCGACGTTTCGGTTCGGGCACGCGTGCTGGACCTGATGCTCGAACTGCAGGAGACGATGGGGCTCGCCTATCTCTTCGTCTCGCACGACATGGCGGTCATCGAGCGTATGTCGCATCATGTCGCCGTCATGCGCGGCGGGCGCATCGTCGAGATGGGAACGCGCCGCGCCGTGTTCGAGGATCCGCAGGACGCCTATACCCGGGCGCTGATGGCCGCGGTGCCGCTGCCGGACCCGCCGATGCGAAAAAGCGCCTAGGAAACGCTGCTGGTGTTCGGACCAGAGCCGAGCGGGTTCATTGCACAAGGCTCTGCGGCAATACGATGCGCGCCGACAGGCCACCGCTCTCTCGGTTGCGCAGTTCGAGTTCGGCGCCGGTTCGGTCCAGCGCCCGCTCGACGATGCTGAGACCGAGGCCGCTGCCGACCGATGTCTTGAAGCGGCCGCGGAAGAAGCGCTCGGTCACGTGGGGCATTTCCTCGTCGGGAATGCCGGGGCCCGTGTCGTTGATCGCGATGACGAGGCGGCCGGCCTCCTTCTCGCCGGTGCAGGATACCGTTGCGCCTGATGGCGAATGGTTGATGGCGTTTTCCAGAAGGTTGCGTGCCGCCAATCGGAAGAGGTCCGGATCCATGCCGATCTTTATATCGAAAAGCGGTGCGTCGATGGCGACGTTGACCCGGTGATGGCCACCGAGTTCGGTCCGCAGACTCGACAATATATCGCCGACATTGAAGGTTCCTGCCGGTTTGGTGCTTTCGGTGGCTTCGACGGAGGCGATGTCCAGCAATTGCCGCACGAGTTTTCCGGTTCGGTCGACCCCGGCGACGATCTGGCCGAGGGCCTTTTCGCGGATCTCGCCGTCGTCGCTGGCGAGAGCCACCTGTGCCTGCGTCTTGAGTCCGGCAAGCGGCGTGCGCAGTTCGTGCGCGGCAAAGGCGATGAAGTTCTGTTCGCGCTCGCGGGCACCGGCAACGCGGGCGAAGAGGCCGTTCAGCGACTTCAGAACCGGGCTGATCTCGCGCGTCGTGCCCACATCTTGGATCGCGTGCAGATCGGAGGCCTCCCGCGCGGCGAGTTCGCCCGCGAGCTTCCGCAGCGGCGCCAGCCCGCGTCCGACACTGAGCCAGATCAGCACCGCGAGCAAGGGGATGATCAGCAGGGCGGGCAGCAGCAGGCCTTTGACCAGATCGTTGACCAGCCGGTCGCGGATGCGCAGGTTGTCGCCGACAAGGACGCGCACACCGAGGCTGGCATTCTCCACCGCGAAGACGCGCCAGGTTTCGCCATTGATGACGGTTTCCGAAAAACCCATCGCGTGCGGTGCCAATGTGGTTTCCGGGGCGCTGTCCGACTTGCCGATCAGAGTGCCGTCGAGCGACCAGATCTGGCAGGAGAGTTGGCGGTCGTAATGAGGGTGCTCGAGCAGGGGAATCTTGATGGCGCTCTGCGCTAGACGGTTGGCATCAGTGTCGCCTTCTTCCTTCATGATGTCGGGGCTGACGATCAGTGAATTCACCATCCGCGCGGCTTCCATCAACCGTGCATCGAGCACGCGCTCGACCTCGGCGCGCGTGCTGAGGAAGATCCAGATCGTGGCCGAGAGCCACAGCAACCCTGTCGTGAGCAAGAGGATGGCGAAGAGGCGGGTACGCAGCGACCGCATCAGCCGGCCCCACCCAGCCGGTAGCCGATGCCCCTCACGGTTTCGATCAGCCCCGGCCCGAGCTTGTTGCGCAGGTGGTGGATGTGAACTTCGACGGCGTTGCTTTCGATCTCCTCTTGCCAGCCATAAAGCCTGTCTTCGAGCTTGGTCTTCGAGAAGATGACGCCGGGGTACGACATCAGCGTGTGCAGGATCGAATATTCGCGACGTGAAAGCTGCACCGGCTTGCCGGCCTGTTCCACCGATTGTCGGGCGGGATCGAGCCGCAAGCCAGCCCACTCCAGCGCAGCGGTCGCGCGGCCAGTGGACCGCCGCGCCAGCGCCCTCAGCCTTGCGGCGACCTCGTCGAGGTCGAAGGGTTTGCCGAGATAGTCATCTGCGCCGGTATCGAGGCCGGCCACGCGATCGCGAACCGTATCGCGGGCCGTCAGCAGGAGAACGGGGGTGTCGTTCTGACTCGAGCGCAAGTCCTTCAGGACATCCAAGCCCGAACCATCGGGCAGCATGAGGTCGAGCACGATCGCGTCGAAGCAGTTGGCGGCGAGCGCCGTCGTCGCCGCGTCGCAGGTGCCGACGGCATCGGTGGTGAAGCCCGCCAGCGCCAGGCCGACCTTCAGGCCGTCTCTGAGGATATCGTCGTCTTCGACGATCAGGACTCGCATTGTTATTCCTCACATTTCTGAGAGCGGAACTCTTGGCCCGCTCCCTTAAGGCAGCCTTAAGGTAGGACTTCCCTCTGAAGCGGCATTGCAACAATCGAGTCGTTGAATGCCCGATATGACCGAACCAAACGAGCCCTCTTCACCCACGGCCGATCACAAGACCGGCATCATGCTCACCCGCCGCGGCCTTTTCGTCGGTGCGGCTTCGCTGTTCGTCACCGGCTGCGCGACCGCGCGTCCGGCGCCGACGATAATGCCGGCAGCGGTAACACCCGTCCGCGCCGTGGCCGGGTCGCCCGTGCCGCCGATGTATTATGCGATGCCGGGTGAGCAGTTTCCGATCCCCGAGGTCAAGATCGCAGAGGTCGATCCGAAGTTCTGGCGGCAGGAAGTAGATTACCCGAGCGGCGAACGGCCCGGCACGCTGATCGTCGATACGCCGGCGAAATACCTCTATCACGTGCTGCCCGGTGGGCGGGCGATGCGCTACGGCATCGGCGTCGGCCGAGAGGGTTTTGCCTGGTCCGGCCGGGCGATCGTTGCCTACAAGCGCAAATGGCCGCGCTGGACACCGCCGGACGAGATGGTTGCGCGCCAGCCGAAGCTCGCTCCCTACAGCATCGCCAATGGCGGCATGCCGCCGGGCCTCAAGAACCCGCTCGGGGCGCGAGCGCTGTACATTCACAAGGACGGCAAGGACACGCTCTACCGCATCCATGGCAGTCCTGAGGCGTTTTCGATCGGCAAGGCGGTCTCGTCCGGCTGCATTCGTCTGCTCAACCAGGATGTCGTCTACCTTCACGATCAGGTCCGCGACGGCAGCACCATCGTCGTCATTCCGGATCCGACCAAGGGCGACATGGCGATCGGTTAGGCGAGCGCAGGCGGCGAGCGCGGGAATTCTGCAACACTTCGAAAACGAGTACCGCCTCGCGCAAGCGATCCACGCCAAAGAAAGATTTTCACCACATTTCGGTCACGGTTCGGCCCAACAGCCTTGGGCCTCCCCTCGGACCTCCCAACCGAAATCTCCAACCCTGGAATAGAATAAAGTGTCGATGAATTTGTCCCGCCGCTCGCTGCTCGCGGTGATCGCCAGCTCTGTTTTGAGCGCTTGTACGCAGATCCCCAAACCAGAACCGAAGCCGAAGCTGATCGAGCCGATCACGGGCGACGGCGGCTCTCCGGAAAAGGCGGCCGATGCAGCGGGCGTGCCGACGAAGACCTTCGATTATGCAAAGGTCTACGCGCCGGTGAAGGATGAAGGCTACGACGTTCCGGGCATCCAGTACACGGAGATCAAGCCGCAGTTCCTGCGCCAGGAAGTGGCCTATGCCACCAACGAGCCGCCCTATTCGATCGTCGTCGATACCCAGACGATGTTCCTCTACTACGTGCTGCCGGGCGGCCGCGCGATCCGCTACGGCGTGGGTCTCGGTGCGGCGGGTCGCGCCTGGAAGGGACGCGCCGTGGTGCATTGGAAGCGCAAGTGGCCACGCTGGACGGTGCCGGACGACATGGTCGCGCGCCAGCCGCACCTCAAGAAATACGGCATCGATGCCGGCGGCATGGATCCGGGTCTCGACAATCCGCTCGGCGCGCGCGCCATGTACATCTTCCAGGACGGTCAGGACACGCTCTACCGCATCCACGGCTCGCCGCAGTGGCGCTCGATCGGCAAGAACGCATCGGCTGGCTGCGTGCGCATGCTGCAGCAGGACGCGATCGATCTCTATGATCGCGTTCGGGGCAAGACGCCGCTGCTCGTTCTGTGACGTGCCGCGCTTCGGCGTGATCTTCTAGCGTTGCCGGGACGGATTGCTTCAGAGCGGCTGAGGCAGCGGCAGTCCGTCCGGGCCCATTTGCATATAGTTTGGTGACTGCGGCAACGGCTGCGAGTCCGGAAGTGGCTGTGCTCCCGGCACCGGCTGCGACTCCACCATGCCGCCGCCCGAAAGGTCGGCGACGACGATCGGCGTGCCGTTCGGCACGCGGTTGTAGAGATCGACGACATCCTGGTTGATCATGCGCACGCAACCGGACGACACCGATTTTCCGATTGTCCACCATTCCGGCGAGCCGTGGATGCGATAGAGCGTGTCCTCGCCATTCTGGAAAATGTACATGGCGCGGGCGCCGAGCGGGTTCTTGAGGCCCGGATCCATGCCGCCCGCCTCGATGCTGAATTGCTGCAGCTCGGGCTGGCGCGCCACCATCTCGTTCGGCGGCTTCCAGCGCGGCCACTCGCGCTTGTACTGGATGACGCCGCGGCCTGCCCAGGCGAAACCGGCGCGCCCGAGACCGACGCCGTATCGCATCGCCTGGCCGCCTTCATAAACCCGGTAGAGAAAATGGCTGCCGACATCGACGACCAGCGTTCCCGGCTTTTCGCCGGTCGGGTCGGCGACCATCTGGCGATAGAAGCGCGGATCGATCTTTTCGTAGGGGATGGCCGGCAGCGGATAGGTTTCGTTCGGCTTCTCGCCATACATCTCGGCAAGGAACGTGTTCGCCTCGGGGACCGGTTCGGGCGCATAGGAGCGCGTCACCGTTGGGCGTGTCGAGGCGCAGCCGGGTAGACCGACGGCCGCGAGCCCCGCGGAGAGTTGCAGGAAGGTGCGGCGGCGGATCTCTCTTTCAGGCATGGAACCCTCGATCGTCCTCTTGTTCGCTCCTGGCGATGCAACCGACCTATTAGGTCAATTTTGCGTCGCCAGCCGACGAACGATCAGAGGCCGGCGTAAGGATCCGCCAGCGCCGCTTCGGGTCGGCTAATAGGATACTTAGTTCCCGAGATCTTGGCGGCCAGCTTTTCTGCGCCGTTTTTCTCAAGAAGCGCCCGGAAGCTCGGATGCATGCCGCCGTCGACATAGGCGTTGAGCGGCACCGGCGTCTGGTTTGCCATCAGATTGGCGAGTTTTGTGTCTTCCGACTGCAGCTTCGCAACAAGCCCGGCGTCGGGTGTTGCCGTCGCCGCCGGGCAGGCGGCGAGCGGATCGGACGGCTCGCCATCGGCGAATTCGGTGTTGAAGACATAGCGGCGACCGCAGGCGGAAACCTTCGGCTGACGCTTCGTCGCCTCGAAGATGTCGTAGCCCTGCTTGATGTTCTTCCAGAAGTCGAAGTTCGGGTCGCCGCGGTGCTTGGCCATGTTTTCGGCCGTCATGCGGAAGGGATAGGCCTGCACTTGGAAGGTACCCTGGCCACCGGCAAGCGCCCGCTGGACGACGGAATAGATTTCGCCGACGCCCTGGTCGGTCAGGGCGTAGCAGCCGGACGACGAGCAGGCGCCGTGCACCATCAGCGCTTCACCGGTGTAGCCGAGGGCCGATTCCAACCGGTTCGGATAGCCGAGATTGAAGGACAGGAAGTACTGCGACTTCGGATTCAGCATGCCGGCGGAGACATGGTAGAAGCCTTCCGGCGCCTGGCGGTCACCCACCTTCGTCTTCGGGCCGAGCTTTCCGGACCAGCGACACATCGGGTAGCTCTTCAGCAGTGCGTATTGGCCTCGGCTGTTCTGTTTCCAGATCTCGAGTTCGCTTTCCTGCTTGAAGATGCGCACCAGCACCGGGCTTTCCGGCTTGCTGCCGTTCTTCGCCATGGCAGCGATCAGCTTGGCCGGGATCGGCGGCGGTTCGCGCACGTCGTCGGCATCGAGCGCCATGCAGCCGGAAAGCGCAATCGCCATCGCGCCGATCACCAACGCATGCCGCATCCGACGGACTTGCGTGAAGAATTTGCCAGCATAGGGCGTTTCGGGAGAGGTGCTCTGTATCGTCTCGCGCCGCATGCGGGCTCCTGGCTATGCTGCCGCCGCCAAGCGTCTTGCGCTCGGCGCGGTTGCCGACGGCTCGCGTTCGACGCAGGGCGGGTCGGCTTCAAGTTCAGCGATTAAGCGGTGGCAGCCCTGGCGGCAAGCCTTTGTCCTGGGCGCTGGCGATCAACAATACTTGAACGCGCGCCGTCATAGCTGCCCGCTGATTGGGTCGATGTTGAGACAAGATGGTGAATTTTTTCTCAACGAAGGCGTCCGGATCGCGCGGACGCTTCAGTCCCGTGGTTCGCTGCCGGGTGCGTAGACGGTCTTCTGCTTGAAGGCAAAGACGTTGCCGCAGCGGCAGCGGACCATGTGCTTGGCAGGATCGGGCGAGGTGCGCTCGGTCGAGAAACCCTTGGGCATCACGTCGATGATGAAGCCGCGGTTGCCGCCCTTGGCGCTGTCGTTTTCCGACGCTTCGGCAAAGCCGGCGGCTCCGCACTTGGCGCATTCCAGCTTTCTCGAATACCGATCCCGCGATGCCATGTTCAATCACACTCGATAGCGCTGCCGTGTCCCGGGGGAGGCGACGGCGCTGGGTTTGCCCGAAACACCGAACTATAGGAGGCGGCTCGGCGTTTCAAGTTTGCCGGTGACGGCTTGCCGGCTGTGCGCCCTAGCGATAACCGGTTGCATCGGCCGGCTTGTTTGCCTCCATCACCTCGCGCATGTAGCGCCAGCAATCGGGCCGGGAGCCGTCGAGATCGGTGAAGCCGTAGACCTGAGCCAGTCCACCGCTCGACAGCGACTGGCTGTTCCAGCGGGCCTTTTCCGCATCCGCCGCGAGTGCTGCGATGGCGCGGCCGACGAAGCGCGGTGTTTCCGAGATGACGAAATGCGGTTGGTTTTTCGTCGCGTCCTGCCAGTTGTTTTCGCCGACCTCGAAATGTTCGAGCATCATCTCCGAGCGCATCCAGCCAGGTGTGATCGAAACCGAGGTCGCACCATGCGGCGCCAGGTCCTTGGCGTGCGCCCAGGCCATGCGGTTCGCTGAAACCTTGGCAAGGTCGTAGAAGGGCGACAAGCGATAGTTCTCTGCATTGTATTCGGCAGTGCCGTCGGTGACCTCGACCAGCAGGCCGCCCGGCCTTTCGATCATCAGCGGCAGGGCGTAGTGGGCGGTAATCAGGTGGGTGTCGACGCCAAGGTGCAGCAACTTCAAGCCATTTTCGAGATTGTGTTCCCAGACGGGCTTGTTCCATTCGAACAGCAATTCGCCGCCCCAGACGTCGTTGACCAGGATGTCGAGCCGTCCCTGTTCGTTGCGGATGCGGTCGACAAGCGCCTTGACCTGCGCCGGCTGCAGGTGATCGACCTGAACGGCAACGCCCTTGCCGCCGAGGCTGGTGACGATCTCGGCGGTTTCCTCGATCGTTTCGGGACGCCTGTAGTCGGACTGCTGTTGCCGCGTCGTACGACCGGTCACGTAGACGGTGGCGCCGGCGGCGCCAAGTTCGGTCGCGATGCCGCGCCCACCGCCGCGCGTCGCGCCGGCAACCAGTGCGACTTTTCCTTCGAGCGTCATGATTTTTCTCCTTCAAGGCCAATTGCTGTCTGGCCGTTCCGTCGATGTGATGATATATAAATGATTGTTCGGTTATAAATGAGAGTCAAGATGCCACGCCCAAAAACGATGCCAGACGAAGAGGTGCTGTCGGCAGCGTTCGCGCTGATGCGATCGCATGGTCCTGATGGATTGACCTTTGCGGCACTCGCCGCTGCCACCGGCCTTTCCGGTGCCACCCTGGTGCAGCGCTTCGAAAACAAGACGCAATTGATCCAGCGGGCACTCATCCAGGCATGGGACGGCCTCGACCGCCAGACGGCGGAACTGATGGCAGCGGTGCCGCGAACGCCCGAGGGTGCCGTCGCGCTGCTCGTTGGCCTCTCGGGCGACTATGGCGGCATCGACAGCTATGCCGACGACCTCCGGGTACTCCGGGAAGATCTGCGCGATCCCGTGTTGCGGGTCCGTGGCGCCAGGTGGCGAGATGTGCTCTCGGCCGTACTCGACGAATGCCTCGCCGGTCTTCCTGCAGCAGCCCCCGGGCTGGGGCTTTTGATGGCGTCGCAATGGCAGGGATCGCTGCTGTGGTGGAGTTTCGATCCGCGGGTGCCGATCACTGATTTCGTCGAGCAAAGCCTTGCGCGCTTCGTTGAAGCCTTCGCAAGGCGCCCGGCGGACTGAAGTCAGCGCCGGCGCACCGCGGTCACCCACCTGTCAAATCGCCGTGAGATGGCCGTGCAATGGATGACGGCGGCGCCGGGCCGTCTTAGATGCTGACCCATGACCAGATTTGTCGCTGCTCTTTTCCTGCGGCTCGCCGCACCCGCACTCGTCCTCTCGACGCTTTTCGTCTTGCCGGCCGCTGCCCAGGCGCCGGCGCCGGTTTCGGCCTTGCTGGAAGAACTGGCTAAGCGGCCGGAACTCGAGCCGCTGAAGACCGTGATCGTTGCCCGCGACGGCAAGATCCTCACCGAGCGCGGCTATCGCGGCAACCGCGTGACGGACTCGACCAACATCAAATCCGCATCGAAATCGATCATCTCGGCGCTGGTCGGCATTGCCATCGACAAGGGGTTGCTCGAAGGGCCGGACCAGAAGATCGCGCCGATCCTCAAGGCCGACCTGCCAGCTTCGCCAGACCCGCGCATCAATGACATCACCATCGGCAATCTCCTGTCGATGCAGGCCGGGCTCGGTCGGCTGTCGGGGCCGAACTACGGGCGATGGGTCGCCAGCCGAAACTGGGTGCGCACAGCACTTGCCCAGCCCTTCGATGATGATCCGGGCGGGCAGATGCTCTATTCCACCGCCTCGACCCATCTGCTTTCGGCGATCCTGACGAAGGTCAGCGGCAAGTCGACCCTCGCCTTGGCGCGCGACTGGCTGAGGCCGCTCGACCGTTTCCGCATCGGGGCCTGGGATCGCGACCCGCAAGGCATCTATCTCGGCGGCAACCAGATGGCGATGAGCCCTCGCTCCCTGCTTGCCTTCGGCGAGCTCTACCGCAATGGCGGTCGTACCGCTTCGGGCCAGCAGCTGCTATCGGCGGAATGGATCGCAGCGTCCTGGCAGCATCGCACCAATTCGCGCTTCTCCGGCGATGAGTATGGCTATGGCTGGTTCGAGCGCCAGATCGCCGGCGAAGAAGTGCACTTCGCCTGGGGCTATGGCGGCCAGATGCTCTACATCGTGCCGAGCCTCGATCTGACTGTGGTGATGACCTCAGCCGAGAGCGGACCGTCAGCCCGTAATGGCTACCGCGACGCGCTGCATCTGGTGCTCGGCGAGATCATTACAAGGGTGAAGGCCGATCCCGAGGCGGATGGCTGAGGGCGCGCGCCGCTCACGCCTGTCACTGCCGATCAGCGCACATCCAACAGCGGCTCCACGATATCGAGCAGGCATTCGATCGCGGATGCACTCTTCAAATCGTCCGGCGATGCCTCGAATTCGGCAAGCTCGATACCGGCGATCTGCTGTCTCGGGATGCTTTCGAAAATGGCGCGCAAGCTCTGCGGGAGCAGGCCGTCGCCGATGGCATAGGCGGCCGGTACATGGTTCGGCTCGAGCACGTCCCAGTCCACGTGGATCCAGACCGGCGCATCGCCGATCAGCGGCAGAAGGGCTTCCGGCGTCGCTTCGGCAGGCGAAAGGGTGTGGACGCCTGCCCGCCGCAGCAGATCCGCCTCCGCAGGATCGATGTCGCGCGCGCCGATGATGACGACCTGAGCGGGGTTCAGTCCGCTGCCGTGTCCGCTGTCCCAAAGACCGCATGCGGCGGCGAGCACCATGCCGCCGAGATAACCGCTTTCGGTGGTTTGCGGCGTGTTGAAGTCGCCATGCGCGTCGATCCAGAGCAAGACCGCATCGGCATGTTCCCGGGCAACGACCGGCAACGTCGCCAGACTTGCGGAACAGGTATTGGCAACGACAAGCGGCCTGTTGCCGCGCCGCATTGTTTCTTCCAGCGCCTGTTGTAGGCCGGCCAATGTCTCCCTCGCCTCAGGCAGGCTCGCCGACCAATCGTCTTGCCTCGCCGGCGACGGCCTGCCGACGGCGGTCGGTTTCAGTCCGAGGCGCTTGCTCAGCGCTTCCGCCGTGAGCGCGGCCCCTGGTATTGCGCCCGTCGTTCTGTCGGCGATCCGCCCCTGGGAAACGATGAGTTCGTAGGACACGGTCGTACTCCTTGCATTTGCGACGTCGTTGCACGCAGGCTCGCCGTCATCAACCGGCAAAGCGTGCATTTTGGGTGTTTTCAAAGTGTGGGATTGGCCTGAAAAGACGGTCCGCAGAATCGATATATTCAAATAGATATATCGATTCTGCGGAGTGATCGCAATTTCATCAGGGCGAACGTTCGTGGTATTGCTGTGTGTACATGGCGGTCGCTTATGCCCGATGGCGGGTTGCCTCGCGAGACGCGCCCGCATGATGCCGAGATTTGGAAGGTGAGAGATGTTTGCCGCAAAGACAATCGAAACGGGCGACAAGTCCGAATTCTACCGCGAACTGGCAAGCCAGCTCGGCGGGCTTTTGCACGACGAGCGCGACTTCATCGCCAATGCGGCCAATCTCTCCGCCCTTGTATTTGATCTCGTGCCGGATCTGAACTGGGCCGGCTTCTACTTCCTGCGGCCGAACGACGAACTGGTGCTTGGGCCGTTTCAGGGCAAGGTCGCCTGCGTGCGGATACCAGTTGGCAAAGGCGTTTGCGGCGCTGCCGCCGCGCAACGGCAGACGATGCTGGTTCCAGACGTTCATGCGTTTCCGGGGCACATCGCCTGCGATGCGGCATCCCGCTCGGAACTGGTCGTGCCGCTGATCAAGGACGGAAAAGATTTCGGAGTGCTGGATCTCGACAGTCCGACCCCCGGCCGTTTTGATGCCGAGGACCAGGCCGGTTTCGAGGCGCTCGCCGCAATCTATGTCGCGGCCAGCGATTTCAGTTAAACCTGGGGCCGTCAGTCCCCGAAACCTTCGATGACGATCTTGCCCTTGGCAGCACCCGTTTCGATGCGGCGATGCGCCTCGCGCAGGTTCGCGGCGTTGATCGGCGTCAACACCTCGGCAAGCGTCGTCTTCAGCCGCCCGGCGTCGATCTCGTCGGCGACGAAGGACAGGAGCCGGTGCTGCTCGATCATATCCGGTGTCTGATGCATCGGGCGGGCAAACATGAACTCCCAATGCAGACTTGCCGCCTTGGTCTTCATGCCGGCCATTGGCATCGGCACGTCGGTGTTGTCGATCGAGACGATGCCGCCTTGCGGCCGGATGAGCTCGACCGCAGCGTCCCAATGGCGCATGTCGTTGAAGATCGCGATATGGTCGACATGGGTGAAGCCGAGCGCCCGAACCTGCGCGACCAGCGGCTCGCGATGGCTGACGACGTGGTCGGCGCCGAGCTCCTTGACCCAGGCGATGGTTTCCGGCCGCGAGGCGGTGGCGATCACGGTAAGTCCGGCGCGCTTGGCCAGCTGAATGCCGATCGAGCCGACGCCACCGGCGCCGCCGACGATCAGGATCGATTGGCCGCGATCGGCACCGTCCCGGTCGATGCGGAGCCGATCGAAGAAGGCTTCGTAGGCGGTGATGGTCGTCAGTGGCAGCGCTGCGGCTTCCGCGAAGCTCAGCGACTTCGGCTTGCGTCCGACGATGCGCTCGTCGACAAGTTGGTATTGCTGGTTGGAGCCCGATCGCGTCAGGTCGCCGGCGTAGTAGACGTGGTCGCCGGGCTGAAACAGCGTCACATCCGGGCCGACCGCTTCGACGATTCCGCTCGCATCCCAGCCAAGCACGCGCGGCGTTGCCTCGATCTTGTCCTTGGGCGCGCGCATCTTCACGTCCACCGGATTGACGGCGACGGCGTGGACGGCAACCAGAATGTCATGCCCCTTGGGCTCCGGCTTCGGGAGTTCGACATCGAGGAAGCACTGCGGGTCGGAAACCGGGAGATAGCGGGTGAGGGCGACAGCTTTCATGGTTTGCTCCTTGTGGCGGGTAAACGGTCTGCAGTTACGTAACGCTCTCGGCCCGTAGCGGTAGCGACGATGACGGGCCAAGAATAGGCGGCGTCCTGCCTGCGAGGGAAGTCCTCCGGCGTCCTAAGTCAGTTGATGAGCGCGCCGCCTTCGATATCGATGACGGATCCGGTGACGGAGGGATTGTCGATCGCGAAAAGGTAGCCGAGGGCGATGTCCTGCGGCTCGGCGTAGCGGCCGGCCGGCAGCGTTGCGGCGGCGCGATCGAACATCGCCCCGCGCGCGTCGCCGGTCATGCCTGCATAGGCTTCCGTATTGGTCAGACCGGGGCTGACGACGTTGACGCGCAGCGGTGCCAACTCTCTGGCGAGCAACTTTGCCGATGCTTCGATCGCGGCGTTCATCGCCGTCTTGACGAAGGTTCCCGGGACGGTTCGGCGGGCGAGAAAGCCCGAGGTGAAGGTGATCGTGCCGCCGGGTCGGATGGTTTTGGCCGCCTCGCGGGCAAGCAGGATCGAGCCCCAGAACTTGACGTCGAAGGCTGCCTTGGCTGCTTCGAGGTCGATGTCGGTGATCTTGCCGCCGGGAGCCGACGAGCCGGCCGTCACGATCAGATGATCGATCGGCCCCAACCGCTGGAAATAGGCAGTGACCGCCTCGGCATCGGCGATATCGAGGCCTGTGGCGCGGCTGGCGATCTCCACCCGGCCTGGACGCTCGGCGAGGGCCTTGGCGACGGCCGCGCCGATGCCGCTGGTACCGCCGATGACGACGGAGACGGTTTTATCAGTGAAGGTCATGGTCATACTCCAGGGGAAACGCGGGAATGGGTTCGGAAAAGACGGCTTCGAGCAAGTGGCCACCGGGCGCACGCAGGAACAGTCGGCGCTCGCCGATATCGGGAAGGTCCATCGTCGAATAGGGAATGGCGAACCCGTCGAGTCTCGCGCGAAACGCCGCGTAGCCTTGGAGCCGGAAACCGACATGATCGATCGCCTCGGCAGCAATGTCGAAGCCCGCACCGTGACTGCCGATAATGTGCACTATCGGCTGGCCATCGGCGTAGAGCCAGCAACCGGGGATGCGTCGGATCGCCGAGGGACGTTCACCGACGGTCAGATCAAAGACCGTCTCGAAGAACGCACGCGTTGCGTGGATATCGGCCGTGCGGATGGTGACATGGTCGAGTTGCATGGCGCGTCTCCTTTCGAGAGGAAACTTAGCTCTTGCGGCATATCCGGATAATTGGCTTAAATCCGAAATTATATTTCGGAGAAAATGAAAGATGCTGCTCGACAATCTGGCCCTGTTCCTGCTGATCGTCGAAAAGGGCGGGCTTTCCGCCGCAGGGCGCGAAAAGGGATTGTCGCCCGCCTCCGTGTCCGAGCGGCTGGCGGCGCTGGAGGCCCATTACGGCGCGGCACTTCTGAAACGGACGACGCGGGCGATCAGCCTGACGGAGGAGGGGCGCCTGCTGGCGGATGGTGCCCGCCGGCTGCTGGCGGAGGCCGACGAACTGGAGAGCGGCATCCGCTCGGGCACGCGTACAATTTCGGGGCCGATCCGGCTGAGCGCGCCGGAGGATATGGGGCGGCGCTACATCGTGCCGATCCTCGACCGGTTCCTTGCCGAGCACCCTGACGTGACTGTGGATCTCAACCTCACCGACGGTTACCTTGACCTGGTCGGCCAGGGCATGGATTTTGCGATCCGCCACGGCGTGCTTGCCGACAGCACGCTGCGGTCGCGTCCGCTCGGGGAGAACCGGCGCGTGGTGTGCGCGGCGCCGGCCTATCTCGAAGCCATGGGGAGACCGGAGCACCCCGACGATCTCTCCCGTCACGACTGCATCATCATGCGCTTCGGCGCCAATCTCGACCGCGAATGGGCCTTTCAGGTCGACGGCAAGCCATACAAGGTCATGGTGCGCGGCCGGCGCGTCGCCAATGATGGCGGGCTGGTGGCGGAGTGGTGCCGCGCCGGCCACGGCATCGCCTTGAAATCGGTATGGGACATCGCCGAAGACCTTGCCTCCGGTGCGCTGGTCGAACTGCTCAAGGACTTTACGGTCGGCGAGACCGGGCTGCAGATCGTCTATCCGCCGCTGAGCGTGCAGCCACGTCGGGTGCGGCTGTTGATCGAGCGCATCGCGTCGGATCTGAGCTCAATTGAAAGCGTCCTGACAGGGACGAAGCGAAGCTGAGGGCGGCACCGCCCTCCATCCCCGACCCATGGCTTGCTGCAGACCCGGAAGCTTGCAGCCCCCTCAGCGTACAGTTTCCGACGCCGATCGGTTGCGGAACTGCCGACGATAACTTGCCGGCGAAATCGAGAACGCCCGTGTGAAATGCTGGCGGAGCGAGACGGTGGAGCCGAAGCCGGCCATGTCGGCGATGTGATCGACGGAACAGGTGCCGGTTTCGAGCAGGCGCTGCGCCACAGCGAGGCGCTGCGCCAGCAGCCATTGGGTAAAGGTCGTTCCGGTCTTCTTGCGGAAATGACGGGTGAAGCTGCGCAGGCTCATGCCAGCGTGATCGGCGAGCCGTTCGAGCGACAGCGGCTCGTCGAGATGTTCGATTGCCCAGGCGATTGTTGCTCCGAGCGGGTCGCCGCTGCCGGGGGCGGGGAGCGGCGCTTCGATATATTGCGCCTGATCGCCGTGGCGATGGGGCGCTACGACCAGCCGGCGGGCGATGCGGTTGGCGATCTCGGCGCCGTGGTCGTTGCGCACGATGTGCAGGCAGCAGTCGATCGCCGCCGCCGTTCCAGCTGACGTCAGGATGTTGCCCTCGTCGAGATAGAGCGCGTTCCGGTTCAGCGCGACCTGAGGGTAGGCACGCTCGAATTCATCGGCCCAGGCCCAGTGCGTCGAGGCTGCCCGCCCGTCGAGCAGGCCGGCTTCGGCGAGCACGAAGGTGCCGAGACAGAGGCCGACGAGCCGGGCGCCACGGCCGTGGGCGGCGCGCAGGGCCTCAAGCAGCCTTTCCGACGGACGGGTGCCCGGATCGTTCCAGGCCGGCACGATGATCGTATCCGCCTCCGCAAGGCTCGCGAGATCGCGCTCCACCTCGATGCTGAAGCCGGACATGGTGCGGATGGAGCCGGTCTTTTCTCCGGCAATCAGTAGGCGGTAACGCGGCGCGCCGAGCTTCAGGAGGTCGTCGCCGAAGACGATGCAGGGCACCGAGAGGTGAAACGGGCTGATACCCTCAAAGGCGACGATGGCGATGGTGTGCATGTCCCGGCCGATACTCATTCACTCAACTTGGCCGGAACCTAACATATATTGTCATTCAGGCCACTTTCGTGATGGCGTCGGATTGGTGATTTTCGCGGATATCGAACGCGAAAGGAACCTCCCATGACACAACACCCGACCATCCGGGCGATCGCCGGCGCCCCTGTACCCGAAAGCCTCGATCCCAAGACGACGGCGCTTTTGGCGATCGATTTCCAGAACGAATATTTTGCCGGACGCATGCCGATCCCGGACGGGGAGAAGGCGCTCGCCAATGCAAAGCGGCTGATTGCGCTCGCCGATGCCGAGGGCATGAAGGTCTATCATATCCAGCATGTCACGCCGGCCGGAAGCCCTGTCTTCGCCGAGGATAGCGAGACCGCTGCGTTTCACCGGGACATTCAGCCGGCCGCCGATCACTCGGTGGTGCGCAAATCGTCGGTCAGTGTCTTTGCCAGTACGGATCTCGCTGCGCAGCTGAAGCAGGAAGGCGTCGATACGCTCGTCATGTCAGGGCTGATGACCCATGCCTGTGTTGCCGGTGCGGCGCGCGATGCCGTGCCGCTCGGCTTCAACGTCATCGTCGCTTCGGACGCCTGCGCCACGCGCGACCTCGACACGGGTGATGGCGGCGTCGTTCCGCATGCGGTGCTGCATCGTTCGTCGCTGGCGACGATCGACGACACCTTCGGCGACATCCTGACGACCGACGAGGTTCTCGCGCTGGCGCGCCGGTCCTGATTGTCGGGCGCCTGTCTGGGCGGACTTTTCCGAAAGGTCGTGATCCGGCAGAACTGCCGGTCGAAGTCTGTTAGGCCGAGCCGCGCAGCATGATCTCGGCACTCAAGAGAATGCGCTCGTCCTCGGGGAAGGCGCCGCCATCGTCGGCGGTCTCCCCGAGCTTGAACAGCAAGAGTTCGATCGCCAGCCGGCCGATCTCGTTGTAGTTCTGCGCCACAGTCGTCAGCGGCGGGCAGGTATAGCGCGACAGCGGATGGTCGTCATGGCCGGCAACCCTGATATCGGCGTCGGCATCACGCCCGACCTTGAGGCCTGACTGGAAGGCGGCGGCGATGACGCCGAAGGCGACGCGGTCGTTGGCGCAAAGCACCGTCTGCGTTGGAAAACCGCCGGCGCCGAGGATGCGCAGGGTCTCGTCGAAGCCGAATTTTTCGAAATCCCAGGCGGCATTCGGCGTAGTCTCGACCAGCGCCGGCTCCATCTTCAATTGCTGCATCGCTTCCAGATAGGCGTCGCGCCGGGCGATGGCGTTGTTGTTGACCGGCGGCATGCCGAAGTAGCAGGGCGGGCTGCCGGAGCGGCAGAGGTAGTCGACCATCAGCCGGAAGCTCTGGCGGTTGTCGGTGCCGACGAAGGAGGAACTGTCGTCGAGCGGCGAGTCCACATAGATCAGCGGAATGCTGTCGCCGAGCGTCGTCAGCGTCCTGTGGTGCGATTGCACGCCGAGCGGGGCAATGATGGCACCAGCGACGTTCATCGACTTGAAGGTCTCGATCGCCCGTTCCTCCATCTCCGGCCGCCCGTCGGAGGAAAGCACGAAGGCCAGGAAACCCGCCTGGTTGGCGATGTGCTCGATCCGGCGCGTCAGCGCCATGTAGAACGGGTCGGTCGAGTTCGGCACGATGACGCCGAGGATATTGGTGCGGCGACGGTTGAGGTTGACGGCGAAGATGTTCGGGCGAAAACCTGACTGCTTGATCGCCGCCTCGATCGCATCGCGGGTTTTCTTGCGGACCGAGCCCGGATCATTGAAGTATTTGGAGACCGTCGGGCGCGACAGGCCGACGAACTCCGAAAAATCCTCCATGGTCTTGATCTGTCTGTCCACGGTTGCTGTGCCCCATATTGTTTTGATTTCGTTTATAGGTTCATTTCGAGGGGATAGGCAGTACCGGCCGGCAAATATTCACCGAATGCATGGCCGCTTCTCTCAAGAGCGGGATGCGGGTGGAAAACCGCATACACTTTTCCGCATGCCGCTTACGCTCGGCAGGCCATGAAATAATCCTCAAGAACCCTGTCGACCGCAGCAAGAGCCAGCGGTTTTGCTTTGGCGGCGACTTCGCCATCGCGAACGCGCTCGTAACTGCCGGGGAGATACTGGCTGATCAGCGTTTCCGGTATGGTGACGCCGTCGAGCAGTGCGAGAAGTTCTTCGACGGCCGCCGCGACCTCCGGGTGCGGCCAGTAATAGCGGATGCGGTCGCTATAGGAGAAATGCCGCTGCAGCCGCTGAGCTTCCGCCGAGCCGTGGTAATACTTGCCCCAGTTCGCCGGCTCCTCGCGCATCACTGCCTCGGTGACCGACGCCAGCGTCTGCTTGCGGGCGTCAGGAAAGAGGAAGGCAGCAATCTGGTCGAGGCCGTAAAGCGCTTCGCGCAGAGCGAAGGTCAGACCCGGACCGACCTTGAGAATGGCAAAGCCGTCGGAGACGAGAGCGCGTAGCGCCTCCGGCGTCTGGTAGTCGGTCGAATGCGCCTCGAAGACGACGCCGTCGAGTTGTTTCAGGCTGTCGCTGAGTTTTGCCGCTTTCGCCCTGTCATAGGCGATGACGTTCTCGTTGCCGAACTCGACGCCCGGCTGGACCACCGCGCCGACGACGCGCCCGAAGGCGTCGGCAGCACCAGCCTTTTCGAAGGCCTGACGATGTATCGATACGGTCTCGATTGCAGCCTCGGGTGCGGTGACTTCCAGCGTGTCGAGCTCTTCCAGCGCACCGCCCGGAACCGGCACTTCGGTGCCGATGATATAGACGGGGGCGACGCCATTCTCTCCGCGAATGGCGGATTCTGCGGCCGCTGCGAGGCGCGCTGCGCGCTCCGCCGTCACGGCATCGGGCAGAGCTACGGGCTCGCCGGCGCAGCCCATGCTGGTGTCCAGATGTAGCTTGGTGAAGCCGGCCTTCGCATAGGCCTTGATCATCGTCTCGGCCTTGGCCATAGCCTCATCCGCCGGCAGGTGCTTCCACGGGTTCGGGCCGAGATGGTCGCCACCGAGGATGATCTTTTCCTTGGGGAAGGCGACGCGATCGGCGATCTCCGCGACGAAGCGGGTGAAATCAGCGGGCGTCATGCCGGTATAGCCGCCGTCCTGGTTCACCTGGTTGCAGGTCGCCTCGATCAGCAGAGCGGCATCTTCGTTGCGGGCGCGCAGCATGGCGGCTTCGATTACCAGCGGGTGGGCCGAGCAGACGGAGGGAATACCGCGCGGGCCGGGGCGTTCGGACCAGCGGGCGATGTCGATCAGAAGATTCTGTTGCATGGCGGTCAGCCCTTTTTCGCGGTGATGAAGGTTTCGAGATCGGCGCGCGTCGAGGCGCCTTCCATCGGGCCGGAAATCAAGACGGCGCGCGCGCC
This sequence comes from Ensifer sp. 2TAB8, assembly GCF_052115125.1. Classification (NCBI taxonomy): domain Bacteria; kingdom Pseudomonadati; phylum Pseudomonadota; class Alphaproteobacteria; order Hyphomicrobiales; family Rhizobiaceae; genus Ensifer; species Ensifer sp. 2TAB8. Next base: position 208,970 of record NZ_JBFRGB010000005.1, on the reverse strand, counting down.
CGAGGCATTGGCGAATTCCAGCGCTTCAGCCGGCTTCGCCCCGTTCAGCCAGAAGGTGACGAAGGTCGCACCGAAGCAGTCGCCAGCGCCGGTGGGATCGATTTCCTCGACCGCAAAGCCGGGGTGCGAAAGCGTCGTTTCGCGATCGAAGTAGCTGGCGCCCTCGGCACCGCGCTTGACGACGACGACCTTGATGCCAGTCGCGAGCAGTTCCGAAACCGCCTCGGCCTCGGTCTTCGCCTCGGTAAAGAGGAAGAGCTCCGCGCCACTCGGCAGGAAGACGTCGGTCTTGGCGAGCACCGTGCGGAGCGCCTCGCGCATGCCGGGGCTGTCGAGGATTTCGGGGCGAAGGTTCGGGTCGAAGGAGACCGTGCCGCCCGTCGATTTGATGATCTCGATCGCCGCGATGATGCTCTCGACGACGCTCGGGGCGTAGAGCGACGAGCCCATCACATGCAGGTGGCTGCAGGTTCCGACCAGCGCGCGGGTTGCCTCATCGAGCCTGATCGTACCGCAGGCGCTGTGACGGATGTTGAAGACGAAGGCACGGCTGCCGTCGGCGCGATAGCGCACGAAGGCGCTGCCGGTGGTGCCGAGCGGATCGACTGATATACCCGAGATATCGACGCCGTCTGCTTTCAACCGATCGAGGTTGACGTGGCCGAAATCGTCGTTGCCGACGCGCGAGATCATGGCCGCTGCCTGGCCAAGCTTGCCGACCTGGTCGATGAAGATCGCCGGCGCGCCCGAGGGGTAAGGGCCGATCAAAGGGGTCGCCTGGCGAAAGCCATCGCCCTTTTCGGTGGCGATGATCTCCACGAGGATTTCGCCGATCGTCAGTATCTTGTGCATGGGGTTGTTTCTCTTCGGAAAGATCAGCGCTTTGCCTGCTTGGCGCGCACGTCGAGCCAAACGGCGATCAGGATCACCAGGCCCTTGACGATGAGCTGGTAGAAGTAGGGGACCGACAGCATGTTCATGCCGTTGTTCATGACGCCGATGATGAGCGCGCCGATCAGCGTGCCGACCATGGTGCCGACGCCGCCGGCAAGCGAGGTGCCGCCGAGTACGGCCGCGGCGATCGCGTCGAGCTCGTAGCTCATGCCGGCATTGGTCTGGGCGGAGAACAGGCGGGAGGACAAAAGCACGCCGCTGATTGCCGCCATGACGCCGGAGATCATGAAGATGGTGATCTTCAGTCGATCCACCTTGATGCCGGAATAGACGGCAGCCTCGCGGTTGCCGCCCGTGAGGTAGGCGCGGCGGCCGAAGCTCGTCTTGCTCAAAAGGATGTGGTTGACGAGGAAGAACACGGCGACGACCCAGATGATGATCGGCAGGCCGAGGAAGCTTTCGGTGCCGATGGCGGTCCAGGTCGAGTTCTCGATCATCGCCGGCGCGCCGTTGGTCGGCAAGCTGACCATGCCGCGGTAGATGCCCATGGTCGCGACGGTGACGATGAAGGAGGGGAGCAGCAGTTTCGCCGTCAGCACGCCGTTCAGCATGCCCATCAGGGCGCCGGCGAGAAGCGTAACGACGAGCGCCGGCGCAAAGCCGAGGCCGAAGGCGAAACACTGTGCGCCGACCATGCCGGCAACCGCAATGATCGAGCCGACCGAAAGGTCGATCTCGCCAAGCAGGATCACCCAGGTCATGCCGAAGGCGGCGATCGCCACCACGGCCACCTGCTGCAGGATGTTCATGAAGTTGACGACCGACATGAAGCGCGGGTTGAGGAAGGAGAAGATGACGCAGAGCATCACCAGCGACAAAAGGATGCCGCCATACTGTTTCAGCGCGCGCAGGAAGGCGGCCTGGGTCTCGGATTGCTGTGTCATGATTGGAATCCCGTTGCGTGCGCCATGATCGTTTCCGGGTTGAGGTCGGCGCCGGAAAGCGTTGCGCCGATGACGCCTTCGTGCATGACGACGACCCGGTCGCTCATTCCGAGAACCTCCGGCAGCTCGGAGGAGATCAGCAGGATCGCCGTTCCCTCGGCCGCCAGCTGGCGGATGATCTTGTAGATTTCGAACTTGGCACCGACGTCGACGCCGCGGGTGGGCTCGTCGAGGATCAGCACCTTGGGCCGGGTGAGCAGCCACTTGGCGAGCACGATCTTCTGCTGGTTGCCGCCGCTGAGCGACCCCGAGGGCGTGTCGAGCGAATGGGTCTTGATCGCCAGTCGGCCGACTTCCTGGGCTGCCGCCGTGCGTTCGGCGCGGTTGCGGGTGAAGCCGAGCGGGCCGGTGAAATCCGGAAGGGCGGCCATCGAGATGTTCCAGCCGACGCTGTGGCTGAGCACGAGGCCCTCTTCCTTGCGGTTTTCGGTGACGAAGCCGATGCCGCGGGCAATTGCCTCTGCCGGTGAACGGAAGCGGACAGGTTGCCCTTCGAAGCGCACCGTGCCGGTCGCGGCCTTCATGCCGAAGAGCGCGTTCATCACCTCCGAGCGGCCGGAACCGACCAACCCGAAGAAGCCGAGGATCTCGCCGGGTCTGATGTCGAAGGAAATATCCTCGAACTCACCGTCGCGGGTGAGGCCATCGATGGAGAGAACGGGGGCGATGCTCGGCTTCTGCTCATGCGCCGCTGGCGGATAGATTTCGTCCATGCGGCGGCCGACCATCAGCGCAATCAGCGCCTCGATGGTGACATCGTCGCGATCATGGGTGGAAACATATTCGCCGTCGCGGATGACGGTTATGTCGTCGCTGAGCCGCATGATCTCTTCCATGCGGTGCGAGATGTAGATGACGGCGACCCCGCGGCTCTTCAGCCGCGCGATGATGTCGAAGAGGATCTCGGCCTCGCTGTCGCTGAGCGACGACGTCGGCTCGTCGAGAATGACGACCTTGGCCTCGTGGCTGAGGCCCTTGGCAATCTCGACCAGCTGGCGCTGGGCGATCGAGAGATTGCCGACCTTCTCGCTGACATCGATAGGCAGGCCGAGATCGGCGACGATCGCGCGGGCCCTGGCGACGAGCTCCTTGTCGTTGATGAAGCCGAAGCGGCGCGGCTCGCGGGTGGCGAGAATGTTTTCAGCCACCGTCAGGTTGCTGCAGAGGCTGAGTTCCTGGAAGACGATGGCGAGCCCGAGGGCGGCGGCATCCTGCGGATTGCGCGGCCGGTAGGCGCGCCCATCGAGGGCGATTTCTCCCGAGGTTGCCGCGTGTACGCCCGCGAGGATCTTCATCAATGTCGATTTGCCGGCACCATTTTCGCCGAGCAGCGTGTGCACCCGGCCGCGCCGGACCTTGAGGCGCATGCCCTTCAGCGCCGCGACCTGGCCGAAGGATTTGGTGACGTTGTCGATTTCGAGAATGGTATCCGTGTTCGAACCATGCATGGCGGCCTCCTTCGGGTCAGCCGAGGGGACGCCGCCGGCCAAGGGCCGGGGCGTGCACCCCAATGTTTGCCGCCGCCTTTCGATCGGAGCAGGACGCGGGCGGACAACCGCACGCACTTTTCCTGATCTCGCCCTTGAGGCGGCGGCAGTCCTGGGAGGACTTACTTCGCGGTGTAGACGCCCGGAACGATCGGCTGTTCGGCCGGAACGGTCTCGCCGGCGGCAACCTTGACGGCCGTGTCGACCGCCTGCTTGCCCATCTGGTCCGGGAACTGCTGGATGACGCCGACCATGACCGGGTTGGTGTCGACCGCGTCGCGGGCCTCCTTCATGCCGTCGAAGCCGATGACCTTGACCTGGGATTCGAGACCCGCAGCCTTCACCGCAACGGCGGCGGCAAGTGCCGCGTCATCGCCAAAGCCGAAGATGCCGGTGATATCAGGATTGGCCTGCAGCATGTTCTGGGCGGCGGCCAGTGCTTCGGCGCGGGTGATGCCGGTCTGGATCGCGACGATCTCCATGTCGGGATGCTTGGCGATCGCTTCCTTGAAGCCGTTGACGCGGTTCACCACCGACTGGACCGTCGGATAGTCGATGACGGCGACCTTGCCCTTGTTGTCGAGAACCTTGGCCATCAGTTCGCCGGCCTTGACGCCGCCGGTGAAGTTGTCGGTGCCGATATGCGAGGTAACGGTCGCGCCATTGGCCGGAACGTCGACGGTGATCACCTTGATACCGGCTTTCTCGGCCTTCTCGATCGCGGCGCGCACGCCCTGGCTGTCGACAGGCGAGATGACGATGACGTCGACGCCCTTGACGATGAAGTCCTCGACGTCGGCGAGCTGCTTGTTGAGATCCTGGTTGGCGATCGAAACCTCGAGCTTGACGTTCTTGGCTTCGGCCTCGGCTTTCATGGCGTCGGCGAGCTCGATGTAGAACGGATGCTGCTGGGTCAGCAGCGATGCGCCGATGCCGTCGGCAAAGGCGGTGGAGGCGAGGAGCGACAGCGCCGTGCCGGCGACGAGCGACTTCAGAATGCGGGACATGTTCATGGTTTCCTCCCTGGAAACGGCGTGGGCCTTCGTGTTGCGATCCAAGCTGGCGAGGCCCCCTCGCCGCCGTCTTGGTGAAGGCGTAAAAACCACAAAACTTTGCGCGCGTCAATTTTTAAAAATACGCAAACAAACAATTAAATGTATAACGAGAAAATTTAGATGAGCACGCCACCGTTCGTCACTGGCCCGACGGCGTGGCGGGACGAGGTTGTTCAAGTTCGCAGCGGGGATGGCTTGCCTTTATCCCGCATTGCGCCAGATAGCGTGGCAAACGGCGACGGAGACGAGATCATGACGAAGGTCAACAGGACGGCGCTGGTCCGAATCCTCGGGCGGGTACAAGGTGTTAGCTTCAGGGTTTGGGCGCGGGACGAGGCGCAGAAGCTCGGTCTCGACGGATGGGTTCGAAACGAGGCCGATGGCTCGGTTGCCGCTCTGATCAGCGGCCCGGAGGACGCGGTCACCCTTATGCTCGAGCGCCTGCATGACGGCCCGCCGGCCGCATGGGTTTCGAAGGTTGTTGCTGAGTTCGTCGAAGCGCCGGAGGGTGTCAGCGGCTTTCGAATCACCCGATAGGCAGGCCTTCAGCCGAAACTACCGCCGCCTGGTTTTGACCGGGCGGCCATCGCCCAAGCGCGAAATCAACGTTGCGCTTCGAGCTTGCTCGTTTTCTGCTCGCCCGTCGGTCGGCCATAGGCCCGCAGGAAAGTCTGAACCGCCTTGCGGGCACTTTCCTCAAGTTCGGCCCCGCCTGGAGCCTCGCCGAACAGTCCCCCCATCTGCAGGTCCGCCTTGATCAGCGCGATGAACTGCCGGGCGGCGAGGTCAAAATCATCGATATCGAGCGGCGCCCGGTGCGCAAGCCGCGCAAAAAGTGCAGCCAGCGCACGATCGGTCTTGCCTGGCCCCTGTTCGCGCCAGAACTGAAAGAGATGCGGATAGCGATTGCCTTCGGTCGCGATCAGCTTCTGGATGAACTTTGCGTCCTGGTTGCAGATGCAGTTCTTGTTAAGACGCACCGCGAAGGCGGCAAGGTCCTCTTCGAGATTGTCGGCGCGTTCAGGGAAGGTCGCGAGGATCGAAAAGAGCACGCCGTTGGTGCGATCCATGATGTCCTGGATCACCGCCATGAACAGCGTCTCTTTTTCGCGATAGTGGTTGTAGACCGTCTGGCGCGATACGCCGGCTTCGGCGGCGATCTCGTCGATGCTCGCACCGGAAAAGCCCTCGCGGCAAAAAACGTCTGCAGCGGCTTCGAGGATCGAGACGCGTTTCGCAAGCTGCCCTTTTTGCACGCGGACATCAGGCGAGGCGGGGTCATGTTTTTTCATGGAGCGAAGATAAGGCCCATTGACGATTTAGACAATGGTGTCTAATTTTACACCTGTGTCCAAATTAATGGACTTAGTAGTCAGCGCAGGATGCGTCTCCCAACGTTCGATCCTGGCACGACCGTCATCTTTCGAGTTTCAATCCTGGCGGCAGCGATGCCGGCCTTGCGCCGGAACATTGTCGCGATTTCTGAAAGATCATTGCCATGACAGCGTCCTTCCTCCGCACGGCCATCGTCCTCGGTTTGATTTCGGCGATCGGTCCCTTCGCAATAGACATGTATCTGCCCGCCTTACCGTCGATCGGCAAAGACCTGGCGGCCGAAAACGGCGTGGTACAGTTCAGCCTCCTGTCGTTCTTCATTTCCTTCGCCATTTCGCAGCTCATTTATGGCCCTCTGTCGGATATCTGGGGCCGCAAGGCGCCGCTCTATCTCGGCATCGGCCTCTTCACCGTCGCCAGCATCGGCTGCGCCCTTGCGACCGACATCGAGACCCTGATCGCCTTCCGCTTCCTGCAGGGCATTGGTGGCGCCGCCGGCATGGTCATTCCGCGCGCCGTCGTCCGCGACATGCATACCGGCGTCCAGGCGGCGCGGCTGATGTCGCTGCTGATGCTGGTCTTCAGCATTTCGCCGATCCTGGCGCCGCTCGCCGGCAGCGCCGTGATCCAGTTCTACGGCTGGCGGGGCGTCTTCTACGCGGTGATGATCGCCGCCTTCATCGGCCTGATCCTCCTGTCGACGCAATTGCAGGAGACCCGCCCGAAAAAGGACCGTGCCGGCAGCAGCGTGGCAAGCGCGCTTGCCGCCTACCGCCTGCTGCTTTCAGACCGCAACTTCCTGACGCTTACCTTCATCGGCGGGCTTGGGATCTCCGGGTTCCTCGTCTATCTCGCCAACTCGCCCTTCGTGTTGATCGACCACTATGGGCTGACGCCGACGCAATATAGCCTGGCGTTCTCGATGAACGCCGTGTCGTTCTTCGCGGTGTCGCAGGCGACCGGCTGGCTCGGCGAGCGTTTTGGCCTGGTACGGGTCATGCATCTCGCCGTCGGCGCCTTCGCTTTGACCATGGTCACGATGTTCGTCGTCATGAGCCTCGGTTTCAACCAGTTGCCCGTCATGGCCGCTTTCCTGTTCGTCGGCTACGGGGTGCTCGGCTTGGTGATCCCGACCTCGGCGGTGCTGGCACTCGAAGACCATGGCGAGATCGCCGGCACGGCGTCGGCGCTGATGGGTACGCTGCACTTCGTCACCGCCGCCGTCGCCATGGTGGTCGCGAGCCTCTTCTTCGACGGAACGGCCCTGCCAATGGCCGGGGCGATCGCCGCTTGCGCCTTTGCCGCCTTCCTCCTGACCCAGGCAACGATCGGCCGCAGCCGTGTGGCGGCAGCGGAGTAGGGACTGCTAACGCTAAACCAAAAGGCCGGCGAGGGTGTCCTCGCCGGCCTTTTGTTGTCAGGTGTGACCGATCGGCTCGCTTTTAAAAATCCCAGTCCTCGTCCTCGGTCGCGACCGCCTTGCCGATGACATAGGAGGAGCCGGAGCCGGAGAAGAAGTCGTGGTTCTCGTCGGCATTGGGCGACAGGGCCGATAGAATGGCGGGGTTCACCTTGCAGGCTTCCGCCGGGAACAGCGCCTCGTAGCCGAGGTTCATCAGCGCCTTGTTGGCGTTGTAGTGCAGGAACTTCTTCACGTCCTCGGTGAGCCCGACGCCGTCATAGAGTGCCTCGGTGTATCTCGCCTCGTTGTCGTAGAGTTCGAGAAGCAGGTCGAAGGCGAAGTCCTTGATCTCCTGCCGGCGTTCTTCGCTCAAACGCTCGAGTGCGCGCTGGAACTTGTAGCCGACATAGTAGCCGTGCACCGCTTCGTCGCGGATGATCAGCCGGATCATGTCGGCGGTGTTGGTGAGCTTGGCGCGGCTCGACCAGTACATCGGCAGATAGAAGCCGGAATAGAACAGGAAGCTTTCGAGGAAGACGCTGGCGACCTTCTTCTTCAGCGGATCTCCGGAGGCATACTCTGCCATGATCAGCGCCGATTTCTTCTGCAGGAACTCGTTTTCCTCCGACCAGCGATAGGCGTCGTCGACGTCGGGCGTCAGGCAGAGCGTCGAGAAGATCGAGGAATAGGAGCGGGCGTGGACCGCCTCCATGAAGGAGATGTTGGAAAGCACCGCCTCTTCATGCGGCGTGGCCGCATCCTCCATCAGCCTGATGGCGCCGACGCCGTTCTGGATCGTGTCGAGCAAGGTGAGGCCGGTGAAGACCCGGATGGTGAGCTTCTGCTCTTCCGGCTTCAGCGTCGCCCAGGAGGGAATGTCATTGGAGAGCGGCACTTTTTCTGGCAGCCAGAAATTACCGGTCAGGCGGTTCCAGACCTCCAGATCCTTGTCGTCCTCGATGCGGTTCCAATTGATGGCGCGGATGCGGCTTGCGGGTTTGGCGTGCATGTTCATGTCGTTGGACCTTTGTGATCGTGTGTGCCCCACATCTGCGCGGTGCGGGTATGGCCCCACATCCGCCTGCCGGCACCTTCTCCCCGCGTACGGGGAGAAGGGACAATGCCGCACCGCCTAACATCATCAGGGCCGCCCGCATCTCGGGCGTTGGTATGGCACGTCCCCACTCCCCGCCTGCGGGGAGTGGGTTAGGGTGGGGGCCGTTTGAGCAGTTGCTGGAACGCGGCGTTAGAGCGCGCAGGAAACGCAGCCCTGGACCTGCGTGCCCTCAAGCGCCATCTGCCGAAGGCGGATGTAGTAGATGGTCTTGATGCCCTTCTTCCAGGCGTGGATCTGAGCGCGGTTGATGTCGCGGGTCGTCGCCGTGTCGCGGAAGAACAGCGTCAGCGACAGGCCCTGGTCGACGTGCTGGGTGGCCGCCGCGTAGGTGTCGATGATCTTTTCCGGCCCGATCTCGTAGGCGTCCTGGTAATAGTCGAGATTGTCGTTGGTCATGAAGGCTGCGGGGTAATAGACGCGGCCGATCTTGCCTTCCTTGCGGATCTCGATCTTCGACACGATCGGGTGGATAGAGGAAGTCGAGTGGTTGATGTAGGAGATTGAGCCCGTCGGCGGCACGGCCTGAAGGTTCTGGTTGTAGAGGCCGCCCTCGATCACCGCCCGTTTCAGTTCCAGCCAGTCTTCCTGCGTCGGGATCGCGATGCCGGCTTCCTCGAATAGTGCCTTCACCTTTTCGGTCGCCGGCAGCCACTCGGCCTCGGTGTATTTGTCGAAATAGTCGCCGGAGGCGTATTTCGAGTTCTCGAAGCCGGCGAAGCTCTTGCCCTTCTCCACCGCCAGCCGGTTCGACGCGCGGATGGCATGATAGGTCACCGTGTAGAAATAGATATTGGTGAAATCGATGCCTTCCTCGGAGCCGTAATAGATGCGCTCGCGGGCGAGATAGCCGTGCAGGTTCATCTGACCGAGGCCGATCGCGTGACTGTCGTCATTGCCCTTTTCGATCGAGGGCACGGACGAGATGTGGCTCATCTCGGAGACGGCGGTGAGTGCCCGGATAGAGGTCTCGATGGTCTTGCCGAAATCGGCCGAGTCCATCGCTGCTGCGATGTTCAGCGAACCGAGGTTGCAGGAAATGTCCTTGCCCATCTTGGCGTAGGAGAGGTCGTCGTTGAATTCGCTCGGCTCGTTCACCTGCAGGATCTCCGAGCAGAGGTTGCTCATGGTGATACGCCCGGCGATCGGGTTTGCCCGGTTCACCGTGTCCTCGAACATGATGTACGGATAGCCGCTTTCGAACTGGATCTCTGCGATGATCTGGAAGAATTCGCGCGCCTTGATCTTCCGCTTGCGGATGCGGGCATCCTCGACCATCTCGCGATATTTTTCCGTCACCGAGATCTCGGTGAGCGGCACGCCGTAGACGCGCTCCACGTCATAGGGCGAGAACAGGTACATGTCCTCGTTGTTGCGGGCGAGCTCGAAGGTGATGTCCGGGATGACGACGCCGAGCGACAGCGTCTTGATGCGGATCTTCTCGTCGGCGTTTTCGCGCTTGGTATCGAGGAAGCGCATGATGTCGGGGTGGTGGGCATGGAGATAGACAGCACCTGCGCCCTGGCGCGCGCCAAGCTGGTTGGCGTAGGAGAACGAGTCCTCCAAAAGCTTCATGACCGGGATGACGCCGGAGGACTGGTTCTCGATCTGCTTGATCGGCGCGCCCATCTCACGGATGTTGGTGAGCGACAGCGCCACGCCGCCGCCGCGCTTGGAAAGCTGCAGCGCCGAATTGATCGCGCGGCCGATGCTCTCCATGTTGTCCTCGATCCTGAGCAAAAAGCAGGAGACGAGTTCGCCGCGGCTCTTCTTGCCGGCATTGAGGAAGGTCGGTGTTGCCGGCTGGAAGCGGCCGGAAATGATCTCGTCGACGAGGTCGCGGGCAAGCTCTTCATCGCCGCGCGCCAGCGTCATAGCCACCATGCAGACGCGGTCCTCGTAGCGCTCCAGGTAACGCTTTCCGTCGAAGGTCTTCAGCGTATAGGACGTGTAGTATTTGAACGCGCCAAGGAACGTCGGGAAGCGGAACTTCTTCGAATAGGCGTGGTCGTAGAGATCGCGCACGAAGTTGAAGGAATACTGGTCGAGAACCTCTTGCTCGTAGTAGCCCTCGGTCACCAGATAATCGAGCTTCTCGCGAAGGTTATGGAAGAACACGGTGTTCTGGTTGACGTGCTGGAGGAAGTATTGCTTCGCCGCCTGCCGGTCCTTGTCGAGCTGGATCCGCCCCTCTTCGTCATAGAGGTTCAGCATCGCGTTGAGCGCATGGTAGTCCAGCGCCGGTTCCGTCGCCTTCAGGGGGCGTTCGAGTGTTGAGACGTCCAAAATCTTTCCATCCCGTTTTTGACATTGGCGACGTCCTCTTCGGTTCCGAGCAGTTCGAACCGGTAGAGGTAGGGCACCTGGCACTTGGCCGAGATCACGTCGCCGGCGATCCCGTAGGTCGCTCCGAAATTGCTATTGCCCGCGGCAATCACGCCGCGGATGTGGGAGCGGTTGCCCGCATCGTTCAGGAAGCGGATCACCTGTTTCGGCACGGCGCCCCGGCCGTCGTCGCCGCAATAGGTGGGCACGACGAGCACATAGGGCTCCGTAACCGTAAGCGAACCCTTACCTTCGTTGAGCGGTATGCGGGTTGCGCGAAGGCCGAGCTTTTCGACGAAACGATGGGTGTTTTCCGAGCGGCTGGAAAAATAGACGATCAGCCCCATCGCTAGCCCTCAAGCAAGTGCACTGATCATGTCCGGGCGGAAGCCGGCCCAATGGCGCTCGCCGGCGACGACGACCGGGACCTGGCGGTAGCCGAGACCCTGCACGAGCGCGAACGCATCGGAATCCTCGGAGATATCGATGAGGCGGTAATCGGTGCCCTGGCGGTCGAGTGCGCGGGTGGTGGCGGTGCATTGGACGCAGGCGGGCTTGCTGTAGACGGTGATCGACATGGGTTCCTCGTGAGGGTCTCGCAAATGGGCGCAAAAAGTCGTCGGGTCGCGCGAACGCGAACCGCAGGCTTGGCGATAGGGCACAAAACATCGTTCCCCGGTCGCCTCGACCGGAGTTGACGCCGGTAAGCTGGCCCCAGGTCGGTTACGCAACCGGGCCGGCTCGTTCTTGTCGGGCGCTCAGGATTTCCGCGGGTGCGGGCTTTCAGGGCGCGGCCTTTCGATCAGGCGCGCAACAATGCGCACCCGTCCGCAGAAGGTGGATCTGAACTGGAAGAAACTGACATGACTTCACCCCGAAGCTTTCGACAGGCTGCCGGGGAGATGTCGAGACGATCGGGCAGGCTCATCCTGCCACGCACTCAACCCCTCCGGACACCCCGCCCGTGGACGTTTGTTGCTCGAGGCAGGTCTCCTGGCTCACGGGTCAAAGCTTCCATCCCGACCTTCCCGAGGCCTCATGCCTCAGTGGTCCAATTCCGGACAGTCGCTCGCCGTCTACAGTTGCGGGGGCAGCTGCGGCATAGCCGGGCGGAAACCCGCCGGCGCACCGTATTCCCGTCTTAGCTCCCAATCCTTGCGAATCGGAAGAACCTCGAACACTACATATAGTAGTTGATCGCATATCCGCGTCAATAGGTGTGAGGTGCCTCCGGCCCGGGTGGGGAGGTGATTTCTTTCGCCATGTGGATAACAGGGCGTAAATGAAGGGGCGCTGCAAAGCCCGTTGGCGGGACGCTCTCGGCTTCGATGCCGCGCGCTCGCGCCTTTGTCCATCATTTGCGGAGGGTACGATATTCCAGGAAGCGCCGGAGCGAATTTCTGCTCATTCGATCCGGCGGCTGGCAGGTGGCAGATTGCGACAGCTGAGAATTGTTACCGCTTCAGTCGCAGAGCGACATGCTGACGTCTTTGTTCTCTCCGGGCTGGGCGCGAGGCGAAGCCCGCGCCACGCGCGGCATGTCAACGCAGTCCCGCGTCGGTGAGGGCTGCGGCTTTTGTGCGTTGTCGTCCTTCGGCCAGTGCCACGGATCGGCAACGTCGCCGACGCGCGCCCGAATGTTCTCGTGGTCCCGCGTCAGGCCGATATCCCTCAGCTGGAACTCGCTGAAGGTATCGATGGCGATGGTTGGGCTGAGCACGTTCCCGGCCCGCTTCAGGACATGAAGGATCGTTGATCGCAGCGCGCTAAGCATTGCTATCCTCTTTGTTTTTGCTGTTGTGTTCGCGAAAAAAGTGAGGAATTTTGCCGCTTCGCGCAAAGCGATTTCTCGCTCCAGGCTCGCCTCCTTCCAGACGGCCCATCCGAACATCAGCATTCGGGTGCACATGTCGACTGAGCTGATCGACTTCAAGCGTGATGCAATCGATCTTGTCGTGCGTAGCGGCAATGGCGACTGGCCCGGCAACGACGTGTTTCCGCTTTTCCCGATCGATTACATGCCGGTCTGCACCCCTTCTTTCCGGGAAAAGCACCAGCTCAGGCATCCCTCCGACGTGCTGCGCGTGCGGCGCTTCGGCAATGCCAGCTGGTGGCGGCGATGGATGATCGAGACGGGGGTGGAGCCGCCGGCAAGCAACGGTACCGAGCTGATCTTCGACGTCCAGGCGATGGATGTCACCACGACACTCAACGACCATGGCATCGCCATTGCCGTTTCGACCTTTCTGATGGACGAACTTAGGAGCGGCCGATTGATCAGGCCGTTCGACCATGTGGTTCGCGACGGCCGTGCCTACTGGCTGGTCTATCCGCAAAGCAGTCGGCCGCAGAAGAAGATTCAGGCGTTTCGCGACTGGATCATCGCCGAGGCGGATGCGTCGAATGCGCTTCTTTCGTCCGTGATGGGAGAGCAGGGGCCTGTTTCGGTCTAAACCCCCGTGACGATTTCCCTTGCAGGTTGTTTCGCTGCAACCACTCTCGGTTGGCGCTCTCGGGCGAAGGTGAAACTTTCATGGAAAATCTGAAAATCAGCTGAGAACGGCTGTTACCAAACTGACATGGCAGCTCCCTAAAGACTGCGGCCAACCGCAGCCGGAGGGGAGATGACAACTCTCCGAAGCGCTTGCCTTGAAGCCATCGTCGGAGGCCGTTTCCATGAAGATCGTCCAGATCAGCGACACCCATCTCAGCCCGGCGAAGAGCCATTTCAACGACAATTGGGAGCCACTTCGCGCCTGGATCGAGGCGGTGGCGCCTGATCTCGTCATTCACACCGGTGATGTGACCATCGACGGCGCTGACCACGAAGACGACATCACCTTTTCGCTCAACCTGATCGGTCAGCTGTCGATGCCGATGCTGATCGTGCCCGGCAATCACGATGTCGGCCATCTGCCAGGCTCGCACCAGCCGGTGGATCCGGTACGGCTTGCCCGTTGGCGCCACCTCGCCGGACCGGATTACTGGGTCTCCGATCACGCGGGCTGGCGGCTGATCGGGCTCAACAGCCTGCTCCTCGGCTTCGAAGATGAGGAAGAAGAAACGCAGTTCGCCTGGCTTGAGGCGCAGTTGCGGAGCCGCGGCGGGCGCCAAGTGGCGATCTTCGCCCACAAGCCGCTCTTCGTCGACGCGCCAGATGAAGGCGACACCGGATACTGGAGCGTTCGCCCCCACCAGCGCCAGCGCCTCTTCGATCTGATCGAGGGTTCCGACGTGGCGCTGCATGCAAGCGGCCACCTGCACTGGGCCTGGACCGGCGAATATGCCGGGACGTCGCTCGTCTGGGCGCCGCCGACCTCCTTCATCATCGACACGCTGGAGCGGCCGATGCCGGGAGAGCGGCTGGTCGGCGTGGTCGTGCACGAATTGACCGACGCCGGCGTCACGAGCGAGATCGTCGCGGTACCGGGGCTGACGAGCCATGTGCTCGATCCGATCGTCGATCCGCAAGCGGCGAAGAAGAAGGTCCGAGTGGAGGCGGCGCAATGAGTGTGCTTTCGCTAAAGGGTATCACCAAGTCCTATGGCGGCAACGCAATCCTGAAGGGCGTCAGCTTGGAGGCTGAGGCCGGTGAGTTCATCGCCCTTGTCGGCCCGTCCGGCTGCGGCAAGAGCACGCTTCTGCGCATTGTCGCAGGCCTCGATCACGCTGATGCCGGCGAGATCGTCATCGGTGGCCGCAGTGTCGCGCGCATGGCGGCGGCCGACCGCAACGTTGCGATGGTGTTCCAGTCCTACGCGCTTTATCCGCACCTGACGGCAGGTCAAAACATCGCCGTGCCGCTCGCCATGCGACGCCTGACGGCGATGCAGCGCCTGCCGGTCATCGGAAATTTCCTGCCGGGCCAGAAGCAGATCCGCAGCGATATCCAGCGTCAGGTCAAGGAAATGGCCGGAGCGCTGAAGATTGACCAGCTGCTTGATCGCAAGCCCGGCCAGATGTCCGGCGGCCAGCGCCAGCGCGTGGCGCTCGCCCGCGCCATGGTGCGCCGTCCGGCCGCCTTCCTGATGGACGAGCCGCTGTCCAATCTCGACGCGAACCTGCGCGTCCATGCGCGCGGCGAGATCGTGGATCTGCATCGTCGTGCCGGTGTGCCGACGCTCTATGTCACCCACGACCAGTCCGAAGCGCTATCGATGGCCGATCGGGTCGCCGTCATGATCGGCGGCAACCTGCTGCAACTGGCGAGCCCGAAGGAGATCTACGACAACCCCTCCCATATCGAGGTCGCGCGCTTCCTCGGCCAGCCGAAGATCAACGTGCTGGAGACCCGTACGGATACGGCGAGCATCGTGCGTTTCGGCGATCTGGTGCTTCTGGCAGGCCGCGGACAGGCGCCGGATGCGCCGGTGAAGCTTGCAATCCGTCCGGAATTTGTCCGCTTCCATGCGGCAAGCGCCGGCCGCTTGACTGCGCGGGTCGAGCGCATGGAGTTTCTCGGCTCCGAAGTCATCGTCTACGCCCGTCTCGATGCGATCGGCGAGGTGGTCACCGCCAAGTCAGCACCTGCCGAGGCCGCGGCGCTTGTGATCGGTCAGCCCGTCGATGTCGAGTTCATGCCGGAACGGGCGATGCTGTTCGACGGTGAGGGAACCCGGGTGGCAGCCGAGCCGGTCGCCATCGCCGCGACGCTGGAGAAGATTCATGGCTAGTGTCGCAACCTTCGAAACCGCGATCGCCGCGCCTGAGATGCGGGATGCTCGCATCGCCTGGTTGCTGGCGCTGCCGGCCATCACGCTCCTCTTCCTCTTCATCCTGCTGCCGACCGCAGCCGTGATCGTGCTCGGCTTCACCGATTTCGAGCTCGGCTACAGCAACTGGCGCTTCGTCGGCTTCGAGAACTATGCCGAGCTTCTCGGCGACCGCACCTTCCGTCGCTCGCTGTGGAACACCGCCGTCTACACCGCGATCGTCACGCCGGTTTCGATCGTGCTGGCGCTGGCAATCGCCATGCTGATCGAGGCGGAAACCAAGGGCAGGGCCTTCTTCCGCACCGTCTATTTCCTGCCGGTCGCCTCGCTGCTCGTCGCCATGGCGACCGTGTGGCAGTTCCTGTTCCACCCGACCATCGGCCCGATCAATACCTTCCTCGCGCTCTTCGGCATTGCCGGTCCCAACTGGCTCGGCGCTTCCGGCACGGTGCTCTACGGCCTTTCGATCATCGGCATCTGGCAGTCGGTCGGCTTCAACATGGTGCTGTTCCTCGCCGGCCTCACCGCCATCCCGCGGGAACTCTACGCTGCCGCCGAAGTCGATGGCGCCAAATCGTGGTTCGATCGTTTCCGGCTGGTGACCTGGCCGATGCTCGGGCCGACGACGCTGTTCGTCACCACCATCAGCATCATCAATTCGGTGAAGGTGTTCGAGACGGTGAAGACGCTAACCGAGGGTGGCCCGAACAAGGCGTCGGAAGTGCTGCTCTTCACCATCTACCAGGAAGGCTTCGTCTATCTCCGCGTCGGCTACGCCTCGGCCATGACAGTGGTCTTCCTCGCCATCCTCGTCGTCCTGATGTTCCTGCAGTACCGCGTGCTTGACCGGAAGGTGCACTACGCATGACCAGCAACGCCTTCTCCGTCGCACGCATCGCCCGTCTGACGGCGCTGTCGCTTGGCGCTCTCCTCTTCCTTGCGCCTTACATCTTCATGGTCTCGACCGCCGGCAAGGCGCAGAGCGAGATCTTCTCCTCGTCGCTGTCGCTGATCCCGCAGCAATGGTCATATATCGAGAATTTCTCCAAGGCGCTGTCGCGCGTCTCGATGTCGAAGCTGCTCTTCAATGGCGTGATCGTCTGCGCACTGATCTTCGTCATCCAGATCGTCGTCGCCATCCCCTGTGCCTATGCCATGGCGAAGCTGAAGTTCCGCGCCGCCCGCACCATGATGGTGCTGGTCATGCTCGGCCTGCTCGTGCCGATCCATGCGACGGCGCTGCCCATCTACGTGGCTTTCGACCGGTTGTCGGTCCTCAACAGCTATACCGCGCTGGTGGCGCCGTTCTCGATCTCGGTTTTCGCGATCTTCCTGTTCCTGCAGTTCTTTCGTGCCATGCCCGACGATCTGATCCATGCAGCACGGCTCGACGGCATGTCCGAGGCGGGCATTGTCGTGCGCGTCATCGTGCCGAACGCCTGGCCGGCGATTACCGCCTTCGCGATCTTCTCGGTCGTCGCCCACTGGAACGACCTCTTCTGGCCGCTGATCGTCGTCACCAACCAGGATTACGCCACCCCGCCGCTCGGTCTTCTCTATTTCCGTGCCGCGGAAGCCGGCGACGACTACGGTGCGCTGATGGCCGCCACCCTCATCATCACCCTTCCCCTCGTTTCTGCATTTCTGCTGGCGCAGAAGCGCTTCGTCGAGGGCATCACCATGACCGGTCTCAAAGGCTGAACGGTCCAACCTGGAGCGCAACCCATGACACATCTGAGACAGCTTTTTGCCGCGGCTGCCGCATCGCTGATGCTTGCCGCACCCGCCAACGCCGAGACCCAGCTCACGGTCCACTATCCGATGCCCGGCTTCTTCAAGGACGTGATGGACACGATCTCGMAGAAGTTCATGGAAGAAAACCCGGATATCAAGATCACATTCGCCAATCCGTCGGCGACCTATGAGGAAGGCATCCAGACGATCATCCGTCAGGCGGGCACCGCCGAGATGCCGGATCTGACCTTCATCGGCCTCAACCGCCTGCGCATGGTCAACGAGCGTGACATTCCTGTCGACCTCGGCCCGTTCATCGCCAAGGACGGCAACATGGCCGAGCAGGGCTTTTCGGAAAACATCCTGAAGCTCGCCCAGGTGGGCGGCAAGCAGGTGGGCCTTGCTTTCGCCACCTCCAACCCGATCATGTATTACAACGCCGATCTGGTGCGCAAAGCCGGCGGCGATCCGGACACCCCGCCGAAGACCTGGGACGAGGTCATTGCGCTCGGGGGCAAGATCAAGGCGCTGGGCGACGGCAACGAGGGCATCGACTTCCGCTGGCAGGGTGACGACTGGATGCTCTCGGCCCTGCTCTTCGGCGCCGGCGGCGACATGCTGAGCGCTGACGAAAGCAAGGTCACCTTCAACGGTCCCGAAGGCCAGAAGGCCGTCGAGGTGCTCGACCGCATGGTCAAGGAAGGCGGGCTGCCGGTTCTGACCAAGCAGGCCGGCGAGCAGGCCTTCGTTGCCGGCAAGGTCGGCTTCGCCTTCCAGACGACGGGCGCGCTTCGCAACACCATCAAGAATGTCGGCGACAAGTTCGACCTGCGCACCGCCCATATTCCGCTGATCGATCCGGCCAAGGGCAAGCTGCCGACCGGCGGCAATGCCGTCGTCATCCTGACGCGCGACGCCGAGAAGCAGGAAGCCGCCTGGAAGTTCGCGAAGTTCGCCGCCGGCCCCTACGGCGCCTCGGTCGTCGTTCCCGGCACCGGCTATGTGCCGAACAACGAGCTGGCTGCCAAGTCGCCGGAGTATCTCGCCAACTTCTACAAGGAAAACCCGCTGTTCCGCGCCGGCCTCGATCAGATGCCGCTGATGCGCCCCTGGTATGCCTTCCCGGGCAGCAACGGCGTGAAGGTCACGCAGACGATCGTTGAGAACCTGTCGCGTATCGTCGAGCAGCAGGCCACGCCGAAGGAAGCGCTGGATGAAGCCGCGGCCGAAATCGAAAGCCTGCTGCCGCGCAGCTGATCCTATAGCCGAATCGATAGACGCCGCCCCGAAGGAAATTTCGGGGCGGCGTTTTCGTGTTTGCTCAGGCGAGGTGGCGAACCGTCCCGCCCGGATAAAGGCGGCAGTCGAGATTGAGATGGCGACAGCCCGACGCATTTTCGGCGATGTCGAGCAGCAGGGCGGCCGCCGCAAGCCCCATATCGCCGTCGGGCATGGAGATCGTGGTTAGCGTAGGCGTCATCAGCCGGCCAAGGGCGATGCCGTCGAAGCCGGCGACGGAGACATCTTCCGGCACGGCAAGACCCTCGCGCCTAAGCGCGGCGATGACGCCGAGCGCCAGAAGATCGTTGGAAGCGATGATCGCCGTCGGGCGGTGCTGTGCGACAACGGTCGCGAGGTCGAGGTTCTCATAGCCGTCGACGAAGGGGATCTCCACCGCGGCCATCGGCTCGACACCGGCCCCCTGCATGGCGGCGGAATAGCCGTCGTAGCGCAGGCGCGCGCGGTCGGACGAACGGAAGTGGCCGGAGACGACGAGGATACGGCGATGACCGTGGTCGAGGATGTGGCGAGTGAGATCGAAGCCGGCCCGGTAATTGTCGACGGTGACGGCGGCGGCGAAGCGGGCGACCGGCCGGTTGTTGAGAAGCACCGTCGGCGGCAGCGCCGCCGAAAGCGCCTCGCTGGTCTTGGCGTCGCAGAGCGTCAGGATCAGCCCGGTCGGCCGCTGTTCGAGCAGCGAGCGCACGGCGCGTGCCTCAAGAGCAGGATCGTAGTTGGACTGGGCAATCAGCACGCCATGGTTTGCCGCCTGCAAACGGTGCTGGATGCCTCCGAGGGATGCCGCAAACACCGGATTGGTGACGCTTGGCACCAGCACGCCGACGACCGGCTGGCTGCGGTTGGCGGTGCGGCCCGCGGCCGGCTGCGGCCGGTAGCCGAGTTCGGCCGCGGCCCGGCGCACGCGGCGCACCATCTCGTCGCTGACGGGGCCTTCGCCCTTCAGCACCCGGGAAACGGTCGCCAGCGAGCAGCCGGCATGAAAGGCAATCTGTTGCAGGGTAACCATGGTCGCGCTCTAACGGGTCTGCGTGACAGCAGATTGAAGGACCCGGCTCAAGGTTTTCCACGTCGCGCATGAATTATTATTCATGCCATGAATTATATTGACAGAAAATGAGTCCCCGGCTTAAATCGCAATCGTCGGAAGTCGAGGAGGAGTTCCGGCAAGCTCATACATTCAGCGGCCGCAAGCAAACGGCCCTATCGGTTTTTGGGAGGGGCTTCGGCCTCGAGGAGGACGCGTGCGCAAATTTCTCAGCACGACCGCTCTGGCGGTCATTGCAGCTTCGTTCTGGGCAGGTTCGGCAAGTGCCGAAACGGCAAACCCGTTTCGCTGCCAGCCCGGCGAAAAATACGTCATGAACGTCATGGTTTCCGGCGTCGAATACTGGTTCCCGGTCTATGAAATGTTCAAGCAGGCCGGCCAGCAGTTCGGCTGCGAGACCGAATATACCGGCACGCCGGAATATGACGTCAACAAGCAGATCGCCACTTTCGACCAGGCGCTTGCCCAGAACCCGGCCGGTATTCTGGTTCACCCGATGAACTCCGATCCGTTCATCGAGCCGATCAACAGGGCGATCGACCAGGGCACGGCGGTCGTGACCTTTGCGGCGGACTCGCCGCTGTCGAAGCGCGTCTCCTTCATCACCTCGGACAACACCCGCGAAGGCATTTATGCCGCCGACGCGATTGCCGAGAAGATGGGCGGCAAGGGCGAATATGCCGTGCTTGAAAACCCCGGCCAGGACAACCACGACAAGCGCATCACCGCCTTCGTCAACCGCATGGCCGAGAAGTGGCCGGACATGAAGCTTGTCGGCCGCGCGGCCTCGAACCAGGATCCGAACAAGGCCTATCAGGGCCTGATGAGCCTTATCCAGGCCAATCCGAACCTCGGCGCCGTGTTCATGCCGGAAGCCAACTCCGCGATCGGTGCGGCCCAGGCCAGCAAGGAAAGCGGCGGCAAGGTGCTCGTTATGTGCGCCGACGTCAACGCCAACATCCTGGACATGATCAAGGCCGGCGAAGTCTTCGGCTCGATCAACCCGAACCAGGGCATGCAGGGTTACATGGGCTTCATGCTCCTGTGGATGGCCAAGCACCCGGAGCTGATCGATCCGATGAACGACGCCAAGCGTTCCGGCTTCAACCCGATGAGCATCCCCTTCGTCGACAACGGTCTTTCGATCGTTACCGCCGAAAATGCAGACGACTTCTACTGGGACAAGTACCTGAAGCGTCGTGGCACCAAGGGCATCGACGAGTAAGATCGTGAATTGGCTGCCCGGCTCAATCCGGGCAGCCAGGACTGCGGGTGGAGGACAGCATGACAGCACAACCGGTTCTGGAGGTCCGGCGCGTCACCAAGCATTTCGGTGCGGTGAAGGCGCTGGCGGAGGTGGATTTTCGCCTCGAGCGGGGAGAAATCCACGCGCTCTGCGGCGAAAACGGCGCCGGCAAATCCACACTGATGAACATCATTGCCGGGGTGCTGCTGCCAAATGACGGCGAGGTGCTGGTCGATGGAGCGCCCGTGAAGATCGCCTCACCGGCGATCGCCCAGACGCTCGGCATCGGCCTCGTCCACCAGGAAATCGCCCTCTGCCCGGATGCGACGGTGGCGGAAAACATGTTCATGGCGGCCACCAACCGCCGGCGTTCGCCGCTGATGAATTACGGCGCGCTCGAACGCGAAGCCCAGGTCGTCATGAACCGGCTGGCGCCGATCGACGTCCGCCGCAAGGTCGCAGACCTCGCCATATCAAGCCAGCAGCTCGTCGAGATCGCCAAGGCGCTGACGCTCGATTGCCGCGTGCTGATCCTCGACGAGCCGACCGCAGCGCTGACCGAGGCCGAAGCCCAGGCCCTGTTCGCCATCATCCGCGATCTGAAAGCCGCGGGCATTTCCATCATCTATATCAGCCACCGCATGGCCGAGATTTTCTCGCTCTGCGACCGGGTCACCGTGTTTCGCGACGGGCGGCATGTGGTCACCGAAAAGATCGCCGACGTGACGCCCGACGACGTCGTGCGCCGCATGGTCGGCCGCGAGATCAGCCAGCTCTATCCGCCGAAGCAGGCGGTGGAAGCGCGCTCAGGCGAGACCATCCTTTCGGTCCGCAAGTTGGGCGACGGAACCCGGATCGATGATGTTTCCTTCGAGCTGAAACGCGGCGAAATCCTCGGCATCGGCGGGCTGATCGGGTCCGGCCGCACGGAGATCGCCGAAGCGATCTGCGGTCTCAGGACAAAGTCGACGGGCGAGGTGAGCCTGCGCGGCAAGGTCCAGCGTATCGGCAACTACCGGGACGCCGTCAATGCCGGCATCGTCTATCTGTCGGAGGATCGCAAGGGGTCCGGCGTCTTCACCGAGCTGTCGATCGCCCAGAACATTTCAGTCCTCGACCTGAAGACGCTGACAGGCCCGCTCGGGCTGTTGAACGCCAGGGCTGAAGCGGATCTCGCTCGCGATTTCGTCCGCCGTCTCGGCGTGCGCATGGGCGGTATCGACATGCCGGTGTCGTCGCTCTCGGGCGGCAACCAGCAGAAGGTGGCGATCGCCAAGCAGCTGGCCGTTCGACCTGAAGTCATTCTGATGGACGAGCCGACGCGCGGTATCGATGTCGGCGCCAAATCCGAGATCCACCGGTTGCTGCGGCAGTTGGCAGAAACCGGCATCGGCATTGTCGTGATCTCGTCGGAATTGCCGGAGCTGCTCGGGCTTTGCGACCGGGTGCTGGTGGTCCGCGAGGGCGCGATTGCCGGCGAGCTTGACGACACAGAAATGAGCGAGGAGGCGGTGATCCGCCTGGCCTCAGGGGTGACGCAGACGGCCGAGGCCGGCCGGATGGTGGATCATGTCGCCTGAAAGAACTGACAGAGCCGGGGAGGCGGAAATGGCTGTTGATACGATGGTTGCAACTCAAGCACAGGCGCCCGCCTGGAAACGCATCGGCACGATGCGCGAGGCGGGTCTGATCGCCATCATCCTGGCGCTCGGCATCGTCATGAGTTTCGCCTCGCCGCACTTCCTCACCTTCGGCAACATGCGCGCCATGCTGATGAGCTTCTCGGTCGAAGGCATCGTCGTCGTCGGCATGACGATCCTGCTCATTGTTGGCGGCATCGACCTTGCTGTCGGCTCTGTCGTCTGCTTCGCCATGGTGCTGGCCGGCTCGCTGTTCCTCGCCGGTGTCGACCCCTGGACGGCCTCGCTGGTCGGCATCCTCGCCAGCAGCATCATCGGCATGATCATGGGCTTCTTCGTCACTGTCGTCGGGCTCAACCATTTCATCACGTCGCTGGCGGCCATGGTAATCGTACGCGGCCTCTGCCTCGTCATCACCAAGGGCACGCCGTTGTCGCTTTTCACGCTGCCGGCGTCGTTCAAGGCGGTGGGGCAGGGCACCTTCCACGGCGTGCCCTATGTCATCCTGATCTTCGTCGCCGTCGTCGTGCTCTTCGACTTCCTGCTGCGGCGGGCGACCGCCTTCCGCAAGGTGTTCTACACCGGCAGCAACGAGAAGGCGGCGCTCTATTCCGGCATCAAGACCAAGCAGGTGAAGTTCTGGGTGACGGTGCTGTGCTCGACGCTCGCGGGCGTCGCCGGCGTCATCTACATGTCGCGCTTCGGTGCCGCGACCCCCACCTTCGGCGTCGGCATGGAGCTCAACATCATCGCAGCCGCCGTCATCGGCGGCGCCTCGCTCAACGGCGGCTCCGGCACGATCCTCGGCGCCATCCTCGGCATGGCCCTGCTCTCGGTCGTCACCAGCTCGTTGATCCTGCTCGACGTCTCCGTCTATTGGCAGGACATGATCAAAGGCTGCATTCTCTTGGCTGCCGTTTCCATCGACCACTTGCTGCACAAGCGGAAGGCCGCCTGACCATGCCGATTGCCAAACCCATTTTGTCCCCGGCCTCAACCGCGCGAGAAGAACTCGTCGTCGCACGGCAGATGCACCAGGCGCTCGTCCTGCATTTCCTCGAAGGGCTGACTCAGTCGCAGATCGCCGAACGGCTCGGCATCTCGCAGCCCACCGTCAATCGGCTGATCAAGCGCGGCCGCCAGCTCGGTCTGGTCGAGATCAAGATCAAGTCGCCGATCGAGCCCTTGGTCGACATGGAAGAGCAGTTGCTTGCGATCGGCGGTATCCGCCGGGCAATCGTCGTGCCGACGGTTTCCGACAACCAGCAGACCGCCCTCCAGGCTGTCGGCGAGGCGGCGGCCCGGCTGTTGCTCGAAGAGATCGGCGATGGCGACACCATCTGCATTACCGGCGGCAAGGGCGTCAGCGCTGTTGTTGCCGGGCTGCAGGCGCCGCGCCGCTTCGATGTCGAGGTGATCCCGGCGACCGGCTGCGTCCAGGGCAAGCACTATACGGATGTGAACCACGTCTCGACGCTGATGGCCGATCGGCTCGGCGGGCGATCCTTCCAGATCCACGCGCCGCTCTTTGCCGACAGTGCTGCCGAGCGCGCGATGCTGATCAACATGCGCTCGGTGGCGGATGTCTTCGGGAGGGCGCGCGAGGCAAAGGTGGCGGTCGTCGGCATCGGTTCGATCCTCTCGGACGATTCGAGTTACTACGACCTGCATCCGTCCTCGAGCACCGACCGGGCGGCGATCGAGCGCTCCGGCGCAACCTGCGAACTGCTCGCCCATCTGCTCGATGATGAGGGACGTGTCTGCGACTACAGCCTCAACCGTTCGCTGGTGTCGTTGACGCTCGAGGAGTTCGCCTCGATCCCGACGAAGATCGGCGTGGCGAGCGGACCGAACAAGGCGGGGCCGATCCTCAGCGTCATGCGGGGACACCACCTCGACACGCTGGTGACAGACGAGGCGACCGGCGAGCGCGTGCTCGCCATGGCACAAGAAAAGGGACTTCTGGCATGAGCGGGGATCAATTGATGCGGGAGATCGGCCGATCGGGCGTGAAGGCTTCGGCCGTCGGGCTCGGCACCTGGGCGATCGGCGGCTGGATGTGGGGCGGCACGGACGAGCGGGAATCGATCGCGGCGATCCAGGCCTCGCTTGACGCCGGTGTGACGCTGATCGATACGGCGCCTGCCTATGGTCTCGGGCGTTCGGAAGATATCGTCGGCAAGGCCTTGGCCGGCCGCCGCGAYAAGGCAATCATCGCCACCAAGTGCGGGCTCGTCTGGCATACGGACAAGGGGCGGCACTTCTTCGATCAGGACGGCAAGCCTGTGCATCGCTACCTCGGTCGCGATGCCATCCACCACGAAGTCGAACAAAGCCTGAAGCGGCTCGGCACCGACTATATCGACCTCTACATCACCCACTGGCAGGATCCGACGACGCCGATCGAAGAAACGATGGCCGCACTCGAAGATCTGCGCAAGGCCGGCAAGATCAAGGCGATTGGCGCCAGCAACGTTGCTCGCGGCGAACTGGAGCAATATATCGCGATCGGCGGGCTCGATGCCATCCAGGAGCGCTTCAGCATGATCGATCGCGAGATCGAGGCCGATCTGCTGCCGCTGACGCGCCGCAGCGGCGTCGCGACGCTCAGCTATTCGTCGCTGGCGCTCGGCCTTCTCTCCGGCGGCATCGGACCGGAGCGGGTGTTTTCCGGCGACGACCAGCGGCGCGACAATCCGCGCTTCTCGGTCGGCAATCGCGAAAAGGTCGCGGCCTTTGCCAAGGCTATCCGGCCGGTCGCGGAGAAGCATGGTGCGACGATCGCCCAGATCGTCATCGCCTGGACGCTTGCGCAGGACGGCGTGACCTTCGCGCTCTGCGGTGCGCGCAATCCGGCACAGGCGCTCGACAATGCACGGGCCGGGACGATCCGGCTCGACCAAGACGATCTCAAGGGGATCGACGCGGCGATCGCGGCGACGCTCGTCAACATGGACAGCTAACGGACTGCCATCATGAACCGGGAAGAGATTTTCAACGGGCTCGCCAAGAGCCCGAAGGTGGACGTGTGCGTCCTCGGCGGCGGCATTAATGGCCTCAGCGTCTTTCGCGAACTGGCACTGCAGGGGGTGAGCGTACTGCTCGTCGAAAAGCACGACTACTGTTCGGGCGCCAGTGCTGCGCTGTCGCGCATGGTGCATGGCGGCCTTCGCTATCTCGAAAATGGCGAGTTCAGCCTGGTCAGGGAATCGCTGGTCGAGCGCGACCGGCTGCTGAAGAACGCGCCGCACTACGTGGCGCCCTTGCCGACGACGGTGCCGGTCTTCGACATCTTTTCCGGTCTTGCCAATGGCGCCGTGCGCTTCCTGGGGCTGACGCGCCGGCCGAGCCGCCGTGGCGCCATCGCCGTCAAGATGGGCCTTGGCATCTATGATTTCCTGACGCGCAAGCGGGCGCTGATGCCCAAGCACGCCTTTCGCGGGCGGCGCGCCACGCTTGCCCGCTGGCCGGCGCTCAACCCTGACATCAAGAGTTCCGCCACCTACTACGACGCCTGGGTCAGCCAGCCGGAACGCCTCGGCATCGAGCTTCTGAAGGACGGCCTTGCCGCCGGTTCTCACGCCCGTGCGCTCAACTACGCGGAACTGACGCTCGCTGCATCCGGACGCTACGAAGTGAAGGACGGCACGACAGATGCTGTGGCCGCGATCGAGCCGAGCCTCATCATCAACGCCACAGGCGGCTGGATCGATATCGCCAACGGCGCGCTGTTTCCCTCACCGTCAAAGCCGGCGCCGCTGATGGGCGGCACCAAGGGATCGCATCTGATCATCGACAATGCGAAGCTCATGGACGCGCTCGATGGTCACATGATCTATTACGAGAACGAGGATGGGCGGATCTGCATCCTCTTTCCCTATCTCGGCAAGGTGCTGGTGGGCTCGACGGATATCCGCGTCGACGACCCGGAGACAGTTCGCTGCGAGCGGGACGAGCGCGATTACATCCTGCAGTCACTCGCCTTCGTCCTGCCCGAAATCCGAATCCGGCCGGAAGAGGTGGTCTTCCAGTTCGCAGGCGTGCGGCCGCTGCCGGCGAGCAAGGACAGCTTCACCGGTCGTATTCCGCGCGATCATTTCTGCACCTTCGTGGAGGGTGTTGACGGTGGTCCGCCTGTGCTCTGCATGATCGGCGGCAAGTGGACGACGTTCCGCTCCTTCGGCGAGCTTGCCGCCGACCTCTCTCTGGAGCGCCTGGGAAGACCGCGTCTTTTGTCGACCGGCGAGCGTACCATTGGTGGTGGCCGGCACTTTCCGTCTGACCGCGACGCTTGGGTTCACGATGTCGCCGCGGCGACTGGTCTCTCCAGGGAACGGGTGCATATTCTGCTGACCCGCTATGGAACCGACTGCACCTTGATCGCCGATTTCATCGCCGCTGGCACGGATCAGGCCTTGCCGCATCCCGCGTATTCGACAGGCGAGATGCAGTTCCTGATCCGCAACGAAGGCGCGGAGCATCTCGACGATCTGTTGCTGCGCCGCACGACGCTCGCGATCACCGGCGAGCTCTCGCTCGACATGGCGGACGCGGTGCTCGGCCTGCTCGCGATCGAAAAACACTGGTCGCCGGCACTCACGGCGGCAGAGCGTAAGCGATTTCTTACCATCCTCGCCGAACGCCATGGCGTCGATGAGGAAACCCTATCCGTACGGAACGAACAAAGGAGTGCATTATGCGAAACAACAGCAAGGTCCGGATGAACCGTCTGTTCGGCGGTGGACGTTGCCTCGRCGTGGCGATCGATCATGGCGTCTGCAACGAACCGTCCTTCCTCAATGGTCTTGAAGACATGTCCGCCGTTGTAAAGGCGCTGGTCGCGGCCGCACCGGATGCGATCCAGATGAATTTTGGCCAGTCGGATCTGCTGCAGGAGGTGCCGGGCAAGGACAAGCCGGCGCTGGTCATGCGCCTCGACATGGGCAACCCCTATAATCGCATCCGCCACCGGCATATGTGGGCGGTGCTGCAAAACGAAGCCGAGCCGTTGATCGGCGCGCTGGCAATGGACGCGGCCTGCGTCGTCGTCAACCTGTTCATGCTGCCGGATGAGCCCGATCTCTTCCGCCAATGCGTCGCCAACATTTCGCGCGTGCGCGCCGATTGCGACAAGTACGGCATGCCGCTGATGATCGAGCCGCTGGTGATGCAGCCGGTCACCGAACACGGCGGCTACATGGTCGATGGCGATGCCGAGAAGATCGTGACGCTGACCCGGCTCGCGCGTGAGATGGGCGCGGATATCGTCAAGGCGGATCCGACGACCAATGCCGAGGATTTCCACCGGGTGGTCGAGGCGGCGCGCTGCCCGGTTCTGGTGCGCGGCGGCGGCAAGGAGGACTTGCGCAACGTCTTCGACAAGTCTGCGGCCTTGATGCGCCAGGGCGCAATGGGCATGGTCTATGGCCGCAACATCTATCAGCACGCCAATCCGAGCGCCGTCGTGCGCGGCCTGATGGCGATTATTCATCAGGATGTATGCGGCGAGGAAGCCTACGCGCTCTACCAGCGCGGTTAACATCGCCGGTCGGCATCTCGCTTGAGCAGCGATGACCTGGGACGAAAGGAAACGCTGCCGCTGCAAGAACACCGGCGGCGTTTCAGCGAATGGATTGAGAACCTTGGGAGGGGTTCGCCTATGGGAGAGTATCTGCTCGGCATCGACGTCGGAAACACCGTGATCAAGGCGGTGATTTTCGATCGCACCGGCAACGAGATCGCGATGGCAGCAGAGGAGGGGCACAGTCATGTGCCGACGCCGGGCCATGTGGAACGCGGGCTCGGCGAACTCTGGAGTCACGCGAAGGTGGTGATCCGGGCCTGCATCGAGCGCGCTGGCATTGATGCCAGCGAGATCGCGGCGATCGGTTGCGCCGGCCACGGCAACGGCCTCTATGCGCTGAATCGCGACGGCGCACCGCTTCTCGGCATCCAGTCGCTCGACACCCGCGCTGCCGGCCTCGTCGAAGAGTGGCAGGCGGAAGGCGTCGGCGATCGGACTTACCCGATCGCCGGGCAGAGACCCTGGCCGTCGCAGACGCCGACGCTGCTTGCCTGGCTGAAACGCCATTGCCCGGAACAGTTTGCAAAGATCGGCACGGTCTTTCTCTGCAAGGATTTCGTCGTCAATCGACTGACCGGCGCACGCGTCAGCGACGTTTCGGATATGAGCGGCGCAGGCTTGCTCGACGTTGCCGGCCGACGCTATGATGCGGCGCTGATGAAGGCTTACGGTCTCGGCGACTGCATGGGCCTGTTGCCGGATCTTGTCGAGAGCGCCGATGTCGTCGGTCGGGTCAGCCAAGAGGCGGCAATTGAGACCGGGTTGGCCGCCGGCACGCCGGTCGTCGGTGGTCTCTTCGACGTCGTGGCCTCGGCAATCGGCTCGGGCGTCACCCGCACGGGTGCGGCGTCGATCATCGCCGGCACCTGGAGCATCAACCAGGTCATCATCGATCAGCCGGATCTGAGTAATCCGATCTTCATGTTCTCGACCTTCGACCGAAACCGCTACATGGCGATCGAGGCAAGCGCGACGTCGGCGGCCAATCTCGAATGGCTGGTGCGCGAGCTTTTTCCACATGACGGCAGCGATGGCCGCTCGCCCTTCGACCTTTGCTGCCAGCTGGCGGCTGAGATCGAACCGGCTGCGAACGATCCGGTCTACCACCCGTTTCTCTATGGCGCGCAGCAGGACGGCAATGCGCGGGCGGGCTTCTACGGCGTTGCCGGCTGGCACACCAAGGGGCATCTGGTCCGTGCCGTGCTTGAGGGCGTCGCCTTCGGTCATCGCCAGCATATCGCGACGCTACGCGCGGCCGGGGCACGCTTCGATGAGGCGGTGCTTTCCGGCGGCGGATCGCGCAGCCAGATCTGGCCGCAGATCTTTGCCGATGTGCTTGATGTACCGGTGACGGTCGCGCGCTCGCGGGAGACGGGCGCGCTCGGTGCTGCGATCACGGCGGGCGCTGGCATCGATCTCTTTGCCGACATCTCTGCGGGCGCTGCGGCGATGGTCAAGACCGAGCGCCACTACCGGCCGAACCCGGCGCTTGCCGCGCATTATGAGAGGCGCTTTGCGCTTTACGGCGACATCGCCGCCGCCATGGCGCCGATTTGGCGTCGGTTGGCGACGCCTGAACCCCAGGCGCGGGAAGCGGCGGAGTGATGGTTTGCCGAGCGCGGGCCTGCAATTGCAAGCCCGCTCTCGGCCAGGCTGTTGGCTTGTCGGGAGTGTCGCTGGGAAGGCAACGCCTCGGCAAGCCGAAGCTGCCGTCAGAACCGCATGTTGATGCCGGCCTTGATGACGTGGCTGTTGATGTCCTTCTCGCTGGAGCCTGAGACGGTGCTGGTGCGGACGTCCGGCGTCGTGATGTAGTTGTATTCGAGCTTGGCCGAAAGGCCGCCGGCAAACGCCTGTTCGACGCCGGCGCCGAGCAGGTAGCCGCCCTTGAAGCCGACGTCGTTGCGCACGTCACCGCCCTTCTTGTAGCTGGTCATGGCATAGCCTGCTGTGCCGTAGACCAGCGTCTGGTCGAAGGTCAGGCCGGCCTTCGCCTTGATCGCGCCGCGCCATTTCTCCTTGAGCTTGCCGCCGTTGACCTTGTGTTCGGTGTCGCCGAGATAGGAACCCTCGATTTCCGCACCGACGATGCCGGGACCGGCCTGCATGTTGTAACCGGCCTGAACGCCGAGCGCCACGCCGTTGCGATCGGCGAAGGGATTGGGGCTGCCGGTGAAACCGAGACCGCCATGCGCGCCGACATAGCCGCCGCTCCAGCTAAAGGCCGGCGGATCCTGATAATCGGGCGCAGAGAAGTCGGCCGCATGGGACTGCTGGGCGCCAAGGACGGTGAGCAGGGTGAGACTGGACCAGATCGAAAACTTGCTGAAATGCCGCATGATATTGCTCCGTGGATTGGATAGGGCGCCCTTCGCGGCGCTTTCGTTCTCCCGTTTCGCGTCTCGTGCCGGGTAGCGCGGTCGCAAACCTTGGAAGATGCCCGTCCTTTGTCGGCTCCACGGATTGCGCCAACATTGCACAAATTGACTAAGCTGCTGATTTTACTATTAATTATATGTTAACCACGTTTTCCGCGCCGGACCCGCCTACGCCGCAGGCAGGTTGATGCGGAAGCAGGCGCCGCCCGAGGGCTCATCGACGACTGAGATATGTCCCTTGTGGCGACCGATGATCTCGCTCACCAGATGCAGGCCGAGGCCCGTGCCATGGTCGCGCGGCTGCAGGCGGTGAAACGGCTCGAAGATCCGCTCGCGCTCGCGTTCGGGAATGCCGGGACCTTCATCGGTAACCTCGATGACGCCGCCGCGTTCGACGCGGATGGTGATGAGGCCGCCGGCGTGTTCGATGGCATTGCGAACGAGGTTGGTGACGGCCCGCGCTATCGCGCCGGCGTCGCCGCGCACGAGTGCCTGGTCGACACCCGGTGCGAAGGAAAGCTCACAACCGGCCGAAAGCGCGAGCGGTGCCAGATCGGCGGCCACGTCTCGGCAGAGCGATACCAGATCGAGCGAGACGAAGTCCGCGCCGTCGCGATCGATCCGCTCCAGGTCCAGCAACTGTTCMGCAAGTCCGGCGATACGATTGGAATCGATGAGCAAGCGGTTTCTGAGCGGCCCGGCGTCCATGCTTTCAAGCCGCGTCTGCAGGATGGCGACCGGCGTCCGCAGTTCATGTGCCGCATCCAGAATGAAGCGCTGCCGCCGTTCGTATCCCTCGTCCAGTCGCTGCAGTGCACCGTTGAATGCCTCGACGAGCGGACGCACTTCGCCGGGAACCCGGTGATCGGGCAACCGGGCGCCGCGGCGATCGACGTCGATCTTCTTGGCCTGATCGACCATGTCGGCGAGGCCGGCAAAGGCGCGCCGGACGATGATCGGGATCGCAAGGGCGGGGATCAGCACGACGATCAGCACGATCGGAAGCAGCAGAAGGTTGGCCAGCAGGAAGACCGCGAAGGATGCGCTCCAGAGCCGGCCGCCGCCCGCGAGCACCGTAAAGGTCCCGTCCTGCGTGGTCACCGAGCGCACGATCGACGAGAGGGTGTAGGGCTCGACGTTATCCCGCATGTCGCCAAAGGCGATCCGATCCAGATGTTCGCCAATGCTGTCATAGGCGTCCGGCACGGGCCCGCTGCGGATCATGGCGCCCCGTTCGTCTCTGGCGACGAACCAGAAATCAGGAGAATCGGCTCGCATGGCGAGCAACTGCGGTGTTTCGACCAGCGTCAGCCCGCCCGCGGGTTGCGAGCGGATCGCGCCAGCCGCAACCGAGGCTGCGTCGGCATCGAGGAACTTTCCGCCGAGATCGGCGCGGGTCAGCAAGGCCATGAAGCCGGCAATGACTGCCATCAGCAGCAGCACCTGAAAGGTGAGGATCTGCCAGATCAGGCGCTTCTTCAACGAGTTGACCGAAGACGTGCTCATGGGGTGGGCCTCAGCAGATAGCCGACGCCACGGATGCTGTGGATCTCCACACCGGCGCCGGACTCGGCAAGCTTCCGGCGCAGCCGCGAGACATGAGCGTCGAGCGAGTTGGATTGGATCTCGTCGTCGTAGCCGTAGACGGATTCCTCCAGCGTCGAGCGCTGGACAGTGCGACCTTGGCGTCGCGCCAGCGTTTCCAGCACCAGCAGTTCCCGGCGAGGCAGGTCGAGCACCTGTCCGCTCACCTGGGCCTGCCTGCCGTCGAAATCGAAGACGAGCTTGCCGATGCGCGCTGTCATGGGGGCGATATCCGGCGAGCGCCGCATCAGGGCGCGGATGCGCGCCAACAGTTCCTCCACCGCGAAAGGTTTGGCGAGATAGTCGTCGGCACCCATGTCGAGGCCGCGGACACGCTCGTCGACAGCGCCACGCGCGGTCAGAACGATCACGGGAATTCCGGACTTCAGCGCCCGGACACGTGGGATCAGCGAGAGCCCGTCGCCATCGGGCAATTGCCGATCGAGGATGATGCCGTCATGGACGTGATTGGCGAGCGCCGCCAATGCATGGTCGAGCGTCGGTGCATGATCCAGGATCATGTCGTAGCGTCCGAGCGCGGCGCTGAGCGCCGTCGCCATTTCCAGCTCGTCCTCGACAAGGAGCAGGCGCATTGAATTCTCCGAATACGATAGATGTTGCGTAACGTCTGGGCGACCAGGATTGCAGCAACGTTGCGGCGCATGCGTGCGCGGCGTGTACCGGTTCTAGCGGCACGGGCCGGGACCCGGCAATGCGGCGCAGTCGGGCTTTACCGTATTCGGTGGCGAGGGTGTCGGATTAACGTAAACGTGGCGGCCAGGCGCCAATGTCGGGGCGGCGGCACCGGGTGCCGTCGCCCCGCAAGGCTTTATGCGATGGCCATCATCCGCTGGAAGGCGTCGTAGGCCGCAAGCACCGTTTCCTTCTGGGCTTCATGACCGGCGATGAACGCATCGCCGTAGATCGTCTCGTCCGGATATTCGGTGATCAGCGTCAGCGGTGCCGTGTGGCGATCGTCGATCGAGATCATGCACGGGAAACCGTTGATGATCCGGAAGCCGGTTTCGCCGGCATGGATCTCGTAGAGCGCGATCTGGGCATCGTTATAGGCGAGCAGGCCCGGTACGGCCGCGAGCCGCAAGGTAACCGCTTCGATCAGTTGCTCGGCGCGATCGGCCCAATCGGCGTGATGGCGCATGATCAGGAAGAAGCCCTTGGGCAGGGTCCACATGGCAAAGCCACGCGGCACGTAGCCCGACAGCGGCCGCGTCCATTCATGCGAGGGATAACCGTGCAGGTTGACGTGCAGCTGCGCGCCGGTCAGGCGCTCGGCTTCTTTACGGATTTCGCGCTCGTTGAGCGCGGCACCGGTGCGGTATTCGAGGTCGTCGCCAAGTGCTGTGTAGCGTGCGGCGTGGTGCATGTGCAGCGGGTTGTCCACCCGCAGCCGCTGGTGCACCGCATAGCCGTCGGGGTTTTCGAGCGGCGAGATGGTGAAGTGGCTGCCGGCGCGGGCGGCGAGCGTCTGGGCGGCGCGCAGCACGCCGACAATGCCCGTCGTCTCGTTCGGATGCTGGCCGCCGCTGATCATGACTGGTGCATCGGTACCCTTGCGATAGCGGGCCTTCACCGCGCGGCCGGCGCGCGACTGCGCCTCGAAGGGCTGGCCTTCGATTGCGGCGAGTTCGGCATGGATCTGAGCGACCGTCAGCGGCGCTTCGGCCGTCTCGATCGGCTGGGCCTCGCCGTCGACATCCGTCGCCTGCAGCGGCCGCGCCTCAACGATGACGGTCGGCTTGCCGACGCCGAAGACGATCTCCGGCACGATCTGGCCGGGCTTCAGACCGCGGTCGCCGAGTGGGCGGCCCGATTTCTTCTGGAAGACTTCGAGCAGCGAAAAATAGAAATCCTCGTGCAGCGCCTCGCGGAGGCTGATGACCTCTTCGCCGACGGGCAGACGGAAGTCGGTGATCGGCAGGGTCACGCGGATGTTGAGCTCTTCGAAATAGGGCTCGCTGTCGCCCCAGGCATGATCGGCGATCGCCCGCATCGTGCCGGAAAAGAGCCGCTCGTAATCGGTCTCCAGGTGGCATTCGCGATGCTTGTCGCAACCCTCGTCCAGACGGATCCAGCCGGTCGGCGACAGCAGCGTCTCGCCGATGAAGTCGGTGTGGATGCGGTTCGGTGCGAAGACCGCGTGATTTTCCTGACGTCCGCTGCGGAAGGTCAGGGCCACATCGTAGGTGAAAGCCCTGGCGCTGCCGGCTTCGAAGCTAATCTCGGCATCGCCGACAAGGGCAGCCAGCGGATAGGCTTCGAGCAGGAAGCGGTTCGGTGCGGCGCCTTCATGCTGGGGATAGCGGATGACGACGCTGGCGAGCGCTGCGCGGTCGACCTCTTCGAGGAAGAAATGCAGCAGCGGCTTGTAGGCGCTCCTGAGCGCCGCCTCGACGCCGAAGCTTGCGAGTTTCTGTTCGGCGGCCTTGCGGCTGGCGGCATCGTCGAAAAGCCAGGCTTCGAGCTTGGTGCCGCGGGCGGCTTCCTTGCCGTAGGTGGTGAGAAGGGTAGCGAGCGTGCGCTCGAAGGCGCCTTCGAAAATCGTCGTCATCGTGAGGTTCTACCGGTTGGGTCGAGGCTGTCGCGCAGCCAGTCGCCGAGAAGATTGAGGCCGAGAACGGTGAGCAGGATCGCAAGGCCCGGGAAGACGCTGACCCACCAGGCGTTCTGCAGGTAGGTGCGGCCGTCGGCGAGCATGCCGCCCCAGCTCGGGATCAGCGGATCGACGCCGAGGCCGAGGAAGGTGAGGCTGCTTTCGAGCAGAATGTTGTTGGCGACGTTCAACGTCATCAGCACGATGACCGGACCGATGAGATTCGGAAGCAGGTGCTGGAACAGAATCTTGTAGTCGCGCACGCCGATTGCGCGGGCCGATTGGATGAACTCGCGTTCGCGCAGCGACAGCACAGATCCGCGCACGAGACGGGCATACTGCACCCATTGCGACACGATCAGCAGGATGATGGTATTGCCAAGCCCGCCGCCGACGATGGCGATGAAGGTGATCGCGAGCAGGATGAAGGGGAGCGCCAGCTGCACGTCGGCAAAGCGCATGACGAGCATGTCCCAGAAGCCGCGATAGTAACCCGAGACGAGCCCCATGACGACGCCGACGACGACAGCGCCGGCGACCGACGTCAGGCCGACCAGCAGTGAGATCTTGCCGCCGGCAACCACCCGGGCAAGCACGTCGCGGCCGAGCGGGTCGGTGCCGAGCGGATGCGCCCAGTTGACGAAGGGCGGGGTCAGCCGCGCCATCAGGTCGATCTTGTCGACGCCACCGGGAAACAGCACGCTGGAGAGGAGCACTGCGAGGCAGATGCCACCCGTCAGAAGCGCGCCGAGGATGAATTCGAGATTGCGGAAACGGGCGAAACGGGAGTTTGCAGCCTTGGTCGTCATCGGCTCACTCCGTCCGGATGCGCGGGTCGACGAGGCCATAGGCGATATCGACCAGAAGATTGACGAACACGATCATCAGCGAGAGCACGGTGATGACCGCCTGGAGCACGGGATAGTCGCGGGACGCGACCGCATCGAAGGCGAGCGTGCCCATGCCCGGCCAGTTGAACACGAGCTCGACGACGACGATGCCGCCGAGCAGGCCGCCGAACTGCAGGCCGAAATAGGTGATCAGCGGGATCGCGCAGTTACGAAGCGCATGCTTGTAGAGCACCTTGCTTTCGCTGAGGCCCTTGGCGCGGGCAACCATGATGTATTGCGATTGCAGGGTTTCGAGCATGGCGGTACGCACCAGCCGCACGTTCGTCGCCGTCAGGATGATGCCCATGGTCAGCGCGGGCATGATAAAGCTCGCGAAACCGTCCATTCCGCTCGGCGGCAGCCATTTGAGCACGATCGAGAACAACAGCACCAGCATGATCGCCAGCCAGAAGTTCGGGAAGGAAAGCCCGATCAGCGACAGGATGCGGATCGCCTGGTCGGCCCATTTGCCGCGTGCGACGGCGGCACGGATGCCGAGCGGAACGGAAATGAGGATCGAAACGATCAGCGAGGTGAAGGCGAGCAGCATGGTTGCCGGCAGTGCCGTGGCAATCAGCTGCGAAACCGGGGTGCCGCCGAGGAACGAACGGCCGAAATCGAGGGTAAACATGCCTTTGATGAAATCGGCATATTGCGCGAGGAACGGCTGATTGAGGCCGAGCCCCTCACGGATGCGCACGAGGTCTGCCTCGGTCACGCTGCCCGCACCCTGCGCGAGCATCAGCGCGGGGTCACCGGTAAACCGGATGGCATAGGAGACGGTCAGTGTCACGACGAACACGACGAAGACCGCCTGCAGAAAACGTTTGATCAGAAATCCGGCCAAGTGACCCGCCCTTTAAAGAGAATGGTCCGCCGCCTCAAAAGGTGGAGCGGCGGACCGATTTGCTTACTCGACCGTCACATCCGTCAGCCGCAGGCGGCTGTCCGGTACCGGCACGAAGTTCTTGACGCGCTTGCTCACGCCGAAGATGGCGTTGAGGTTGTAGAGCGGCATTTCGAGCGCACGGTCGGCGGCGTAGTTGGCGATCTGCTTGAGGATCTCCTCACGCTTGGCCTGGTCGGTGATCGAACGCTGGGATTCGAGCAGCTTGTCGAGCTCCGGATCCTGGTCGTAGGGGTTCCACTTTTCGCCGGAGTGGTACATCGAGTACGCCGTGTTGTCGTAGTCGAGCGTCCAGCCGCCCCAGGACTGCTGGAACATCGCGCCGGTTTTGCCGGCGGGGATGATGTCGTTCAGGAGAACGTTGGTTTCATAGGGCTTGATCGTCGCGTTGATGCCGATGAGCTGCAGATAGCTCGCGATCGCCTGCACGACCTCGTTGAAGGTCGCTTCGTTTCCACGAACGTCGATCTGCACCGAGGCACCCGGCGCGACGCCGGCTTCCTTCAGGAGCGCCTTGGCCTGTTCCGGATCATAGGGCAGCGGCTTCATCGCCGGATCGAAGCCGAAGGAGAGCTTGCCCTGGAAGCTGGCGATCGGGTCTGCCTGGCCGCCGAGGATCGACTGGATGATGGTGTCGCGGTCGACGCCGAGGATCAGCGCCTTGCGGACCTTCGGATCCTTGGTGATGCCGTCGCGCGTGTTGAAGCGCAGAGCATAGACCGTCGGGCCGGCGCTGGTGACGATCTCCAGATTGCTGTCGTCCTGGATCGTCGGGATCATGCCGATCGGTATGGTCGGCGGGATGACGAGATCGACGCGGCCGGCCTGCAGTTCGGCAACGGCGGTCGCCGGCTCCGAGATGAAACGGTAGTTGAGGTTGGAAAGCTTCGGCGCGCCACCCCAATGCTCGGCAAAGGCTTCGAGCTTGATCCCGACCTTCGGCTCATAGGAGATGAACTTGAACGGGCCTGTTCCAACCGGATGGGCGTTGAAATAGTCCTCGCCCTTTTCCTGGATGTACTTCGGCGGCACGATCATCGCGCCATAGCCGGCAAGCTTGGTGAGCAGCACCGGATCCGGGGTCTTGAGAACCAGGTCGACGGTCTTTTCGTCGACGATCTCGACCTTCTCGATGACGGCATAGTTGGATTTCTGCGGGCCCTTGGAGCCTTCTTCGCCGAGCAGGCGGTCGAAAGTGAATTTCACCGCTTCGGCGTTGAAGGGCTCACCATTGTGGAACTTGACACCTTCGCGCAGCGTGAAGCGCAGGCGCTTGCCGCCGTCGAGCTCTTCCCACGAGGTTGCAAGGCCGGGCACGAGCTTGAGGTCCGGGCCGCGATAGGTCAGGCCGTCGTAGATATTGGTGGCGACGGATGCCCAGTTGACGAGGAAGGTGTCGACCGGGTCCCAGCTTCCCGGATCCTGCGGCGACGACACCGTCAGCGTGCCGGCGGCAAAAGCCGGGGTGGCGGTCATGATACTGCCGGCCATCGCGAGGGCGATGAAGGCGGCGTGGATCCCCTTTTTGTTGATCATTTACTCACTCCTGTTTCGACAGCCTTCTTCAAAAGAAAAGAAAGCGGCTTACGCGTCCTTGGCCACGAAATGGCCAGGGGCGATCTCTTTGCGGGGCAGCACCGCAGGTTCGTTGCCGACACGGCGGATCGGGCTCGGGATTTCGCCTTCCAGCATGGCACGCTCGCGGCCCTTGCCGGGCTCGGCGACCGGGACGGCGGAAAGCAGCCGGCGGGTATAGGGATGAGCCGGCGTCTCGAACACTTGCGCGCGGCTGCCGAATTCCATGACCTGGCCGAGATAGAGCACGGCGACGCGGTGGCTCATGCGCTCGACCACCGCCATGTCATGGCTGATGAAGAGGTATGCGAGGCCTTCCTGCTCCTGCAGTTCCATGAACAGATTGATGATCTGCGCCTGGATGGAGACGTCGAGCGCCGAAAGCGCCTCGTCGGCGATGATCAGCTTGGGGCGCGAGGCGAGCGCCCGGGCAATGCAGACGCGCTGGCGCTGGCCGCCGGAGAACTCGTGCGGATAGCGCTTGGCGTGCGCGGCCGTCAGGCCGACGCGTTCCAGCAGTTCGTGTACGCGCTTCTCGATTTCCTTTTCGCCAAGGATCAGGCCATGGGTGCGGATCGGCTCGGCGATCGAGAATCCCACGGTCTTGCGCGGGTCGAGCGAGGCAAAGGGATCCTGGAAGATGTACTGGATTTCCTGCTTCAGCTTCTGTCGCTCGGCGTAGCTCATTGCCGAGACGGGCCGGCCGCCGAAGAGGATTTCGCCCGATGTCGGTGCCTGGAGCTGCTGGATCGTGCGACCGATCGTAGATTTGCCCGAGCCGCTCTCGCCGACGAGCGCCAAGGTCTCGCCCGGGAAGATGTCGAAGCTGACGTTTTCGATCGCGTGCACGCGGTGCGTCGCCTTGCCGAAGAGGTTCTTGCGCACGTCGAAGCGGGTGACGAGGTCGCGGACCGACAGGATCGGCGCTGCGTCGTAGCGGGCGGTGCGCTGGATATGGGTATCGCCGACGCGCTTCGGCTCGCCGTCGACCATCATGGTCAGCGGCAGGCGCTTCGGGAATTCCTCGCCGGTCATGCTGCCGAGTTTCGGCACGGCCGAAAGCAGCGTCTGGGTATAGGGGTGCTTGGGCGCCTCGAAGATCTCTCCGACCGGGCCTTCCTCGACTTTGCGGCCCTTCCACATGACCACGACGTCGTCGGCCATCTCGGCGACGACGCCCATGTCATGGGTGATGAAGATCACCGCCATGCCGAGTTCTTTCTGCAGGTCGCGGATGATCGTCAGGATCTGCGCCTGGATGGTCACGTCGAGCGCGGTGGTCGGCTCGTCGGCGATCAGCAGTTTCGGCCGGCAGGCGAGCGCCATGGCGATCATGACACGCTGGCGCATGCCGCCGGACAGCTGGTGCGGATAGCGGCCGATCAGTTCGGCGCTATCAGGGAGCCGCACCATGTCGAGCAGGCGGCGCGTCTCGACAAGGGCTTCGGCCTTCGTCATCTTTTCGTGCAGCATCAGCACTTCGGCGACCTGGTCGCCGATGGTGAAGACGGGGTTCAGCGAGGTCATCGGCTCCTGGAAGATCATGGCGATCTCCTTGCCGCGGATGGCGCGCATGGTCTTCTGCGGGGCGCTCGTCAGGTCGATTTCGCCGTCCTTGCCGCGAAACAGGATGCGGCCGGTCGGGAACTGGCCGCCCATCATGTCGGCAAGCCGCATGATCGAAAGTGAGGTCACCGATTTGCCGGAGCCGGATTCGCCGACGATCGCGAGCGTACGTCCCGGCGTGACCGTGAAGCTCAGGTCTTCGACGACAGGATTGCCGTTGAAGGCGACGGAAAGTTTCTCAACGGCGAGCAGCGGCGCAGGCGTATCGACGGTCACGCGGTCTTCCTTGTTACAATGTGGTCGCGGCGCGCGCGGACTGTTCATAGGCGCCCGACATGAAACGCAGGACGGCGGCGATCTCGGAAAGCGTCTCTTCGGAAGGACGTGCTTTGGCAGTGGAGGAGACCAGCAGGCGTTCGCGAATTTGAGCGTAGCGCGTGCAGGCGTCCGAGCCCTTGTCGGTGATGAGGATGGTCTTTTCCTTGCCTTCCTTGCCCGTCGTCACCAGGCCGGCGGCTTCGAGTTTGCGGATGGCATAGGTCGCGACATGGGTGTCTTCGATATCGAGCACGAGGCAGATGTCGGCGAGCTTCTTGCCGCGATCGCGATGGCGGATCGTGTGCAGGATCAGAATTTCGATGGGGGAAAGCCCGGGGACGCCGGCAGCAGCCATGCAGCGCATCATCCAGCGATGAAAGGCGTGCGATGCGAGGATCAGCCCGTATTCCACTTCGGAGAGACCTGGCGAGCCGCCTTCGGCAAGGTGCGCGGAGGAGACGATCGGACCGATGGCCGCGACCGGCTTCAGATGTTCGGGCAGGGCGTTTCCGGCCCATTCCCGACCTTCAAAGCTCTCCTCAGCCTTCTTCGTCATTCAGCTCTTCCTCATCTTGACGATTTTATGTCATCATTTTATCGACATTTTGTCAACGAACTGCTTTGATGAATTTCCGGGCTTGCACAATGATGCGGCTCGCGAACGAGAGGGATGGACAATGAGCGCACGCGAAACCGGCAGTTGGGACTTCTGGATCGACCGTGGCGGCACCTTCACCGATGTCATCGGCCGGGACCCGCAGGGTGCATTGCATGCGCGCAAGGTGTTGTCGGAGAATCCGGAAGCCTATCGCGACGCCGCCGTCCAGGGTATTCGCCTGCATCTCGGTCTTGCGACCGGTGCTGCGATCCCGACCGGCCTCATCGGCGAAGTGCGCATGGGCACGACGGTTGCCACCAATGCGCTGCTCGAGCGCAAGGGCGAGCCGCTCGCGCTGGTGACCACCAAGGGTTTTCGCGACGCGCTCAAGATCGGCTACCAGGAACGCAAGAAGATCTTCGCGACCGAGATCATCAAGCCGGAAGCGCTCTACCAGGACATCGTCGAACTCGATGAGCGCGTGCTGGCCGATGGCACGATCGAGCAGCCGCTCGACGAAGTAAAGGCGCGCGCTGCCCTCGAAGACCTCAAGGGCAAGGGCTACAAGGCCGTCGCCATCGTCTTCATGCATGCCTACAAATATCCGGAGCACGAGGCGGTCGTCGCTCGGATCGCCCGCGAACTCGGCTTCGAGCAGGTCTCGGTCAGCCACGAAGTCTCGCCGCTGATCAAATATGTCGGCCGCGGCGACACGACGGTCATCGATGCCTATCTCTCCCCGGTTCTACGCCGCTACGTTGCCCAGGTCTCGGGCGAGCTCGACGTTGCCCGCACCGGCGCACGCGTGATGTTCATGATGTCGTCCGGCGGCCTGACGGCGGCCGATATGTTCCAGGGCAAGGACGCGATCCTGTCGGGACCTGCCGGCGGCGTCGTCGGCCTTGCAAAGACCGGCGAAGCAGCCGGCTTCGACCGCGTCATCGGTTTCGACATGGGCGGCACCTCGACGGACGTCGCCCATTTCGACGGCGAATATGAGCGGGCGTTCGAGACCGAGGTTGCCGGCGTGCGCGTGCGCGCGCCGATGATGCTGATCCACACGGTTGCCGCTGGCGGCGGCTCGATCCTGCACTTCGACGGCGAGCGCTTCCGCGTCGGCCCCGATTCGGCCGGCGCCAATCCTGGCCCCGCCTGCTACCGCAACGGCGGCCCGCTCGCGGTCACCGACGCAAACGTCATGCTCGGCAAGCTGCTGCCGGATTTCTTCCCGGCGCTCTTCGGCCCGAACCAGGACGAGCGTCTCGATGTCGAGACCGTTCGTGACCGCTTCGCGACAATGGCCGCCGAGATCGGCGATGGCCGCAGCCCGGAGGATGTGGCCGACGGCTTCATCCGCATCGCCGTCGCCAACATGGTCGAAGCGATCAAGAAGATTTCCGTGCAGCGCGGCTATGACGTGACCCGTTATGCGCTCAGCTGCTTCGGCGGCGCCGGCGGTCAGCACGCCTGCCTCGTTGCCGACCAGCTCGGCATGAAGAACATTCTCGTGCACCCGATGTCCGGCCTGCTTTCGGCCTACGGCATGGGGCTTGCCGATATCCGCTCGACCCGCCAGAAGGCGCTGGGCGTTGCGCTCGACGACCAGGCGCCGGCCGCGCTCAGCACGCTTGGCGCCGAGCTGGAAGTCGAGTGCCTCGGCGAGCTCGAAGCACAAGGGATCGCCCGCGACGAGATCCGCACGCATCTGCGCGCCCATATCCGTTATGCCGGCACCGATACGGTGCTTGCGGTCGACGCGACCTTCCCCGCGCATGACGATATCGCCCGCCTTCGCGCGGAGTTCGAGACCTTGCACAAGCGTCGCTTCGGCTTCGTCGCCGACAACAAGGCGCTGGTCATCGATGCCGTCGAGGTCGAGACGGTCGGCGGCGGTGCCGCCCAGATGGAGCGCGAAGGCGGAGCGGCCACAGAGGGCGCGCCGGATGTCGCGCGGCGCACGCGCTTCTATTCACAGGGCCAGTTCCACGATGCGCCGGTGCTGCTGCGCGCCGAAATCGCGCCCGGCCAACGGCTCGACGGTCCGGCGATCATCATCGAACCGAACCAGACCATCGTCGTCGAGGACGGCTGGCAGGCGGAACTGACCGCCAAGGACCACATCGTGCTTCGCCGCGTGAAGGCGCTGCAGCAGCAGAGCGCGATCGGTACCCATGCCGACCCGGTCATGCTGGAAATCTTCAACAACCTCTTCATGTCGATCGCCGAGCAGATGGGCGTGACGCTGCAGAACACCGCCTATTCGGTGAACATCAAGGAACGGCTCGATTTCTCCTGCGCCGTCTTCGACAACCGCGGCAACCTCGTCGCCAATGCGCCGCACATGCCGGTGCATCTCGGTTCGATGGACGCGTCGGTCGCAACCGCGATCCGCGAGAACCCGGTGATCAAGCCCGGCGACGTGTTCCTGATCAACGCGCCCTATAACGGCGGCACGCACCTGCCGGACCTCACCGTCTGCACGCCCGTCTTCGACGATGCCGGAAGCGAGATCCGGTTCTGGGTCGCCAGCCGCGGCCATCATGCGGATATCGGCGGGATTTCGCCGGGTTCGATGTCGCCGCTTGCGACCAACATCGAGGAAGAAGGCGTCTATATCGACAACTTCAAGCTCATCGATGCCGGCCGTTTCTGCGAAGCCGAGCTCGAAGCGCTCTTGAACGGCGCCCGCTATCCGGTGCGCAACATCCTGCAGAACGTCAACGATCTGAAGGCTCAGGTTGCTGCCAACGAAAAGGGCGTCGCCGAACTCAAGAAGATGATTACCCAGTTCGGCGAAGACGTGGTCGAGGCCTATATGGGCCACGTCCAGGACAATGCCGCCGAGAGCGTGCGCCGCGTGCTCGACCAGCTGCCCGATGGCGAGTTCTCCTACGAGATGGACCAGGGCTGCAGCATCGTCGTCAAGATCACCGTCGACCGCGACAAGCGCGAGGCAACCGTCGATTTCACCGGTACATCCGAGCAGCGCGGCGACAACTTCAACGCTCCGGCGCCGGTCACCCGCGCCGCGGTTCTCTATGTCTTCCGCGTCCTCGTCGAAGCGGACATTCCTATGAATGCCGGTTGCCTGCGTCCGATCCACATCGTCATCCCCGAGGGCACGATGCTGACGCCGCGCTATCCGGCCGCCGTCGTCGCCGGCAACGTCGAGGTCAGCCAGGCCGTGACCAACTGCCTGTTCGGCGCGGTTCAGAGCCAGGCCGGGGCGCAAGGGACGATGAACAATCTGACCTTCGGCAACGACAACTATCAGTACTACGAGACGATCTGCTCCGGCGCGCCCGCGGGGCCTGGCTATAACGGCGCCGATGCGGTCCACACCCACATGACCAATTCGCGCCTCACCGATCCGGAAATCCTCGAAACCCGCTTCCCGGTGGTGCTCGAAGACTTCCACATTCGGGTCGGTTCGGGTGGCCGTGGCCAGTGGAATGCCGGCAACGGCACGAAGCGCACGATCCGTGCCCGCGAGACGCTGGATTTCGCCATTCTCTCCGGTCACCGCCGCGTGGCGCCCTTCGGCATCAAGGGCGGCAGCCCGGGTGAGCTTGGCCGCAACCTTGTGCGCCGCAATGACGGCAGGACGGAGGAACTGTCCGGTTGCGCCCATACGGTTCTCGAAGCCGGCGAAGCCTTCACGGTGGTGACGCCGACGGGCGGCGGCTACGGCCGGCCATAGCCGGGGAATAACAATCTCCCAAGACTGCTGCGGTGGTCTGCGGGCGGGCGAGCGATCGTCCGCCCGTTTTTCGTTTGTTGCCGCCTTCGGTTTTTGCTGCACCTGCGAAAAGCTGCGATCGCTTTTTTAACCCTAATTTAAATTCAAAATTACTAAGTACTTATTGGTCAGTGCGCGCTCCGGTTCCTCCCCCCTTGAAGGCGCAGCAAACAGCCGGTCCTCCTCCCGCCGGTATGGCTGACCATGTCCTCCCAGCAACGCGATCGCGACATCACAGGAGTCACGGCAGTGACGTTCAAGAACCTTTCGATTTTGACCAAGGTCGGCCTTGTGGTCGTGGTCATGGGCATATCCTCCATTCTGATCGCGCTCGCTGGCGCGCGCGGTCTTTCCTCCCTCGGCGCCACAATCATCGATGTCGGTGCCCGCGAAGAGGCGGCGCGCGAGGCGATGGACCTGCGCGTCGACATCATCGCCATCAGCCGCATGACCTATCAGCTCGCCGCAGCGCCGCAGAAGGCCGCCGATTTCGGCCTCGAAACCGAGAAGCGCGCCGAGGAAATGCTCGGCCGTGTGACGAAGATCGAGGCGGTTGCCGACGACGCCGAAGACAAGCTGCTGAATGATATCCGCATCACACTGAACAGCTACTTCGATGAGATCCGCGCGATGGTCTCCGTCGCTGCTAGCCAGGGCACGGATGCTGCCGCCGTCAAGGCGGCGCTCGACAAGGCGCTTGAGGCCCAGAAGACCGTGACGGCGACGGTCAAGACCTACAGCACCTATTCCGGCGACGAGCTGGCGGCCGCCCGCGCCGAGGCGCTCAACTCTTCCTCTGTCGCGATGACCATCCTGGCCGCCGCCGCTGCGGCCTGCGTGCTCTTCGGCGTCGGCGTGAGTCTCGTCGTTGCCCGTCGCGGTATCGTCATGCCGGTCCGCGAATTGACCTCGACGATGAGCGAACTTGCCG
Organism: Ensifer sp. 2TAB8; assembly: GCF_052115125.1. NCBI lineage: Bacteria > Pseudomonadati > Pseudomonadota > Alphaproteobacteria > Hyphomicrobiales > Rhizobiaceae > Ensifer > Ensifer sp. 2TAB8. Next base: position 163,994 of record NZ_JBFRGB010000005.1, on the reverse strand, counting down.
ACGGCAAGCTTGACGGCGATAGCACGGATGTTTCCCGCCTGGACGAGATCGGTGAGATGGCTCGCGCCGTCGAAGTCTTCCGCAAGAACGGCATCGCCATGCGCTCGATGAAGGCGCAGGAAGCGGCACTGCATGCGCGCAGCAGCGACCTGCAGTCCAACATCAGCGTCGTCGTCGCCTCCGCCGTTGCCGGCGATTTCACCGGTCGCATCACCAAGGACTATGAAAACGACGACCTCAACCGCTTTGCATCGAGCGTCAACGAGCTCGTTTCCAGCGTCGACCAGACGGTCAACGAAGTCCGCCGCGTGATCGCGGCACTTGCTGATGCCGACCTGACGCAGACCATGCGCGGTGAATTCCACGGCGCCTTCGCCGAGTTGCAGCGGAACGTCAACCAGACGATGGTGACGTTGCGCTCGACCATGCAGAACGTGCGCGGCGCGGCCAGCACCATCAACGACAACTCCGCCGAGTTGAGCTCGGCTGCCAACGATCTCTCCAAGCGCACGGAACAGCAGGCGGCAGCACTGGAAGAAACCGCGGCAGCACTCGACGAGATCACGTCGACCGTGCGCACCGCTTCGGAGCGGGCGAACGAGGCGCATGAAATGGTGCGCGCCACCAAGGACAGCGCCGGCCGGTCCGGTGCGATCGTACGCAGCGCGGTCGACGCCATGGGCCGGATCGAGGATTCCTCCAACCGCATCAACCAGATCATCTCGGTGATCGACGAGATCGCTTTCCAGACCAACCTTCTGGCGCTCAACGCCGGCGTCGAAGCGGCGCGTGCCGGCGAGGCGGGCCGTGGCTTCGCGGTCGTCGCCCAGGAAGTGCGCGAACTCGCCCAGCGTTCGGCCAATGCTGCCAAGGAGATCAAGACGCTGATCCACAGCTCGGCCTCGGAGGTCGAGAACGGCGTGGCGCTGGTGCGCTCCACCGGTGATGCGCTGCTGGAGATCGAGACCCTGGTCAACAATGTCAGCGGGCACGTCAACACGATCGCCACCGCCGCCCGCGAGCAGGCGACCGCGCTGCAGGAGATCAACACCTCGGTCAACCATATGGACCAGATGACCCAGCAGAACGCGGCGATGGTGGAAGAAACCACGGCAGCAAGCGGCACGCTCGCCGAAGAAAGCCGTCAGCTGCGCACGATGCTGGCGAAATTCAAGCTTGAGGCGCAGACCGGCCGCGACAGCTGGAGCCGTGCTGCCTGATCAAAGGGGGCAGCGAACAGCAAAAAGGGCCGGCATTTCCCGGCCCTTTCTCGTTTCGGGGACTGGCAACGATCAAGCTTCCGGCGAAACGCCGAAACGACGGTAGGGTGTTCAGCAGTCTCGACCCAGACGCTCCTTGTCCGCGTATCGGCCATCAGCCCGTCGCGGCCGGAGGAGCCGGGCCAGGCGGCGCCGGCAGGACCATAGGGATGTCGTTGGCGAGCGCGACCGCTTCCGCCTCGAAGACGGTGACGCCTGTGAAGGGGCCGAAGACCTTTTCGCGGGCGCGGCCGTCGGATTTTCGGACAGAAGGGTAAAACCCCGCAAAAATCACTGAAAATGCCCATTGAAATCGATTACATTTTCTGGCTTCATGGCTTTCGCAAGATTTGGGAGGATCTAATGAAGAAATTTATCGCCGCGGCGCTTGGCGCTGTCGCAACCATTGCTATTTCCGCTTCTTTCGCCAATGCCGAGACTTTCAAGATCGGCCTGTCCAACGGCTGGGTCGGCAGCGAATGGCGCACGCAGATGATCGATGAGGCCAAGGAGGCCGCAGCGAAGTGGAAGGAGAAGGGCATCGACGTCGAAGTCTCCGTCCAGAGCGCCAATGTCGACGTGCCCGGCCAGATCGCGCATGTGCGCAACTTCATCGCCGAGGGCGTCAACGCCATCATCATCAACCCCAACAGCCCGACGGCCTTCGATCCGATCTTCGCCCAGGCGAAGGAAACCGGCATCCTGGTGATCGCGACGGACGCGGAGGTTTCGTCGCCGGATGCGACCTATGTCGGCATCGACCAGACGGCCTGGGGTGCTGCCGGCGCCAAGTGGCTCGCCGAAACGCTCGGCGGTAAGGGCAAGGTGGTCGCGATCAACGGCGTTGCCGGTCATCCGGCCAATGAGATGCGCGTTGCGGGCTACAAGAGCGTCTTCAAGGACTATCCGGATATCCAGGTGGTCAACGAGGTCAACGCCAACTGGGATCAGGCCCAGGGCCAGCAGGCGATGCAGAACATCCTTGCGACCTATCCTGACATCAACGGCGTCGTCGTGCAGGACGGCATGGCGGCCGGTGCCTGGAAGTCGATCATGGATGCGGGCAAGTCCAGCCAAATCGCCGCGACCGGCGAAATCCGCAAGGACTTCATCGACCTCTGGGTCAAGGACAAGCTGAACTCCGGCGCGACCGTCAATCCGCCCGGCGTCATGGCAAGCGCACTCAACGTCGCGGTGCTGATGCTGCAGGGCAAGGAACTGAAGGAGCCGGCGACGGCAGGCCAGTACAAGAACGCCATGTACCTGCCGATCCCGTTCATTGACAGCAAGAATCTCGCGGACGCCGCCAAGCAGCTGGACGGCAAGCCAGGTTACTACTCCTACACCAACGCGCTTTCGATCGACGACGCCACGGCGTTGTTCAAGTAAGCTCGGGCTTCGCCGGGCGGCTCTTGTCTTGAGCTGCCCGGCGACCGATGACGCCGATGACCGCCGACCAAGGCCGATCGGCGTGAAAGAACGCTGCAGCGGAGCCGGTGTTGATACGCGGCTCCATGATGATGCGGCAACCAACCAAGATGATGGACGACAGCCAATGTCGAAACTGAGACTGAACGCCGTGAGCAAGGCTTACGGCGCAACGCTGGCGCTACGCCGCGGCGATCTCGAGATCGCGGCCGGCGAGGTGCACGTGTTGATGGGCTCCAACGGCTCCGGCAAGAGCACGCTGTGCAAGATCATTGCCGGCAGCGTGCGCCCCGACGGTGGCCAGATCCTGATCAACGACAAGCCCGTGACGATCTCCGGACCGCAGGCGGCGCGCGCTGCCGGCATCGGCATCTTCTACCAGGAACTCAGCCTCGCCGGTTATAGGTCGGTCGAGGAGAACATCTGCCTTTCCGCCCTGCCGGTGAAAGCAGGCTTTTTCATCGACCGGCAGGCCCTCAAGGCGCGCGCGGCGCGCTACATCGCACTTTTTGCCGAAGTCGCCGGCGAGGGTTTTTATGCGGAAGCGCTGGTCGGCAACCTACGCGCCGATCAACGGCAACTGGTCGAGATCATGAAAGCGCTCGCCAGTGAAGCGCCGATCCTGATCTTCGACGAACCGACCTCGGCGCTCGACCGCGCCCAGGTCGATCGTTTCTTCGAGATCCTGCGCGGCCTGAAGGCGCAGGGGCGCGGCATCATCTTCATCTCGCACCGCATGGACGAAATCACCGCGATCGGCGATCGCGTGACGATCATCCGCGACGGCGAGACCATCGAGACGTTGAAGCTCGCCGACACCGATCCGGCAACGGTCATCCGGCTTATGGTCGGCGACGCGAGTGACATGCCGGCTGCAAGGTCGTCGGCACTGGCGGCGGTGGAAACACAGACGCAGGCGGCGATCTCCGTTCACAACCTCTCGGGCAAAGGCTTTCGCGATGTCAGCTTCGAGGTAGCGAAGGGCGAAATCCTCGGCCTCGGCGGCCTGCACGGCCAGGGGCAGTCGGCGCTGCTCCGGTCGATCTTCGGCGCAGGCACCGTCTTATCCGGAGAGGTGACGATCGGAGGCGACCGCTATGATGCCAAAAGCCCGCGCGATGCGATCCGCCGTGGCTGCGCCTATGTCTCCGGCGACCGCGGTCGCGACGGCGTCATCAGCGGCCGGCCGATCATCGAGAACGTCACGCCGATCCATTATCTTCGCGACCGGCTGATGCTCGCGCGGCCCTCGAGCCTCAAGAACAAGGCGATGCCGGCGCTGGAGGCGATGCACACCAAGTTTGCGAGCCTCTTCCATCCGATCAATTCGCTCTCGGGCGGCAACCAGCAGAAGGTGATCATCGCCCGCTGGCTGATCGATCGTCCCGACGTGCTGCTGCTTGACGACCCGACCAAGGGCATCGACCTCCAGGCCAAGGCCGATCTCTTCGCGCTCATCCGGCAGCTGGCGGCTGAAGGTCTCGGCATCCTGCTCTATTCGTCGGAAGACGCCGAGCTGCTCGGCAATGCCACCCGCATCCTCGTTTTCAACGGTGGTTCGGTGACGCGCGAGCTGACCGGCGACGATCGCACCCGCTACAATCTCTACCAGGCTGCATACGAGGCCGCATGATGACTTCGACCGCGACAGACATTTCTACGCCAAGGAGCGGTGGCCTGCGCTCCTGGCTCGAGCGTTACCCGTTCCTGCCGGCGCTGGTCATCCTCATCGCGCTGCTTGCGCTGAACGGCCTCTTTTCGCCCAACAGCCTGAGCTTCCGTTCGTTGACGGGATTGCTCAGCACCTACATGGCGCTCGTCATGCTGGCGATCGCCCAGACCTATGTCGTTTCCGCCGGCGATATCGACCTTTCCGCCGGAGCGACGCTGTCGCTGGTCAATGTCGCGATCGTCGTGCTGATGGAGCGCTGGGGCGGCGGCGCAGGCGCGGTGCTGCTTGCGTTGGCGCTTGGGCTCCTCATCGGGCTTGCCTGCGGGCTGGTCAACGGACTGGTCGTTGCAGCACTTCGGCTGCAGGCGATCGTCGCGACCTTTGCGACCAGCATCTTCTTCACCGGCCTTGCGCTCTATGTCATGCCTGTCGCCGGCACGCCGGCGCCGGCCTTGTTCTGGCGCACCTATGGCGGCCGTCTCTTGAGCCTGCCCTTCGTCTTCTACGTGCTCGCGGCGCTGGCCGTGCTGCTTTTCCTCCTGTCGCGCACGCGCATCGTCACCGAACTGCTGGCCGTTGGCGACGACCAGCAGGCGGCCTATCAGACCGGTCTTCCGGTGGTTGCGGTCCGCATCAGGGGTTATCTGCTCTGCGGTCTTTTCTCGGCGCTCGCGGCCTTCTGCCTGACGGGCGATACGGCGAGCGGCGATCCGCTGGTCGGCGGCAAGATGACGCTCTACAGCGTCGCCGCGGTCGTGCTCGGCGGCAGTGCCCTTGCCGGCGGCTGGACGACGGTGGTCGGCTCGCTCCTCGGCGCGCTGACGATCGGCCTCGTCAATTCGCTGGTCTTCTTCATGGGCACGCCGTCGGAATGGCAGAACTTCGTCCAGGGTCTCGCCATTCTGATCGTCTTGATGGCCGGCGTGCTCGCCGGTCGGAGGGCACGCGCATGAGTTCGGTTGCCGCCTTCTTCAAACAGCCTCTGGTCGTGGCGCTGATCCTCATCGTGGCGCTGCTTGTTCTCGGCCAAAGCCTCTCGCCGGGCTTTGCCTCGGCCGACCAGATCCTGCGGCTCTTGATCGTCGCCTCGCTGCTCGGCATCGTCGCTGCCGGCCAGAATGTCGTCATTCTTGGCGGCCGCGAGGGCATCGACCTCTCCGTCGGTGGCGTCGTCTCGCTCTCAGCGATCATTGCTGGCAATGTCATGAACGGGGCCGATGGCGGCATCCTGCAGGCCGTACTCGCCTGCCTCGCAGCCGGCGCCTTCTTCGGACTTTTGAACGGTCTCGGCGTCACGCTGCTGCGCATCCCGCCGCTGGTCATGACACTCGGCATGCTCGGTGTGTTGCAGGGCCTGCTGGTCGTCATCCGCCAGGGCATCCCTTCGGGCCGCGCCGCACCCGGCCTCTCCGCCTTCGTGACGCAGCCGCTGGCGCTCGGCATTCCCGGCATCATCTGGCTCTGGATCGCGATCGGCCTGTTCATGGCCTTCGTGCTCAACCGCACGGTCTTCGGTCATCGCATCTATGCGATCGGCTCCAATGAGCATGCGGCCTATATGGCGGGCGTGCCGGTTCGGCTCATGCGCATCGGTCTCTTTATGATCTCGGGCATGTTCGCGGCGATCGCCGGGCTCTGCCTGCTCGGCTATTCCGGTTCCTCCTTTGCCAATGTCGGAGAGCAATACATGCTGTCGTCGATCATCGCAGTCGTCTTCGGCGGCACGTCTCTTGCCGGTGGCAAGGGCGGCTACACAGGCACCATGGCGGGCGCGCTGTTGCTCGTCATCCTCCAGGGTATCCTGACGACCGTGAATATCGATGAGTCCGGCCGCCAGATGGTGTTCGGCGCGACGCTTCTGCTGCTCATGCTGTTCTACGGCCGCGGGAGGGCGATGCGGGCATGAGCGAGCGGCCGAAGATCAAGGACATCGCAGAGCGTGCCGGCGTTTCGGTCGCGACCGTATCGCGGGCGCTGAGCGGCTCGTCGCTGGTGACCGACGAGACACGCAAACGCATCCACGCGCTTGCCCGCGAGCTCAACTACCGCCCCAATGTCAGCGCCCGCAACTTGCGCACTCGCCGGTCGATGTCGGTGCTGCTTGTCGTGCGCGACGTCGGCAACCCCTTCTATCTGGAGATTCTGAAGGGCGTGGAGGCGACGGCGCGCGAGGCCGGCTACGCCGTTCTGATGGGCAACACCGAGAACGACCCGGACCGCGAGGTCGAATATTTCAACATGTTGCGCGACGGCCATGCCGACGGCATGATCCTGATGACCGGCAAGCTGCCGCCGCCGCAGCCGGGCGAAAGTGCCGACCTATCGCATCTGCCTGTTGTTATCGCGCTGGAAATGATCGAGGGATCCGGTTTCCCGCATGTTCAGATCGACAACGTCGCTGCGGCTGAGGCTGCGGTCGAGCATCTGGTCGCGCTCGGGCATCGCCGCATCGCCCATATCGCCGGTCCGCTGCCGGAGGTTATGGCGCTTCATCGCCGTGACGGTTATCGCGCCGCCATGAAGGCCGCCGGCCTTGCGATTCCGGAGGGTTACGAGGTGCGCGGCGATTACCTGCTCGAAAGCGGCGAGGCCCGCGCTGCGGACCTTTTCGCCCTGCCGGAGCCGCCGACCGCGATCTTCGCCGCCAACGACGAGATGGCCTATGGCGCGATCCATGCGCTGCGGCGGCTCGGCCGCGATGTTCCGGGCGACGTCTCTGTCGTCGGGTTCGACGATCTTTATCTGAGCAAAGCCTTCTATCCGCCGCTGACGACCGTCAGCCAGCCGCGCGCCGACATTGGTCGCACGGCGATGTCCCAGCTTCTCAACATCCTCTCGGATGACGACGTCGGCGCGGAGCCGGCCATCGTCCTGCCGACGACGCTCAACATCCGCGGCAGCACCGCCCCGCCACGAAAATAGCCGGAGCGGGATGAACGCACGTGGTTTCCGCACTTCCCGCATCCCGCCGTTACCACACTCGATCAATGGGAGAAGAGAATGACACAGCTACCGAAGCAGACGCTGCGCGTGGGTTTCGTCGGATCGGGCTTCATCGCCCATTTCCACTTGAAGTCGATGATCGGCGTGCGCAATGTCGAGGTCACCGGTGTCTTCAGCCGCAAGGCTGAAAACCGTGAGAAGTTTGCAAACGAGGTCGCATCCCTCGGTCTCGGCAGCTGCCGTACCCATGAAAGCCTGGAAGCGCTGCTGACCGCCGACGACGTCGATGCGGTCTGGATCCTTTCGCCCAACTATACCCGCATCGACGTCATGCGAACGCTGCACAAGGCGGTCAAGGACGGCCGCAGCAGGGTCTTCGCCGTTGCCTGCGAAAAGCCGCTTGCGCGCACCGTGGCCGAGGCCCGCGAGATGCTGTCGCTGGCCGAAGATGCCGGCCTCAACCATGGCTATCTCGAAAACCAGGTCTTCTGCACGCCCGTCCTGCGCGGCAAGGAAATCATCTGGCGGCGCGCGGCGTCCACCACCGGCCGCCCCTACCTGGCGCGGGCGGCCGAGGAACATTCCGGCCCGCACGAGCCCTGGTTCTGGCAGGGCGACAAGCAGGGCGGCGGCGTGCTCTCGGACATGATGTGCCACAGCGTCGAAGTCGCACGCTACCTGCTGACGGCGCCGGGTGCGCCGCGCAATTCGCTGAAGATCAAGGCGGTGAACGGCACCGTCGCCAATCTCAAATGGACGCGGCCGCACTATGCCGAACAGCTGCGCAACCGCTTCGGCAGCGAGGTCGACTATCGCAGCCGACCGTCGGAGGATTTCGCCCGCGCCACGGTGACGCTCGAAGACCAGGACGGCAACGAGCTGATGATCGAGGCGACCACCTCCTGGGCCTATGTCGGCGCCGGGCTGCGCATCCAGCTCGAATTGCTCGGGCCGGAATATGCGCTCGAATACAATTCGCTCTCCACCGGCCTGAAGATCTTCATGTCGCGCGAGGTCAAGGGCTCGGAAGGCGAGGACCTCGTCGAGAAGCAGAACGCCGAGCAGGGCCTGATGCCGGTGCTTGAGGATGAGGCCGGCGTCTATGGCTACACGGATGAGAACCGCCACATGGTCGAGTGTTTCCGCAAGGGCGAAAAGCCGCTCGAAACCTTCGAGGACGGCCTTGCCGTGGTCGAGATGCTGATGGGCCTTTACCGTTCGGCAGAAATCAACGCGACGCTCAACTTCCCGGCGCCGGAGCTGGAACATTACGTGCCGGTCGTTGCGCGCCGTGGGGCCTGACGACGAACGTCCTGCACCGAAGGCCGGCCGATTTCGTGGAGCGGTGAAGGCTGTGATGGTCTTCACCGCCCGGCCAGCATCAGGAGAATGCCGGCGCAATAGCTCAGGACCGCCGCGAGCGTGGAGTTCCTCCCCAATTATACGCCTATCTCCGTGATCTCTGTTGACGGGGATCAATGTCGCCGGGCGCGCATCTGCCTACGCTGATCCAGTCCCTAGGCCCGGTCGCGAGGAGGAAACGCGATGACATACAAGACCATTCTCGCCGTCGTCGGCGTCGAACATTCCGCAGAGCATCTGCGCGCGGCAGCACAGGTCTGCGCGTCCGCAAACGCTCACCTTTCCCTGTTGATCGTCAAGCTCGCCGCCTCTCCGCCGATCGGCGACTACGCAGCCGCCATATCCATCGATTGGCTGAACGAGCGGCAGCGCGATGTCGACAAGCTCGATTCCTGCGTGGCGAAAGCAACGGATGTTCTCACCAGGGAAGGCATCTCGTTCAGTGTCGAAACGAAATATACCGAAGCCGCCTGGGCCGATGACGAGATCGGCGAGCGTGCCCGCTACGCGGACCTGACGCTTGTCGGCGACGGTCTGATGCTGGACCCGGAACTGCGCTCACGTACCATCGACGGGACGTTGTTCAGCTCGGCCCGGCCGGTCCTCATCATGCCCAAGGGCAAGCCGGCACGTCTTGATCCGAAGACCGTGGTGCTGGCCTGGAACTCCCGGCTGGAAGCGGCCCGTGCGGTGCGCGAAGCGCTCGACATGCTGACAAGTGCCAAGATCGTCCATGTTACGATGGTCGACCCGCGTTCTGCCTATGGCAAGAACGGCGAGGAACCGGGCGCCGATATCGCCGGGTATCTTGCCCGGCACGGCGTTTCCGTTTCCGTCGAGCGCCTGCCGAGTGGCGGGCATCGGGTTGACGACGTGATCAATCGGTTCGCCTCCGATGTGGGTGCGGATATGATCGTCATGGGGGCTTATGGCCACTCCAGAATGCGCGAGCGCGTCTTTGGCGGCGTCACCCGTTCGATGCTCGAAAACGCCGTGATCCCCGTACTCATGGCGCATTGACCGGCGGAGCCGCGTGTGGCGCGCAGCATTTGCCTGCGCGCCGAGGGGCGTCAGCCCGCAGAGGCGGCGCGTCCGGTCACTTCGTCGATCTCGATTTCGAAGAAGAGATGCGGGGATGTGCCGGCAACCGGTTGCTCGCCTGGCTTCAAGCCGCCCGGTTCCCACCAGTTGATGCGCTGTTCGAGCAGAGACCAGGCGTTCATGCGCTCGCGGTGCCATTGTTTCGTATCAGGCAGTTCCTGGTAGCGGCCGTGGATGACGACGCTTCGCCAGTTCTGCCGGTCCGTTCCCGTGTCGACTTGTACGCAGACGCGCGGGTTGGCACGCATCCAGTCGATCTTCTGCCCGGGCATCGAGAAGCTGTAGAGCCGGTTGGCTGCCAAAGCGTACTGGATGGGAACGATATAGGCCTGGCCATCCCTGGTGCACCCCAGCCGGGCGATATGGTTCTCAGCGACAAGGTCGAGACATTCCTGCCGCGTCATTTCTCTGATCAACATGTGGCTCTCCTTTTTTAAAGAGATCGTCCAACCATCAGTCTCCGCCGACCAGGCATACTGGCATTGATCTCGCTCAAGTGCCGCCGATTTTGGCGATGCCGTTGCTTGGGTGCGGGCGTCGAGAAAATCCCTTGGCATGGGGAATAAACGCTGTGGCGCCCCGTTTTCCCTCCCACGAAATCAGCCCGATTGCTTTCGTGCAGCGTGGTTGCTGCGCCCAAGCCCGGTGCCAACAAGGGAGCGCAGCCATGACCGCCAGCCCGGTGATCGCTTCGGATCAAGACCTCGTGGCCATGACGAGCGTGGGGAGGGACCGCATCGAAGGTCACATGCCGGTGAGCGAGGTACGTCTGCTCGTCGGCGCAATGCTCGTGGCCTTTGCCGGCGCTCTGATCTTCCTCGCCGCGGATGGGCTGACGCTTCCGATGCGGCTGGCGCTCATGGTGTTTGCGACGACGCTCGTCTGCTGGGCGGTGTTCGACCTGCCGGAAACGCCGGTCGCGCTTGGCGGTGCGGCAGTGCTTGCCGCCACCGGTGCCGTCGACGAGCAGGCGGTTTACGGCGCGCTCGGCAACGACATCGTCTGGCTGATGCTGGCGGCATCCGTGATCGCGGCGGTGCTGCAGGCATCCGGCCTCGTCGAGCGGCTGACCTTCCGGCTGCTTTCCCGATTTCGCGACGTGCGCCGACTGTTCTGGGTGGTGACGCTCACGATCTTTGCGACCGCCTTCGTCATTCCCTCGACCTCGGCGCGGGCTGCCATCTTCATGCCCGTCTTCCTGGGGCTTGCCTCGGCCATTGGCCGCCCCGGCGTGACCCGCGCGCTGGCCCTGCTCTTTCCTTCCGTAATCTTGCTCTCGGCGGCGGCGTCGCTGACCGGTGCCGGTGCGCATCTTGTCGCCGTCGATTTCATCCGCCGCAGCGGCGGCGAGGCGCCGGGCTTTCTTGGCTGGGCGCTGCTGGCGGCACCCTTTGCGCTGCTGACGAGCCTGATTGCCTGCGGCCTGATCCTGCGCTGCTTTCTCGACGAGACCGATCGCCACGCGCGTCTCGATGTTTCGGCGCCGCCAACGCAGAAGCGTCCGTTTGCGGTGCGGGACAAAATGATCCTCGCCGTGACCGCGGCCATCGTCGCGGCGCTCGCGACCTCGGACCTGCACGGCATCGCGCTACCGGTCGTAGCGTTAATCGGCGCACTGGTTCTGGCATCGGAAAAGGTCTCCGGCATGCCGTTCCGCAAGGCGTTGAAAGGGGTCGAGTGGAACCTGCTTCTGTTCCTTGCCGGCACGCTCGTCATCGGCGAAGCCCTGCTCTCGACAGGAACGGCAACGCAGCTTGCCGACCGCCTGATCGGCGCCTTCAGCCAGATCGGCAAGCTGCCGGCGTGGCTGGTGGTGCTTCTTGCGATCGCCGTCGCGACCTTTGCCCATATCGTCATTGCCTCGCGAACGGCGCGGGCGACCGTGCTCATTCCAGCTGTGGCGCTGCCGCTGGCGGGTTTCGGCGTCAGCCCTGCATGCCTCATCATGGCGACAACCATTGGTAGCGGATTCTGCCAGACGCTGATGGTTTCGGCCAAGCCTGTCGCGCTCTTCGGGGGCATGGAGCCGCCCGCTTTCAGTCCCTCCGATCTGCTCCGGTTGGCGCTGATGCTGGCGCTCCCGTTCATCGCGTTGCTGGCGCTCTTTGCCCTGGTGATCTGGCCGGCGATAGGTCTCGTTGTGTGACGGCAATCTATTGATATAATTACGTTCCTAAGAGCCGGTGCGAATTTCGCACCGGCTCCTTGTTTTTCTTTCCGTAAGCGCCGGATTTCTTATTTCACCCCGGAATAAACACCGTGAGACAGCGTTTCTCCCTTGCATCCGCATTGTCACAAAAGTGCAAGGAGACTGTCACATGACACTTACCATTCTGGTTGCACCCTCCGGTTTCAAGGAAAGCCTGTCGGCGGAGGAAGCCGCCGATTGCATCGAGAAGGGCGTGTTGCGCGCCTGCCCGAAGGCCGAGGTCATCAAGGTGCCGATGGTCGATGGCGGCGAAGGTTTCACCAAGGCACTGGTCGCGATTACCGGCGGCAGCCTGCACGAACTCACCGTGACGGGGCCGCTCGGCGAGCCCGTCGCCTCGCATTTCGGCTTCCTCGGCGGGCAGTCCGAACGCACCGCCGTCATCGAAATGGCGGCGGCCGCCGGCTTGCGGCTGGTGCCGCGTGATCGCCGCAATCCCTGCATCACCACCAGCTACGGCGTCGGTGAATTGGTTCGGGCAGCGCTCGACGCCGGTGCCCGCCACATCCTGCTTGGCTGCGGCGATAGCGGCATCAATGACGGCGGCGCCGGCATGGCCGCAGCCTTGGGCGTGAAACTGCTCGACCGCGAGGGCAATCCACTTGCGCCCGGCGGTGCGGCGCTTGCTTCGCTCGCGCGCATCGATATGTCCGGTCGCGATCCGCGTCTTGCCGAGGTTTGCATCGACGCGGCTGTCAACTGGCACAATGTGCTGCTCGGCGAACGCGGCGTCGCTCGCGTCTTCGGGCCACAGAAAGGGGCGACGCCGGAACAGGTCGAGTTGCTCGCGGCAGCGATGGAAACCTATGCTGCCGCCATCGAGGCGACGACCGGCATTGTTGTCGGCAACGCACCGGGTGCCGGCGCATCCGGTGGGCTCGGTGCGGCTGTGATGGGCCTACTCGGCGGCGCGCTACATCCGCGCTACAACATCGTCATGCGCTACCTCGATCTCGACAGCATGATCGGCAGGGCCGATCTGGTGATCACCGCCGAAGGCAGCCTCGACGGACAGACTCCGTTCGGCAAGGTTCCAGCCGAGGTCGGGCACCGGGCGAAGGAGGCGGGGCGCCCGGTCATCGCGCTTGCCGGCACGATCGGCAAGGGCGTGACCCTCAACTTCGACCACGGCATCGATGCCTTCGCCTCGATCCTCAAGGCGCCATGCACTCTCGACGACGCCATCAATGCAGCACCCAAACTGCTGGTGCGCGCCGCGGAAGACGCTGTACGCATGGTGCGCGTCGGCATGCTCCTGAACGAACGTGGACTTGCCGCCTGACGAAGCGGCCACTGCCCTGGCGGGACGGCGGCGCTGCCGCCTCCCGCCGGAGCCGCGCGGCGGCTACCGTCATGCAATCGCCAGGGTTGGCGCCGGCCGCTCAGCACCTACATGTCGCTCCTGCTGGGAGCGGGCCTGCAGTTCCGCTATTTCGACGAACCGCTACCGCGTGGCGGCGACCCGGAACAGAGGGACCTCTTTCGAAGGGTCCCCTCGTTTCTGATCATGGACTGGCAAAAGCCGTAGTTCAGTGCCGCTGCTCGACGGTGCTTGCCGTTGCTACGAGCGGCAGAGCTCACGGGCGTCGAGAACGCCCCAGCCGAACACGGGATCCTTGCCCGGCGCACCAAGATCCTGCGTCGTCTCCGTGACGAGCTTTGCCACTTCTTCCGCCGACAGGTTTGGATGCGATGCCCGCAGGATGGCAGCGGCAGCCGTGACGAAGGGAGCCGCAAAAGACGTGCCGGTTCGGGGAGCTGCCCCCTCGATCGACGCCGCGGTCCAGACGCTGGTGCCGAGCGCCGCGACATCGATATGGTCGCCGCGCCCGGCGCGACGGTAGGGCTTGAAGTTGCGGTCGACGGCGGTGACCGCGATCATCACCGGATAGGCGGCGGGATAGACGGGTTTTGCCCGCGGACCATCGTTGCCGGCCGCCGCCACCTGGATGATGTTCTTTTCGGCGACGAGCGCGACAGTCCTTTCGAGCAGCAGGTTGTGCGGACCGGAGAGGCTCATGTTGATGACTGTGACATCGCGCGACGCCAGAAGGTCGATGGCGCGCACGAGATCGTAGGTCTCGGCGATGTCCGTCTCGCCGCCCCGCCGCTGGAAGGCGTCGACGGCAATCAGATGCGCATTGCTGAGCAGGCCAGGCGCGCGGCTGTCCCGGCGGCCGGCGATGAGTGCCGCGACCGCGGTGCCGTGCTGGCGACCGGACGTCGGCGCCTCCTCTCCCGCCAGCGTGACGATGTCGAGGTTGACGTCCTTGAGCGAGGGATGCGCGGGGTTGATGGCCGTGTCGATCAGCCCGATCGGACCCGCGGCTATGCAGGCCGCGTTGGTATCCGGCCAACCGATGGCGCCGCGAACGAGGGCGCAGCCACCGTCGGCACAGGGGGCGGTACTCTCGTTCGGCTCGAAATAGTGATTGATATCCGCAATCGCACCGGGAGACGCTTCGGCCACCTGGCGGCGCGCGTCCTCAAGCGCCATGTCCTCGGGCACGCCGAGTTTGACGATCTCGTTGGTGGAGAGGGCCAGCGGCGCCCGTGCACGCAGCGTGAAACCGTTGGTGATGAGGCTTTGAACGGCGGGCTCGTTCAGGCCGAGGGCGATGATCTCGCTCGGCGCGTGGGTTGGGCGGCGGGCGGGTGGCCGACGCCGCTCGGTGCGCTTTTCCGGGGCGCGGCGGAAGAGGTCGAAGATATTGCCGCCGCCGCGCCAGGCGCCACCCGAGCCGCGATTGTTGGAACTGCGGGACGATCCGCCACCGCCGCCATCGTCATCATCGCCACCACCATCGTCGTCGTCCGCCTGGGCCGCGCTGACCCAAGGAAAACGCGCGCCGGCATCGCCGTTACCGCCAAGGTGGGAGAGGTCGCCGACGCCCGTTGCCAGGCCGCACAACGACAGGGCGGTCACTCGAAGGAAGCGTCTTTTCAAGGTTCTCTCCTCATTTCGACGGCATCCGAAGACGTCAGCTTACCGTGAACGAAAGGACCATCGATGGTGACTTTCGCGTGTGCTTCACATATCGCTCAACGGATGAATCAACAAATTATTCCCCCATGGGTGACGCGCAGCGCCGAAAGGAACGCCCCATGACGGATCCGACCATCGCCTTCGGCGAGCGCCTCGTCGCGTTCCTGCCGAACCTGCGCCGCTTCGCCATATCGCTTTGCCGCTCGCGCGACGTCGCCGACGATCTGGTGCAGGCGGCTTGCGAAAAGGCGCTTGCCGGCTCCGAACGGTTCGAGGAAGGCACGCGCTTCGACGCCTGGATGTTCCGCATCCTGCGCAACCTCTGGATCGACCAGCTCCGCCGCCAGAAAACCGCCGGACCGACCGAAGAGATCGAGGCGCAGGCTGAACTCGCCGTTCCCTCCGGCGAGGCTGGTGCGGAAGCACGCATGGCGCTGAAGAGCGTGGCAGCCGCGATTGACGGCCTTGTGCTCGAACAGCGGGAGGTGCTGTTGCTTACCTGTGTCGAGGAGCTTTCCTACAGAGAGGCGGCCGAGGTGCTCGGCATTCCGATCGGCACCGTCATGAGCAGGCTCGCCCGGGCACGCAAGAATCTCGCCGAGGCAACGGGAATAGAACCGCCGGTCGCGCGTTCACAGGATATGAGAGGCGGGACGAGATGAGCGACGCGCAATTCACCGATGAAATCCTGATGGCGTTTGCCGATGGTGAGCTCGACGAGGAGACGACGCGCCGTGTCGAAGCGGCGCTCGAGAGCGACGACGAGCTGATGGCGCGCGTCGCCCTGTTCATGGAGACGCGGGCGGCCGCAAGCGAAGCGTTGAAGCCGGTGCTCGCCGAGCCGGTGCCGGACGAATTGGTGCAAAAGGTGCGAGCCATGGCTGCCACTGCGGCGGCGGCGAACGCCCAGTGCGCCATTGACGTGCCGTCACCCGGTGCTGAAAACGTCGTGGCGTTTCGTCGGTCAGCCGATCACGCAACAGCGCCGCAGCGCCATGTCTCAAGGCTTCTGATGGCGCTCGCCGCTTCGCTGCTCGTTGTCGTCGGTGGTGCCGGCGGTTACCTGCTTCGCGGTGGTGGGCTGGCGGATACCGGGGCCGTCCATGTGGCTGGCTCTGTCGACCCGGCGCTCTCTGCCATCCTCGACCACGCGGCTTCAGGCGACGAAGTCGCTGTTGGGGAAGGGCAGGGGACGGTGCGTCTGGTATCGGCATTCGAACTCGCCGGCGGGCAGCTCTGCCGCGAATACGAACTCACGCAACCCGGCCAGCCCGGCCTCGTCTCCGTGGCATGCCGGAAGGCGTCGATCTGGCAGACGCGGCTGGCCGTCGCCAAGCCGGAAGGCGGAGACGGATACGCGCCCGCCTCGTCGCTCGAAACCGTTGACGCCTTTCTGACCTCGGTTGGTGCCGGGCAGCCGCTCGATGCGGAGGCAGAGAAGAAAGCGCTCGCCGGGAAGTAAGCACGCATCTCAGCGTGATGCTTCAATCGGTACCGATAGGCTGACCTTGACCGGATCCATGGTCACGAAAGTGCGGAACCGCTTGATGTTCGGATTGCCGAAGAACATGCGCCGCGTGAAGGCTTCGTATTCGGCCATGGTCGGCACGATGACGACGAGCATGAAATCGACGTCGCCGGTAACATAGTAGCATTGCTGCACCTCGGGTGCTGCGGTGAAGGCCGCCTTCGCCGCATCGAGCAGGGCGATCTGCTCGCTTTCGACCTCCACCTCCACCAGGATCGTCAGCGCCTGGTTGACGCTGACCGGGTCGATCAGCGCGACATTGGCGCGGATGACGCCGGTTTCCTCCATGCGCTTGATCCGTCGCTGGACGGCGGGTGCGGAGAGATTGACCGCTTCGCCGATCTGGCGCTGCGGCGTTGTGTTGTCCTTCTGCAGGATGGCGAGGATCGCGAGGTCGAAACGATCCAGTTCGACCTTTGGTCTTTTGGAGGGGGCCATCCGGTGCCTTTCGGTTCATGCCTTTGCAGCGGCCGCGAGCGGAACACCACGCGTCTGCGCATCGATTAACTTTACAAACTTGCATTCGCGCGGGCCATTTAGAGCGCATTTCTCGGCTGGGATGAAATAGATTTTCGCCAGCCTACGGAGATTGCACCATGTTCCTTGCCAACACTCACGCCGATTTCGGCCACCCCCTGCTGACCGCGGATGCGGACATGCTGTCGCTGACGGCCGCCGCTAATGTCGAGCAGCAGCTTGCCCGCCGCCCCGACCATCGGCCAACGCCGCTACATGCCTTGCCGGCTTTGGCGGGAGAGCTCGGCATTGCCGGCGTCTTCGTCAAGGACGAGGGCCACCGCCTGGGGCTTGGCAGCTTCAAGGCGCTTGGTGGCTCCTACGCGGTGATCCGGCTGGTGATCGAGGAGGCGGAGCGGCGTCTCGGGCGCAACATCGATCTCGAGGATCTGGAGCGGCCAGAGGTTCGGGCAATTGCCGCCGCCCTGACCTTCGGCTGCGCCACCGATGGCAATCACGGCCGCTCGGTCGCCATGGGCGCCCGACTGGTCGGCGCCAAATCGGTGATCTTCGTGCATGCGGGTGTCAGCGAGATGCGCATCGAGGCGATCGCGGCCTATGGCGCCGAGATTGTCCGCGTTGCCGGCACCTATGACGATTCCGTCCGCGAGGCCGCGCGGGTCTGTGACGAAAATGGCTGGACCGTCGTGTCGGACACGACATGGCCCGGCTACGAATACATTCCCGGCTTGGTGATGCAGGGCTACACGGCGCTGTTGAGCGAGGCGTTGCGGCAGATGGAAGAGCCGCCGACCCATGTGTTCGTGCAGGCGGGCGTCGGCGGCATTGCCGCCGCCACCGCGGGGCATCTGGCACTGCGTTATGGCGCAGGGCGTCCGCGTTTCGTCGTCGTCGATCCGGCGCGCGCCGCGTGCCTCTACGAAAGCGCCAGGGCCGGACGTCCCGTCAAGGTGGCGCATGGCGAGGCGACGATCATGGCCATGCTCGAATGCTACGAGCCGTCGGTCGTCGCCTGGCGTATCCTGTCCCGTGTCGCCGATGCCTTCATGACCGTCGACGAGGAGGATGCCGTTTCGGTGATGAACCGGCTGGCGCGGCCTGCAGGATCTGACCCGGCGATCGTGTCCGGCGAAAGCGGCGGCGTCGGCCTCGCCGGGCTGCTGGCCGTTGCCCGGGATCCGTCGCTCCGGGAGGCGCTCGGATTGACGGCCCAGTCGCGCGCCTTCGTCATCAATACCGAGGGGGCAACGGACCCCGAGCGCTATGCCGCCCTGGTCGGTTTGTCGCCCGAGACCGTCGCCAACGCATCGAACGAGAGGAAATGACCCATGGCGGAAATGGATTTTGACCGGCTTGTGAAGGACATGACCGCCTGGCGCCGCGACCTGCATGCGCACCCGGAATTCGGCTTCGAGGAACAGCGCACCTCATCCTTCGTCGCGGCAAAGCTCAGGGAGTTCGGGCTCGACGAGGTGGTGGAGGGTGTCGGCGGCACCGGTGTCGTCGGCCGGCTGAAACGTGGCAGCGGCAACCGCGCCATCGCGCTCCGGGCCGACATGGATGCGCTCAGGATACCGGAACAGGGAGAGTTGCCCTACCGCTCGAGAAAGCCCGGCACCATGCATGCCTGTGGCCATGACGGTCACACGGCCATGCTGCTCGGCGCCGCCAAGATGCTTGCCGAAGACGGCGGCTTCGATGGTACCGCGTGCTTCATCTTCCAGCCGGCCGAGGAGTGGGGCAAGGGCGCGCTCGCGATGCTCGACGACGGGCTGATGGAACGCTTTCCCTTCGACGAAATCTACGGCCTGCACAACATGCCGGGGCTGCCGATCGGCCGCTTTGAGACCCGCGTCGGCGCGATTATGTCGGCGGAGGACAATTTCGAAATCGTGCTCAAAGGCGTTGGCGGGCACGCGGCGCGGCCGCACTGGGGCAACGAGACGCTGGTCGCCGCCTGTGCCACCGTCGTCAATCTGCAGACGATCGTCTCGCGCCGCCTGTCGCCGACGGATATCGGTGTCGTCTCGGTCACCGAGCTTTTGACCGACGGCACGCGCAACGCGCTGCCCGGTCTCGCCCGCATCCTCGGTGACGCCCGCAGCTTCCGCCCGGAGGTTAGCGCCAGGATCGAGGCGGAGATGCGCGTGATCGCCAGGGGTACGGCGGATGCCTATGGCTGCGAGGTCGAGGTCAACTACACGCGCGAGTTCGTGCCGCTGATCAACGACCCGGCCTTGACCGGCCACGCCTTTGCCGCGGCTGAAGCGGTGTACGGCACCGGGAATGTCGCAACGGCCGCCGAGCCGATGACCGGCTCGGAGGATTTCGCGCGCTTCCTCGAGCACGTGCCGGGCTGCTTCGTCTTCATCGGCAACGGCGAGGCGTCGGCGCCGCTGCACAATCCGCGTTACGACTTCAACGACGATGCCCTGATCTTCGGCGCGCGCTACCACGCCGAGATTATCCGGCAGAGACTGGCGCCGGCCGACGCCCTGTCATGAACGGAAATCCGCATGAAAGCAGGACAGAGATGCCATTTCCTTCCATCAATGCTGCGCGCCTGATCGGGCGCATCCGCGAGCTTGGCGAACTTGGTCGCGATGCTGAGGGCCGATTGACCCGGCTGGCCGGCTCCGACAACGACAAGGCCGGTCGCGATCGCCTCGTCGCCTGGATCGAGGCGGCAGGACTCGACGCTGCGGTCGACCGCATCGGCAACATCTTCGGCATCTGGCGCGACGAGGGCAATAGCGGCGAAGCGCCGGTCATGCTCGGCTCGCACATCGACACGGTCATCAATGCCGGCATCTATGACGGATGTTACGGCGTGCTTGCCGCGCTCGAAGTGATCGAGACGCTGAAGGAGCGTGGCGTGTCGCCGACGCGGCCGATCGTCGTTGCCGCCTTCACCAACGAGGAGGGCGTGCGTTTTGCGCCCGACATGCTCGGCTCGCTCGTCTATGTCGGCGGCCTGCCGCTGGAGACGGCGCTCGCGACCATCGGCACGGATGGCTCGTCGCTGGGCGAGGAACTCGAGCGGATTGGCTATGCCGGCAATGTCGAGCCGGGTTTCCTCAAGCCCCACGCCTATGTCGAACTCCATATCGAGCAGGGGCCGGTGCTGCAGCGCGAGGGCTTTGCAATCGGTGCCGTCGAGAACCTGCAGGGTATTTCCTGGCAGCGCGTGACGATCGATGGCGTCGCCAACCATGCCGGCACGACACCGATGGCGATGCGCTCCGACGCCGGTCTCGCCGCCGCCCGCGTCAGTGTCTTCCTGCGCGAGCATATCGCCCGCTCGAACGCGCCGAGCGTGGCGACCATCGGCACCATGCGTTTCGAGCCCGACGCGATCAACGTCATCCCGTCGCGTGCCGTCTTCACGGTCGATCTGCGCGATCCGGACGAGGAACGACTGCTGGTGCTCGAAGCGGCGCTGTCGGACTTTCTCGCGCGTATCGGCGCGGAAGAGGGGGTCCAGATCTCGGTCGAGCGGCTTGCACGCTTCCAGCCGGTGGCTTTCGATCAGGGCATCGTCGCGACGATCGAGGCTTCGGCCAGCGCGCGAGGCCTCAAGAGCCGGCGCATGACCTCGGGCGCCGGCCACGACGCCCAGATGATCGCCCGCATTGCGCCGACGGCGATGATCTTCGTTCCGAGCCGCGATGGCATCAGCCACAATCCGCGTGAACACACGGAGCCGGATGAGCTCGTCGCCGGCGCCAACGTGCTGCTCGATGTGGTCGAGTGGATGGTGAGTGGTCGCTAGAGGGGGATAGGGACTCTGCGCGTTCGTTGATTGAACGGGATCGATATCGCGCCTCCCTCTGCGCCGTCATGCTCGGGCTTGGCCCGGGCATCCAGACACAGGCGTTTCTGCGTCCGCGATAAACTGCGCACGTCACGTCACCCTTCGTCGTGACGAAGCAGACGTCTCTTCAAGGCTCTCTTTTCGTGTTACCTGCGCTTTTGCTGGATCCCGCATCGCTCTTCTGCCTGAGGGAAGACTCTGGCCGATTCCCCTCGATAGGCCCTTCCGGCGTCCGGCGGAAAAGGTTGAGGAAACTGCTGCCGCCGTGCCATGCGCTGCCGGTTGGTCCATAATCCCGCCCGTCGCGCGAAGAGGATGAGTGGCGCTCGCTATCTCCGTCAAAGACGCCAACCCCGTCGATGGCGCCACCGCCGCCGCCTGCACCGGTCCCGCCGGGTCCTTCGCCCGCGCCGCTACCATCGCCGGAGCCCCAATCGCCGCCACCCCCATCGCCGCCACCCTCGGTGCCGCCGCTCCCGATGTTTTCGCCGCCTTGGTCGCTGCCGCCCGGAGCACCTTCGCCATTCCCGCCGCCGACATCGGCGTCGTCCGCATGGGCGGCGGAAATCCAGGAAAAGCCCGCGGCAAAACGCCCGTCGCGCGGGAGGCCACCGGCGAGTGCAAGGGCTCCCATCGCCAGAGCCGTCAGTCTCAGCAGGCGTGACCTCAAGTCTTTACTCCTTGTGCGAACGGCGTACTTGCGCCGTTTTGCAAGACCTTCTGCGCGGCAGAGACGGCAATTCATTGCGAATGAATTTCGCCGACAGCGACTTTCGCGTGAATCTTGCATACCGCTCAATCGACGCAGGGACAAGTTATTCGGGTGACGGGTGAAGTGGTGCGCAAGGTGCGGGGCCCATGGCGGCGACCACAACGCGCAGATGGTCGCCAGCCCCACAGTGGCGATCTTCCTAGCCCGCCGTGAAGGCGTCGGCCACAATCTGCGCGAACATATGGAGCCGCATGACCTTTGCCGATGCCAGCGTGCTGCTCGATGGGATCGAGCGGAAGGTGCACGCTCGCCCCTCCCGAGCATGACGGCGAAGGAGTCCGTTGGCGGTCTCCGCTTCCGCCTCTGGGGCGCTGGACGGAAGTCCTGCGCGAACTGAAGGGGCTGTGACTGGCCCCTTCAGCGTGTCTTTGCGTCTACTCGGCCGCGCCAGCCGCCTCTTCTACCGGCATGTAGAGGTCGCCGCCTTCGCGGTATTTCGCCGCCATTGCCTCCAGCCCTTCCTTCTGCGCCTCGGCCCGGATGTCGTGCGAGATCCGCATGGAGCAGAATTTCGGGCCGCACATCGAGCAGAAATGCGCGACCTTGTGCGCCTCCTTCGGCAGGGTCTCGTCGTGGAAGTTGCGGGCCGTCTCCGGGTCGAGCGAGAGGTTGAACTGGTCCTCCCAGCGGAACTCGAAGCGGGCGCGCGAGAGCGCGTCGTCGCGCACCTGAGCGGCCGGATGGCCCTTGGCGAGGTCGGCGGCGTGGGCGGCGATCTTGTAGGTAATGACACCCACCTTGACGTCATTGCGGTCGGGCAGGCCGAGATGCTCCTTCGGCGTGACGTAGCAGAGCATGGCGGTGCCGAACCAGCCAATCATGGCCGCGCCGATGCCCGAGGTGATGTGGTCGTAGCCCGGTGCGATGTCCGTCGTCAGCGGTCCGAGCGTGTAGAACGGCGCTTCGCCGCAAACGGTGAGCTGCTTGTCCATGTTCTCCTTGATCTTGTGCATCGGCACGTGACCGGGGCCCTCGATCATCACCTGACAATCCTTGGCCCAGGCGATCTTTGTGAGTTCGCCCAGCGTTTCGAGTTCGGCGAATTGCGCGGCGTCGTTGGCGTCGGCGATCGAGCCCGGGCGCAGGCCGTCGCCGAGCGAGAAGGAGACGTCATAGGCGCGGCAGATGTCGCAGATCTCCTCGAAATGCTCGTAGAGGAAGCTTTCGCGGTGGTGGTGCAGACACCACTTGGCCATGATCGAGCCGCCGCGCGAAACGATGCCGGTGACGCGATCGACGGTGAGCGGGATGTAATGCAGGCGGACGCCGGCATGGATGGTGAAGTAGTCGACGCCCTGTTCGGCCTGCTCGATCAATGTGTCGCGATAGACTTCCCAGGTGAGGTCCTCGGCAATGCCGTTGACCTTTTCCAGAGCCTGGTAAAGTGGCACGGTGCCGATCGGAACCGGTGAATTCCGGATGATCCATTCGCGGATGTTGTGGATGTTGCGGCCGGTCGAGAGGTCCATGACCGTGTCGGCGCCCCAGCGGGTTGCCCAGACCATCTTCTCGACCTCTTCGGCCATAGACGAGGTGACGGCGGAGTTGCCGATATTGGCATTGATTTTCACCAGGAAGTTCCGTCCGATGATCATCGGTTCGGATTCCGGGTGGTTGATGTTGGCGGGCAGGATCGCCCGGCCGCTGGCAATTTCCTGGCGAACGAATTCCGGCGTTACATGGTCGGGGATGTGGGCGCCGAAGCTCTCGCCGTCGCGGACCTTCGCCCGCGCCGCCTCGCGGCCGAGATTTTCGCGGATGGCGACGAACTCCATTTCGGGCGTGATGATGCCGGCGCGGGCATAGGCAAGCTGGGTCACTGCGCGGCCAGCCGTTGCCTTCAGCGGTGCGTGCTGGAACGGGAAGGTCGGCGTCAGCCGGTCTCCGCTCACAAAGCCGTTGTCCTCCGGGCGGACGGTGCGTCCCTCATAGGTTTCCACATCGCCGCGGTCGACGATCCAGTTGCGGCGGAGCCGCGGCAGACCGTCCTCGATGCGGATCTCGGCGTCGTCGGCTGTGTAGTCGCCGGAGGAATCATAGACCGTGACCGGCGGCTCGCCCGAGGTCGGGTGCAGCGCGATCTCGCGCATCGGTACGCGGATATCCGGGTGAAGGATGCCCGGCTTGTGGATCTTGCGGGAGGCGGGAAGCGGGCCTTGCGTGACCGAGAGGGGAGTAGGTTTGGTGGCAATATTCATGACGAGGCTCCAAGTTGCGATTGGAGACCCAGTTCTGATGCCGGAAAGATGAAAGACGCTCCGCCAGATGCTGGACGCACGGAATCCTGGCTTCGATATCTGCACCGTCCCTACGCCAGTATGAACTGGATCAGGTTCAACGGGTCACTGCGCTATAGCCGGCAAGCCGACCATCCAGCAGAATCTCAGCCCCTTGCGGGACCCCCCTGGTGAATGCCTAGATCATAGCCATTGATCGGCCCGGGACGTCAAGCGCGAATTCGCCTGTCGATGAAGATGCACCTAATACGTGTATTTGCGGAAGTGAGTTTGGCGCTAGCGGTCGGCCTTATCCGGTGCCGACCGCTCAGCGTAGTCGGCGCGGTTGATACCATGGCGCTGGAGCTTGTCGTAGAAGGTCTTGCGCGGAATTCCGAGCGCTTCGATCGTCGCCTTGACGTCGCCACGCTGGGCGCGCAGCGCCTCCTTCAGGATTTCCGCCTCATAGCGTTCGAGCCGTTCGGGTAGCGCAAATCCCGGCTGTCCGGCAGGCGCAATCGCTTGTCCGAGTGGGCCTTCGACACCAAGCGCCACCCGTTCGGCAAAGTGCGAGAGTTCGCGCACATTGCCGGGCCAGGCATGGGTCATCAGGTGCTGTTGCGCAGCCGGCGAGATCATGGGTACGTCGCGCCTGAAGCGCTCGGCTGCCCGGGTCAGGAAGTGCGAGAACAGCAGCGGGATATCGTCGCGGCGTTCGCGCAGAGGCGGGATCGATAGCGTCACGACATTCAATCTGAAGTAGAGATCTTCTCGGAAATCGCCGCGCTCAGCCGGATTGCCGAGATCGATCTTGGCAGCAGCGATGACGCGGATATCGACCGGTCGCACCTGGTTGGTGCCGAGTGGCGTGATCTCGCGCGCTTCCAAAACACGCAGCATCTTCACCTGCGTTGCCGGCGGCATCGCCTCGATCTCGTCGAGAAACAGCGTACCGCCGCTCGCATGTTCTATCCGGCCGATGCGCTTCTTCAAGGCGCCGGTAAAGGCGCCCTGTTCGTGGCCGAAGAGTTCGCTTTCGATTACCGTTTCCGGCAAGGCGCCGCAGTTGAGCGCCACGAAATTGCCGTTACGGCGCCGGCTCCAGTTGTGGAGCAGGGTCGCGACCACTTCCTTGCCGCTGCCGGTTTCGCCGGCGACCAGCACGTCCACATCGGTATCGGCGATGTGCCGAATCGTCTGGCGCAAGCGTTCCATGACAGGCGTCTGGCCGATCAGCGGCAGGCTGTCTCCGGCTGCCTCCGCGGCCCGTTTCAGCGCGCGGTTTTCCATGACGAGCTTTCGCTTTTCGAGTGCACGTCGCACGCTCTGCACCAGCCGGTCGGCGGCAAAGGGTTTTGGGATGAAGTCGTAGACGCCGTCCTGCAGGGCCTGCACCGCCATCGGAATATCGCCATGGCCGGTGACCAGGATTACGGGCAGGTCCGCGTCGACGGCCGCGATGCGCCGATAGAACGCCAAGCCGTCGATGCCCGGCATGCGGATATCGCTGACGACGATGCCGTCGAAATTTGCGTCGAGCGTCTCCAGCGCTTCGGCGGCGCTGGCAAACGAGGCGACGGTAAGGTTGGCGAGCTCCAGCGTCTGCGTCATCGCCTTGCGCAGGTGGTTGTCGTCGTCGACGAGATAGACGGTCGGCTGCATTGCTCAGGCCCTCTTCAGGCGAACCGTGAAGACGGTGCCCTTGTCGCTGGTTTCGACGGCGATCTCGCCGCCATAATCGGCGACGATCTCCTTGGAGATGGCAAGCCCGAGGCCGAGCCCTTCGTCCTTGGAGGTGTTGAATGGGGTGAACAGGTCCTCGCGGATATGCTGGGGAATGCCGGGGCCGTTGTCGGCGACAACAAGCGAAACGGTGCCGGAGGGTCCGTCCGCGCAGTGCACGCGGATCTCGGCATCGCCGCGCGTACCCAGCGCTTCCAGCGCATTTTGCAGCAGATTGATCAGCACTTGTTCGAGGCGGATGCGGCTGCCGTAAACGCTGAGCCCGTTTTCCGGCAGGTCGATGACGATCGCATCCATGCGGCCGGCAAACCGGCTGCGCAGCAGCATCAGCGCGCCCTCGATCACCTCGCGCATGGGGGTCGGTTCGGCGACGAAGCGGCCCTTGCGGGCAAAGCTGCGCAGCTCGTCGGTGATAGCGCCGACCCGTTCGGTGAGTTCGGCGATGCTGGCGAGGTTCTCCACCGCCGTTTGCTGCTGGCCACGGTCGAGGAAGGTACGGGCATTGTCGGCATAGGCACGGATGGTGGCGACTGGCTGGTTGATTTCGTGGGCAACGCCGGCCGCCACCTGGCCGAGGATCGCCAGCCGGTTCGCCTGAACCAGTTCCTGCTGCACCGCCTGGAGTTTCTCACCGGTGCGCCTGTGGTCGGCGATCTCCGTTTCGAGATGATCGCGAGCGAGGCTGAGGTCCTGCGTTCGTTCTGCCACGCGCCGCTCCAGTTCGTCGCGGGCGACGCGCTCCCGCGCTGCGACCAGCGTCAGGGCCTGGCGTCGGCGCAGAAGGAAAGCGGCGAGCGCCAGCAGCGGCACGAGGACGGCGAGCGCGATCAGCCGGGCCTCGCGGGTTGCCGCGGAGATCGCGCCATCGAGCGGTGCCAGCTGTTCGAGCCGCCAGCTCGTGGTCGGAACCATGGTTTCCACCCGCAGGAACCGCCGCTCGCTGTCGCCCGGCAGGAGCGCGCGCAGTTCGCTGGAGCCGTCGCTGGTCGGTTCGATGTCCCTAAACGGCAGTGGCAGCAGCGAGGCATCGCCGAATTGCAGGCTGTCGCGGATGGCGGCGACGCGATCGCGCGGAATGGTTCTCGTCGTCATGAACCGCCAAGAGGGGAAGCTGGTGATCAGCACGATGCCGCGCCGGTCGGTGACATAGACGGGCTTGCCGGAGGCGAGCCATTCGGCCTCTACATCGTCGAACTCGAGCTTGGCGACGACAACGCCAATCGGGCCGTCAGGTCCCTGGACCCGACGCGAAATGTAGAGGCCCGGCCGCTTGCTGACCGTGCCCATCGCGAAATGCTCGGCCTTGCCGTCGCGCATCGCCATGCGGAAATATTCGCGGAAGGCGTAGTCGTTGCCGACAAAGCTCGTTGGCTCGCGCCAGTTGCTGGCGGCGACGGCCACCCCGTCGGGGTCGATCACGTAGATGACGGCGGCCTCCGTGTTGGCCGCAAGCGCCTGCAGCTTCTCGTTCAGCCGTTGCAGCGCCTGGCCGTCGCGGGTCGAAAGGGCGGCCTTCACCTCGACGTCGTCGGCCAGCACCAGCGGCGTCGAGCGTTGGCGTTCGAGCACGGCGCGCAACAGCGAGGCCTTCAGATTGGCATCGATCCGGCTTTGGGCGTCGACCATATCGAGCGCCTGGTTGCGCCCGTATTCGCCGGCGAACAGAAGGCCGGCGACGAGCAGCGCCAGAGCGAGGCCGGCAAAGGCAAGCCAGGTACGGCGCATGGACTGGTCGAAATCTGCCAGGTTGAGGGGGGCGGATTGGGCATTGAACATGGCCTGATTGTGCATTTTTTCGCTCAGGCTTCCAGATCATCTGTGCGGAAATCCGCTCAACTCTTTGTGCGTGTCGCGCCACGCGCACAAACATCCTCATTGATTCAATGGCTTGGCTACTGCTCCGGAGAACTGGCACGCCCGTTGCAAACGACATCCTCATGACAGCCCGAGCTGTCGCGCATCGGAAATTGACCCGGGAGGCCCGGCATGACGCCGGACTGGGTCCAGTGGAGGATCTCATGATTATCGACCAATCCGCGGAACCGCGCGGCAAGACACCTTTCTATCGCCATCTCTATGTCCAGGTTCTGGCGGCGATCGCCGCGGGCATCCTGCTCGGCCATTTCTATCCTTCGCTCGGCACCGAGCTTAAGCCGCTCGGCGACGCCTTCATCCGCCTCGTCAAGATGATCATCGCGCCGGTCATCTTCCTGACGGTGGCGACCGGGATTGCCGGCATGACCGATCTTGCCAAGGTCGGTCGCGTCGCCGGCAAGGCGATGATCTACTTCCTGACCTTCTCGACCCTCGCCCTGGTCATCGGCCTGATCGTCGCCAATGTCGTGCAGCCCGGCGCCGGCATGCACATCGATCCCGCCTCGCTCGACGTCAAGGCTGTGACGACCTATGCCGAGAAGGCCCATGAGCAGACGATCACCGGCTTCCTGATGAACATCATCCCGACGACGCTGGTCGGCGCCTTTGCCGATGGCGACATCCTGCAGGTGCTGTTCATTTCCGTGCTCTTCGGTCTGGCGCTCGCCATGGTCGGCCAGAAGGCCGAGCCGGTCGTAGACTTCCTGCATGCGCTTACGCTGCCGGTCTTCAAGCTCGTCAGCATCCTGATGAAGGCCGCTCCGATCGGCGCCTTCGGCGCCATGGCTTTCACCATCGGCAAATACGGCGTCGGCTCGATCGCCAACCTGGCGATGCTGATCGGCACGTTCTACCTCACTTCGTTCCTCTTCGTGTTCCTGGTTCTCGGCGCCGTCGCCCGCTACAACGGCTTCTCGATCGTCGCGCTGATCCGCTACATCAAGGAAGAGCTGCTGCTGGTGCTCGGCACCTCCTCGTCGGAAGCCGCTCTTCCTGGCCTCATGAGCAAGATGGAAAAGGCCGGCTGCAAGCGCTCGGTCGTCGGTCTCGTCATCCCGACGGGCTACTCCTTCAACCTCGACGGCACCAACATCTACATGACGCTGGCCGCGCTCTTCATCGCCCAGGCGATGGATATCCCCCTGTCGCTCGGCGACCAGGTGCTGCTGCTGCTCGTTGCGATGCTGAGCTCCAAGGGCGCTGCGGGCATTACCGGTGCAGGCTTCATCACACTGGCTGCGACGCTTTCGGTCGTCCCGGCCGTACCGGTTGCCGGCATGGCGCTGATCCTCGGCATCGACCGCTTCATGTCGGAATGCCGCGCGCTCACCAACTTCGTCGGCAATGCGGTCGCCACGATCGTCGTTGCGAAGTGGGAAGGCGAACTGGACGAGGCGCAGATGGCTGCGACGCTCGGCGGTCGCGCGCCTGCAGGCCTTCCGCAGCCCGCGCTGCAGCCGGCCGAATAAGGTTGCCTCCCAAGGCATGACTGCAAAAAGCAGTCCGAACGCGGTCCGTGGCAACACGGGCCGCGTCGTCGTTTTGGCTATTGGCCGCTCAAGGTCATCTTCGACGTTTCGGGTGCGCCGGCGTTCAGATAGGCGACGAAATCCCTCAGCATCGGCACCCGGCGCGGGCGGAAGCTCTCGTCCGTCATTCTGATATCGACGATGCGGTCGACGCGGAACTTGCGGAAGTCCTGACGCAGGCAGCACCAGGCGAGCAGCACCAGCACCCGCTCCAGATAGACGATCGCGAGCGGCAGAACCTTTCGGTCGGTCCCTTGCTGTCCGGCGTCCACATAGCCGATGACGACCGCACGCTCCTGCCAGCAGGCTTCGCGCAGAAGGCCGACATCGGCGACCGGTGGATCCCGGCGCTCGAAGCGATAGACCTGTGAAGCAGCATGCAGCGCCTGGCGCTGCAACCTGTCGGGCAATGTCGCCGTTATCTTCGAAAGCACCTCGCCCGCCGCGGCCGCGAGTTCCGGCTCGCCCATGTGCTGCACCTCGGCAAGGCCGAGCACCAGCGCCTCGATTTCCAGGCGCGTGAAGGTTTGTGGCGGCAAGGCGATGTCCTCCGTCAGCCGATAGCCGAAGCCGCGCTCGCCATCGATGACGGCGCCGGCGGCACGCAGGCTGTCTATGTCCCGGTAGAGCGAGCGCAGCGACACTCCGGTCTCTTCGGCGAGGCGGGCGGCCGTCACCGGAGGAGGAAGAGTGCGAAGCGCCTGCAGCAGGCGGAACAGACGATCACTACGGGCCATGGCTGAAAGATAGACGAAGCCTACTGACGAAAACTGGCAGTTGGCCGACTGTATAAGATCCGCATTGCCAAACGCAACAAAGGAACCTTAACATGCTGACGCTCTTTCACGCCCCGCGCTCGCGCTCGTCGCGCATCATCACGCTGCTTCGCGAACTCGATGCTATCGACAAGGTGGAGATCGAGATCGTCGACATCACCCGCGGTGACGGCAGCGGTCGAAAGGACCCGAGGAACCCGCATCCTGAAGGCAAGGTGCCTGTGCTCGTGCATGATGGCGTGGTGATCTGGGAGAGTATTGCGATCATTCAGTATCTGACCGATCTCTTCCCGGAAAAGAACATGGCGCCGGTCGCCGGTGATCCGCAGCGCGGCCGTTATCTGAGCTGGCTTGGGTGGTATGCCGGCGTCGTCGAGCCGGTTCTGATCATGCAGGCAACCGGGCTTTCCCATCACTATTTCGACTTTACTTTCCGCGGCCCCTCCGAGATGGCGAAGCGTCTGGAAGATGCCTTGAAGGACAGCCCCTATCTGATGGGTGACCGCTATACGGCGATCGATCTGCTGCTGCACTCGCCCTTTGCCTGGTATCCCGCCGCCACGCCCGACAGCGCGGTCGTGAAAGCCTGGGTCGAGCGCTGCGCTGAGCGCCCGTCGCTGCAGTGGACCACGGATTACGACGCCCGCACGGCTGCTGCCGCTTGAGCGAACAGGGGGATATCCGCTCTCGAAGCGGGCGGGTATCCCGGGTTATCGTCGCTTGAGGTTGATTTCGCTCGTTACAACCCGCTTGCCCGAAGCCGGATCGACGTCGATCGTCGTCAGTTGCATGCCGTCGGTGCCGATCCTGCGCAAGGTCAGATCGGCACGCCGGTCGCCATTGACCTCCTTGGCCCAGCGAATGGTGAGATTGATGGCGTCGCCGCGTCGGCTGCCGTCGAGGCCGGCACGGCCGCCGCGCGGACCGAGATAGGAGCCGCTATAGGCCGAGCCGGTGTAGTGCAATTGTGCATCGACGGATCGCGAGATCACGAGCATGCCGCGACAAACACCCTCCATGGAAAGGGCAAGGCCCGTCGCTTCGGAATTGAAGCTGCAGGTGACATTGACCGGCGACATGTTGGTTCGGATGCGGACCGTTCCGGTGCCTGACCAGTTGCCGCCGAGCGTTTTCAGGAACGCACCTTCGTCCGCGCGCGCAACGTCGTTGGCGAAGACGGTCATGATGACAAGCAACAACCATCGGGGCATGGATGCAACCCTCCGTTCGGCGGTGTCGATAGTACACCAGTAGGCGCCGGGATCACCAGCCGAACGTGCCAGCGCCGCGGATGTTCCGGTCTCGCTTCAGATGCCGTGCAGTACCTGTGTCGCCTTGACTGCGGCCGATGCCCGGTTCTCGACGCCGAGCTTCACATAGATCTGCTCCAGATGCTTGGTTACGGTTCGCGCGCTCAGGCCCAGGATCTCCCCGATGTCGCGGTTCGCCTTGCCCTTGGCGATCCAGAGCAGCACCTCCGACTCTCGCTGTGTCAGCGCGAAATGCTGGCGCAGCATTTCGTCGTCCGTCAGCCGGTTCTCGGCGGTCAGGCGGAAGAGATATTCGTTCGGGCCGATGCCGCCGAGATAGGATATCTGCAGGCCGGATTGGCCGGGTTGATCGAGCGTGAAGCTCCCATCGTGCGAAGACGGCCCACGGGCGCGGCTATCCATCCAGCGGGCGATGCGTTTGGTGACCGTGCTCAAGCCATCGTCACGGCCGGTTGCTGCATTGACGAGGCGGGTCGCCTGTGGTGTCGACCAGCAGACGCCACCGTCGGCGCGCACCGCCAGCAGATGGCGGCCGGCCGCGTCGAGCGCGACCCGTGCGCTCTGGGCGGAGCGGGCATTGGAGAGATGGACGCGGATGCGCGCCCGAAGCTCATCGATATTGATCGGCTTGGTCAGATAGTCGACGCCGCCGGCTTCAAGGGCGCGGACAACGTGTTCGGTCTCGGTCAAGCCGGTCATGAACAGTACCGGTGTCTGGCCGACGGCGGCGTTGGCCTTGAGCCGCCGGCAGGTCTCGAATCCGTCCATGCCCGGCATGACCGCATCGAGCAGAATGACGTCGGGGGTGATGCGTTCCGCGATCGAAAGCGCGGCATTGCCCGAGGTTGCGATCAGCGCGGAAAAGCCCGAACGCTCCAGCGCCTCGGTGAGGAAGCCGAGGGCCTCCGGTGAATCGTCGACGAGCAGTACGATGTCGCGGCGGTCGTAGGTCTCAGCCATGGGCGTCGCCTCCTTTTTCTGTGCCGTTTCTGAGGAAGGCGTCGTAGCCCGAAAGATCGAAGGCCTGCACATAGGTGCGGGCCTCCTCGACAAAGGATTGATGTTCGGGCGCCAGCGCGATCTCCGTGAGCTTGGCCTCGATGCCCCTGATGTAGCCGATCTCGCCGAGCCGGATCAGTTCCTGCACGTGATGGAAATCTGGACGCATGATCGACCGGCCCCCTGGTGCGGTATGCGGCGGTCTTTCCTCGCCTTCGTGGATCCAGGCGAGATCGAGATGGACCGCAAGCTTGTCGACGAGCTGGCTGACCACGAAAGGTTTGGCGAGCGTGTCGTTATGGCTGGCAAAGGCGCCGGTGGCCGAGCCGTCGCCGATATTGGCCGACAGCATGATGATCGGTGCCATCTGTCCGGTTTCGCGCAGCCGTCCGGCAAGTTCCCAGCCGTTCATGCCCGGCATCGAAATGTCGATCAGGAAGAGGTCCGCGTCGACGTCCGCAAGCAGCGACAGGCAATCGGCCCCGGACGGGACCGCGAAGACCGTGAAATCCATGGGGATCAGGACCTCGCGCATCAGCGCGCGATGGTCGGCATTGTCGTCAACGACGACGATGGTGCGTCGCAAGCCGAGATAGGAGGTGATGCGGCGGACGGGTGCCGTGAGCGCCGGGCGGTCGACCGCCGAAAGCATCAGCCGGACGCGGAACGTTGTGCCCTCGCCAATCACGCTGGTAACGGCGATTTCGCCACCGAGCGTCTGCGTCAGAAGGCGCGTGATCGTAAGCCCCAGGCCGAGGCCCGGCATGCTGCCCAGATGTTCGGCTTCGCCGCGCTGGAACGGGTCGAAAATGCGCGGCAGGTCCTTGTCGGCAATGCCGCGGCCGCTGTCGGTTACCGTGAAGGTTGCCACCTGGCTGCGATAGGCGACATCCAGCCGGATGCCGCCCCGCTCGGTGAATTTCAGCGCGTTGGAGAGAAGATTGACCAGGATCTGTCGCAGGCGCTTCTCGTCGGTCTTCACATAGCGCGGCAGGCTGGCGGCGCGTTCATGCTCGAAGGTGATGCTCTTCGCCTGCGCCTGCGGGCGAAACATCTCGACGATCTGGTCGAGGAAATCGTGAATGTTGATCTCGTTGGAATAGACCTGCAGCTTGCCGGCCTCGATCTTCGAAATGTCCAGCAGCCCGTCGATCAAGCCGGAAAGATGGTCGGCGCTGCGCTTGATGACCTTGATCGCGCCTTGGCGCGCAGGCGGTATCGTTTCATCTCGTTCCAGCACCTGGGCGTAGCCGAGCACGGCATTGAGCGGCGTTCGAAGCTCGTGGCTGAGGCCGACGACATAACGGCTCTTGGCGCGGTTGGCGGCTTCCGCCGTTTCCTTCGCCTGTTGCAGCGCTGCGTCCGTCTTCTTGTGCGCGGCGATTTCCTTCAGCAGTAATGTGTTCTGTCGGGAGGATTCCTCCTCGGCGACCACGCGGCTGTCATGGGCAAGCACGTAGAACCACGAGACGATGCCCGCGAGCACGGCAAAGACGAAGAAGACGACCGCGACGGTGCGCTCGACGACCGCAGCAACCTCGGGGGATGTGCCGGCAGTCTGGTGGGCGATCATTGCGAGGATCAGGCCGATGCCGGCGATCGACAGCACTGCGGAGATGGCGTAGCGGCCGAGCCGCGTCGCCAGCTTTTCGGTGACAGTGCGCGGAAGCAGGGTGTTGGCGACGGTCGCGACCTGGGCGTTGAAGCGCGCCTTCGGCTTGCACATGTCGTGGCAGCGGCTATCGAGCGAGCAGCAGAGCGAGCAGATCGGTGCGGCATAGGCCGGGCACCAGGCCATGTCCTCCGGTTCGAACGGGTGCTCGCAGATCGAGCAGGTAATCTCGCTCTGATTCGCCCAGCTCCGGCGCGGCTTGCGCGCGAGGTAGAACTTGCCGTCGGTCAGCCAGGCAATCAAAGGCGACGCCACAAACGCGACGACGAGCGCGATATAGGGCGCAAGCGAGGCGGCAATTTCGCCAAAGGCACCGAAATGCGCGATCAGTGCAACGGTCGCCGAGATCGCCATGGCGCCAAGGCCGACAGGGTTGATATCGTGGAGATGGGCGCGCTTGAACTCGATGCCCGGCGGCGACAGACCGAGCGGCTTGTTGACGAAAAGATCGGCCGAAATCGTGCAGAGCCAGGCCATGGCGATGATCGAGAAGACACCGAGCGTTTCCTCAAGCAGACGGTAGATGCCGAGCTCCATCAAAAGAAGCGCGATCGCGACGTTGAAGACCAGCCAGACGACGCGGCCCGGGTGGCTGTGGGTCAGCCGCGAGAAGAAGTTCGACCAGGCAAGCGAGCCTGCATAGGCGTTCATGACGTTGATCTTCAGCTGCGACACAACAACGAAGGCGACCATCAGGAGAAGTGCTGCCGTGTCGGAGGGGATCATGTAGCCGAAGGCGGTGTAGTACATCTGCGCCGGATCGGCGGCCTTGGTCGAAGGCACGCCGGCCGAAAGCGCCAGCACCACCAGGAACGAGCCGGCGAGCAATTTCGGGGCGCCGACGATTACCCAGCCGGAACCGGCGAGGAAGACGGCGATGCGATGATGTAGCTTGCGCTGACCATCGGGCGGCAGGAAGCGCAGGAAGTCGACCTGTTCGCCGATCTGCGCCATCAGCGCGAAGATCACGGCCGAGGCCGCGCCGAACTCGACGAGGTCAAACGGTGCGAACGTGCCGGGAGGCCCTGAGGTGTGGTGAATGCCGGCATAGGCAAGCCAGGCGCCGACCTTCTCCCAGTCGGCAAAGGCGATGAAGACGAAAGGCAGGACGTTGAGCACGATCCAGAATGGCTGTGTGATCAACTGAAACTTGCTGATCAGCCGCACGCCGTGGGTGACGAGCGGAATGACGACGACGGCGCTCAGGATGTAGCCGATCCACAAGGGAATCCCGAGTGCCAGTTCGAGCGCGCCCGACATGATCGAGGCCTCGATCGCAAAGAGGATGAAGGTGAAGCTGGCATAAATCAGCGAGGTCACCGTCGAGCCGATATAGCCGAAGCTGGCGCCGCGGGTGAGCAGATCGATGTCGACGCCGTGGCGGATCGCATAGCGGCTGATCGGCAGCCCCACGGTGAGGATCATCAGGCTGGCGACGACGATCGCAACGATCGCATTGGTCGTGCCGTAGGACATGGTGATGGCGCCGCCGATCGCTTCCAACGCCAGAAAGGAGATCGCGCCGATGGCAGTCTGCGAAATGCGCTCGGAGGAGAAGCGCCGGGCGCTCTTGGCGGTGAAGCGCAGCGCATAGTCCTCAAGCGTCTGGTTGGCGACCCAGCGATTGTATTCACGCCTGACGGGAATGATGCGCTGGCGTGCGGCCATGGGGGTCCTAACGTGCCGTTGAGGGAGCTTATGCCTTTTTTCTTAGCACGGAAGGTTTCTGCTTAAAATTGCTGCAAACGAAAATTTACCGGGAAGGGCAGAAGAGGGCGGCGAGTTCCCAGTGTCCATCGGTCAGCGGCCGGCAGGCGGTAGCTGTTACCGTGGAAACCATTTCAAGCGAGAGCAGGAAACGTGCGTCAGTCAGGGCGGCAATAGATCGGGTTGCTGATCGCACGGCGGATCGTCTGCATCGCCAGATCCTCTTCGGAAAGCTGCCAGGGGAGGCTCTTGCCGGCGAGTGCGTCGCGGAACTCGGTGACGATCGTCTCGCGGCTTGCGACGGCGACGATCTCCGTGCGCAGGAAGTGTCGCGGCGAACCGATATATTGGCCGGTCCAGTCGTCGCTTTCGATGATCTCTTCACCGACGATGCCGGAGGCGTCGAGCCACAGCAGCCTGTCGCCGCTGGCGCCGCGAACCAACGCCTCGGCGACAACGGGGCCGCTGACGCTTGATCCCATCGGTTCGCCGTTGGCGGTGAGTTCCAGATGCGGTCCCGTTGGGCTTTCCGTCACATAGCCACGACCGGACTTCATCGCGCCGAGCACGGCCTCTTCGGAAAGCTCATCCATGTAAAGCACGGTCGTCGGACGGGCGAGCACCAGCGGCCCCTCGGGCATCAGTCGCGCCGGCTGGTGGAAATCGCTGCCGCCGATCGCAGAGATCTTCAGGCCCGAGGCAAGGCGCTGTTGGTAGCGCTCGAGCGAAACCCAGTTCCAGGCGAGCCAATGAGACTGCCAGACCTCCATGCAGTCGATCTTAGGCAGGTCGTAGTCCCAGGGGATCGTCGGCTTGTCGTGGTTGACCGAGAGCAGGCCGCCGCGTTCATGCACCAGGCGCGCGAGCGTGTGGGCGTGCTCCGGCTTCGTCATGCGAAAGTCGACCCAGTCGTCGACGCCGAAGACATTGGCATGGCCGACGGCCGTGGTGATTTCCATGGCGCGGACAAAGACGAGGTCCGCGGAGGAATGCGAATGGAAGTAGCGCCGCTGGGTGATGGTGTTGTGATCGGCGACCGCGAGGAAGTCGAGCCCCGCCTGTCGCGCTGCGGCATGCAGCATTTCGGGCGAGCCGGCCGCATCCGAGTGGAACGTATGGCAGTGCAGATCGCCGCGATACCATCCGGCTTCCTTGCGCGCAGGGAAACGTCGTTCCGGTTGCGGCACGATCGGGCGCTGGCTTCTGTCGAAATCGACCGTCACGCGAATCTCGGCGCCCTCCTCGGGGATCTTGTAGAGGCCGAGTATCACCTTCCACTGGCCGGGCGGCAGCTCGCCGTGGATGTAGCCGGGCGTGGCGTCATCGGTGGCGATGAAGAAGCGGTCGCGCGCCCCGCCGCTCCAGCCGCGAAAACCTTGGCTGGTCGGATAATCGGTCGCGCGCGGATCGAGTGCGCCGAGATCGATGATGCACTTCTCGGATTTCGGATAACTCAGTGTCGCGTCGATGCGTGTCACGCCTTCGGGCACCGCGAAGGGCAGGTAGAAATAGGGATCGGCCGCTCGATGCTCGCGGGTAATCCGCACGGAAAATTCCTGCATGGCGGCCTCAGCGCTCGTCGGCGGCGGGAATGCGGGCGCCGCTGTCGTCGAAGAGGGTGATGTGCCTGGCGTCGAAGGCGAGATGGACGGCGGTTCCGACCTTGATCTCGTCGTCGGTAAAGATGCGCGCGGTCACGCGACCGTTGTCGCCGCGCTCCAACGTGACGAGGCTCTCCGGCCCCATGTTCTCGTTGGCGAAGAGTTCGCCGGAAACCACATTGGAGTCGCCGGCAGCTGCGATACGCAGATGTTCGGGGCGGACGCCGAGTGTCATCCTGCCTGATTTCGCCGCCTTGGCGATGGCGTCAGTCAGCGCAATCGGCGCAAGCTTCAGGCCGTCTGCCCTGAGATGCAGCGCGCCTTCGCCGATGGATGCCTCGACCGGCACCAGGTTCATCGGCGGATTGCCGACGAAGTTGGCGACGAAGGTCGTCGCCGGCCGGCGATAGATCTCGATCGGCGGCGCGAACTGCACGATCCGGCCCTTGTCCATGACGGCGATGCGGGTTGCGAGCGCCATGGCCTCGGCCTGGTCGTGCGTGACGTAGACGGCGGTCATGCCCATGTCGCGCTGCAGGTGGTTGAGAAAGCCGCGCGCTTCGAGGCGGAGCTTCGCATCAAGGTTCGAAAGCGGCTCGTCGAAGAGATAGACCTCGCTCGGATAGACCAACGCACGCGCCAGCGACGTGCGCTGCTGCTGGCCGCCGGAAATCTGGCTCGGCAGGCGCTTCATCAGGTCGCCGATCTTCAAGACATCAGCCACTTCCTTGGCGCGGGCGTGGCGCTTGGTTTCCTGCTCGCCGCGCACTTTCAGGGGGTAGGCGATGTTGTCGGCGATGTTCATGTGCGGGTAGAGCGCATAGTCCTGGAAGACCATGGAAATGCCGCGGTCCTTCGGGTGCAGATAGGTGACGTCGCGGCCGCCGATCATCACCCTGCCAGAGGTCGGGGTTTCAAGTCCCGCGATCATGCGCAGGCTGGTGGTCTTGCCGCAGCCGGAGGGGCCAAGCAGGCAGATGAATTCGCCATCGGCGATCTGGAAGCTGATGTCGGGAACGGCGATGAAGGCGCCGAAGCTCTTGGAGATGTTCTGGAATTCGACAGAGGCCATGACAGATTTCCGATTACGACTTGATGCCACCGAAGAACCGGAAACCGAATTTCCAATTCACGAAGAGATAGAGGGCAATGACGGGCAGGGAGTAGATCAGCGAATAGGCGGCAAGCAGCGTGACGATCGGCGTGCCGGCCTCCGAATAGAAGGAATAGATGGCGACCGACGCCGGCATCAGCTTGTCGCTGCGCAGCAGGATGAAGGGGATGAGGAAGCTGCCCCAGATGTTGACGAAGGCCCAGACGACGACCACGACGATGCCCGGCCGGATGACCGGCAGCGCCACGTCGAAGAAGGCCTGCAGCGGCGAGGCGCCGGCGACCATCGCGCTCTCCTCATAGGAGCGCGGAATGGCGTCGATGAAATCGCGAAGAATGAACATCGCCGTCGGCAGCAACCCGCCGGCGAAGACGAGGATCACGGCGAGGTGGGTATCGATCAGACCTGCCGCCGAGATGATGAGGAAGATCGGCACCATTGCCGCCGAGCCTGAAACGACCGACGAGAAGAGCAGCAGGATATAGGTGACGGCGCCCTTGCCCGGGATCGGCGAGCGCGAGAGGGCATAGGCGGCAAGCGTCGCCGCCGCGCCGACCAGCACGACGCCGCCTGCCGCCTGGATCAGGCTGTTTAGCAGTGCCTGCATGGCAAACGTGTTCTGGAAGACGGTGGCGAAGTTTGACAGCGTGAAGGGCGAGGGGATAGCGAGCCCGAGTTCGGCACGCGCATTGAACGGTGCGAAGATGAACCAGACGAGCGGCAGCGCGAAGACAGTGCCGAGGAAGGTGGCGGCGGCCGCAAAGATCGTGCGCCGCACGAAGATGTTCTGAGTTTTCTTCCGCATCATTCCGCCTCCACCGGCTTCTTGTGGGCAAGGCGAAGATAGACGAGCGCAAAGGCCAGGTTGATCAGCATGATGACGACGCCGACGGCAGCGCCCTTGCCGAACTCGAAATCCTTGAAGGCGACGCGGTAGGTGTAGATCGACAGGATTTCGGTGCGGTAGGACGGTCCGCCATGGGTGAGCAGGAATGGCGTGAAGACGTTGAAGGTCCACATGGTAATGAGGATCAAATCGGTGACCACATGACCGCGGATCAAGGGCAGCGCGATGTCGCGCAGCTTTTGCCAGGAGGTGGCGCCGGCGACATCGGCGGCCTGAAAATAACTCGGTGGGATCGACTGGAAGGCCGAGTTGAACAGCATCATCGAGAAGGCGGCGCCCCGCCAGGTGTTGAAGAAGACGATCACCCAAAACGGTTGCTGCAGCAGCCAGTCGCCCGGCGGCAGGCCGAGGCCGCGCAGGATCATGTTGAGCGTGCCGTTGTCGTAGTCGAGGAATGCGAACCAGGCGAAGCCGATCACTACCTCCGGCAGGATCCAGGCGGCGATGACCGCTGTCTGCAGGAAGGATTTGAGCGTCGGCGTCACCGTCTGGCTGAGCCAGGCGAGCAGGAGACCCAAAAGCGCCTGGCCGATGAGGGCCGATAGCAGCACGAACTGGATCGTCAGGATCAGCGAGAAACCGAACTGGCCACGGGTGAAGAAGGTCGTGGGATTGAAGAGCGCAAAGTAGTTCTGCAGGCCGACGAAATCCGGGTCGACGGCTGTGCGGCCGAGCAGCGTGCGGTTGGTGAAGGAGACGACGATCACCCAGAAGAAGGGGATGATCACGAAGACCCCGACGAGGGCCGTGGCCGGTGCCAGAAAGAGCGCGCCGGCGCGCGTCGAAAGCAGGGAGAATTTCTTCATGCGCGTTTCATGCCCATAGCCTGGATCGGGAGCCCGGCCACGGATGGCAGCCGGGCGCTCTGTCGTTGGATCGAAGCGGGATGAGGGCCTCGTTGCGGCCACATCCCGCGTCGGTTTAGAGCGTGCTGACGGTGTTTTCTTCGCCGACGATGGCGATGACGGCCGCCTTGTACTGGGCCATCGCGTCCTCGGGCGAAAGCTCGCCGGAAACGACGCTTTCAGTCATCCGCTGGATCTCGGTCGAGACCTTGTTGTAGTTGGCGTCGTTTGGACGGGCCGTTGTGATCGGCAAAAGCGTCGTTGCCGTTTCCGTCAGGAACGGCGAGTTCGGGATCGCCACGTCGTCGCGGATGCGGATGGCCGGCTGGATTTCCTGGAACGCGTCGAGCTGCTCCTTGCTGTTCATGAAGGAAAGCAGCGCCCAGGATTCGGCGGGCGCGTCCGTATGCGGATTGATGACGAAGCCGGTGCCGCCGGACATGGTGACGAAGTCCTGGCCGCGCAGGCCCTTGCCCGGTGCCGCGGCCGGCATCTTCTTCCAGGTCATGGTGTTGTCACGGTCGGCAACGGCGAATTCGGCGCCGGGCGCTGTCACCGAGCGATAGAACCAGTCACCCTCGACGAGCATCGCCGTCTTGCCGTCGCGGAAATTGGCGAAGGTCCGGTTGCGGCCGTCGGCCAGCAGCTGCGCGCGCTGGTCGCCGAGCTTGTCGTCGACGTAGATGGTCTTGTAGAGCTTCAGCGTGTCGAGAATGCCCTGGCTCGAGACGATGTATTTGCCGCTATCGTCGGTGACCTGCTCGCCGGTGCCGAGCAGTGCCATCCAGTAGCCCTGCATCGTGGTCGCCTCGCCCATGGAGACGCCGGCATTGAGCTGCAACGGGAAGCTGTCGGGTGCGGCGGCCTTGATCTTGCGGGCGGCGTCGAGCAACTCGTCCCAGGACTTCGGCTGCCAGCTGTCGGCATCGAGGCCGGCCGATTTGAAGAGGTCCTTGCGCACGAAGATCATGCGGGCATCGGTGCCGAGCGCAATGCCATAGGGCTTGCCCTGGTAGCTCATCAGCGCCTTGGTGCCGTCGGAGATATGCTGCCAGCCTTCCCACTTCGGAACGTCGGGGCCGGCCACTTCCTCGAGCGACTTCAGAAGATTGCCCTGGACGAAGCTCGGGATCAGGAAGCCGTCGAAGCCGGAGACATCAGGGCCGGCGCCGGTGGAGAAATCGAGCGCGAGCTGCTGCGTCAGCTGCTCGTCCTCACCGCCGAACTGGGTGAGCTTGACGGTGACGTCCTTGCCTTCGGCCTTCATCTTCTCGGTAAAGGCCGGAATGACCTTCTTTTCGATCCACTCGGCCATGCCGCTGTTTACGCCGCCGATGATGCAGCGGCAGGTGATGTTGAGTTCGGTGGCGCTCACCGGCGCGGCAAAGGCAATGGCCGCGGCTGCGCTGAGCAGTAGGGAATGAAACCTGGTACGCATGTTTTCTCCTCCCGGTCGGCCCCCTCAAGGACCAATATGTCTGGCTGCGACAGTCCGGCCCTCCTCCAGGTCCGGTGTCCCGACGGCGACCAAGAATGAACACGCTTTCATTTTTGTCAACATGAACCAGGCGTTCTTTCTGCGATTGTCGAAAGAATGTCTATTCCACTTGACGAAATCGCCGAGTTGATTTCTTTTGTGAGTGAACACGTTTTCATTTTGTGACGGATAAATGAACGATCGCGCCGACAAGAAAGCTACCCGAGCCACCGCAGATCAGGTGGCGCGCGAGGCCAATGTTTCCCGTGTTGCCGTGTCTCGGGCCTTCAACCCGAACGCTTCGCTGAAGCCGGAAAAGCGCGACCGGATCCTGCAGGTGGCGCGGGAGCTGAACTACACGCCCGACATGGCGGCGCGCTCACTCGTCACCGGCCGCTCGCATCTCGTCGGCATGATCGTGCCCGACGTCTGCAGCCCCTGGGAAAGCCAGGAGATCGATGCGCTGACCACTGCATTGCAGGCGGAAGGCTTCGCGACGCTGCTCTTCAAGGCCAAGGCCGATTTCAGCATGGATCCGCGCCTGCTCACCTATATGCGCGGTTTCAACCCGGATTCGGTGATCGCCTTCACCGAGAACATCCTGCCCGACGTGCTCTGCGGCTTTCTCGATCGCGCCGTGCCGATCTATGTGATTTACGACGACGTGAAGCAGTTCGCAGGCGCCGCCTCCGGCACGCTCTACGACCGGCTGCTGGTTCGCCAGAAGAACGGCATCGAACAGGCCGTGGCCCTGCTTCAGGGCTACGGCGCCCGCCGTATCGCCTATCTCGGCGGCAAGGCGCAGTCGCTCGCCAATGCCGAGCGCGAGCGCACGCTGAAGGAGACGCTTGCGGAGCGCGGGATGGATGCGCCGATCGTGCTTGCAGGCGACTACACCTATGACACCGCCTACCAGGCGACGCTCGATCTCTTTCGCATCGGCGAGGGTGCTGACGCGATCTTTGCGGCCAACGACGTCGGTGCCTTCGGGGCGATCGATGCGCTGCGCCATGAGCTCGGCCTGTCCGTGCCCGAGGACGTCAAGGTCGTCGGCTTCGACGACATCCCGCAGGCACACTGGAGGAGCTACAACCTCACCACCGTGCGCATCGACCTTGAAGAGCGTGTGCGCGCGCTCGTCCGTCTCATTCTCATGCGCCTCAGGG
The DNA here is from genome assembly GCF_052115125.1 of Ensifer sp. 2TAB8. Taxonomy (NCBI): domain Bacteria; kingdom Pseudomonadati; phylum Pseudomonadota; class Alphaproteobacteria; order Hyphomicrobiales; family Rhizobiaceae; genus Ensifer; species Ensifer sp. 2TAB8. The sequence continues at coordinate 121,545 of NZ_JBFRGB010000005.1, read as the reverse complement.
CACCCGATGCCGAGCCGCTTACCGAGACACTCAACACCCGCCTGATCGTGCGGGGCACCGTCGGTTGAAAGTAATGAACATGACCGGAAAACGCATTCACGTCGTCTTCAAGACACATCTCGATATCGGCTTTACCGACCACGCCGAAAAGATCGGAAAGCAGTATCACGAGCGCTTCATCCCTCAGGCGATCGAGACCGGCGAACACTTCTTCAATGAGAATCCGGAAGAGCCGCAGTTCATCTGGACCACGGGCGCCTGGTTGATCTGGGATCACCTGAATTCACGCTCGAAGGAAGAGGTCGCCCGACTGGAGCAGGCGATCGAGCGCGGCCTGATCCGCTGGCACGCACTGCCTTTCACGACCCATACGGAGCTGATGTCGCCGGATCTTTTCAAGGCGGGTCTTTCCTATGCGCAGGAGCTCGACCATCGCTTCGGTCTGAAGACGATTGCCGCGAAGATGACCGACGTGCCCGGCCATACGCTCGGCATGGTGCCGCTCTTGGCGCAAGCCGGCGTGCGCTTCCTGCATATCGGCGTCAACTCGGCCTCGCCGCCGCCGGAAATCCCGGATATTTTCCGCTGGCGGGCGGCGGGCGGCGAGGAAATCGTCGTCATGTATCAGCGCTCCTATGGCGAGACCTATTTTCCCGAGGGCCTCTCCGACGGCCTGAGCTTCGCCCATACCAGCGACAATATCGGCCCGCAGAGCGTGTCGCAGACGGCAGAGGCCTATCGCGAAATCCTCAAACACGAGCCCGGTGCCGCCGTGCGCGCGGCGACGCTGGAGGACTACGGCACGCTGATGTGGGCGGCGCGCGAGCGTTTCCCGGTCGTCGAGAAGGAACTCGGCGACAGCTGGATCCACGGCAGCGGCACCGATCCGGAAAAGATCGCCCGCTACCTGGCGCTGCAGCGACTCTACGACCAATTTTCCGGCGAGCGGATGACCGCAAGCCGCCAGGCCTTTGGCCGCAAGCTGGCGCTGGTGGCCGAACACACCTGCGGCGTCGACATCAAATCCTTCCTGCGCGACGAGAAGGCCTGGGCACGCCCCGCCTTCGAAGCGGCACGGAAGGCTGACCCGCGCTTCCACTATACCGAGGCGTCCTGGGCGGAGCAGCGGGCCTATCTCGACCAGGCGGTCGCGGAACTGGAAGGCGATGACGCCGCCCGAGCGGAGGCGGCCCTTGCCGAGATTGCCGTTCCACCACGGCCAGAGGCAAGCGAAACCGCTACGCGGCTCGATGTCGGCGGCTGGATCATCGAGCTTGATCCGGTAGCCGGCGACGTTTCCGCTCTGACGGCGCCCGACGGCCGGACGGTCCGTGGCGCCAACGGTTCGCTGATCGCCTATCGCTACGAAGGCTACGATGCCGGCGACGTTCGCCGCCACATGGATACGTACCTCACCCATTGGATGGACTGGGCTGTGCTCGACCACGACAAGCCGGGGCTTGCCAAGGTCGCCGAAGCGCGCTCGCAGGCCTACGCGCCAAAGCTTCGCGGCACGACCGCAACGTCCGTCCTTGCAGCCATGCCGGCAGAAGCGGTGGAGCAATTGGGCGCGCCTGCCGAAATCGCCATCGAATTTTCCGCCGGCAAGGACGGGCTCGATATCCGGCTGTCCCTCTATGGCAAGAATGCCAACCGCATGCCGGAAGCGAGCTTCCTGTCGTTCACGCCGGAGGGACGTTCCGCGTGGCACGTACGCAAGATGGGGCACTGGCACGCGACCGGCAATTTCGCCCGTGCGGGCGGCGCGCAGCTGCAGGCGGTCACGGCTGTTCGCGGGCAGACGGAAGCGGGCGCGGAACTGCTGGTCGAAAACCTAGACACGCCGCTGGTCGCGCCGCAGTCCTGGCCGTTCATGGCCTTCTGCAAGGACCTGCCCGATTACTCCTCTGGCGTCCGCTTCAACATCCACAACAACAAATGGGGCACCAACTTCCCCATGTGGTGGGGCGGCGATTTTACCACGCGGTTCACGCTCGGCCTCAGCGGTCGGTAATCGTCAGCGACTGAGGAACGGCGAACGGCTCGTCCTCGTTCGGGTGGGCCAGGCCGGCCTCCCGTTGGAGGCACCAGATGTCGACCGGAAGGCGACGACCCGGCAGCACCACCGCCTCGTGCGATAGCCATGCGGCTTCAGGTGCGGGTCCTTGAAGCCGGCACATCAGCGAGGCGGAGACGACGAGTGGCACCTGTAGCGTCTTGGTCATGGATTCCAGGCGCTGGGCGACGTTGACCGCGTCGCCGATGACGGTGAATTCGCTGTGGCAGCCGCTGTCGAGAACGCCGCCAACGACGGTGCCGTAGTGCAGGCCGATGCCGGCATCAAGCGCTGGGTGGTTGTTGCGCGCGTTGTGGTTCTTCCAATCCGTGAGGATGTCGACGAGATCGAGCGCGCAGGCAAGCGCCCTGTCGGCATCGTCTTCCTTTGGCCTTGGCTGGCCGAAGACCGCCATGACGCCGTCGCCGATGAACTTGTCGACCGTGCCGCCATGTTCGAAGATCGTCTGCGAGACGAGTTGGCGATATTCGGCGAGCACGAAGGCGAGCTCAGGTGCCGGTGCCGCCTCGGCAAAGCTGGTGAAATCGCGCAGGTCCACGAACATGATCGCGGCGCTGCGCCGCTCCAGGCCGAGCACATCGCCTTTCTCCTGCAGCGCGGAAACCACCAGCGGCGAAAAGAAACGCGAGAGATTTTGCCGTCGCTGGTCGGCCTTCAACGCTTCCTTGCGCGTCCGGTCGTGGTCGCGCGCAAGAAGATAGATGGCAAAGGCGGTGAAGCCGAAGCTCACGGTCAGGCCGAGATCCTGGTTGAAGAATGCTCCGAGCAGCGAAAGCGGACCGGAGGCATCGTGCCTTGCCGCGGTCATCGCCAGCATCGTCACCCAGGCTGTGAGCACGATCGCGGAAAAAAGGAGCACCAGGCGTCGCTCCAGCTTCAGGCCGACATGGACGAGCAGGATGAAGGCGACGACGAGACTGGTCGTCGTCAGATTGTGGTTCGCTGTCACCGGGCCGGCCAGAATATGGGCGTAGAGCAGCAGAGCGACCAGTAACGCATCGAGAACGACGAAAAGGGTCGTCAGCGAGGTGCGGCCAGGCAGATAGCGCGCCGTCGCCACCGACGCCACGCTGATGATGAGATAGCTGACGACGACGACCGCGTGCATGCGTTCCGCGCCCGCGTTGCCGCCGAGAAGCAGACTTGCCAGCAGGATTGCGAAAGCAACGAAGCGCAGGGTGAGCGAACGCTTCTCCCGGGCCGTATCCCAATGCGGATGAAGTGAGGACGTCATGTCTTTCGGGGCCCTTGGGGCTTGATGCATCCTGGCCGCGCGCATCGATCTCTGTCTCCAGCTCGGCTGCCGTCAGCGCGGGCCCGGTTCTAGAGCTTCCAACGGTGGTAAGGTCAAGCATGAAGGGTCCGATTGTGCCGGCCTCGGCGGTCCATCTTCGACCGGCTTCCTCTTTGCCCCCGGCGCCTACGTAGAATGACGTATGTGCAGTGCAGCGTGGCTGGCCGATGATCCCCTCAAGCAACGGCTAAAAAACACCGAAGCCCAGTTGCTCCAGAACGAGAGGGGTTCCATCAGATGAATATCAAGGCAAGCGTCACCGGCGCATTCCTGGCCGCCATCCTGTCGACGACGGCGTTCAACGGCGCTTTCGCTGCGGACGACACGATCAAGGTCGGCATCCTGCATTCGCTTTCCGGCACCATGGCGATCTCCGAGACGACGCTGAAGGACGCCATGCTGATGCTGATCGACGAGCAGAACAAGAAGGGCGGCCTGCTCGGCAAGAAGCTGGAAGCCGTCGTCGTCGACCCTGCGTCCGACTGGCCGCTCTTTGCCGAAAAGGCACGTGAGCTGATCTCTGTCGACAAGGTATCCGCAGTCTTCGGCTGCTGGACCTCGGTGTCGCGCAAGTCCGTTCTGCCGGTGTTCGAAGAGCTGAATTCGATCCTCTTCTACCCGGTCCAGTACGAGGGCGAGGAAAGCCAGCGCAACGTCTTCTACACCGGCGCCGCACCGAACCAGCAGGCGATCCCGGCCGTCGACTACCTGATGGAGAACGAGAGCGTCGAGCGCTGGGTGCTGGCCGGCACAGACTATGTCTATCCGCGTACGACCAACAAGATCCTCGAGGCCTATCTGATTTCCAAGGGCGTGAAGCCCGAGGACATCATGATCAACTACACGCCCTTCGGTCATTCCGACTGGCAGACGATCGTCTCCGACATCAAGAAGTTCGGCTCGGCCGGCAAGAAGACCGCCGTCGTCTCGACCATCAACGGCGACGCCAACGTGCCCTTCTACAAGGAGCTGGCGAACCAGGGCGTCAAGGCCGAGGACATTCCGGTCGTCGCCTTCTCGGTGGGCGAAGAGGAACTCGCCGGTCTCGATACCACGCCGCTCGTCGGCCATCTCGCCGCCTGGAACTATTTCCAGTCGGTCGACACGCCTGCCAATGCCGAGTTCATCAAGACCTGGAAGGCCTATACCAAGAACGACAAGCGCGTGACCAACGATCCGATGGAAGCACATTACATCGGCTTCAACATGTGGCTGAAGGCGGTCGAAAAGGCGGGCACGACCGATACGGACAAGGTCCTCGACGCGATGATCGGCGTTTCCGTGCCGAACCTTTCGGGCGGCTATTCGACGATGATGCCGAACCACCACATCACCAAGCCGGTGCTGATCGGCGAGATCCAGGGCGACGGCCAGTTCGAGACCGTCTGGGAAACGCCCGGGCTCGTGGTCGGCGACGAATGGTCCGATTACCTGCCGGACTCCAAGGACCTGATCTCCGATTGGCGCGCGCCGATGTCCTGCGGCAACTTCAACGTTGCCACCGGCAAGTGCGGCGGCAAGGGCTCCTGATTTCATCACGTAATCATAACCGGGCGGTCAGCCGCCCGGACAATCCTTGCATGACGAAATCCGGGGGCAAGCACCCTCCGCCCGATGATGCGGCCGGGCGGAGGGAGTTCCCACGAAACCTCGACCGAAGCCTGTTGCCCGCGCGGCACGGCGAGACCCGAGCGAGAGGGTGATGTACCGAATTCTGCAAATCCTGCTTGTTGCCTTGTGCCTGGTCATCTCGACCCACGTGCTCGGACTTCGCGCCGCCGACGACCTCGGCACGCTGATAGACCAGCTCGGCGCGGCAAAGCTCTCCGACATGGACGACCGCATCTCGACGCTCGCCAAGACTGGCGACGCCAAGGTCATTCCCGTGCTCCAGGCGCTGGGCGAAGGCGAACTCTACCAGCGCAAGTCCGACGGCAAGGTCTTCCTCGTCAAGGCGCAGGGCGCAAACCTGCTGCTCGTCGATCCCGTGACCGCCGCCGATGCCGGAGAGGTGCCGAAGGCGGCGATGCAGAAGGTCAAGGTCAACAATGCCGTGCGTCGCGCGGTTCGCAGCGCGCTCGGCGGCCTGACGCTCTTCAGCGATGACGCCGGCGCGCGGCTGAAGGCGGCGCAATCCATGCTGCAGACGCCCAATGCCGATGCGCTCGAGGCGATCGAAACGGCGATCGCCGCCGAGAAGGACGGGACCGTGCGCCAGGTTCTCGACGAGGCCCGTGCGGTGACGCTGCTTGTCTCGGATCGCCCCGACGATCAGAAGCGCCAGGCGATCGCACTGCTTGCCGAAGGCAACGGCCGCAGCGGCCTTGCTGTGCTGACCTCCGCTCTGGCCACTGCCGATGTTTCCCTCAAGCCCGACATCGAGGCGGCGATCGCCCGGATCGAACAGACCCAGGCCTTCTGGAGCGCCGGCCAGAATGTCTGGTACGGCCTGTCGCTCGGCTCCGTTCTGCTCTTGGCCGCCATCGGACTGGCCATCACTTTCGGCGTCATGGGCATCATCAACATGGCCCATGGCGAGATGGTCATGCTCGGCGCCTACACGACCTTCCTGGTGCAGGAGGTCATACGCAACGCCTATCCCGGCCTCTTCGACTGGTCGCTGGCGATCGCGCTGCCGCTCGCCTTTCTCGTGACCGGCGCGGTCGGTCTCGCGATCGAGCGCGGCGTCATCCGCTTTCTGTATGGCCGCCCGCTCGAGACGCTGCTTGCCACCTGGGGCATCTCGCTCATCCTGCAGCAGTCGGTGCGCTCGATCTTCGGGCCGACCAATCGCGAGGTCGGCAACCCCTCCTGGATGTCCGGTGCGTTTGACCTCGGCGGGCTGACGATCACCTGGAACCGCCTCTGGATCATCGTCTTTGCGCTGGCGGTGTTCGCAGCCCTCCTGTTCCTCCTCAAGAAAACGCCGATGGGGCTTCGGATGCGGGCTGTCACGCAGAACCGCCGCATGGCGTCTTCCATGGGCATCCGCACGCCGCTCGTCGATGCCCTGACCTTCGCGCTCGGCTCCGGCATTGCCGGCATGGCGGGCGTCGCGCTCTCGCAGATCGACAACGTCTCGCCCAATCTCGGACAGGGCTACATCATCGACAGCTTCATGGTCGTCGTCTTCGGTGGTGTCGGCAATCTCTGGGGCACGCTCGTCGGCGCCTTCTCGCTCGGCATCCTCAACAAGTTCCTCGAGCCCTATGCCGGTGCCGTGCTCGGCAAGATCCTCGTCCTGGTGCTGATCATCCTCTTCATCCAGAAGAAACCGCGCGGGCTCTTCGCGCTCAAGGGAAGGGCGGTGGAAGCATGATCACCTCGTTTCTGATGAAATCAGCAGATCGCAGCATCCTCACGGTCGTGGCGATCCTTGTCGGCCTCGCCATGCTCGTCCCGGCGCTCAATCTCTTGACCGCGCCCGACCATCCGCTGCACGTGCCGACCTATCTAGTCTCGCTGTTCGGCAAGTATCTCACCTATGCGCTCCTGTCGCTGGCGCTCGATCTCGTCTGGGGTTTCTGCGGCATCCTTTCGCTCGGGCACGCAGCCTTCTTCGCGCTCGGCGGCTATGCCATGGGCATGTATCTTATGCGCCAGATCGGCGCGCGCGGCTCCTACGGCAATCCGCTGCTGCCGGATTTCATGGTCTTCCTCAACTGGAAGGAACTGCCGTGGTTCTGGCACGGCTTCGGCATGTTCTGGTTCGCCGCCCTCATGGTGGTTCTGGTGCCCGGGCTGCTCGCCTTCGTCTTCGGCTGGTTTGCGTTCCGCTCGCGCGTCAACGGCGTCTATCTCTCGATCATCACCCAGGCGATGACCTATGCGCTGCTGCTTGCCTTCTTCCGCAACGACATGGGCTTCGGCGGCAACAACGGCCTGACCGACTTCAAGGACATCCTCGGCTTCAACATCCAGGCTAACGGCACGCGCGCCGCCTTGTTCGCGGCCTCGGCGCTGATGCTGGCGCTCTGCCTGATCCTGACGTCGGCGATCGTGCGCTCCAAGTACGGCAAGGTGCTCGTCGCAGTCCGCGACGCGGAGAGCCGGACGCGCTTCCTCGGCTATCGGGTCGAGCACATCAAGCTCTTTGCCTTCACCGTCTCGGCGATGATGGCGGGCATTGCCGGCGCGCTTTATGTGCCGCAGGTCGGGATCATCAACCCCGGCGAGTTCGAGCCCGGAAATTCGATCGAAGTGGTGATCTGGACGGCGGTCGGCGGGCGCGGCACACTTATCGGCCCGATCGTCGGCGCCATCCTCGTCAACGGCGGCAAGAGCATTTTTACCGCGGCGTTTCCGGAGTTCTGGTTGTTTGCACTCGGCGGCCTCTTCGTGCTCGTCACCCTGTTCCTGCCGAAGGGCGTCGTAGGAACAGCCGGCGCGTACTTCGCCCGCCGGCGTGCGGAGCGTCGGACGCGGGTGACTGAAACGCCGGACAATCTTGCTGTTGAACCCATGGCGGCGGAGTAGCGACATGAACCAGACAATCGGCCAGACCAAACCGACCAGCCTTCTCTATCTCGACGGCGTCTCCGTCTCCTTCGATGGCTTCAAGGCGCTGAACGCGCTCTCCTTCGTCATCGAACCCGGCGAGCTCCGGGCGATCATCGGCCCGAACGGTGCGGGCAAGACGACGATGATGGACATCATCACCGGCAAGACCCGGCCGGACGAGGGGCAAGTCTTTTTCAAGGGTGAGATCGACCTGACGAAGAGAGACGAGGCGGAGATCGCCTCGCTCGGCATCGGCCGCAAGTTCCAGAAACCGACCGTCTTCGAAAGCCACACCGTGTGGGACAATCTCGAACTCGCCCTGAACCGCAAGCGCGGGGTGTTTCCGACGCTGTTCTACCGTCTGACATCACAGGATAGGGGCCGTATCGAGGAAATCCTGTCGATCATCCGCATGTCCTCTCGGCGTGACGACCTCGCCGCCCACCTTTCGCACGGCCAGAAGCAATGGCTGGAGATCGGCATGCTGCTCGCGCAGGAGCCGGAACTGCTGCTGGTCGACGAACCGGTGGCCGGCATGACCGATGCGGAGACTGCCGAGACGGCGGTTCTGCTCAAGGAGATCGCCAAGACCCGGTCCGTCGTCGTGGTCGAGCACGACATGGGCTTCATCCGCGAACTCGGCGTCAAGGTCACTTGCCTTGCCGAAGGGGCGGTGCTGGCGGAAGGCTCGATAGACTTCGTCAGCAGCGATCCCAAGGTGATCGAAAACTATCTCGGCCGCTGACATCTCATGCCGGAAATCTACGAGGAGCGCGCGCCATGCTGAGCGTCGAAAACGTCAACCTTCACTACGGGGCCGCGCAGGCGCTGCGCAACGTGTCGATCACGGCAGAGATGGGCAAGATTACCTGCGTGCTCGGGCGCAATGGTGTCGGCAAGTCGAGCCTGCTCCGCGCGATCACCGGCCAGCATCCGGTGAGCGCCGGCGCCATCGCCTTCAACGGTGCATCGCTCGCCGGCCTGGCGCCCTATCGGCGGGCCAAACAAGGCATCGGCTATGTGCCCCAGGGGCGTGAGATCTTTCCGCTGTTGACCGTGAAGGAGAACCTCGAAACCGGCTATGCGCCGCTGAAGCGCGGCAACCGCTCGATACCGGAGGACGTCTTCAACCTCTTCCCGGTTCTGCGCTCGATGCTCGGCCGTCGCGGCGGCGACCTCTCCGGCGGCCAGCAACAGCAACTGGCAATCGGCCGGGCGCTGGTGACACGGCCGAAGATCCTGGTGCTTGACGAGCCGACCGAGGGCATCCAGCCCTCGATCATCAAGGATATCGGCCGGGCGATCCGCTATCTCCGGGATTCCACCGGCATGGCGATCCTCCTGGTCGAGCAATATCTTGATTTCTGCCGCGAGCTCGCCGACCACGTCTACATCCTCGACCGGGGCGCTGTGGTCCACGAGGGCGCACCCGAAACGCTGGACACATCAGAGGCGCGCCGGCATCTCACGGTGTGATCGCATCGATCCTGAACCGGGGCGTCCTGCGGCGGCTCCGATCCCTGCTTTTCTGTCGTCTGAGGGAAGCAACTGCAGGTGTTTGAGGCAAGCTGCCTGCCCAAGGGAGCGGAAATCCGCCCCTGCCATAAAAGCGCCTTCTAAAATCACTAAATCTATGCAGTAACTGACGTAATTTCTTGAGAATGGTGCGGTTTGGGTGTAGGACATCCTAAGCGAAAGAGTGCGGCCGTCACAACCCGTTGCCCCCCCGGCGAATGCCGTGGCACGCGGACTTGTGGCGGCTTTCCTTGTTCAGGAAAGTGAAGTGACATGTTGACCAAAAAAGGAAAATACGGGCTCAAGGCCCTTGTCGACCTGGCTCAACTGGAGCCCGGAGAGACCGCCTTCATCACCGAGATCGCCACGCGGAACAATATTCCGAAGAAGTTCCTGGACGCGATCCTGCTCGAACTGCGCAATGCCGGCATCCTGCGCTCGAAGAAGGGCCCGGGCGGTGGCTATTCCCTGTCCCGGCCGGCCTCCGACATCCGCATCGGCCAGGTCATCCGCACGCTCGACGGTCCTCTGGCACCGATCCGCTGCGCCAGCCGCACTGCGTTCGAGGCCTGCGACGACTGTGCCGATCCGGTCAACTGTCATGTGCGCAAGTCGATGAGCAACGTTCGCGACGCGATCGCCTCGATCCTCGACAACATGACGCTGGAGCAGTTTGCCGCCAACGACAACGCCACCGAGATCGTGGCCTTGAGGGATGCGGAAGCCGGCTGACCTTCGCGCATGCTCTTTGATCGGGTGCCTGCGATCGCGAGATGCGGCCAGGCGATCGCGGCGTCACAGCTTTCTGATGATCGCGGCCGCAGCGGGCGGCGCTATGATCTCCAACAGCCGCAACAATCGTGCCTTGCCGACATGAATTCGGTGCCCTCCAGGCTCTAGTGCGCGCAGGATTTCCTTCGCGGCGTAAACTGCACTGACCTTGCCTCGCCCCCGTCCTGATGTCATCGGGGTGTCGACAAGCGGCAGCACGACATCGACCACTCTGACCGACGTTGCCTGATGCTGGACGCAAAGCGCATCTGAAAACATGCGCAGCCCTGCCTTCGTCGCGCTGTAAACTGCCGATGTCGATTTCGGGTGGCAGGCGAGTGCTGAGCCGATATTGACGATGAGGAAGGGGCGCCCCGGCGTCTTCGGCAGAAGCAATCGCGACAGCAGCATCGGCGCAAGCAGATTGGTTTCGACTTCGGCGGCGATCTGCTCGCCATCATAGTGCGGGTCATCGAAGCGGACATTGTGCTGGATCGCAGCGTTGTTGATGAGGCCGTCGATCGTATCGCTCGCCATCATTTCGGTACCGCAGGCGATGACGGCGGCCCGATCGCGGAGATCCAGTGCGCGCGTTTGGATCCTCCGGTCTCGCAATTCCAGATCCGCAAGCCGCTCCCGGTCGCGGCCAAGCGCGATGATGCTGTGTCCCTTGGATGCCAATTGCAGAGCGATTTCCCGACCGATTCCGGAACTTGCCCCGGTGACGACGTAACGTGCCATGTGATCTATTTCCCGATGTTGCGCAGTCGAGTCTGCAACCGGAGGACGGGAATGGCATTAACCGAGGTTAAGCGCGGACAGGGTGCTGCTATTTCGCTGTTCGAGCGCATCGCCGGGCATTCGCTGGCGCAGGCGGAGCGTCTCGCCGAGGCGATCCACGTCCGCAGCGTGAAGGCCGGCGAAACCGTCTTCCATCAGGACGAACCGCATCCCTACGTTTACGTCATCGAAAGCGGCCTGGTGACGCTTACCTATCTTCGTGCCGACGGCGAGGAGTGGATCAAATCCTTCGCCTTCGAGGGGCGGTTCTTTGCGAGCCTCTCGGCGCTGGTGCCGAGCGGGCGTGCGAGCTTTTCGGCTGTTGCGGTCGAGGGTGGCCGCCTCGAGAGAATTCCGTTCTCCACGCTACAGTCCCTGGCAGATACCGATCTCGGTTGGTCGCGCATGATCCGCCGCGCCTTGATGATGCTTGCGGAGCGCAAGGAACGCCGCGAACGCCAGTTCCTGACGCTGAGTGCAGAGGAGCGCTACCGATCGCTGATCGTTGAAGAACCGGAGGTGGTGGCACGCGTCCCGCAGAAGGATCTTGCTGGCTATCTCGGCATCACGCCGGTCGGCCTCAGCCGCATCGCGACGCGCGTTCGTGCGGAAGGCACCGCCAAGCTTAACCCGGGTTAATGCGCGACTTCCGACGAAGAGCAATACCGGCCACCGTTGCAAAAGCGGAGGCTTATCTTGATCAAACAGAAAACGGCATCTGATTTCCTGCTCTTCCTCAGATCCTGGGCGGCGAGGCCGCTGGAAGTCGCGGCGATTGCCCCGTCGAGCAGGCGGCTGGCGATGGCCATGACCACCGAGATCGGTCCGTTCTCCGGCAACGTGCTGGAGCTTGGGCCAGGCACGGGCGCCTTCACACGGGCGCTTCTGCGAAAAGGCGTATACGAGAACAATCTCATCCTGGTGGAGCGCAACCCGGCCTTCGCGACGCTTTTGCGCAAACGGTATCCGAGCGCAACCTTGATCGAGGGCGACGCGCAGCACCTGAGCCTGCCGGCGGTGAAGTCGGTCGGCGCCGCGATCAGCGGCTTGCCGTTGCTTTCCATGCCCGCCCAGGCCGTGCAGGCTATCCTCTCGGCAATTTTTCATCACCTCGCCGAGGGCGCCAGCCTGTTCCAGTTCACCTATGGGCCGCGATGCCCGATCTCGCCGCAGATTCTGGCGGGCCTTGGTCTCGAAGCGTCCTTCCAGCGCTGGGTGCCACTCAACCTGCCGGCTGCGAGCGTCTACCGTATTTCGCGAAGCCCGGCCTGAAGCCGGCGCATGGGGCAGTCCCGCTTCCGCACGTGTCATCGAAAGAGGGGCGCGCACCCAGCGACGGTGAACTGAGGCGGTAGGACTTTCTCGCCCTCTCGCCCAACTCGCAATTCATTTGCTGTTATTGTCTATAGAATAAGTTAATTATTGCCTCTCAACCAAGGAGAGGCGGATGAACAACGTACACTTCCTCAGGGAACCGGCCCCGGTCAACGCAGAGCATGACGAAAGACGGCGGGACCTGTTTGTCCGTGCTGAGGCGCTGTCAAATGATCTCGCCCGGCGTGGCGCCGAACTTGACCGGGTGGGCGCGCCGCCGCGCGATGAGATCGAGGCTCTCCGCCAGGCAGGCCTTTTGACGGCGTTGCATTCGCCCGAGATTGGCGGTGCGGGCTTAAGCTGGATCGACGGGCTGCGGCTGGTGCGCATCATTGCGCGTGGGGAAAGCTCTATCGGGCAACTGCTCGGCTACCACTACGTCAACAGCCAGTATGTCTATTGGGCGGCGGCCGATCCGAAACAAGCCTGGGTGCTGGGCGCAGAGACCGTGGAGCGGCAGCTCTACTGGGGTGCTGCGGTCAACCCGCGTGATCCCGGCCTCACATTGGAACGGCGTGGCGGCCATTATGTGCTGAACGGCCGCAAGACCTTTTCGACCGGCGCGCATGTTTCCGACCGCATCAACGTCAACGCTGCGATCGAGGGCAAGATTGCCAACTTCGTCGTGCCCACCGACCGCCCCGGCTATATCACCAACGACGACTGGGACAATATCGGCCAGCGCCTGTCCGACAGCGGCAGCGTCGAGTTTCGCGACTTTCCGGTCTACGAGCGCGACTTCATCCTGCCGCTTGCCGACCCTTCCGATCCGCCGACGGTCCAGGCGACGTTCAACACGCCGCTGATCCAGCTGGTCTTCGTCAATTTCTACCTTGGTACGGCCGAAGGTGCACTTGCATCGGCACTTGACTACGTGCGCACCACGACGCGCCCCTGGGTGACATCCGGCGTCGACCGGGCCAGCGATGATCCCTATATCCTCGAACGGATCGGTGAACTCCGGGCCAGCCTGAAGGCATCGGTTGCCTTGGCCGATGCGGCAGCGGTTTCCGTCGAGGCGGCATTGTCGCAGGGCAGCTCGGTGACGGCCGAAACGCGTGGCGAAGCGGCGATCGAGGCCTATGCCGCCAAGGTTCACTCGACCCACGTCTCGCTCGACGTGACGACAAAGATCTTCGAACTGATGGGCGCACGTGCCACCGCCGGGCACTATCGCTTCGACCGCTACTGGCGCAATATCCGCACCCACACGCTGCATGACCCCGTCGCCTACAAGGCGCGTGAGGTCGGCGACTTTGCCTTGAACGGCCGGATACCGCCGGTCAGCCTCTACAGCTAGTCGGAAGCTCGGTTCGCTCTGCGGTCTGGGCGATTGCAGGGATGGGTTTCGAGCGCCGGTTCGATCTCGGGCAGATGGCAACCATGTCGTCACGCGCCGGGTCAAGCGTGAGAATGAGGGGAAGGTCGTCAGGCGGTCCATCCGAAATCGGAGAGAGGCCGGCAAAGCTTCCGACTTTGTCGGCCTCTCTGGCCGTATCTGCCAGTTCGTAGCGCAATCAATACCGGCTGCTACACGCGCAGCATCGACCCTCTGGTAGCGGATATGACCTTGCCTGCAGTCGTCGCCGTTGGTTGTCGGCCATTCCCACTTATGGCTGGCGATCACTTCGCCGGGTTCGGGCCGATCGTCCTGCCGAGATTTTGAAGGACGATTTGCTCGTGGCACGCGCCCGCGTGGATTTTTCGCGCGCATAGTTCGAGCGAAGCGCGGCCGGGAGCGCGTTGCAGCCGGCAGCCAACAGCGTCAAAACGCAGTGCTTCTGCGCCTTTTCCGATGTATACTTCGGGATAAGCGGGGAAAATGGAGGTAAGCCAATGAATAGGCTAACGATCATTGCCTTGTCCATGGTGCCGGCGCTGACCAGCGTTTCGCCAGCCATGGCATTTCCCATGGCAGCGGACGCCCCGACGATCGAGGCGACGCAGGCGCAACTGGTTCAATACAGGCGATATGGTGGCGGCTACCATGGCGGCTACTATGGCGGCGGTTACTATCACGGGCATCACCACGGCGGCGGCGACGAGTGGGCCTGGGCGCTCGGCGGGCTGGCTGCCGGTGCGATCATCGGTGGCGCCTTGGCGCAGCCCTACTACGGCTCGGGCTATTACGATCAGGGCTATTATGACCAAGGCTACTACGGCCCGTCATACTACCGTCCGCGATACTACGCGCCGCGATACTACGCGCCGCGCTATTACCGTCAGACCTATTATAGCGGCGGCAACGCGCATACGAGTTGGTGCTATGCACGCTACCGGTCCTACAGGGCTTACGACGATACGTTCCAGCCCTATTATGGTCCGCGGCAGGTCTGCGTTTCGCCCTACTGACGCACCGTAGGCTTTCGGTAGAAAGCCGCCGCTTGACGAGCGCCGACGCCCGTCGTGTTTTCATACCCGCCTTCAGGCCCGATCAGCCGGGAGCGGCCACCGGCGCGACGTTTCTGATGCGGCTGCTGCTCAACAGTCCAGCCGCCTGAACCAGCGGGTAGCCAGCGGCGGCAATATCGGAATTGATCCTGTGCAGGTCACGCACGAGGTCGATGAAGAGCGCATTGCCTTTCGCATCGGCGGCCGCCTCGATGCGCTCGCGGCCGAGATGTCGACCGACGACCTCATCCTCCAGTTCGCGAAAACAATCCTTCTGCGCGGCGAGACGGGCGGAAGCCGAAACGTCGCGCGACAACAGCGCTGCGGGAAGAAGCCGGAGTGAAGCGGCAATCACCGCCGAGAGGGCATCGAGCGCCTCGCGCTGGCTCGCGTTGAAGGCAATGTTCTGCTTGACCTTGGCACGGATCCGGTCGGCGAGGCTGAGCTTGATGACGTCGCCGGCATGCTCGAGATTGCTCGCAAAGAGCATGATTTCATGGGCTCTGCCGGTGTCGCCTGCCGAAAGCTCGTCCTGGGTCAATTGCCCGAGATAGGCGTGGACGGAGGCCATGTAGTTTCCAAGCCGCGCATCGATCGAGGGCAGTTCCTTCAAACCTTCCATCCGGCCGGATTGCAGCGCCGTCAGCGACATCAGGAACATGCGTTCAAGCAATTCGCTCATGCGGATCGTTTCCGTCGTCGCATTGCTGAGCGCGATTGCCGGTGTCTCGAGCGACCTTCTGTCGAGGTAGCGCGGGGATGCCAGCGGGTCGTCGGCGGCAGGGCGTGCCGGGACAAGCCGTTCCACCAGGCGGATGACGACGGGCGACAGCGGCAGGAACACGGCTGCGACCAGCAGGTTGAACGAAGCGTGGAGACCGACCGCAATATGGAGTGGTTCGGCAGGCACGTGCCCCGCCAGCTCAACGATCTCGCGTGCGGAGGGTAGCAGCGCAAGCGCCAGCAGGCCGCGGCAGAAGAGGTTGGCAAGCGGCAGCTTGCGGGCCACCGGTGGCTGGTCGAGCGTCGCGCTGACTGCCGGCAGGCCGCCGCCGAAATTGACGCCCAGGATCAGGGGCACGGCTCCGGCAATTTCGAGACTGCCGTTCATCAGAAGCGATGCCACGAGCAGAATGACCGCGAGCGTGGAGTGACAGAGCCATGCCAGCAGCGCGCCGACGAGGAAGCCGAGCGCCGGTTCTCCCGCAACGGCTCCGAGCACATCGTGGAAGAGCGTCGCCTGGCGCAGCGGCGCGGTCGCCGAAACGATCACCTTCAACGCCATCAGCATCAGGCCGAGGCCCATCAGGATGCGACCGGCATTTCGCGGGCGAAATTCGCTGGACGCGCTGAAGGCGATATAGCCGGCGAACAGAAAGAGCGGGCTGAGCAGCGCCGCAAGCGACGAGCCGGAGGCGAAGAGGCCTGAAACCAGCGCCGAGCCGATATCCGCCCCGAGCAGGACGGCAAGACCTGTCGGTGCCGAGATCGCCCCTGCACCTGCAAGCCCGGCAACGATCAGCGCCATGGCAGTGGCGCTGCCGAGCACGGCGGTCGCGAAGACCCCGCCGCCGAAGGCAGTGACCCGGTTCGACAGGCGCTCCTCGACGAAGCGCTGCAGCCGGTCGCCCCAGCCTCGCATGACGCCGGTGCGCACCATGCGCACGCCCCACAGAAGCAGCGCCACGCCGCCAAGGAGTTCCAGGATAACCAAAGTTCCGGAGTTCATATCACTGCCCTCGTCGCAAGCGTCAGTCGGCGACGGATTCGTCGGGGGCGACAGAGCCGATATTGTAGCCTTCGAGTTGCGCGGCCATGCTGCCGCGCCGCGGGAAATGCAGGATCGTGGCCGTCCCCGGCGTCACGGGAACGACGCGCGAAGGAGGAAGGTCCAGGAACTCGTGGCAGGCGGCGCGGACGACGCCGCCGTGGGCGACGATCAAAAGGTCCCCCTCGGTGCGCGACATCCAGTCGTGCACGCCTTCGGCCACGCGTCCGCGAAAGGCGCCCCAGGTTTCGCCATTGGCGGGCGTGAAGGTTCCGGCGCGCCAGGCGGCATATTCCTCCGGGCGCTCGGCGATCAGATCCGGCTTGCGCCGCCCGGTCCACTCACCCATGTCGAGCTCGCGGAACCGCTCGTCGGTCGGTGCATCAGGATGGCCGATGAGCGCGACCGTCTGCAGGGTGCGGCCGAGATCGGAGGCGATGATGCGAACCGGCTTCAATGCCTTGGCATAGGGGCGAAACCGCCTGACCTGTGCGACGCCGCGCTCCGACAGGAGCGAGTTGTCCTGGCCTTGCAGGCGTTGCTCGGCGTTCCACTCGGTTTCGCCGTGGCGCATGAGGATGAGCCTCATTGATGGATCCTTTCTCCGGTCGCGGCGAAAACCGCATCGGGTGTGCGAATGAAGGAGAGGGGGAGCGCTTCCCCCGGTGTGGCGGTGAAATACCCGTCGGCCATGGCGGTGACGCGCAGGTCGCCGACCATCGCCGTCACCATGGTGCGCCCGGCAATCGGCGCGGCTTCGGCAAAACGGGCCGTGAGAGATGGTGCCCCGGCGATCGAGCCGACGCTGACATCCTCGGCGCGATAGAGGAGTTGCGCCGCGTCGTGGCCGGCCGCAAGGCTTGCCGGCGCGAGCGCCAGTTCGCCGAAGTGCAGCCTGTCATCCAGTCGATGGACCGGTATGAGGTTTGCCGGCGGCGTGCCGAGGAAGGTCGCAACGAAAGTGGTTTGCGGGTCGCGCAGGAGATCGATCGGCTTGCCGTACTGTTCGACCCGGCCATTGTTGAGCACGGCCACATGGGTCGCCATGGTCATGGCCTCGACCTGGTCATGCGTGACATAGACGGATGTCGCTCCGGTTGCCCGGTGAATGCGCATCAGCTCGCTGCGCATCTCGATGCGCAGCTTGGCATCGAGGTTCGACAGCGGCTCGTCGAAGAGCAGTATGCTCGGCTCCGGCGCGATCGTTCGGGCAATCGCCACGCGCTGCTGCTGGCCGCCGGAGATTTCTGCCGGATAACGTTCGGCAAGCGCATCGATGCCGAGAAGCGTAAGCACTTCCCTGACGCGCTTTTCCCGTTTCTCCCGCGCCCATTTGGCGACCTTCAGCGGCCAGGCGATGTTGCCGGCGACGGTCATGTGCGGCCAGAGCGCATAGCTCTGGAAGACGAGGCCGGCATTGCGCCGGCCGGCGTCGGCGATGACGCCGCCAGCACCACTGGAAACGGTCTGCCCGACGAAGGCGATTTCCCCTTCGCTCGGGCTTTCCAGCCCGGCCAGCATGCGCAGAAGGGTCGACTTGCCGCAGCCGGAGGGGCCGACAAGAACCAGGAAGGAACCCGCGGGCACGGAGATGTTGACGTCCTTGACGGCAGTGAAGGCGCCGAAGCGTTTGACGAGGTTGCGGATCTTGATGGCTTCCGCGGCGCCGGTTGCGATGGCGTTCATGGTTGTTTCCATTTCTGGACACGGTTCTGCAGGGCATGAGCCAGGAACGAGGCTGCCAGGCAGACGACGAGGATGACGAGGGTGATGGCGTTGGCGAACTGCATGAAGCCTTCGGCTGCGTAGCGGTAGGCGACCATGCTGAGCACCGGCGAGGTGGCGGTGAACAGAAGCACGACCAGCGAGAGATCCCGCACCATCTTGACGAAGACGAGGATCGCGCCGGCAAACAGGCCGCGGATCGCAAGCGGAAAGATGATCGCGAAGAGACGACGGATCAGGCCCGCACCGGTCAAGCGGGCGCTTTCCTCGATATCGGCGGAGATCTGGCCGAGCACGGAGCGGCCGGACTGTACGGCAAAGGGCAGGTTATGCGCGGATGCTGCGATGACCAGCAGGGCGAAGGTGCCGTAGAGCGATGGCAGCGGTCCGATCGGCGCACCGAAGAGCGCGATGTAGGCGGCGGCAAAGGCGATGCTCGGCACCAAAAGCGGCAGGAAGGCGAGCTGGCTGAGGAGCGTCGCAAGCAGGCTGCCCTTGCGCTGCACGATGGTATAGGCGAGCGCGAGGCCGAGCAGCATCGTCGTGAAGGCGACGACGAGGCCGAGGCGGATCGTGTTCCAGATCGCGTCGATCAGCACCGGATTGCGGAAGATTCCGGCTTGGCCTTGCGCGATCTCGCCGCCGCCTTCGCCGATCCAGAAATGCAACGTCCAATTGGAAAAGAGTGCCCCGCTCTGCGGCGCCAGGCTCGACGCGGCCAGCACGAGAACCGGAAGGACCGTGGTCAGAAGTCCGATGACGACGGCGATGGCGAAGAGTGGCCAGCGCCAGGCGCCAAGCGGAAAGCGTTTGGTGCGCCCGCCTTTGCCCGTCACGGTGATGAAGGCCTTGCGACCCGAAACGATGCGATCGGACAGCCAGAGGAACAGCGCCGAAACCGCAATGAGGAGCAGCGCGAGGACGAAGCCACGTTCGTTTTGCCCCGTCTCGATCATGCCGAAGAGGCGGGTGGAAAGCGTCTGCATGCGCACGGGCAGACCGAGCAGGGCCGGTGCCGCGAAGTTGGCGACGGCGCCGGCGAAGGTCAGCGACGTGGCCGCGATCAGCGCCGGTGTGACGACCGGCAGGATGATACCGAAGAAGATGCGCGGGCGCTTGGCGCCGGCCATCTGGCCCGCCTCGACGAGATCGGCACCAACCGAACTCAAGGCCGCTGCGATGATGGTATAGGCGAGCGAATAATAATGCGCGATCAGTACGATCGCCGTCGGGATCAGGCCCCAGGCCAGCCAGTCGGGAATGGGGAGGCCGTTGGTTTCGAAGAAGCCGGCCGAACCGCCAAGGCGCGAGTTGCGAAACAGCGTGCCCCAGGCAAGGGCTGCGGCAAAGCTCGGGATCATATAGGGCAACGTTGCCATTAGGCCGAGGAAGCGGCGCCCCGGCACGTCCGTCAGCACGACCAGCCAGGCGAGGAAGCCGCCGATGAGCAGGCAGCCGGCGCCGACGCTGAAGCCAAGGATCATGGTGTTGAGCAGCGGCCGCCACCAGAGATTGGCCGACAGCGGACTGACGAGAACCGCCTTCCACGCCGCAAGCCCCTCGGGCGTCAGCGTGGTGACGAGGATGCGCAAGAGCGGAGCGACGACGAGAATGGCGACGATGGCAACGAGGAGAGCCGGCAAGAGGAAGCCCGATCGGAGCAGCCGGCTGCCCGATGGTGCGGATATCGATAGGGATGTCATGTCAGAGCCTCGGCGTCTGTCGACACGCGTTGTGCAAAAGCGTGCCGACAGACGGTTTCCGTTACTGGAGCGTGATGATCAGGTCGGCGATGCGGCTGCGTGCGGTGGCCGTCTTTGCCGGATCGATCGTCCAGGCTTTCAGTTCGCCGAGCTTGACCGAGTCCGGATGACCGGCGATCGACTTGCGGGTTGCGTAGTCGCCGGGAACGTTGAACGGCTCGAAGCCCGGTCCGCCGGTCGGCGTGTCGTCACCGAACATGAAATCGATCAGCAGCCGCGCTGCCGCCGGATGGGGCGCCTTGTCCGCGACCGTCAGCACGGCCGGGAAAAGGATGCCGTTAGCGGGCTCGACATTGTTGGCGATCTGCAGCGCCCAGCCCTCCTTCTCGTTGTCGCGGCGGTCGGAATAGGTGCCGAAGCCGACGGGCGGATTCTTGGCGTTGACGTCACCGATCGACTTGTTGAGCACGTCGCTGTTGGGAAGAAGGATGAGGTCGTTGGCAAAAAGGTCCTTGATGAACTGCTCGCCCGCGCCCTGAAGATCGCCCTCCACTTCGATGTCCTTGCCGAACTGCGCCTTGTAGGCGGCTGCCATCTCGTCCGGATGCAACGCGATCTC
The DNA here is from genome assembly GCF_052115125.1 of Ensifer sp. 2TAB8. Taxonomy (NCBI): domain Bacteria; kingdom Pseudomonadati; phylum Pseudomonadota; class Alphaproteobacteria; order Hyphomicrobiales; family Rhizobiaceae; genus Ensifer; species Ensifer sp. 2TAB8. The sequence continues at coordinate 101,028 of NZ_JBFRGB010000005.1, read as the reverse complement.
CGTCAAGAGGTCGAGCAGTTCGCCGCGTTGGCTCGGGTCGACCATCAGCACGCGGCCCTGCCATTCGGGCTGGGTCAGCTGCCAGAGATTGGTGACGGGCGAACCGTCCGGAAAGGCCTTTTCGTTGTACATCAGCACCTTGGTCGAGAGGCGCTGGGTCAGGAGCGGCGCCTTGTAGCGGTCCTCCAGCTCGTTCGTTACCCGCGGCGGCACGTAGTTGACGATCCGCTTTCCCTCGAGAAGCTTGGTGAACACAACAGGCGTATCGGCGATGTAGAGTACATCGACGGCATGCACGCCGGCCTGCTGCTCTGCCTCGACGCGAGCGATCTGCTTCGTCGAGCTCATGTCGAGGCCGATCAGGTCTATACCGGGATAAGCCTCTTCGAAGGCCTTTTCTATCTTGGCGATGCGGCTCGACAGCGAGAAAACGGTAACGCTTCCCTCCTTCTGCGCGAGCGGCAGCAGCTGCTGTGGGGTCAGGCCGTCGAGATCGGACGCCATCGCCATAGACGGCAGTACGAAACATGCGGCAAGTGCGGCATTGCTCAGTCTTTTCAACATTTCTTGCTCCTCCCTTTTTAATTCCCGTCAGTCGAAGTCGTTGAACAACTCCGACAGCTTCTCCAGCCTGCCGAGGACCTGCCGCTGGTGGCGGCCGGCAATCGTCAGGACGATGGCGTTGACGATCGCAAACGGGATCGTCGGTGTCTGGAACTCGCTGCCCGAACGCCCTCTCGGTGCTGCGAGCATCAGATCGGCCGCGGGTTCCATCAGCGGCCCGGCCAGATCGGAAACGAGGATCGATTGCGCGCCGACGCGGCTCGCATGCCGCATCAGCGGGCCGTAGCTTTGCGGCTGCTTGCGGAAGGCGAGTGCCACGGCGAGATCGCCGGCCTCCATGCTTACCAGGCGCTCGGCTATGTCCCGGCCGCGTCCCGTCAGTTGGATCGTGGTCATGCCGAAGCGGTCGAGGCGGCGCTGCAGGAAGCCGGCCACCGATTGCGCATGGCCCTGCCCGAAGATGAAGACGCGACGGGCGGAAAAGATCAGGTCGGCGGCCCTGTCGATATCCGCCTGTTCGACCGAGCGGGCGAGCGTTTCAAGCGCGGTGATTTCAGCCGCGATCAGATCGGTCAGGTAGTCGCCGTGCTCGACCTTCGAGACCGACCGGCGCATGCGGTTGGCGGCGTCCTGATCGTCAAGAACCTCGCGCTGCAACTGCGCGCGAAGGTCGGGAAAGCCCTTGTAGCCCAGCTTCTGTGCAAGCCGCGTGGCTGTGGCCTCGTGGACGGACGCGCGCTGGGAAAGCTGCGGGCCCGACAGGAACGCAGCCTCCGCGCGGTTTTCCAGCATGGTCGTGATCAGTTTCTGATCCGCATCGGTAAGTCGCCTGGAATGCGTCTTAATGCGATCGAGTATCGTCATGACGGCCCCGCAAGTTCATTTGCAGGATCTATCGTTTCTGCAATCTTCCGTGCCGTCAATAAGAAGGGTGCAAGAATCCTTGCAACGCTCTGCAAGGCGCCCGGATGCGTGCATTCGCCTGCCCTCGATCCGATGTTGAGAGCGCAAAACCGGCCGCTGAAAGCCATCTTTGCGTGTATGGCGCCCGCGCTTGTGCAACTTCGGATTTTTCCCGTAAGAATCTTTGCAAGGCGCTGCAAACCGTTCTTCCTGCGCAAGAGCCAGCCTGCTCATCGCTTCGCGGGACGCTGTTCAAGTGCGATCCGCCGACGTAGTGTCCGCGCGTTGATTTGCAGGGCAGGACGAAATGACGACGATCACGATGAACGAAGCGCTCGACCGTGCCGGTACGGGCCCCTATCAGTACCGCTTGATGGGCATCTTCGGCTTGGTCTGGGCGGCGGATGCCATGCAGGTTCTGGCCGTTGGGTTCACCGCAGCGTCCATAGCCGCGACCTTCGGCTTGACGGTTCCGCAGGCACTGCAGACCGGTACCCTGTTCTTTCTCGGCATGCTGATCGGGGCGGTCGGATTCGGCCGGCTGGCCGATCGCATCGGTCGGCGGAGAGTGCTGATCGTCACCGTGGCCTGCGATGCGATCTTCGGCTTGCTGTCGATTTTCGCACCCAGCTTCGGTGTTCTGCTGCTTCTGCGTTTTCTCACGGGGGCTGCGGTCGGCGGTACACTGCCGGTCGATTACGCCATGATGTCGGAGTTCCTGCCGGCCCGAAGTCGCGGACGCTGGCTCGTGATGCTCGAAGGGTTCTGGGCCGTGGGAACGCTGATCGTGGCGGTGACGGCATGGCTCGTTGCGCTGTCGGAGCTGACGGACGCATGGCGCTATATCTTCGCCGTCACCGCCCTCCCGGCGGTGCTCGGCCTCGGTCTTCGCTTCCTCGTTCCGGAATCGCCGCTCTACCTGCTTCGTGCGGGCAAGGCTGTCGAGGCGAAAGCCATCGTCAACCGAATGCTCGTCGCCAATCGTCACCCGCAGCTCGAAACGAGCGTATCGATCGCGCTTCCCGCGGCCTCACCGAGTGTCGGCATCTTCTCGGGAGATCTGCGCCGGCGCAGCCTTCTGATCCTGGCCGTGTGGTTCCTGGTCTCGGTGTCCTATTACGGCGTCTTCACCTGGATGCCGCCGCGGCTTGCGGGGGAAGGTTTCGGCTTCGTTCGCGGTTACGGGTTCCTCGTCCTTATCGCCTTGGCGCAGATTCCGGGCTATGCGCTTGCCGCCTATGGCGTCGAGGCATGGGGACGCCGGCCAACGCTGGTCGGCTTTTGTCTCCTCTCCGCCCTAAGCTGCCTTCTTTTCGTCGTGGCAAGTGGCGCGGCTGTCATCGCAGCGTCTCTGCTGATCATGAGTTTTGCGCTGCTCGGTACCTGGGGCGCGCTCTATGCCTATACGCCGGAACTCTATCCGACGGAGTCGCGGGCAACCGGAATGGGCGCGGCCGGTGGCATGGCGCGGCTTGGCGGTCTGCTCGCGCCTTCCTTGATCGGCATTCTGGTGACCCAGAGCTTCGCTCTTGCGATCGGCACCTTTGCGGGGCTGCTGTTGGTGGCCGCAATCGCCGCCTGCCTGATCGATGCGGAGACCCGTCTTGCGTCGCTGACGTGAACCCTGCGGACGAAAACGCCGAACGCTCCGGCCGAAAGAAGCGCAAATCACAGTTCCGAGGAAATTGAGAGCTGTCCCAAGGTCTTGCGACAGGATCGGCCTGTGCATAACCGGTGGATAGAATGCGGACAACTTGGCTGGCTATGCAGCCGGGCTTTCTGATCGAGAAAACCGCTCTAGCATGGACGTGCGGTCGATCCCATGGCCGTTAGTGTAGCAGCTATATCATCGGGACCGGTGCACTGTGCCGGTCCCGATCCTTTATCCAGATCTTTCTTTGGCCGCGGGCGCCGCGGTGCGCCGCGCTCCGTTCACCCGACATGATCAAACGCGATGAACGCGGCCTTGCAACACTAGGCGCGGGCCTGCTCATGTGCAGTGCACGCATAGCTGCATTGCACAATAATTGTTTTCCAGGTGGTCAAAAATCAGGCATAAAGCACATAGCTGATGCACATGGCGGTTCTCCTCCCAATGCCGCCGCAGCAGCTGTTCCCCTCTGGAGGTTTATTGACCTTCACACCTTTATGGGCCGCGGTTTTCCGTCGGCCCTTTTTTCTTTTCTGGCCATGCCTCTTTTCTCCGCTCAAACCGCGCCGCCGATGTGCCGTGGCAATTGCGTTTGCGCAAGACGCGTTCTGTAATGCCCTCGTCCTGGTGGGTGGAGGCAGAGCGCGTGGAACCGACACATCTGTTCGAACTGGTGATTGGCATGTTCGTGGCGATCATCGCGCTGCACTATGTCGCCCACAGGTTCGGTTTGCCGCCGTCCGTGGCGCTGCTTGCCGGCGGCGCGCTGCTCGCCTTCGTGCCGGGCCTGCCGGCGATCGAAGTCGATCCCGAACTGGTGCTCGTCATCTTCCTGCCGCCGCTGCTGCTCGACGGTGCATGGACGATCGCCGTCGGCCGGCTACGCCGGCATCTGATCGGCATCGCCTCGCTGGCGATCGGCGCGGTGTTCTTCACCTGCGCCGTCGTCGCCATGGTCACGCACCTGCTTTTCCCCTCGCTCCCGTGGGCCGCCTGCGCAGCACTCGGGGCGATCGTGTCGCCACCCGACGCGGTCTCGGCGCGCGCCGTGCTGCAGCGGGTGCGGCTGCCGCGGCGGCTGCAAATCCTGCTGGAAGGGGAAAGCCTGCTCAACGACGCGAGCGGCCTGGTGCTCTTCCGCTTCGCGATTGCCGCCGGCGTCACCGGCGCCTTCAGCGCGAGCGAGGCGGTCGGCAGCTTCTTCGTGCTGGCGATCGGCGGCGCCCTCATCGGTACCGCCATCGGCACGGCCTGGGTCCTGGTGGTGCGCCGCCTCGGCGACGAATATCTGATCATCGCTGCCACGGCCTTGCTTTCCTGGACGTCCTACCTGCTCGGCGAGTACATGCATGTCTCAGGCGTCATCGCCACGGTCACCACCGGACTGATCGCAAGCTGGCATCAGCATACCGTGCTCTCGGCGGCAACGCGCATGCGCGGCACATCGTTCTGGACCGTCATCGTCTTCCTGATGGAGGCGGCCGTCTTCATCCTGATCGGCCTGTCGCTGCGCGGTGTCGTCGAGCGGGGAGGCGGCTTCGATATCGTTGCCGCCACCATGTGGTGGCCGATCCTCGCCATTCTCGTGGCGCTCTCCGTCGCGCGCTTTGCCTGGGTGTTTGGCTCGGACCTCGTCATCCGCCTCGGCAATGCCCTGGGTATTGAGCGCTATCGGCCGCTCGGCGCACGCGCCGCAACGGTGGTCTCCTGGGCCGGTGTCCGCGGCGTCGTCACGCTGGCTCTCGCCCTCAGCATTCCCGAGGGCTTTCCCGGCCGCGACTTCATCCTGGTCACGTCCTTTGCCGTCATCCTGGGGACGGTGCTCGTCCAGGGCATGACACTCGGGCAGGTGATCGCATGGGCGGGGCTCGTCGAGCCGCCATCGGAAAAGGCGCGCCTCAGCATGAGCCAGGCCGAGGCGGCCATGGCGAAGGCGCAACTCGTGACCATTCAGAGCCGGGCCTATGACGACGGCGGCAATCTCATCCACCCGCAACTGCTCGACCGGTACCAGCGCCGGGCGGTGTCGATCGTCGATTATGCTGCGCGCACGGAGCACTACACGCCCATCCTGCATGCCCATTTCGATGTCGTGCTCGAAGCGGTCGCAACCGGGCGGCGCGAACTCATCCGGCTCCATCGCACCGGCGAGATCGACGACGAGACATTGCATGAATTGGAGCGCGACCTCGACCTTGAAGAACTGAGCGCGCTCGCCGCCAAGGCATGAGGCGCGCTTCCAAGCGGTTGCGGTGAACTGGCGCCAGCAGCTGCGGACGCCGTCTCTCTCAGGCGAACCGGACCGCGTTTCTGGCGCGTGCCTTGGCTGCTTCTTCCTCGCGGTTGCGCGGCGGCTGCGATGTTTCGAGCGAACTGAGCAATTCCTGGGCGCAGGCGGCGATTGCGTTGACCGCGTGTTCGAAGGCCGCCTCGTTGCGCTTGGCCGGCTTGGTCGTTCCGCTCAGTTTGCGCACGAACTGCAACGCGGCGTCATGGATCTCTGCGTCCGTGGCCGGCGGCTCAAAATTGAACAGGGGTTTGATGTTTCGGCACATGACAGGCTCCCGGTCCTCTTCGTTCTCGCTCCTGATGAGGTCCGGATCTTAATGTCCGTTCCTCATTGGCGGAAGTCCTTTGGCGCCCTTCTCCGGCTGTCGGACGCTTCCTGTCAGGAACTCCTGCCGTTCTGTGCCAGGCGCATGCCGGCCGCGCGTCCGCCGTTCGGCACCACGACGATCTGCTTGACCTTGCCCTGTTTGAAGGCCGTCAGGAAGCGCTGATAGTCGGCGAAGGCGACGCAGCCATGGGATTCGGCGCGCTTGCCGCGCAGCAGGTAGCTGTGGGTCAGGAATCCGTCGCGGCCGTGCTTGTTCTTTCCGTCGATCGGCAGCATGCGGATCGCCTCGACCCCATGGAAGCGCGTCTCGCGCATCTTGAGATTATAGGTGTGCGGCGGGGTCGGCCCGGTCATCTTGACGTCGACGTAGCGCGGATTGTCGGCCATCTTGCCGATGCCGGAATGGGCCTCGAGCACGCTGCCGTCGGGCATGTAAACCTTGGCGGCGGTGATGTCGTAGACGGCGACGCCGTTTCCGGCCTTCGCGCTGCTGCCGAAGATGTTGCGCAGCGCCTGGCCGAAGCCGGTGCCGGAAGTGTTCTCCGTCGGGTCTTCCGGTCGGGCATAGGCGACCTTCGGCTTTGCCGGCATTTCGCGTTCGTCAGGCTTCCCGGTCTCCTCGGCCTTGATCGCCGCCTCGACTTCGGCCTGTTTGCCTGCGGGCTTCTCGGGTTCGGGCGCCGGCTTCTGAGCCTGTTCGTTGCGCGGGCGGAATTGCGGCATGGGCCCGACAGATGGCGTGTCCTCATGGCTCGGCAGCGCGGCCGTGTCATCAGCCGTGTCCGGTTCCGGCTGCTCTGCGACATCGTCCTCGACGGGCGCAGTCAGCACGGCGGAAAACGCGTTGTCGTCCACGTGGCTCTGGGAGGGGGTGGCATAGGCAAGCTGCACCGCGGGCTTGTCGGTGGAACCGGTGGTCATCGGAGCGAAGCGTTCCGGTGCGGGCAGGCTCACCGTCGGGCTCTGGTGGCGCGACTGTGCGGAAGCGGCGGCGGCGGAATTGCTGGCGAGCTTTTCGGATGCCAGGACCGCCTGCTTCACGGCCGCCGCGATGCGCGCGCTCTTGCCGAGCATTTCGGCATCTCTCGGGAATTCTGGATCGTGCGCAAACCGCGCTTCGCTGGGGGCCAGGCTGGCGACCACGACCGGCTGTGCCGCGGCGGCCGCGACGAGCCGTGTCGCCTGGTTGATCCTGGCATGTTTGTCCCAGGCGCGCTCTTTGGTCTTCTCGGCCAAATGGAGCTGCGGCTTGGGCAACAGGCGGCCCGAACCATGCGCGAAGGAGTTGCCCATCGCGGCCATGCTGACAAGCGACCACGCAGCCGCGCCGACAAGAGCGGTGCCGCAGCAAGTGATCAGCAATGGACGCAACAGACGATTCAAAGACTGTGGGCGAATGATCTTACTCAACAACGCAAATCAAGCCAGAAATTCACGCAAAAGGCCCTCAGGCCGGCGAGCGACCACCGCTGCGCGACTTCCGGATTGTCCCCTTCTTGACGACTGATGGACAAAAGATGGAGAAGTATGGTTAAATTTTGCTTTCCAGGCGGCGAAAAGCAGCATTTTTATCAGCAGCAATCTAAAACTTTGCGCAAACCTGCGCGCGCCGCGCGTTCCCTGCTGGTAAATGCGCCTCAGGATTGTCCATTGCCTGTGAGATGGCCGAACAGGCTGAGTGCCGGCGGCGTCAGTTGCCCGTCACTGCGGATGCAGACTGACAGCCTGCGCACGGCCCATGTTTCCTGCAGGCGAATGACAGAGATCCGGGCCGCTCGACGGCATCGGCGGGCCGCGTTTTCCGGCACGATGCCGACCCCCACGCCTGCGCCCGCCATCCGGCAGATGTCATCGAAGGTGCGGAGCTTCACGCGCATCTTGAGCTTGGCTCCGAGCTTGGCCGCCTGACTGTCGATGTGATCCTGCAATGCGCCGCCTGCCAGTCCGATGAAGCGTTCATCGAGCAGATCGGCAAAGCGGACCTGCGTTCTCTCGATGATCGGATGGTCACGCCCGGCCACCACGACCAGACGGTCAGTCGCGAAGGGGTGCAGCGTCAGACCGCTCGCCTCCACCGCATCCGATAGAATGCCGATCTCGGCGAAGCCGGCAGCGACGCTCCTGGCGATCTCGACGCTTTGCCGTTCTTTCAGCTCGATGTCGATCTGCGGGTTGGCTGCCATCCAGGCCGCAAGCCTTTCGGGAATGTACTCGGTCATCGCGGCCGTATTGGCAAGAACACGAACGGTGGCGCGCACGCCCCTGGCATAGGCTCCCAGTTCGCTGCGCATCTGCACCGTCTGGCGGATGATCATGCGCGCATGGTGGACGAGCGCTTCGCCCGCCTCCGTCGGACTGACACCGCGTCGCCCTCTCGTCAGCAGGGTTACGTCGCCCGCTGCCTCCATGGTGCGCAGCCGCTCGCTCGCCGCCGGTAGGGAAAGCCCGACCTCCTGCGCCCCATGGGTGATACTGCCGACGTCCACGACGGCGAGAAACAGGCGAAGATCGTTGAGGTCGAAGGGCATGCGGCAAGGATAATCGACAATCAGACTTCGGACCAGCCGAAGTCTGACATCGGCACTTCCGCATTGTCTATGCCGGCGAACCGGATATGCCGGTCTCATGTTCGACGTGTCGTTTTCTTTCCTGCTGGCCGTTGCCGCGACGTTTTTCGTCGCCGGCCTCGTCAAGGGCGTAACCGGAATGGGTCTGCCGACGGTGGCGATGGGCGCTCTGGGCGCCCTCATTTCTCCGGTCGCGGCGGCAAGCCTGCTGGTCGTTCCGTCCTTCGTGACCAATGTCTGGCAGCTTCTGGCAGGATCCGCCATCCTGCCGCTCGCGCGCCGGTTCTGGCCGATGATGCTGGCGATCGTTGCGGGCACACTCTTCGGTTCCGCATGGCTGGTCGGCGGCGACACGCGGCTGACCACCGCGGCGCTCGGGGCAGCACTCGTCATCTATTCCGGCTGCGCGCTGCTCGCTCCGCCGTTCCGCATCTCTGAGCGGCAGGAACGGTGGCTGGCGCCGGTTGTCGGAATGCTGACCGGCCTGGTGACCGGCTGCACCGGGGTCTTCGTCATTCCGGCCGTGCCCTATCTGCAAGCCCTCGGCCTTGCGAAGGATGACCTCGTGCAGGCTTTGGGGCTTTCCTTCACGGTTTCGACCATCGCACTGGCGGTCGGGCTTGGCGCCCAGGGCACCTTCCGGGCCGAAACCCTTGCGCTTTCCGGGGTCGCCGTCGTTCCGGCCCTTGCCGGAATGTGGGCCGGCCAACGGCTCCGCAGCCGGGTGAGCGCTCAGGGCTTCCGTCGCGGCTTCCTGGCCTGCCTGTTCCTTCTGGGCATGGAGATGGCTTTGAGGCCGGTGTTTTGATACGAAGGCATCGTTGGAAAAGCGATGGCTCGCTTCGTGTCGCCTATTCCCCTTTGGTCGGCAACCGGTAGATCTCGGTCTGTTCCGTCCGCCCGGAAAGGCAGTGTTTGCCAAGCGGCGTGAGGTCCGAACGGTCTTCGGTGAGGAACTCGAATGTCTGTCCGCTCAGAAGCACGACGATCTCTTCGTTCGGCGCCACCGACTTGCCGAGCTGCTCCAGACGGTTGCTGACGTTTACCGCGTCGCCGACGATGGTGTAGGCCGAGCGTCCGCTCATGCCGATATTGCCCGAGACGACCGGACCGGAATGGACGCCGATGCGCACGCGCAGCGGCGACAGGCCTTTCTTGAGCCGGTCAGCATTATCGGCTGCGACGGCGAGGGCAATGGCGCGCGCGGCGCGAATGGCGCGATCGGCATGATCCTGCTGATCGTCGGGGGCACCCCAGAACGCCATCACGCAATCGCCGATGAACTTGTCGATTGTGCCGCCTTCATCCTCGATGCACTGGCCGAGCAGGTCGAAATGCCTGTTCAGCAGTGCGGCGACTTCGGCAGCGCTGGTCTTTTCTGCGGTGGCGGTGAAATCGACCACGTCGGTAAACATGATGGTCACCGTTCGCTGCGTCGAGGCGAGGTTACCGCTTCCCAGCAGATGGCGCACCAGTTTCTTTGGAACGTAGGTTTCCAGCCAGCGCAGTCCGGTCAGCATTGTATTGTAGGCCCGCGCCTGCTCGTTCAGTTCGGTGAAGAGGCTTCCCGGCAGAGGATGAAGCGCTGCGAAGTCGAGCATGCCGACGGCGCGGACTTCATGCGCCATGCTGGTGACCGGGCGAACGATGAGGCGGCTGACGACCCACGCGATGATGATCGCCGCGAGCATAACCACGAGACCGGCTACGCCGGCGCGCAGGAGGTCCCATATCGGCTTCTCCAGGGATTCGATCGGTATCTCGACGCCGACGACGAGAGGGGCCGGTGCATAACCTTTGATCTCGCGGGTGAGAATGACGCGATCCTTGTCGCCGACCTCCACGAAGCGCGCTTCCAGCGCGGAATCATGGAAGGTCTGAGGCTCCTCCGCCCACAGTGTGGCAAGGAACGGATCGCCGAGTTCGCCAAGCTTCGGCAGCCGGTGCTCCGCCGACAGGAGCGGATGGCCCGCTGCCATCATCGGATGGGCGAGCACCTGATCTCGGCCATAAAGGACGAAGGGCGTCGTCCCTGGGTTCGAGACGGCGATCTGACGCAGAAAGTCCGAAATCGCATCAACCGTGATCGTTGCGCGGAAGACGCCGGCAAACTGATCCCCGACGGTCGCCGGTTGCTGCCGGTTCGTGACCGAGGTGCGTATGGCCGGATCCGGAACGAAGTAGACCGGCCCCCATTGGGCCTTGCCGCTGCGGCGCGCCTCGTCCACCTCCGCACGCTCGTTGTCGGTCCTGATCGTGTCGGCGAAGGAAAAGACGCCCTTGGGACCCTGGGTCACGCCAAAGATTTCGCCATTCGGTTTGACGAAGGAGAGCACGCGAACTTGCGGGGTTGCCGCAAGCGCGCCCGTCATCACCCGCTCCAGTGCCAGCGGATCGGCGGGATCGAGGCGTCCGGCCGCGACCTCCTTTGCCAGGAAGGCCAATTGGTCTTCAACCGGCGCAAACCGGCTGCCGATCTTCGTCTGGACGGCGTCGAGGCCGAGATGGGCCGATTGGGCGAGCAATTCCCGCGTCGCGCCGGCCGACATGTACCAGACGACCGAGAGAATGACCGCGGCGGTCAGGGCCACCAGCGCCGCCATCACTATCGCCAGCGTGCGCGACAGGGAGATGGTTCGCTTTCGTGTGTCGGCGACGGCCGCTCCGGTCGTGTCCACAGACATGCCTCAAGTTGCAAACGGCACCACGGCTGACGTGGTGCTCGCAGGGATAAAGTTGTTCTAACGATTCTTGCCCTTTTTCCAAGCAGACCGGCGTCTGGTCGGAAGGGCGAAGGCTGCGACCTGATGTGCATCGCAATGGAGCGCTTTTGTGACGCCGACACGGATTGCCGCCACGCTCGGCCGCCCGCCACGCCCTGGTTCAAAGGCGTTTCGGCGGAAGGCGATCAGCGATCCGCGGCGAGCCGCTGGCTGATCGGTGCGAACTCCGGCGTCGCCTTGCGCGGCGTCGTGTCGCGCTCGTTGGCTTCCATCTGCTGCCAGTATTTCCAGCCGACGGTCTTCGAGCCGAGCTCGTAGTCCATGCCATCCCAGGCATCTTCGCGGAAACTGTAGAAGGCCCAGTGCAGATCGTCCTTATCGAGCGCGGTCAACACATCCTCGAGATAGGTCCTGCAGCTAGCCCACCGGCGCATGCAGCCAAACTCGCCGGCGACGAGCCGGTTGAGCGGCACGTCCTTGTCCTTGGCCCATTGCACCGGCTTTGCCAGATAGCCGGCCAGTCGCGCCTTGTCCCAGGTCTCTTCACTTTCGCCAAAGGGCACTGAGCCCGGATAGGCATAGGGCTTGTCGCGCTTGATGTTGGGCGCGCTCGTGGCCGCATAGGGCTCGTACATGTGAAAGCTGTAGAGAATCTTCTGGTCCGTGAGAGCCGATGGCCAATAGGAAAAGGCATCCGCCGCCGCATACCAGCCCGCATCCGCCATCACAGGGGTCGCGGGGTCGACCTCGCGAATGGCGGCGATGACGGTCTCATAGAAGGCCCTGAGATCCGCGGCGCTTCCTTGCTTTCCGTCGTACCAGGCCTGCATCGCCTGCGGGTCGGCGTGCTCGGCAAGTCCGTTGTTCTTTTCCGGCGCCGGCTCGTTGACGATATTGTAGGCGGCAACGGCCGGGTGGTCCTTCAGCTCCCGCGCCAGATCCCGCCAGAAGTTCGCCGCCTGGTCCCACCAGATTTTGTCTCGCCAGAGCCGACCGTCGAACTTGTTGCCGTTGTTCTGGGCCCAGCGCATGCCTGGCAGCGACAGCGGCGCGATGACCACCTTGAGGCCCGCCTTGTCGGCGCGGTCGAGCGTCTCCTTGAGCGTTTCGAGATCAGCGGCAGGAATGCCCGTATATTGGTCCGCGTCGCCGATCAGGTAGTCGCGCTTTGCCGGTTTCCATTTGTCGTAGGAGAGGCGCACCCAGGTGGCGCCGTAACCCGCCAGCGCCTTGAAATAGGCTTGGTCCGGCGGGAGGCGATTGAAGCTGTTGCCGCCGTGCTGCGGCTTGTCCCAGAAGGTCATGAGATCGGCGGCAGCGGCCGAGCCGGCGAGGCTGAAAGCGAAGAGGGTGGCGGCAATCAGGCGCATGAGGTCGGTCCTTCGGGCTCTGGTTGAGATGCGCCGGTAACCTACCGATGCATCGTATGGCCGATGTTCCCCAGGGAACAGTGCAAGTTCGATCGGAGCCGGTTGGATCCCATACGCGTCGTGCCATGCACCATCGGCGGGGTGCGCGATTACGGGCGGCTGAATGTTTCGGCGAGAAAATCGAGAAACGCGCGGATCTTCGGCGCAACGTGCTGCCGGGAGGGATAGATGGCGTAGAGCGTGGTTTCGACCGTATCCCAGTCGGAAAGCACGCGCTGCAGTCGACCGCTTTTCAGATCGTCCTCGACATAGGGACGGGGTATCAGGCTGACCCCGAAGCCGGCGCGCAGCGCATCGCGCACGGCAAGGCTTGATGTCACCGAATAGCGCGGCTTCACGGCCACCTTCTCCGTTCGGCTGCCCTTGCGAAACTCCCACAAGTCCGCATGGCCGGAGAGGCTGAAACGGATACAGTTGTGCGAATTCAGGTCAGCGGGATCCATCGGTTCTCCGTGGGCTTCGAAGTAAGCCGGTGCCGAACAGAGAACATGTGGCATGACCGCGAGTTTCCTGGCGATCAGGCTTGAATCCTCCAGCTTGTCGCTGCCGCGGATGGCCAGATCGAACCCCTCCTGCACGATATCGACGCGCCTGTCGTCAAGGTGCAGGTCGAGCCTGAGGTCCGGGTAGCGGGACAGGAACTCTGGGATGACGGAGGAAAGGCGCATGAGTGTTACCGTCATCGGAGCGGCAACACGCAGCGTCCCGCCCGGCGCCTGGCGGACGGGCGAGAGTGCGGCGTCGGCATCCTTCAGCGCATCCAGCCCGCGCACGACGTGTTCGAGATAGAGCTTCCCCTCGTCCGTCAGCGCCATGCGCCGTGTGGTCCGGTTGATGAGCCGCGTGCCGACGCTGGCTTCGAGCTCGGCAACGTTCTTGCTGATCGCGGCCGGCGACAGGCCGAGCTTGCGCCCGGCCTCCGCGAAACTGCTGAGTTCGGCCACATGGCGGAAGACCTGGAGGGCGGTGTAGCGATCCACAATAATTTTCCATTGGCGAATGATGTCTTTTGAAATGGCCATATTATCAATCAATGGTGAATTCAATACGGTCGGTCCGACAGATATTCGATCGGACTGAAAGAATGACACATCCCATGATCGCCCTTATCGAACAGCGCGTCTCCGCCAATCGGTTCGATTCGACCCATACATTGGCGGACGCGGAAATCGAGCAACTGGTCCGTCTCGCGACCCGCGCGCCAACGGCCTACAATCTGCAGAACTGGCGGTTCATCGCCGTGCGCACGCCGGAAGGAAAAGCCAGGCTGCGCAATGTGGCGCACGGGCAAGCCAAGGTCTCGGACGCTGCCGCGACCTTCATCATCTGCGGCCTGCTGCCCGATCACGAGACGCTGCCCGCACGACTGCGCCCCTTCGTCGATACCGGTTACATGCCGACCGAAATGGCCTCCGGTTGGCAGGAGGCTGTCCGGGCCCAATATGCCGACGCAAAGGTTGCCCGCGATGAGGCCATGCGGTCGGCCAGTCTGGGTGCCGCGACCCTGATCTTTGCCGCCGAAGCGTTGGGATTGTCTACCGGTCCAATGGGCGGGTTCGACGCCGAAGGCGTCGCCCGCGAGTTCAACCTGACGCCCAGCGAACTGCCCACAATGCTTCTCGCGGTCGGCCGCGCCGTTCCCGGAAATTGGCCGCAAAAGCCCCGCAGGCCGCTTGGCGAGGTCCTTCAGTTCTCATGAAAACAGACGTTTCCGATATCGCCATCACGGCAATCGCCCCCGTCATCTGGGGCAGCACCTATATTGTTGCCACCCAGTTCCTGCAGGGCTTTTCTCCGCTGACGGTCGCGCTGTTGCGGGCTTTGCCGGCGGGCTTGCTGCTCCTCCTGATCGTCCGGCGGCTGCCGCGCGGCATCTGGTGGTTCCGCGCCTTCGTGCTCGGTGCTCTCAACATCTCGATCTTCCTGAGTATGCTGTTCGTCGCGGCCTACCGCCTGCCGGGTGGCGTCGCGGCAACCGTCGCGGCGGTCCAGCCGCTGATCGTCGTTTTCATTGCAGCGCTCCTTCTTAAGGCGCCGATCCGTCCGGTGTCCCTCGTTGCGGCTATTGTCGGCATTGCCGGCGTCGGGCTTCTGGTCCTGACGCCRCAAGCCGCGCTGGACGAGATCGGCATTGCCGCGGGCCTTGCCGGCGCGCTATCCATGGCCTTCGGCAATGTCCTGGCGCGAAAGTGGAAGTCGACGGAATCGCTGCTTACATCGACGGCGTGGCAGCTGACCGCCGGTGGCTTGCTCCTCATCCCCATCGCCCTTGCCTTCGAGCCGCCGGTGCCGTTCCCGACCGTTCCCAACCTGCTGGCTCTCGCCTGGTTGAGCCTGATCGGCGCGGCGCTCACCTATGTTCTCTGGTTTCGGGGCATCGGGCGACTGGAGTCCGCAGCAGTGTCAGCGCTTCTCTTCCTTAGCCCGCTGACGGCTGTGCTGCTCGGATGGGTGTTCCTGGACCAGTCCTTGAGCGCGCCTCAGAGTGTCGGCGTCCTTTTGGTCGTCGGCAGCATCTGGCTTGGTCAACGGGCTCCCGCTCGATCATAGACATCGAGTTGGAAATCGACGATCCCGGCCTATACTCCCTGGCATGCGAAGGGGGCGGGCGTCGTGAAAATTGGAGTGTTCGGTGCCGGTGCGGTCGGCGGTTTTGTCGGCGGGTGCCTTCTGGCTGGCGGGGCAAAGGTGATTTTCGTCGGCCGGACGGCGCGCGGTACCGTCTGGCAAAGGGATGGATTGCGTCTGACCGATCTGGATGGGCGTGATGATTTCGTCGCGCCTGAGAGGATCGTCTACTCCGATGCAGCATCATGCCTGGCGGGTTGCGATCTCGTCCTCCTGACGGTCAAATCCGGGCAGACGGTCCAGGCGGCGGCGGAACTCTCACCGGTGCTGCGCACCGGCGTTCCGGTTCTCAGCCTGCAGAACGGTGTCGGCAACAGCACCACGCTGCAGACCTTGTTGCCGTCTGCACGGATCCTGCGCGGCATGGTTCCCTTCAACGTAACGGCGCCCGGGCCGGCGCATCTGCATCGTGCGACGGAGGGCAATATTGCCGTCGAGGACGACCCGCTGATGGCAGCGGCGGCGGCGCTCTTCAAGGCCGCGGGGCTGGCTCTCGACCTGCGTCGCGACATGGAGGAGGTGCAGTGGGCAAAGCTGCTGATGAACCTCAACAACGCAATCAATGCGCTCTCCGGTCTGCCCCTGCGCGAGCAGCTGCAGACGCGGGACTTTCGCCTCTGCCTTGCGCTCGCCCAGCGCGAGGCATTGGGGCTGCTGGCCGCGGAGGGGCGCATCCGCCCGGCGCGGCTGACACCGCTCCCGCCGAACTGGTTACCCCTCGTCCTGAGCCTGTCGGACGCCCTGTTTCGCGCGATTGCCGGTCGCATGCTGAAGATCGACGCGACGGCGCGCTCTTCGATGGCCGACGACCTTGAAGCCGGCCGTTTTCCCGAAGTGGATTGGATCAACGGTGCGGTCGTCGCGCTCGCCGCCAAGCTCGGCCGGCAGGCGCCGGTCAATGAACGGCTTTGTGGGTTGGTCAAGGAAGCGGCGACCACTGGGCGCAAGACGTGGGAGGCAGACGCGCTACTTGCCGAGCTCAGGTAGGGCGTGCACTAAGGGGACATTGCCCCTGCTGGATCGGTAGTCGCCGCAACGAATTATCCCCCACGCCAATCGACGCGAGGGACAATATTCTCCGCACTGCTTCCTGTTTCTTGAAAGCGGTGTCTCAATCGTCGTCGGACGAGGAATTGGAGGACGAGTTCGACGAGGAGTTGCTCGAGCTGTTCGAGCTTGAGTTGCTCGACGAATTGGACCTGCTATTCGAGCTTGAGTTCGAACTCGAATTCGAGCTTGAGTTCCGCGAAGAGTTCGATGAGCCGTTGGAACTGCGGTTGGAGATCCAGCTTCCGCCGTCGTCCCGGCTGGAGCGCGCATGGCTCTTGCCTTTGCCGGTCGCCTTTTGCAGGAAGCGGGTAACCGGGTCGTCGTCGGCGACGGCAGGTGCGGGGCCTGCCGCGCCAACCACCAGGAATGCACTCAGAACTGCGAGGACTTTTTTCATCACGTTTCTCCTTCGTGGGGACAGCCTCGTTGACTGCAAGGGAGGAACGTCGGCCGAACATGCATATTCCCAGGAAAACAGAAGTTTTTTCAATGATATAGGTGGTCTATATTCGGCATGGAAGCACCGCCGCCGTCGCCGGGTGCGGCGTCGCTGAAACGTCTTCGGCAGGCTCGGCTTAGCGCTGCGCGCGGGCGAACTTTCTGTACCAGCCGTCGGAAGCAAGCGTCTTGCGGAGGATCGTCTTGCGGACCGTCCCCTCCGTTTCACTTTCGCCGCGAATGTCCGCGTCGAGATCGGATGTTTCTCGGCGGAAGGGGATGAGCTGAGCGATGGGTGTGCCACGCTCCAGTACATGCAACCCGTCTGCACCGGTGGCGAAGAACGGGAAGTGGATTTCCGATTGGTAAGTGTCAGTATCGACGACCCCAGCGACGATCTCGAACACGCCGTTCGACCGGTTGAGCGGCGGCACGAAGAGGCAACTCCAGCCGCGCGGCGTACGGATGGTCCAGTAATTGTGGAACTTGCAGGGCGGCAACGGCGCGCGCGGATTGCCCGCGACCTGATGGCTCGCGTGGTTGCTCACCATCGTCCGGTCGAAATCCCATCCGCAATCGACCTGCCGGCCACTCTCTGAAATCTCCATGCGTACGGTTGCCGCAAGCCCGATGACCCAGCCGGTTGCCATGGCATCGAGGAAGGGCATGCAGCGCTTGACCGTGATGCCGCTGCTCGTCGGCGAGACATGGTTTTCATCGACGGCCGGCAGCTTTCGGAACCAATCGGGTAGTACAGTCTTGGCGCGCACAGGCGCCGGGATCACACCTTCATCTTGCCTGCGGCAGAGAAAGGTAAGCCGGGGCTGCGGTTTCTTCAGAAGGGCGAGTGCCATCGCTGTTCTCCTCATGACAGATGCAGGAAGAACGGCGAAGAGAGGAACCTATTCCCGGCGTTTGCAGAAAAGGCGGCGGCGCCCGTCAGGAGGTGGGCGGATGGCAACCGACTTCTGGGACCGAAGACCGCACTCAATCCCCGATCCCGATCCATCTTTTCGACCGCCGAATGACGTGATACCAATCCGGTGAGGGATAACCGAAGCTCGCGCCCCGAAACCCCATAACGCAACTCGCCGCAAGACCGCGAAGGATTACCGTCCTTCCGCGCAAGGCGGCAATGTATCGGGATGGTGGCATGAACCCGCGTCTATTTCTTCTGGCTCTGGCGACCTTCGCAACCGGGACCGCCGAAAACATCGTCATCGGCATCCTCCCCGATGTCGCCAAAGGACTTTCCGTCTCGGTCGGCCTTGCCGGTCAGTTGACGGCGGTCTTTTCAGTCGCGTTTGCGCTGAGCGCCCCAGCGGCGCAATTGCTGACGGTGCGTCTGGAGCGCAGGACGATCTTTTTGTCTGCGCTTGCGCTGTTCGTAGCAAGCAACATTGCCGCAGCGCTGAGCCCGAATTTTGCGATGCTGTTTATCGCCCGCATTGCGATGGCGATGGCCAGCGCGACCGTCTGTCTGGTCGCAACCATGCTCGCGACGGAGCTGGCGGGGCCTGGCATGCGCGGCCGCGCCATCGGCGTCATCTTCATGGGCATCAGCGGCTCGATGGTGCTGGGCGTTCCGGTCGGCATGGTCGTCTCCGGCCTCTTTGGTTGGCGTAGCGTATTCGTGGCGCTCGCCCTATTTGTCCTGCTGATCTTCGTCGTCTGCTACGTCAGCCTCAAGCCTTCAGGCCGGCGGCCGCAAGGTGCGTCTGGCTATTGGCAGCATATCAGGTCCCTGCCGCTCCTGGCCGGGCAGCTCGTTTCGATATTGATGATCGGCGGTCATTTTGTCCTCTTCGCTTATCTCGCTCCCTACATCACCGACCGTGTCGGTCTCGGCCGGGCGGAACTCGTGCTGGCCTTCGTCGCCTTCGGCGTGGCGGGGGTCAGCGGCGGTTATCTCGGCGGCTGGCTTGCGGATGCCGCAACGCCGCGCCGCGCGATCGTCATTGCGCCTTTCGCCTATCTGCTGGCCTTGCTCGTCATCCCGCTGGCATCATCGACCCCTTGGGCCTTCATTGCCGTCATGATGGTGTGGGGGTGCATCAGCTGGATGATCTCGCCGGTGGTGCAGAGTTTCCTGATGGCGACCGGCCCCGATACGGCGGAGGCGGGGGTTGGTCTCAATCTCTCGGCGATGCATGTGGGCGTCGCGCTCGGCACGGCCGTCGGCGGGCTCACTCTGGAGTCCCTGTCGCCGCAGGCCCTGCCGCCGGTGGCAGCCATGGTGGCCGGCGCGGCGGTGGCGGTGAGCTTGCTGGCGGTGCGGCGAAGCCGGAGAGCGAGGCATGGCGGCCGCTACGCCCCGTCTTGTTCCGAGCAAACAGGGCCAGGTTTGTGAGCCGGATCGGGGAGCCGACTGCGCTTTTCGAAATTCTTCAAAAAAATGGGGTTGCGCTCTTGAACGGCGAAATTCGGCAACCCATCTCTCGCCCAACCCGCTGGTCCGGGCCCCTCTGGCGAGAGCTTCGGCACTCTTGCGATGTCGGACCTTATTCCGACAACATGTGCCGATTGGGGACCCGTCTGTGGACTTTTCCTTCATGTCTGTAATGTGGCTGGGAACGCCACTGTGGCT
Source organism: Ensifer sp. 2TAB8 (assembly GCF_052115125.1). Classification (NCBI taxonomy): domain Bacteria; kingdom Pseudomonadati; phylum Pseudomonadota; class Alphaproteobacteria; order Hyphomicrobiales; family Rhizobiaceae; genus Ensifer; species Ensifer sp. 2TAB8. The sequence continues at coordinate 81,870 of NZ_JBFRGB010000005.1, read as the reverse complement.
GTGGGCGAGCTTTTTCGCCCTGGTGATCGCTATCCTGTCGTTCGACCTTGGTATTCTCCATAAGGAGAACAAGGAGATCAACGTTGCCGAAAGCGTCAAGCTTTCCGCCTTCTATATCGCCCTCGGCCTGAGCTTCGGCGGCTTCGTCTGGTGGTATCTCGGTGCCGAGTCCGGCCTTGCCTATATGACCGGCTTCGTGGTCGAAAAGACCCTGGCGCTCGACAACGTCTTCGTCATCGCCCTGATCTTCTCCTTCTTCGCCGTCCCGCGCATCTACCAGCACCGCGTGCTCTTCTGGGGTATCCTCGGCGTTATCGTGCTGCGCGCGATCATGATCGGCGTCGGTGCGACACTCGTCGCTGAATTCTCCTGGGTTCTCTATATCTTCGCGGCGTTCCTCGTCTTCACCGGCATCAAGATGCTGGTCATGAAGGAGGCCGAGCCCGACGTTTCGGACAACATGCTGGTCCGCTTCATGCGTAGCCGCTTCAACGTCACCGAAGAGCACCATGGCGAGCGCTTCTTCGTGAAGCTTGTAAATCCCAAGACCGGCAAGATGACGTGGTTCATCACGCCCCTCTTCATGGCGCTGGTCATGGTCGAGGTGGCGGACGTGATCTTCGCCGTCGACTCGGTTCCCGCGATCTTCGCGATCACCACGGACCCGTTCATCGTCTACACGTCGAACATCTTCGCTATCCTTGGCCTGCGCGCGCTATACTTTGCTCTTGCTGCGATGATCCATCGCTTCCGCTACCTGAAGCCGGCACTGGCCGTCGTCCTGATCTTTATCGGTTCGAAGATCTTCGTCGCCGATCTCCTGGGGCTCGAGAAGTTCCCGGCCGCGCTGTCGCTCGGCGTCACCTTCGCGATCATCGCCATGGGCGTGGTCTGGAGCCTCGTGAAGACGCGCGAAGATCAGCAGCCCGCATAACGCTGCTTCGGCAGATACAAGGAAAAAAGGCGGTGCTCCGAAAGGGGCGCCGCCTTCTTCTTTGGGATTGGCGGAGAGAGGTGCGTCAGTGTCGTTCACGGCCCGAGCGCATGGATCCGCAGCGTGACGGTGCCTTCCAGCGTTTCGCCCTGTGCCAGCCTGACGAGACCGCCGCCCTCGGGCCGGCGATGGGCGTTCGGCCGGTGGCTCATCGGCTCGAAGCAGAAGAATTCGGCTTCGGTGGAGGGAGAGTAAAGCACGAAGACACCAAAGCTCTCGTCCGCATCCAGCGAAAGTGCGAGGCCGGTTTCGGGCCACTCGACGCGCATCTTTCCATCCCAGCCGTCGAAGGCATTGTTCAGCCAGCCTGGCGGCAGAGGGGCGCCGGAGGTGAAGTCCCTATCGCGCGGTACAGGCTGTGCCGCACCCGGCAGGTGACCCTCCCGCTCGGTCCAGTGGCGGCTGGCATGGGCAAAAAGGCGTGTGTCCGGCGTGCGCGGAAAATAGGGATGGAGGCCCAGGCCGTAGGGGAGCGCGTCTGCTGAGTGGTTGGCGACGGTGAGCGAAAACGTCAAGCTCGCGCCGTCGATCGTGATCGTCTGCACCGTCTCATAGGCGAAGGGCGTGGCGGCGCTTGCCGCCTGCCGGTCGTGCAGCGCAAGCGAATGACGGTCCTGGCGCAAGATCGACCAACGCCGAAGCCAGCCCTCACCATGCAGAACGAGCGGATCGGCCGTGTTGGGCGCCAGCGTGTAGTCTCGACCTTCGAAGCGGAAGCCGTTGCCTTCGATGCGGTTGCCGAAGGGTACGAGCGGAAAGCAGGCTTCGGCGCCGAGCACCTGCGAGGCGAGGCCCGGTGTCGGCGTCGGCACAAGCACCGGCGTCCCGCGCCAGCGGGCTGTGAGGATGGCGCCGCCAAGCGGGCTCACCTCGACGGTGAGCCCTTCTTCGTTTTCGAGGAGGACGGTGTCGTCCGTCATGCCCCTAGCTGCGACGACCAGCGGCAGCTGAGCGCAGATTGTCGAGCAGCACCGCGAGCAGAAGGATCAGACCACGTACCACGTACTGGTAGAAGGCCTGGATGTTGAGGAGGTTCATGACGTTTTCGGCAATGCCCATGATGAGAACGCCGACGATTACGCCGGTCATGGCCGCACGGCCGCCGGCTAGCGAGACGCCGCCGAGCACGCAGGCCGAGATGACCGAGAGCTCGAGGCCGGTCGCGGCATTCGGCTGGCCCGAGGTGATACGCGAGGCGAGCAGCACACCGGCAACGGCGCAAACGAGGCCCTGCAGGGCGAAGATCCAGATGCGCATGTTTGAGACGTTGACGCCGGCAAGGCGCGAAGCCTCCGGGTTGCCGCCGATCGCGAGTGTGTTTTTGCCGAAGACGGTGCGGTTCAAGACGAAGCCGAAGACGAGGAAGAAGAAGCCCATCACCCAGATCGGCGTCGGGATGCCCAGGAACTTCGACAGCGCCAGCTGGTAGAAGCTCGGGTCGTTGATGCCGACGGCGCGGCCGTCGGAGGCAATCAGTGCGAAGCCGCGCACGATCTGCATGGTGGCAAGCGTCGTGATCAGCGCGTTGATGCGGAAATGCGCAATCACCACGCCGTTGACGAGGCCGACGAAGCCGCCGCACAGGAGTGCCGCAATCAGGCCGACGAGGATGGAGCCGGAGGCGTTCGATGCCATGACGGCGGCCATGCCTGAGAAGGCGACGGTGGAGCCGACCGAGAGGTCGAAGTCACGCGAGGCGAGGCAGAACATCATCGTGCAGGCGACGATGCCGATGGTCACGACCGACTGCAGCAGGCCGAGCATGTTGCGCTCGGTCAGGAAGTTTGGAACCGTCAGCGCCACGATGGCGAAGGCGACGGCGAAGATGACGACCAGACCCTGTTCGCCGAGAAGAAGTTTTTTTAGGGAAGTCATGACGGCTGAACCTGCTCGGTTGGAACATCGGGAAGGGCGGCGGCGAGGATGCGGCGTTCGTCGAAATCGGCGCGCGCGATATCCGCCGCGATGCGGCCCTGGCACATGACGAGGATGCGGTCGGTGATGCCCATCACCTCGGGCAACTCGCTGGAGATGACGACGATCGCCATGCCCTGACCGGCGAGTTCGTAGAGGATTTCATAGATTTCCGACTTGGCGCCGACATCGATACCGCGCGTCGGCTCGTCGATGACAAGGACTTTCACGCCCTGTTCGGAAAGCCAGCGGCCGAGGATGACCTTTTGCTGGTTGCCACCGGAGAGATTGATGATGTCCTGCTTGCGCGAGGGCGTGCGCACCCGAAGCTTGGCGATGAAACGCTCGGCAAGCTCCGCTTCCTTCTTGAGATCGAGGATGCCGAAGGGCGAGAAGTGCCGGCGCGACGAAATCGCCATATTCTCCTCGATGCTGCGTCCCTGCACGATGCCGTCGAACTTGCGGTCCTCCGGGCACAGCACCATACCGGCGCGGATCGAGTGGGGCGGGCTGTCGGCCGGCACCTTCTGACCGTCGATGGTAACCGTTCCCTGGGCGCGGTTGTCCGCGCCGTAGACGAGCCGTGCCATCTCGCTGCGGCCGGCGCCGATCAGGCCGAAGAAGCCGAGAATCTCGCCGCGCCGGACCGAGAAGCTTAGGGGTGTTTTTAGCTTCGGCCCGGAGATCGCTTCGACGCGCAGGCGCTCAGGCCCAAGGTCGCGCGCTCGCCAACCCCAGATGTTGGAGATTTCGCGCCCGACCATTTCGGCGATGATCTGGTCGCGTGTCACCTTGGAAATGTCGGTATGGTGCGCGGCAAGCTTGCCGTCGCGCAACACCGTCAGGCCGTCGCAAAGACGGAAGATCTCATCGAGTCGGTGGGACACGTAGAGGATCACCGTACCATTAGACCGCAGGCGTTCGATGAGCGCAAAGAGGATTTCACTTTCGCGGGACGACAGTGACGAGGTCGGTTCGTCGAGTGCGATGACACGTGCATCGAGCATGACCGCCTTGGCGATCTCGACCATCTGGCGCTCGCCGATCGAGAGCGAGGCGATCTTGGCCGACGGATCGACGTCGATACCGATTTCGGAGAGTTTTTCACCGACGATGCCGATCAGCCTGCGGCGATCGATGACGCCGCCCTTGCCGGGGAAGTGACCGAGCCAGAGGTTTTCGGCCACYGTCAGTTCCGGAACGAGCTGCAGTTCCTGATGGATGACGATCACACCGGCGCGAAAGGCGTCGCGCACGGACCGATAGCTCTGCGCCGCGCCGTCGATCAGGATCTCTCCCTCGTCGGCGGCCTGGTCGCCGGACAGCAGGCGGATGAGCGTCGACTTGCCCGCGCCGTTCTCGCCCATGAGCCCATGGACGGCGCCCTTGCGCACGGAAAACGAGACATCCGACAGCGCCTGGACGCCGGGATAGCCTTTCGAGATGGAACGGAATTCAAGAAAGTCTTGCATGCGCGGCTCCGAAGCGGAACGCCCGGCGGACAAGCCGCCGGGCAGATGGTATCGCAAGGGGCGTTTACTCGATGCCGAGGTCCTTGCGCACGGCTTCATAAGTGTCGCGCAGCGCCAGTTGGCCGGCAGTCAGGGTCAGCTTTTCCGGCTCCTTGCCGTTGGCGATCCACTCATACATGTTGAGGGCGGTCTCGTAGCCGTGGCGCTTCGGCGAGATGATGACCGTGCCGAAGAAGCCGGTGGCTGCAGGCTTCTTGAACTCGTTGATCGCCGAATCCGCGCCGCCGATGCCGACGCCGATCATGCTGTCGGCGGGAATGCCGACCGTTTCGGTCGCGCGCACGGCGCCGAGCACCGCTTCGTCATTGAGGCCGATCGCGACCCACTTCTTGATGCCGGCATTCTTATTGAGCACGATCGTCGAGGCGTTGAGTGCTGCTTCCGTGTCGGTCTTGGCCTGCGGCGCATCGAAGATGTTGGCTTCCGGGAAGCCGTTGGCCTTCAGCACCGAAAGCGCGCCCTCGACGCGGTCGACTGCGGTCGGGAGCTGATCGTAGGAAACGCGGATCGCGCCGACGTCCTTCATGTCCCAGCCGCGCTTCTTTATTTCGTCGACAAGGGCCTGACCAACGGCTTCGCCAATTTTCGTTGCCGAAATGCCCATGTGGGGCACGTCTTCAATCGGGCTGCCGTCGGCGTTGACCAAACGGTCGTCGACCGTCATCAGCTTGAGGTCGTTGGCGGCGGCCTTGGCGACGATGCCGGGGCCGAGCTTGACGTCAGGCGTGCAGACGATGAAGCCCTGCGCACCCTGGGCGCCAAGATTGTCGATTGCGGACTGAACCTTTTCGCCGTCTTCGGCGCCGATCTTGACCAGCGTGAAGCCCTTTTCCTTGGCGGCGACGTCGGCGAATTTCCATTCGTCCTGGAACCACGGCTCTTCCGGCTGCTTGACGATGAAGCCGATCTTGACGTCGGCAGCAAACGCAGAAGTTGCCGCGAACACGGCGACGGTACCAGCCAGAATGGCTGCCTTGATAAAGCGCATGATGTCTCTCCCTGGTGAACTGCCTCCTGCAGTGAACATTTGTGTATGATGAATCATCATATTCGTCAATTGCCTTTGTATGATGAATGATATAGTGATGTATAACGATAATGTGCTTCGCTGCGTTGTCGCCTTCAAGCGTCTGCGCTATGGAGCGACAGGGAGACGGAAGCGGGAGGAAAACGGCGGTGGAAGAGCAGGACTACAGCAACGGCGTGGAGGAGCGCGGCCAGCGTCGCCCTCGCGTTCAGAAGAATGTGACGCGCGCCATCGCCTCGGATATCTGCACCGACGTCTTTCCGGTCGGCTCCTTTCTGCCGCGCGAAAACGACCTGTGCGAGCGCTATGGCGTCAGCCGGACCGTCATCCGCGAAACACTGAAAGTCCTTGAATCGAAGGGCATGGTTCGCGGCCGCTCTCGGGTGGGCACGATCGTCTGCAACAAGGACGAGTGGAACATCCTCGATTCCCAGGTGCTCGAATGGATCGGCGAGCGCATCTTCGAATTCGACCTCTTGAACTGCGTTCTGGAGGCGCGTCGGGCGATCGAGCCGGCGGCGGCTGAATTTGCGGCCGAGCGCGCCACCGTCCAGGAAATCGCCGACCTCGAGCGCGCCTGGCAGGCGATGCGTGACGGTGAACGCGATGTCGTCGGCTTCACCGATGCCGACGTCGCCTTTCATACATGCCTGCTCAAGGCCAGCCACAACCAGGTGTTCCTGCAGCTCGTCGGCATCATCCAGGCGGCGCTGAAGTTCTCGCTGCACGCCTCTAACGAAGTCGCCGAGCGCCGTGACGAAGCAATCGACATTCATGGCGAACTGGTCGAGGCGCTGCGCCTGCGCGACAAGGGCCGGGCGCGCGACTGTTCCACGCGCATGCTGGATCTGGCAGCACGCGACCTCAAGCTTGCCGTCGAACGTCACCGGCCCGCCCCGTCGGCGCGCTGAAACCCTTTCCCGGGCGGCCTTCGCCGCCTTGTTTCACCCAGCGGATATCGCACCATGAAGATAACCAAGCTCACCACCTACATCGTTCCGCCGCGCTGGCTGTTTCTGAAGATCGAAACCGACGAGGGCATCGTCGGCTGGGGTGAGCCGGTTGTCGAAGGGCGTGCCCTGACGGTCGAGGCTGCCGTCAACGAACTCTCGGACTATCTCATCGGCAAGGATCCGCTGCTGATCGAGGACCACTGGCAGGTCATGTATCGCGGCGGCTTCTACCGCGGCGGCGCGGTCCACATGTCGGCGATTGCCGGCATCGACCAGGCGCTTTGGGACATCAAGGGCAAGGCATACGGCCAGCCGGTGCATGCGCTGCTCGGCGGCCAGGTGCGTGACCGTATCAAGGTCTATTCCTGGATCGGCGGCGACCGCCCGTCCGACGTCGCCAACAATGCGCGCGACGTGGTTGCCCGCGGCTTCAAGGCGATCAAGCTCAATGGTTGCGAGGAAATGCAGATCGTCGACACCTGGGAAAAGGTGGAGAAGGCGGTCGAAACCATCGCGACGATCCGCGAGGCGATCGGCCCGCATATCGGCATCGGCGTCGATTTCCACGGCCGCGTTCACCGGCCGATGGCCAAGGTTCTGGCGAAGGAGCTGCAGCCCTTCAACCTGATGTTCATCGAAGAGCCGGTGCTTTCGGAAAACCGCGAGGCGCTGAAGGAAATCGCCAACCATTGCTCGACGCCGATCGCGCTCGGTGAGCGGCTCTATTCGCGCTGGGACTTCAAGTCGGTGCTGGCCGACGGTTATGTCGATATCCTGCAGCCCGACCTCTCGCATGCCGGTGGCATCACCGAGTGCCGCAAGATTGCTGCGATGGCGGAAGCCTACGACGTGGCGCTGGCACCGCATTGCCCGCTGGGGCCGATCGCGCTTGCCGCCTGCCTTCAGGTCGATGCCGTCAGCTACAACGCCTTCATCCAGGAACAGAGCCTCGGCATCCACTACAATACCGGTAACGATATTCTCGACTACGTCTCCAACAAGGAAGTCTTCCACTACGCGGATGGCTTTGTCTCGATCCCGCAAGGACCGGGTCTCGGCATCGAGGTGGATGAGCAATATGTGATCGAACGGGCGAAGGAAGGCCATCGCTGGCGCAACCCGGTCTGGCGCCACGCCGACGGCAGCGTCGCCGAGTGGTAGGGAGCGCGGATATGGCGGGTCGCCTTGACGGAAAACGCGTCGTTGTCACCGGCGCCGCACAGGGCATCGGCCTTGCGATCGCCGAAACCTTCCTTGGCGAGGGGGCGAGCCTCTTCCTCATCGACCGTGACGGCGACCTGTTGGCGAGCGAAGCCGAGCGCCTGCGTGCGTCGGGCGGAACGGTCGGCTATACCACGGCCGATATCACCGATGCCGATGCCATCGAAGAGGCCATTTCTGCCGCTGCCCGCGAGATCGGCCAGCCGAATGCGCTCGTCAACAATGCCGGCGTCAATGTCTTCTTCGAGCCGTTGAAACTCTCGGATACCGATTGGCAGCGCTGCTTCGACATCAATCTCAAGGGCGCGTGGAATTGCAGCAAGGCTGTGCTGCCGGGCATGATCGAGGCAGGAGGCGGCGTAATCCTCAATATCGCCTCGACCCACGCCTTCACCATCATCCCGCACACCTTCCCCTATCCCGTCGCCAAACATGCGCTTCTCGGCATGACCAAGGCGCTGGGGCTCGAATATGCCGGGCAGGGCGTGCGTGTGAATGCGCTGGCGCCGGGCTATGTCCGCACGCAGAAGGCCGTGGAATACTGGAATTCGTTCCCCGATCCGGTCGCCGCCGAGGCGGACACGATGAAGCTTCATCCCGGCGGCCGCATTGCCAGCCCAGAGGAAATAGCCAAGGCTGCGCTCTTCATGATCTCGGACGAATGCCCGTTCATGAATGCCACCTGCCTGACAGTCGATGGCGGGATGAGCGTGCTGCATCATCCCTGAGACTTCGGTCCGCAACAAGTCTATCCACAGAGGCGGGTGCCAGCGAGCGGCCGGCGCCGGTTGCTACGGCACGTTCCATCCTCCAGTCGCCGGCGTCCGCGGCTGGTTGGCGCCCGAACCCTTCGGGCATTGAGATTTTGCCGAATGTAGCTCGCGGAAGAAACCGTGCCGTGAGCGAGCCGACATCGGCCACGACCGCGACGTCTCGGTAGATCACCTGTCTTCACCGGTCTTTGCCATCATGAGATGAAGACAGTCAGACGAGCGGGCGACAGTCCTCTCCCGCAGACGTGGCCGTCTACCGCGTCCTCTGCTGAGCGCTCACTTCTACCTGCCACGCTCAGCGTCAGTTCGCGATGGTTCGCACACGGACCCCAATGCCTGATTGCCGATCTCCGTAGCCGCAGAAATGCTTGACCAAAAAATAACTCCGATTATATGAGAAATACAAAGTCAGGATCACGGGAGACCTGGCGGGGCATCGGAGGGCACATGACCAGAAAATTGCGATCGCAGCATTGGTTCGGCGGGCTGGACAAGGACGCGTTCATTCATCGCAGCTGGATGAAGAACAACGGATTGCCCGACGATGTCTTCGACGGGCGGCCGGTGATCGGTATCTGCAACACCTTCTCGGAGTTGACGCCCTGCAACGCGCATTTCCGAGGGCTGGTCGAGCACATCAAGGCGGGCGTGCTCGAGGCAGGTGGGCTGCCGCTGGAGTTTCCGGTGTTTTCCTGCGGCGAGTCCAACCTGCGGCCGACCGCCATGTTGTTCCGTAACCTCGCCTCGATGGATGTCGAGGAGGCGATCCGCGGCAACCCGATCGACGGCGTCGTGCTGATGGCAGGCTGCGACAAGACCACGCCGTCACTGGTGATGGGGGCCGCGTCCTGTGATCTTCCTTCGATCGTCATTTCCGGCGGGCCGATGTTGAACGGCCGTTTCAAGGGCAGGACGATCGGTTCGGGGACGGACGTGTGGAAGTTTTCCGAAGACGTGCGTGCAGGTGTCATGTCGCAACAGGATTTCATGGCCGCCGAAAGCGCCATGTCGCGCTCGCCGGGGCACTGCATGACGATGGGCACCGCCTCAACCATGGCGTCCATGGTTGAGGCGCTCGGGCTTGCGCTGCCCGGCAATGCGGCCTGTCCGGCGGTTGACGCCGGCCGCGCCCGGCTGGCGCGGCTGACCGGGCGGCGGATCGTCGAGATGGTGGCAGAGGATCTGCGCCTGTCGAAGATCCTGACCCGTGAGGCCTTCGCTAACGCCATCCGCGTCAATGGCGCGATCGGCGGTTCCACCAATGCGGTGGTGCACCTCCTGGCGATTGCCGGCCGGATCGGTACGGCACTCTCGCTTGACGACTGGGATCGGCTCGGTCGCGACGTCCCGACCATCCTCAACCTCATGCCTTCGGGTCGCTATTTGATGGAAGATTTCCATTATGCCGGCGGGCTGCCTGCCGTCATGAAGGAGATCGCTGACCTCCTGGACCTCGGCGCGTTGACGGTGACGGGACAGAACGTCGGCGCCAACATCGAAAGCGTCGAGAACTACGACGACGATGTCATCCTGCCGCTCGATCGGGCTCTCACCGCAAGCGGCGGGATTGCCGTATTGCGCGGCAACCTTGCGCCTGATGGCGCGATCATCAAGCCTTCCGCGGCGACACCGGCGCTGATGCAGCACCGTGGTCGCGCTGTCGTGTTCGAAACCATCGATCATTACAAGGCGCGTATCGATGACCCGGATCTTAATATCGACGAGACCTCGATCATGGTGCTGAAGAACTGCGGCCCGAAGGGATATCCGGGCATGGCGGAGGTCGGCAACATGGCTCTCCCTCAGAAGCTGCTGAAAAACGGTGTGCGCGACATGGTCAGGATTTCGGATGCCCGGATGTCGGGCACCGCCTTTGGCACTGTCGTTCTCCATACGGCGCCGGAAGCCGCTGTCGGCGGCCCGCTGGCGCTGGTGCGAGACGGCGACTGGATCGAACTCGACGTTGTCGGCCGCCGCCTCCATCTCGACGTGAGCGAAGAGGAACTGGCGCGCCGAAAAGCCGCCTGGACCGCACCGATCCCGGAAATGACAGGTGGCTACCAGGGCCTCTATGTCGAGCGCGTGATGCAGGCCGACACCGGAGCGGATCTCGATTTCCTTGTCGGCGGCCGCGGCCACGCGGTTCCGCGCGAAAGCCACTGAGGAGGCAACGGTGGACGACTTCCGCATCGAAAACCTTCACGGCATCCACGCTATCCTCTACGCGTTGTTCGACGCAGACGAAAAGCTCGACCGTGCCGCCATGCGACGCCAGACGGAAATCTGCCTGGAAAGCGGCGTGCACGGCATGGCCGGGCTTGGCTTGGCAACCGAGGCCTCAAAGCTCGACGAGGCCGAACGCATGGCGATCATGGAGTGGCTGGTCGAGGACACGGGCGGCCGTGTACCGGTCGCGCTGACGATCTTTGGCTCGTCGGTCGAGGAGCAGGTGCGCCAGGCGCGGCATGCGGCACGGGCCGGCGCCGACTGGCTGATCCTCCAGCCGCCGATGGTCGGCCAGCTCTCGGCCGCCGAATACATGCGCTTCTTCGGCCGCGTCGCCGATCAGACCGATCTGCCGCTTGCCATCCAGAATGCCCCGGCCTTGATGGGCCGCGGGCTGACGGCCGCCGATATCCGCGAGCTTGTACGCCAGCATTCAAATATCCGGCTGGTGAAGGGCGAGGGGCCCGTCGTCGACATAGCGCATCTCATCGAGGTTACCGAGGGCCGGCTGCCGGTGTTCAATGGCCGTGCGGGCCTTGAGCTGCTCGAGAACCTGCGCATCGGTTGCCATGGTCTGATCCTCGCGCCTGACTCGATCGACTACGCCGTGCGCGCCTATGAGTTCTTTTCAGACGGTTGGGACGAGCACGCGGAAGAGGCTTATCGGCAGATGCTGCCCGGTGTGGTCTTTACCATGCAAGGCATCGAGACACTGCTTTGTTACGGCAAGCGCCTTTTCGGCGAGCGGGCGGGCATAGCCATCCACGACCGTGCGCCGGCCATGCGACCGACCGCAATTGGCATCGAGATGACGCGCCGCTACGCCGCTGCGATGGGTGGCTTTTCCTGACTGGGGCGACCGGCTATGAACGGGGCGGAGATGCAACGGAGAGTGCGGGCATGAAGGCAATCGCTCGGGAGGATCGCGGCCTGCCGGCCCGTATTGCGGGCGATATCGGCCGCCGCATCACGCTCGGCGAGCTGAAGGTCGGCGATACCCTGCCGAAGGAAGCCGACATGCTGGCGACGCTCGGCGTCAGCCGCACGACGCTGCGCGAAGCGCTGAAGATCCTTTCGACCAAGGGCTTCATCGAAGCGAAGCCCCGCCTCGGAACCCGGGTGCGCGCCGCGGAGCACTGGAACACGCTGGATCCCGTCGTGCTTTCCTGGCAGGGCGACGCCGAGGACCAGGAGGCGCTCGCTGAAGAGTTGTTCGAAATCCGCCTTTCGATCGAGCCGCTTGCCGCACGGCTTGCGGCAAAGCGCGGCTCCGCTGCCGAACTTGCCGACATACGCGCCGCATTCCTGCGCATGGCAGAGGGGGGCGTGCGTGTCGAAGAGGCGATCGAGGCCGATATCGCCTTCCACCTGCAGATCTTCCAGGCGGCGCACAACCGCTTTCTGCTGCCCGTCGCATCCGTCATTCGGGCAGCGCTGTCGATTAGCATCCCGAAGACCATGGCGGCTTCGGGCGGGTTCGGCCAGTCTCTGGCGCAGCATGAGGCGATCCTGTCAGCGATCGAAGCTCGCGACGGCGAGGCGGCAGCGTCCGCGGCCGAGACGCTGATTGCGGCGACGTACAAGCGCAATTTCGGCTAGGCGCCCGGCGGTTCAGGGCTGGAGCACCGCTCGCGCCAACCCCACCCTCATTTCCACATGGAACGCATCCGGGCACCGACGTCGATGCGGATCTGTTTGGCGCTACGCTCGCCGGCGGCCGCCGAGACCTTCGGCCAGCTCGTCGTCTCGAAAAACTGCAGCAGCGTCGCCGGAATGAAGCGGGTCCGCGAGGCGTAGACGTGCCGGTCGCCCTGGCTGTTCTGACCGTAGGTGAAGAACCTCTGCGGCAGCACCAATTGGAGATGATCGCGCGCCCGCGTCATGCCGACATAGAGCAGCCGCCGCTCCTCTTCGAGTTCGGCGGTCGTGCCGACGCCGAGGTCGGATGGGATGCAGCCGTCGACGACATTGAGCATGAAGACCGAGCGCCATTCCTGCCCTTTGGCCGAATGGATGGTCGAAAGGATCAGATAGTCCTCGTCGAGCAGGGGCACGCCTGCCTGATCGCTGGTGGCATCGGGCGGATCGAGCGTCAGTTCGGTCAGGAAACGCTCGCGGTTCTGGTAGCCGCCGGCAATCTGCTCGAGTTGCACGAGATCGGCCTTGCGCGTTTCGGCGTCTTCGTGAATGCGGTCGAGGTGCGGTTCGTACCAGGCACGCGCGGTCGCGATGTCCGCCGGCCATGCTGCGTCGACCTTCCGCAGAGCGGAAACGAGATCGACGAAGCTCGCCCAATCCGCTCCGGTCTTGGGTGGCGCCGGGATTTCCGCCAGCGCTGCGAGCGGTTCCGGATCGGCGGCGATCGCGTCGAGAATCTTGCCCGCCGTCTGCGGGCCGATCCCGGGCAGCATCTGCAGCAGACGGAAGCCTGCGACGCGGTCACGCGGGTTCTGTGCGAAACGCAAGGTTGCCAGCAGATCCTTGACATGGGCGCTGTCGAGGAACTTGAGACCGCCAAACTTCACGAAGGGAATGTTGCGACGGGTGAGCTCGACTTCGAGCGTGCCGCTGTGGTTGGCGGAGCGAAACAGCACGGCCTGCTGCTTCAGCGCTATGCCGACCTCGCGATTGGCGAGAACCTGCTCGACGATGTAGGCGGCCTGATCGGCCTCGTCCTTGACGGTGACAAGCTGCGGGCGCTGTTCCGACTGCCTGTCGGTCCAGAGGTTCTTGGTGAACCGTTCCCGTGCGAGCCCGATGACGCCGTTGGCGGCCGCGAGGATCGGCTGGGTCGAGCGATAGTTCTGATCGAGCGTGATGACGTCGGCGGGTTCCGGCGAAAACGCATTCGGGAAATCGAGGATGTTGCGGACCGTCGCGGCCCGGAAAGAATAGATCGACTGGGCGTCGTCCCCGACGACGGTCAGGCCGTGGCCCTCGGGTTTGAGCGACAGCAGGATCGAGGACTGAAGGCGGTTCGTATCCTGATACTCGTCGACCAGGATGTGATCGAAACGGCCGCTGATATCCTGGGCCAGTTCTGCGTCGGACACCATCTGGGCCCAGTAGAGAAGGAGATCGTCGTAATCGAGCACGTTCTGCGTTTGCTTGGCCTCCACGTAGCCGGCAAACAGTTCCTTCAGTTGCTGTTCCCAGCTCACGGCCCACGGATACGCGGTTTTCAGGACATCGATGATCGAGCTCTCCGAATTCACGACGCGCGAGTAGATCGCAAGGCATGTGCCTTTGGTCGGAAAGCGGCTTTCCATCTTGGAGAAGCCGAGTTCGTGGCGGACAAGGTTCATGAGGTCGGCGCTGTCTTCGCGATCATGGATGGTAAAATCCGCGCCGAGGCCGATCTGTTCGGCATAGATCCTCAGGATCCGCGAGCCGATCCCGTGGAACGTGCCGGCCCAGGAAAGCGCGTCGGTCATGACCGCGGCGTTGTCGCCGAGCACCTGGCGACAGATACGCCCGACCCGGCGCGTCATCTCCGCGGCGGCGCGGCGCGAAAAGGTCATCAGCAGAATGCGGCGCGGGTCCGCGCCGTTGACGATCAGATGCGCGACCCGATGCGCAAGCGTGTTCGTCTTGCCAGACCCGGCGCCCGCGATGATCAGCAGAGGGCCACCGGCCTCGCCATGCGGCAATCCCACACCATGCACCACCGCCTCGCGCTGGCGGTCATTCAGTTTTTCGAGATAGGCGGCGCTCATTCGTGTCCAGGCGTTCTCAGCAAGATTTCCGAATTGTTCCCGTCCATGTCTTTGAAAGACTTCACGGATTCCGGTTCACGGAGATCTGATCCATCGTTTTCGGCAGATGACTCGGAACAAAAATGGAACGTATCAGCTTCGATCGTCGCTGGAAACCCGGCACACCGGCTATCACCAGGTCGCTGGCCGATGGGCAACGCAAGAATGCAATCTCAGGAACGGGTTTCGGAGCTTCGCCGGTCGCCGCTTCATACCGATGTGCAGACATCCCTCCGGAGACGACGCGGAAGAGAACGATAGGGCGCGTTCAGATCGCCCGGGCCACGACCTGTGCCGCGACCGATACCAGCAGGGCGGCCAGGGCAACGGCCGTGCCAAATCGCGCGATTTTCATGCGGCGGCCACGCGCGCCATCCCAATCATAGCCCATCATTGCTCTCCCTCGGCATCATGCCTGGCGGGGATGGTGGCCATATTTGGTAACGAGGACGTAAATTTGCGGTTGCTACTATGCGGGCCTTGCCTCCCGCCCGTGCAATCAGGCGCGAACGGGAGGCATAGAAGCAACGATTACAGGCTCTTGCGCGTGACGAAGCGGGTTTCCAGATAGGCTTCGATCGCCTCGGAGCCGCCTTCGGTGCCGTAGCCGGAATCCTTGATGCCGCCGAAGGGGACTTCTGGCAGCGCCAGGCCAAGATGGTTGATCGAGATCATTCCGCTCTCGACCTCGGTGGCGAGGCGATGGGCGCTTCTTTCCGAACCGGTGAAGGCATAGGCCGCAAGTCCGAACGGCAGGCGGTTGGCCTCGTTGATCGCGTCGTCCAAAGTGCCGAAGCGGTTGATGATGGAAACGGGGCCGAAGGGTTCGTCGTTCATGATGCGGGCGCTGAGCGGCACGTCGGCAAGAACCGTCGGCTCGAAGAAATAGCCGCGATTGCCGATGCGATGGCCACCGGTTGCCAGCCGGCCGCCATGCTCGACGGCATCGGCGACCAGGCTCTCGATCGCCGGGATGCGCCGCTCATTGGCAAGCGGTCCCATGTCGATGCCGGCTTCCAGGCCATTGCCGACCTTGATCTTTTTCGATGCGGCAACGAAGCCTTCGAGGAACTGGTCCGCCACCCGTTCCTGCACCAGGAAGCGGGTCGGCGACACGCACACCTGCCCGGCATTGCGATACTTGCTGCCGGACATTATCGCGACCGCCTGCTCAATGTCGGCGTCTTCGGTGACGATGACCGGGGCATGGCCGCCGAGTTCCATCGTCGCGCGCTTCATGTGCTGGCCGGCGAGGGATGCCAGTATCTTGCCGACCGGTGTCGAGCCGGTGAAGGACATCTTGCGGATCACCGGATGGGAGATCAGATACTCCGAGATGACCGCCGGCACGCCGTAGACCAGGTTGACGACGCCAGCGGGAATGCCGGCATCGACGAAGCAGCGGATCAGTTCGGCCGGCGAGGCCGGCGTTTCCTCGGGCGCCTTGACGATGATCGAGCAGCCGGTCGTCAGCGCGGCGGACAGCTTGCGCACCACCTGATTGATCGGGAAATTCCAGGGTGTGAAGGCAGCGACCGGGCCGACCGGCAGCTTGACCGTCATCTGGGTGACATCAGGCGCACGCGGCGGGATGATCTGGCCATAGGCGCGCTTTCCTTCCTCGGCGAACCATTCGATGATCTCGGCGGCGCTTAATATTTCGCCCTTGGACTGGGAAAGCGGCTTGCCCTGTTCCCGCGTCATCAGCCAGGCGATGTCGCCGGCGCGCTCGCGCAGCAGACCGGCTGCCGTCCGCATGACTTTTGCCCGGTCGAATGCCGAGGTCGACCGCCAGACCTGGAAGCCTTTCTGGGCAGCACTCAGCGCTTCATCCAGATCCGCAATTTCCGCCCACGCCACATGGCCGATGGCCTCCTCGGTGGCAGGGTCGATGACGGGAATGGTCTTGCCCGCGCGTGCCGGCCGCCAGGTGCCGTCGATGTGAAGGAGGATATCCGGATACTGGGTCATGGGGGAACCTTTGGAGATTGACGTCTATCGCTTCGAATGAGGACGCGCCGCTGTGGAAAGTCGAAAGGCGCGCGATGCGGATCAGTTGGGCGCTTCCGCCGACAATATCAAGACGTGATTTGTCAGGCGCACACCCATCGGATCCGCCGCCCGATGCTGTCACGCGTTCGATCTGATCGAAGATCATCTCCGGCGGACGTTGGAAATGGAGGCGTCACGGCCGCGCGAGCAGCATGGAGATGCCCTGTCCGACGCCGATGCACATGGCGGCGATCGCACGCCTCGCGCCCTGCGCTTCGAGCTCCAATGCGGCGGTCAACGCAAGGCGCGCACCGGACATGCCAAGCGGATGGCCAAGCGCGATGGCGCCGCCGTTCGGATTGACATGAGGCGCATCGTCGGCAAGGCCGAGCTGCCGCATGCAGGCGAGCGCCTGCGCCGCAAAGGCCTCGTTCAACTCGACGATATCGATGTCGCCGATGCCGAGACCAAGGCGCTCCAACAGCTTCCGCGTGGAAAAGACGGGGCCGATGCCCATGATGCGCGGTGCGACACCCGCCGTTGCCATGCCGTCGACCCGCGCCAAGGGCCGTAGTCCGTAACGCTGGACTGCGCCGGCCGAGGCGAGAATGAGCGCGGCGGCACCGTCGTTGACGCCGGAAGCATTGCCGGCGGTCACCGTGCCATTGGCGCGGAAGGGCGTCTGCAGGCTGCCGAGCTTTTCGATCGTCGTCTCGCGCGGATGTTCGTCGTGTTCGACAAGGGTCGTTTCACCCTTGCGTCCCTTGATCGCATAGGGGGCGATCTCGCGGGCGAAACGCCCGCTCTTTTGCGCTGCCGCTGCGCGCGCCTGGCTGCGCAGCGCAAAGCCGTCCTGGTCTTCGCGCGAGATGGAAAACTCGGCGGCGACGTTTTCGGCGGTCTCCGGCATCGAGTCGATGCCGTATTGGTGTTTCATGACCGGGTTGACGAAGCGCCACCCGATCGTCGTGTCGTGGATCTCGGCGCTGCGCTGGAACGGGCCTTCCGCCTTCGGCATGACGAAGGGTGCGCGCGACATGCTTTCGACGCCGCCGGCAACCATGATTTCGGCTTCGCCCAGCCGGATCGCTCGGGCGGCATAACCGACCGCGTCCAGACCGGAACCACAGAGGCGGTTGATTGTCGTTCCGGCGACCGTCTCCGGTAGCCCGGCGAGCAAGGCGGCCATGCGGGCGATGTTGCGATTGTCCTCGCCCGCCTGGTTGGCGCAGCCAAGCACGACCTCGTCGATCGCCTCGGCCGAAACGGATGCGACACGCGCCAGCGCCTCGCGGATCACATGCGCTGCCAGATCATCTGGGCGGGCACTCGACAGCGCACCGCCGTAGCGGCCGATGGGCGTGCGCACGCCGCCGACGATGTAGGCTTCAGCCATGAGATTTATCCTTTGCTTTGCCCGGCGGCGAACATCGGCCCGCCCTTGTGCGCGGGAAATCCGTAGCCGTTGATCATCACGAGATCGATGTCGCCGGGACGTGCCGCGATGCCTTCTGCCAAGAGTGCCCTGCCTTCATCGTCCATGGCGCTCAGCAGGCGGGTCATGATCTCTCCTGTCGCGAAGGCGCGCGGCGTGATGCCCTTGGCTGCACGCGCCGCCTCGATCACCGCCGTGACGTCGGGATCGACTGTCCGCTGCCCATCGGGATAGGCGTACCAGCCGCGGCCACTCTTGCGGCCGAGACGGCCGGCCTCGCAGAGCCTGTCGGCGATTTCGACATAGCGTGTGGCGGGATCGCGGGTTGCTGCCTGTCGCTTGCGTCGTGCCCAGGCGATCTCGAGCCCGGCCATGTCGTTGACGGCGAAGATGCCCATCGGAAAACCATAGGCCTCAAGCGCGGCGTCGATCTCCTGCGGGAGTGCCCCATCCTCCAACATGAACTCCGCCTCGCGGCGATAGGCCGAGAAGATGCGGTTGCCGATGAAGCCTTCGGTGACGCCGGTTACGACCGGCAGCTTGCCGAGGCGTTTGACGAAGGCAAGTGCCGATGCCAGCACATCCGGCGCCGTCTCCGCGCATTGAACGACTTCGACGAGCCGCATCACGTTGGCGGGCGAGAAGAAATGCAGGCCTACCACTCGCGACGGATCGGCAGTGGCCGCCGCGATCGCGTCGGGATCGAGATAGCTGGTGTTGGTCGCAAGAATGGCGCCGGGGGCGACGATGCCGTCGAGCTTCTGAAACAGCTCCGTCTTGACCGTGAGGTCGTCGAACACCGCTTCGATGACGAGGTCAGCTTTCGCGAGCTCCGCGGCGTCAGCCGTCGTCTGAAGCCGCACCAGGCATTCTTCGCGCCCATTAGCGGTCAGCCGCCCGGCCCGCACGGTCTTCTCCAGCGTCTCGGTGATGCGCGCCCGTCCACCGGCTGCGGCTTCCTCCGTCTGCTCCAAGGCGACCACGCGGTAGCCGGAGGTCAAGGCGGAGACGGCGATGCCGGACCCCATCAACCCGGTGCCGACCACGCCGACGGTGACGACCGGCCGAGGCGAAACTTTATCGAGCCCTTCGACCTTGCCGGCGGCGCGCTCGGCAAAGAACACATGCCTGAGGGCAGCGGACTCCGTGGAATCGCGAAGCCTCAAGAAGGTCGCGCGTTCCTCAGCCAGTCCCTGTTTGAGGTCGAATTCGCCGGCTGCCTTGACGAGACGGATTGCCTCGGCGGGGGCCGCCTGGCCGCGGGCCTTCGCCAGAACCTTCGCTTCCGCCACGCCGATGGCTTCGCCGTCCGCAGGCAGAACCGCGATCATGCCGGTCCGACGAAGCGGCTTGCCGGCCTGTTCCTGTATGAAAGCCAGCGCGGCGACGACGGGATCGGCGGCAACGCTGTCGGCAAGGCCAAGTGTCACAGCTTCGGCGCCCTTGACGGCACGCCCGGTTCCGATGAGTTCGATCGCCGCGACCATGCCGGTCAGGCGCGGCAGACGCTGCGTCCCGCCGGCGCCCGGGACAAGCCCGAGCTTGACTTCGGGCAGGCCGAACGATGCCTTCTCGCCGGCGATGCGGCCGTGGCAGGCAAGCGCTACCTCGCAGCCACCGCCAAGGGCAGCGCCGTTGACGGCGGAGGCAACCGGCTTGTTGAAGGCCTCGATGCGCTCGATCACTTCGGGAAGCACCGGTTCGACCGGCGGCTTGCCGAACTCCCTGATATCCGCGCCGCCGATGAAGGTATTGCCGGCGCCGGTGATGACAAGCCCCGCAATCGCCGGCCGTTCGGCTGCATGATCAAGTGCCGCCATCAGGCCGGAACGGACATGCGCGGAGAGCGCGTTGACAGGCGGGTTGTCGATGGTAGCAACGAGAACGCCGTCCTGAAGTCGGGCGGACACACTCTCGGAAAATCGGATCTCGGCCATGCTGCCAAACCTCAATCGGGGACGACGGCGGTGGCCTGGATTTCGATCTTGGCGCGGTCCTCGACGAGCGACACCACCTGCATCGCCGCCATCGCCGGGAAATGCCGGCCGATGGTCTCGCGATAGGCCTGGCCGATGCCGCGCAGATTGCCGACATATTCCTGCTTGTCGGTGAAGTACCAGGTCATGGTGGTGATGTGCTGCGGTTCGGCGCCGCCGGCCGCAAGCACGGCAACAACGTTCTTCAGGGTCTGGCGCACCTGCTCGACGAAATCGTCGGTTTCGAACTCGGACTGCGCATTCCAGCCGATCTGGCCCCCGACGAAGACGGTGCGGCCCTTGGCCGAAACGCCGTTGGAATAGCCGATGGGCTTTGCCCAGCCTTCAGGTTGCAGGATGGTGTGCATCGGTGGTCTCCAGATGTTGTGTCAGCGCGGCGCGGATATCGTCCGGCCAGGCAAAAGAAGCGTGAGTGTCGAGCGAGGTGGCAACGACCCGCTGTTTCGCGGTCCAGAGCACGGTGCCTCTCGCGGAGACCGTGTGCTCCACGTCGAGCGACGATCGGCCAATGCCGCGCACCGCCAGCGCGAAATCCAGTTCGTCGCCCTGAAAGCCCGGACGAGAGAAAGTGAGATCGAGCCGTACCGTCGGCACGCCGATCCGACGCTCGTCGTTCATGGCCTTCCAGGGAAAACCGAGAGACGAAAAGAAGTCCTCCGTCACCCCGACGAGAATGTTGAGGTAGGACGGGAAATAGGCGATCCCCGAGGGGTCGCAGTCTCCAAAGCGCAGCGGTCTTTTGGTCCTGAACATCGATGCCGGACCTCAGTTGGCAAAGGCGGCGATGCCGGTAATGGCACGGCCAAGGATCAGCGCATGGATGTCGTGCGTGCCCTCATAGGTGTTGACCACTTCGAGGTTGACGAGATGGCGGGCGACCGGAAATTCGTCCGAAATGCCGTTGCCGCCGAGCATGTCGCGCGCCGTTCGGGCGATCTCCAGTGCCTTGCCACAGGAATTGCGCTTGAGGATCGAGGTCAGCTCGACCGGCGGATTGCCTTCATCCTTCATGCGTCCGAGGCGCAGGCAGCCCTGCAGGCCAAGGGCGATCTCGGTTGCCATGTCCGCGAGCTTCTTCTGGATCAGCTGGTTGGCGGCGAGCGGCCGGCCGAACTGCTTGCGGTCGATCACGTATTGCCGCGCCGTCTCGTAGCAGGATTCCGCTGCACCAAGCGCACCCCAGGCAATGCCGAAGCGCGCGGAGTTGAGGCAGGTGAAGGGGCCCTTGAGGCCGGTCACCTCAGGCAGCATGTTTTCGTCCGGCACGAAGACCTCGTCCATGACGATCTGGCCGGTGATCGAGGCGCGAAGTCCCACCTTGCCGTGGATCGCCGGAGCGCTCAGACCCTTCCATCCCTTTTCGAGGATGAAGCCGCGGATCAGACCATCCGACGTCTTCGCCCAGACGACGAAGATATCGGCGATCGGCGCATTGGAGATCCAGGTCTTGGAACCCGACAGCAGATAGCCGCCATCGACCTTGGCGGCCTTGGAGATCATCGAACCCGGGTCGGATCCGTGGTCGGGCTCGGTCAGGCCGAAGCAGCCGATCTTGCTGCCGGCGATCAGTCCCGGCAGGTATTTGCGCTTCTGCGCTTCGCTGCCGAAGGTATAGATCGGCACGATGACGAGCGAAGACTGCACGCTCATCATCGAGCGGTAGCCGCTGTCGATGCGCTCGACCTCGCGGGCGATCAGGCCATAGGAAACGTAGTTGAGGCCGGCGCCACCGTATTCCTCCGACACCATCGGACCCAGCAGGCCAAGCTCACCCATTTCGGCGAAGATCGACGGGTCGGTCTTCTCGTGGCGGAAGGCCTCCTGGACGCGCGGGGCCAGCCGGTCTTCGGCGTAGCCTTGGGCCGTGCGCCGCACCATGCGCTCTTCTTCGGTCAACTGCGCATCCAGGTTGAACGGATCCTGCCAGTCGAATGACGCCTTAGAACCATGCATGTTCGACACCCCCTCGTTATCGCCCCGCGCCCTTCATCAGCTCGCGGCCAATGATGAGCTTTTGAACCTCGGTCGCGCCCTCGTAGATTCTGAGCGCGCGGATCTCGCGATAGAGCCGCTCGGTGATCTCGCCGACGCGCACGCCGCGGCCGCCGAAGAGCTGCAGCGCCTGGTCGATGACCCATTGCGCGTTCTCGGTCGCCGTCATCTTCGCCATGGCTGCTTCCCGCGTGGTTGGTCGTTTCTGCACGTCGCGCTGCCAGGCGGTGCGGCAGGTTAAGAGTGCTGCTGCGTCAATAGCGGTCGCCATCTCGCCGAGCGTGCTTTGCGCGGTCGGCAGATCGCCAAGGGTCGCACCGAACATCTTGCGGTTCTTCGCGTGAGACACCGCTTCGTCGAGCGCGCGGCGGGCGAAGCCGATCGCGGCGGCAGCCACCGAAGGGCGGAAAATATCGAGTGTGCGCATGGCGATCTTGAAGCCTTCGCCAGGCGCGCCCAAAAGCTGCGAGGCTGGGATGCGGCAATTGTCAAAACGGAGCCGGGCAAGCGGATGCGGCGCGATCGTCTCGATGCGCTCGGCGATCGTGAAGCCCGGCGTATCGGCAAAGACCACGAAGGCCGAAATGCCGCGCGTGCCGGGTGCTTCGCCAGTGCGCGCAAAGACGGTATAGACGTCAGCGATACCGCCGTTCGAAATCCAGGTCTTTTCGCCGTCGATCACGAAGTGATCGCCGTCGCGCCGCGCGCCGCACGCCATCGCCGCGACATCCGAGCCGGCCTCAGGCTCAGACAGTGCAAAGGCAGCGATCCAATCGCCACGGGCGACCTTAGGCAGGACGGCCTGCTTCAGCGCCTCGGAGCCGGACAGGCTGATTGCGCCGGTCCCGAGCCCCTGCATGGCAAAGGCGAAGTCGGCAAGGCCGTCCGTGTAGGCGAGCGTTTCCCGGATGAGGCACAGCGACCGGCTGTCGATCTCCTCGCTGACGCCGCCGAACGTCTCCGGCACGCAATGGCGGAGCACGCCTGCAGCGCCGAGCGCTGCGACCAGCTTCCTGCAGGCCGCATCGACATCGGCGTGATCGACTTCCCCGAGGCCGCCACGGGCCACGAAGGCATCGAGCTGCGTAGCGAGCGCACGGTGACTGTCATCGTAGAACGGCCAGTCGAGATGGTCGCGGGTCGGTGCGCCTATGGCGGTATCAGGGGAGCCCATGCTCAGTTCCCCTTGAATTCCGGCTTCGCCTTGGCGGCAAAGGCCTCGAAGGCGCGGCGGAAGTCGCCGGTCGCCATGCAGATCGCCTGCGCCTGCGCTTCCGATTCGATCAATTGGTCGATGCCCATCGCCCATTCCTGGTCGAGCATCTTCTTGGTCATAGCATGGGCAAACCAGGGACCGTCGGCGATATTGCGTGCGAATTTCTGGGCTTCGGTAAGCAGCGACGGACGCTCGTGCAGGGCATTGTAGAAGCCCCAGGCATTGCCCTCCGTCGCGGTCATGACGCGGCCGGTGAAGAGCAGTTCGGCGGCGCGGCCCTGGCCGATGATGCGGGGAAGAATGCCGCAGGCGCCCATGTCGGCGCCGGCCAGCCCGACGCGGGTAAAGAGAAAGGCTGTCTTCGCCTCCGGCGTTGCCACACGGAAGTCCGAGGCCATGGCCAGAATGGCGCCAGCGCCGGCGCAGATGCCGTCGACCGCTGCTATCACCGGCTGCGGGCAGGCGCGGATCTGACGCACCAGTTCGCCGGTCATGCGGGTGAAATCCAGAAGATCGGGCATCGGCATGCGCGTCAGCGGCTCGATGATCTCGAAGACGTCGCCGCCGGAAGAAAAGTTGTCACCGGCGCCGGCCAGCACCACGGCGCGCACGTCGCTGGCGCGGGCAAGCGAGCGGAAAAGATCGCAGAGCTCCTCGTAGCTTTCGAAGGTCAGCGGGTTCTTTTTTTCCGGACGGTTGAGGGTGATCGTGGCGACGCGCCCGTCGGCATCCGTTTCGAACAGGAAGTGCCTGGCCTTGTGGTCCTTGAAGGCGCGCTTCTTGGCCTGCATCGGGTTTGTCATCTCTATCCTCCGAGAACTTCGCCGCCGGCGACAGCTATCGCCTGGCCGGTGATTGCGGTCGCCTTTTCCGACACCAGCCAGGAGACCGTGTGGGCGACTTCGTCCGGCGTCACCAGGCGCCCCTGTGGGTTGGAACGGGCAAGGCTGGCGCGGGCTTCCTCGCGCGAGCGGCCGGTCTTTTCGCTGATCGTATCGAGCGCGCCGTCGATCAGCGGCGTGTCGGTGAAGCCGGGGCAGACGGCGTTCACGGTGACGTCGCTGCGGGCAAGCTCAAGCGCCAGTGCGCGCGTCAGGCCGACGACGCCGTGCTTCGATGCGCAATAGGCCGACACATATGCATAGCCGGTGAGGCCCGCGGTGCTTGCGACGTTGACGATCCGGCCGTTGCCGGCCCGCCGCAAGGAAGCAAGCGCTGCCTGCGTCACCAGATAGACGCCGGTGAGGTTGATGGAAAGCACCCGCTGCCATAGCGCGAAGTCGGTCTTTTCGAACGGTGCCGAGGGTGCTTCCCCCGCGCAATTGACGAGAACGGCGATGTCTCCGGCTTCCGCGATCGCGGCCGAAATACCACGCTCGACGGCCGCGGGGTCGGTCACATCGAAGCCGTCACGGACAAGCGCCTCTCCGCCGGAAGCAAAGATTTCGCCCTGCACGGCTTCAAGCGGTGCTGCGCGCCGGCCGGCGAGGCTGACGAGATGGCCGTCGGCGGCAAGCGCCAGCGCGATCGCCTTGCCGATACCGCTTCCCGCACCGGTGATGAGGGCGTGTCTCTTGGTCATGGCTTGCCCGCCGTCGTTGCGGCGCGCGCCAGGTTGTTCACGTACTGTGCCCGAGCGGAATGGTACTGTTTCGGCCAGGGCTGCTCCTCGTAGCCGATCTTCGCCGCCTCATGCATGACGAAGGACGGGTCGGCCAGATGCGGACGGGCAATCGCGCAGAGATCGGCGCGACCGGCGGCAATGATCGAATTGGCGTGGTCGGCCTCGGAAATCGCCCCGACGGCAATGGTCGGAACCTGGATCTCGTTGCGGATCTTGTCGGAAAACGGCGTCTGGAACAGCCGGCCATAAACCGGCTTTTCCTCCTTCACCACCTGGCCGGAGGAGCAGTCGATCATGTCGGCGCCGGCTTCCTTGAACAGGCGGGCGAAAATCGCCGCGTCCTCGGGCGTGTTGCCGCCCTCGTGCCAGTCATGGGTCGACAGGCGCACCGACATCGGCCTGTCCTCGGGCCAGACCTTACGGACGGCGTTGAACACTTCGAGCGGGAAGCGGGCGCGGGCGGCGTGATCGCCGCCATAGTCGTCGGTGCGCAGATTGGTGAGCGGCGACAGGAAGCTCGACAACAGGTAGCCGTGCGCCACGTGCAGTTCGAGAATATCGAAGCCGAGGTCGCGGGCCCGTTCGGTGGCGTGCACGAAATCGGCGATGACCCGGTCCATATCCTGCCGCGTCATTTCACGCGGTGTATCCGAATGCTTGAGGTAGGGCAGGGCGGATGCGGAGATGAGCGGCCAGCCGCCTTCAGCCAAGGGCTGGTCGATCCCCTCCCAGGCGACCCTCGTCGCACCCTTGCGCCCGGCATGGCCGAGCTGGATGCCGATCTTGGCGGGCGTCTGCTGGTGCACGAAGTCGACGATGCGCTTGAAGGGCTGGGCCTGCTCGTCGTTCCAGAGCCCCAGGCATCCGGGCGTAATACGGGCGTCGGCCGACACACAGGTCATTTCCGGGAAGACGAGGGCGGCGCCGCCCATGGCGCGCGCGCCGAGATGGACGAGATGAAAATCGTTCGGCACGCCGTCGGTCGCCGAATACATCGCCATCGGCGAAACCACGATGCGGTTCTTCAGTGTCAGGCCGCGAAGCTTGAACGGCGTGAACATCGGCGGCGGAACCGCCCCGTTCGCCGCCGGCCCGACACCGGCGCGTTCGGCAAACCAGCGCTCGAAACCTTCGAGCCAGTCCTTGTCGCGCAGGCGAAGGTTCTCGTGGCTGATGCGCTGGGAGCGGGTCAGCATCGAATACATGAACTGCTCGGGCTCCAGGGTGTCGGCATAGCGCGTGCCGACCACTTCGAACCATTCCATGGCGTTGCGGGCCGCGTTCTGGATGCGGGCGACGTCGACGCGGCGCACCTCCTCGTAAGCCGAGAGCACCGCGGGAATGTTCGCCTTGTCGTGGCCGAGAATGTCGAACTGGCGGGTCAGTTCGATCGCGTCGTCGATCGCAAGCTTGGTGCCTGAGCCGATTGCGAAATGGGCCGTGTGGGCGCTGTCGCCCATCAGCACGACATGGCTGCGGCCATTGAAATGGCTCCACTTCTCGCAGATCAGCCGGCCGAAGTTCAGCCAGGCGGAACCGCGCAAGTGCCGCGCATTGGTCATCAGCTTGTGGCCGTCGAGTGTCCCGGCGAACAGCTTCTCGCAGAATGCGATCGACTGGTCCTGGTCCATCTGGTCGAGACCATGGGCCTTGAAGACGTCGTCGGTCGTTTCGACGATGAAGGTCGAAGTGTTCTCGTCGAAGCGGTAGATATGCGCCTGGAACCAGCCATGTTCGGTGCGCTGGAAATCGAAGGTGAAGGCGTCGAACTTCTTGTCCGTGCCGAGCCAGACATAGCGGTTCGGCCGGATCACCATGTCCGGCTTGAAGACGTCGGCGTATTTGTTGCGGATCCTTGAGTTGACGCCGTCGGAGGCGATGATCAGATCGGCGTCGCCGAACCGCTCGTCGCTCTCGACGTCCTGTTCGAACACCAGTTCGACGCCGAGCTCAAGGCAGCGCTCCTGGAGGATGTTGAGCATCTTCTTGCGGCCGATGCCGACGAAGCCGTGGCCGGTCGTCCTGATCTTGCGGCCCTTGAAGACCAGCTCGATATCGTCCCAATGGTTGAAGGAAACCTCGATCGCCTCGGCAGTCTCCGGGTCCCACTGGCGCATCGATTGCATGGTCGCGTCGGAGAAGACGACGCCCCAGCCGAAAGTGTCGAAGGCGCGGTTCCGCTCGACCACGGTAACGTGGTGCTCCGGGTGCTGGCGCTTCATCAGCAGCGCAAAATAGAGGCCCGCGGGCCCGCCACCGATACAGACGATCCGCATTTGGTTCTCCTCCCGAGCTCCGGCTGCGCGTGTCGCCGTCGAGATGCCGTTGGCCGTCATCCCGGACTGCTGGAAACAAGGTGGACTCGTTCCAGAGAAATTTCAAGCTTAAAATTGTTTTGACCGGATGCGACGCGTGTATGCGCGGTCAGAGGACGGCGCGCGGCCGTTGCGCCGTTTCAGATCCTGGCAAAAGGGGGAAGGGGTGGGCTTCAGGAATTGCGCGCCAGTGCGGCGATGATCGAGCGCTTGAGTTTGGCCAGTTCATCCATCAGCACGCCACCGTCCTGCGGCGAAACGCCGGCAAAGAGGTCGGAGATCCAGTCGGCATGCGTTGCCGCCATCTTCTCGAATTCGGCGCGGCCAAAGGGCGTTAGCGCGATGACCTGCACGCGCCGATCCGTCGGAAGCGTCGTGCGGCTGATGTGGCCGCTTTCGGTCAGGCGTTCCACCAGAACCGTGATGTTGCCTGGCGAAACCATCATGCGCTTCGAGACTTCGCCAAGCACCATGCCGTCAGGAGCGCGCTCGAGCTGAGCCATCAGGTCGAAGCGCGGCAGGGTCGAATCGTATTCCTCCCGCAGCCGGCGGCGGATCTCGCTCTCGACCAGGGTCGAGCAGGTCAGCAGGCGCAGCCATAGCCTGAGCTCGGCGCGGTGATCGCCCGGCGCTTCGAGCGCTTTGGTCTCGCCATCCACCCAATCCGGCGAAGTATCGAACTTGTCTTCACCCATCATTGCAAACGCCCGCTTCCTATCCTGCGCCAAAAAGGCAGGCACTTCCTTGTCTCTTTGCTTTTAGAGAGGTTTCCGGCTCTTGGACAGGCTGTCACGCGTCGTCATTTGGCCGCATGCCGCGGCAACGGCGGTGCGGTACGGCCGCCATCTTCGGACTGGTCGTAGACATTGACGGTAAAGCCGATGTGGTCGGTCATCAGCTTGCGGGCGCGCTCGACATCGCGGTCGAGTGCGGCCTCCATCAGTTCCGTATGGTGCTCGATCGCCATTGCGTCCTCAAGGGCCGCGACTGCTTCCTCGTAGCCCTCGCTCATCCCGGCGGCAGCACGCAACGTGGGCGCGAGACTGAGGAAGCGATGGTGGCGGCGGAGCTGGTCGGAGATCGTCGCCTGGAAGCGGGAAAGCCAGCTCGATCTTGCCGCGCCGATCAGGGCTGTGTGAAAGGCGGCGTGTTTCTCGTCCCACTCGTCGATCTCGCCTTCGGTGACGTTTTCGACGGCGATCTTGCAGCGGGACAAACGATAGTGGGCGGTGACGACGGCGGACTCCCAGGCGCTGTCGCCATTTTCGATCGACTCGATCAGCAGCGGAATTTCGACGACCTGTCGCGCCTTGGTGAGATCGTCGAGCGCGTCGCGTGAAACCGGTGCGACCGCAAAGCCGCGGTTGCTGATCGCCGTGACCAGTCCTTCTGCCTCCAGCCGCGACAGCGCCTCGCGGAGCGGCGTCCAGCCGATGCCATAGCTTTCACGCAGCGCGCTCAGCTTCATCGGCGCACCGGGCTGGAGCCGCGTCGCAAGGATGTCGCGACGGAGCAGCCGGTAGGCCGATTCGGTTTTGGTCGACTGTTCGTGGTCTTGCATCAAGTTCCCTTAACGCCCGCGTCGGATCGACACAAATATATATAGTTCCGCGATGAAGATGAAAATATATATATTTGTTTGACAAGAACTCCGACCCTCGCCATCATCCCCGCACGCCGCCGAGGAGGGCGGTAACGCTCGTCAAATTCTGGGAGGGATGTATGAGCATGCTTAAGAGCACTTGGCTTTCGGGATTGGTCGTCGCCGGCGCAATGGCATGGGGACTGGGCGTGGCTGCCGCCGATCCGATCCGCATCGGCATTGCCAATTTCGGCGAACATCCGCAATTGAATGCGTCGATCGCCGGCTTCAAGAAGGCGCTGGCCGAAAACGGCTTCGTCGAAGGCAAGGATGTCGTCTACACCGAGAGCCACACCAATTTCGACGCCTCGCTGGTTCCGCAGATGATCGCCAAACTACAGGCCGAACAGCCGAAGCTGGTCTACACGATCACCACGCCGGTGTCGCAGATCGCCAAGAAGGCGCTCGCCGGCTCCGGCATTCCGGTGGTCTTCTCCGCCGTCACCGATCCGGTGGCCGCCAAGCTCGTTCCGTCCTGGGAGGCGGGCGACGACGGCATGACCGGTGCGACCGACCTTCAGGACGTGGCCGCCGTCATGGCCTTCACGCACAAGCTGCTGCCGAACGCCAAGCGTTTCGGCGTGCCCTATAATCCGGGTGAGGCGAACGACCAGGCCCTGCTCGACAAGATCAAGGAAGCAGCCCCTGCTGCAGGCTTCGAGGTCGTGGAGGTCGGCGTAGACAACGTCAACGACATCCAGCAGCGCATCGCCTCCTTCGCCGGCAAGGCCGACGTGATTTATACGCCGGCATCCAACCTGCTGCAGCCGGCGATCGGCGCCGTTTCGGCAGCCGCGCGCCAGGCACAGATCCCGATCGTCAACTCCGACGACGGTGCCGTGCGTGACGGCGTCGTGCCGGCAAGCTTTGCCGTCAACTACGAGCAGGTCGGCGTCAATGCCGGCAAGATCGCCGCGCAGATCCTGAAGGGTGCAGACCCGAAGACCATCGCGCCGTCGCGCCCGGCCTATGAAGATCACGCACCGCTGATCTCGAAGAAGGCTGCGGCCGCCTTCGGCATCGAAGTGCCGGCAGCACTCGCCACCGAGTGCAACTGCGTCGTCGACTGATTTCCAGTTGGTCTCAACAGTGACGGCGCCAAGGGCGCCGTCACTCCATGGTTAGGGGGAGCCAATGCTGGAAATCAGATCGGCCCGCAAAGTCTTCTACAAGGGGCAGGCGGACGAAAAGGTCGCGCTGGACGGCCTCAATCTCAGCCTTGCCACGGGCGAATTCGGCGTCGTCATAGGCTCGAATGGCGCCGGCAAGAGCAGCATGCTCAACGCCATCTCGGGTGCATTGGTGCTCGATAGTGGCCAGATCGTCATCAATGGCGACGACGTGACGGCGACGCCCGTGCACAAGCGCGCGATGCGGCTTGCTCGCGTCTTCCAAGACCCGATGCGCGGCACCGCCGCCAGCATGACGGTGGCGGAAAATATGTTGCTTGCCGAACTGCGCAGCAACAAACGTACGCTGCGGCGCGGGCTGAATGCGACGCGGCTCGCCACCTACAGGGAACGCCTGTCGCTCCTGGGGCTAGGCCTCGAGAACCGCCTCGACACGCGCGTGGAGCTGCTTTCCGGCGGCCAGCGGCAATCGCTGTCCCTGATCATGGCGGTCGGCGGTGAGCCGGAACTGCTGCTGCTCGACGAACACACCGCAGCACTTGATCCGCGTACCGCCGATATCGTCATGCAGGCGACAATCCGTGCGGTCGAAGCCCTGAAGCTGACAACGCTGATGGTGACGCACAACATGCAGCATGCCGTCGACTTCGGTCACAAGGTCATCATGCTCGACGCCGGGCGCGTCCGCCTCGAAATCGACGGCAAGGAAAAGGCGCAGACGACCGTGCCGGACCTGATCGGCCACTTCTCCGTCAAAACCGACCGCATGTTCCTGGCGAGCTGACGATCATGGATATTCTTCAAAACACCGTCGCGAGTTTCATCTCGCTCGTGCCCGTCACGCTCGCGCAGAGCCTGATCCTCGCCTTCGTCGTGCTCGGGATCATGATCCCGTTCCGCATGCTGAGCTTTCCGGACCTGACCAGCGAAGGCGCGTTCCCGCTCGGCGGCTGCGTCTGTGGCGTGCTGATGGCGGCCGGTATGTCGCCGCTTGCGGCGATTGCCATCGCGCTTCTCGCTGGCTTCGTTGCCGGCTGCTGCACGGCCTTTATCCATCTGCGGTTCCGGATCCACACGCTGCTTGCCGGTATCCTGATGATGACGATGCTCTATTCGATCAACCTCAGGATCATGGGCCGCTCGAACCTCTCCGTTTTCGGTGCGCCGACGGTGTTCGACTGGGCGCCTGGGCTGCAGCCGGGCTTCCCGGCAAGCAAGATCGTCGTCGCCGGGCTGATCGCGCTCATCGTCTTCTTCCTGCTCTATCACTTCTTCCGGACGGAGAAGGGCACGGCCGTTCGCGCCGTCGGCGCCAATCCCGATATGGCCGAAGCCCAAGGCATCAATGTCTGGATGGCGACGATTGGCGGCGTCGGGCTTGCGGGCGCGTTTTCGGCCGCCGGCGGTGCTTTGATGGTGCAGTCGCAGGGCTTTGCCGACGTCAACATGGGCCTCGGCATCCTGATCAACGGCCTTGCGGCGCTGATGATCGGCGAGGCGATCGTCGGCAAGCAGAGCGTGGCGCGTCAGCTCGCCGCGCCGTTCGTTGGTGCGATCGTCTACTACCAGCTCGTCTCCTTCTGCTTGGCCGCCGGCATGCCGCCGCCGGACCTGAAACTTGCGACCGGCCTGTTCGTTCTGGCCATGCTGGCTCTTCCGAGCCTCAAGCGAAGCCGCGGCCCCGCGCCCGCCCGCGAAACCGTTCGCGAATAAATGAGGACCAACTTCATGAATGCAGTTCCTGATCTTGCCGCGATAAAGGCCATGGATGCGGCCGATGTGCTGAGCTCCATGCGTGAGCGTTTCATCCTGCCGCCGGGTCTCATCTATCTCGACGGCAACTCGCTCGGCGTCGCCTCGACCGCCGCCTTCGACGAGCTTCGCAAGGCCGCGACCGAGGAATGGGGGCAGGACCTCATCCGCAGCTGGAATACGGCCGGCTGGTTCGAGATGCCGCTGACCCTCGGCGACCGGGTCGGGCGGTTGATCGGGGCGGCCGCCGGCCAGACCGTCGTCTGCGACACGACGTCGATCAACATCTACAAGGCCCTCCATGCGGCGATGGCCTTGCGGCCCGATCGGTCGGTGATTGTCAGCGAGGGCGGCAGTTTCCCGACCGACCTCTACATGGCCGAAGGCGTCGTCTCGACGCGTCCCGGCGCCTCGCTCAGGTTCGAAGGGGTCGATGCGCCCGAGATCGAGGATCTGATCGACGGTAGCGTCGCGGTGGTTCTGGTCAACCACGTCAACTACAAGTCCGGCGAGCTGCGCGACATGGCGGCGCTGACCCGCAAGGCGCACGAACATGGCGCATTGGTCATCTGGGACCTCTGCCATACGGCCGGTGCCCTGCCGGTTGATCTCGATGGCGCCAATGTCGATTTCGCCGTCGGCTGCACCTACAAGTACCTGAACGGTGGCCCCGGAGCCCCCGCCTTCATCTATGCTGCCATCCGCCACCATGGCGATATCCGCCAGCCGCTCACCGGCTGGTGGGGTCACGCCC
Organism: Ensifer sp. 2TAB8; assembly: GCF_052115125.1. NCBI lineage: Bacteria > Pseudomonadati > Pseudomonadota > Alphaproteobacteria > Hyphomicrobiales > Rhizobiaceae > Ensifer > Ensifer sp. 2TAB8. The sequence goes on along the minus strand of NZ_JBFRGB010000005.1, from coordinate 49,626 downwards.
GTCCCTTTGCCTTCGAGAAGCACTATGCCGCCGGTGAGGGCATCCGCCGTTTCCTCTGTGGAACGCAGCCGATCCTGTCGCTGCGGGCGCTGAAGGGCGCGCTCGACGTCTGGGACGAGGTCGACATGAAGGCGCTGCGCGAAAAGAGCATCGGCCTCACAGATCTCTTCACCGCGTTGGTCGAGGCGAAATGCGGTGCATTTGGGCTGGAACTCGAAAGCCCACGCGATGGGACGAAGCGTGGAAGCCAGGTGTCGTTCAAGCACCCGAACGCCTACGAAATCATGCAGGCGCTCATTGCCCGCGGCGTCATCGGCGATTTCCGTGCACCGACGACGATGCGTTTCGGCTTTACGCCGCTCTATGTCAGCTATGCCGACGTCTGGCAGGCGGTCGATTTCCTGGAAGACATCCTCAAGACCGGTGCATGGCAGGATGCGCGCTTCGCGGTCCGTGCGGCCGTGACCTGATTGATGGCACCAAAGTGCAGCGGGCGGCCTTTCGTCCGCTGCTTCCTCTCCAGACGCATGCCGAGGTCGCCGTCCCGCAGCGGGCTTGTTCAGAGCCATTGTGCCCTGTGGCGAGAGGACGGCTAACGGGGGATTTAAGCAATGACCGCGCCACACCGCCCGACCCCGGACGAAATCGCCGATGCTCGTAAACGCATCGCGCCGCATTTCGCGCGCACGCCGCTGGTCAGGCTCGATCTTGGGTTTCCGGACCGCCAGATCTTCCTGAAGCTGGAGACGCTTTCTCCAATTGGCGCCTTCAAGCTTCGCCCCGCCTTGAACGCCATGCTGTCGCGTGATGCCGCCGCGCTCGCAAGGGGCGTCGCAGTCACCAGTTCCGGCAATATGGCCTACGGCATGGCCTGGGCGGCACGCCTCGTCGGCGTGCCCATGGTTGCCTACATGTATCGCGGCGCACCCCAGACCAAGATCGACGGTGTGCGCGCGCTCGGCGGCGAAGTGCGTTTCGTCAGTGCCGAGACCTGGTGGGACTACATCACTGGCACCGATCGTCCGGATGCGCCGGAGCTGTTGATCAATCCGGTGATCGATCAGGCGGTGCTGGTCGGCAACGGCTCGATCGGCATGGAGATCATCGAGGATCTGCCTGACGTCGATGTCGTGCTTACTCCCTATGGCGGCGGCAGCATGACCACCGGGGTGGCCAGCGCTCTTAAGGCCGCTTCCGACCGCTGCCGTGTCTTTGCGGTCGAGGACGACAGCGCAGCGCCGGTTTCGGCAGCCCTTGCGGCCGGGCAGCTCGTGACGATCGAAACCCGCCCGTCCTTTATCAAGAGCATCGGCGCGCCGTCGCTGGTGCCGCAGCTTTGGCCGGTGGCGCGGGAGCTGATCGACGGGGCGATTGCCGTCAGCCCGGGAGAGGTGTGCGACGCGATGCGGCTGCTCTTCAAGAAGGCAAAGGTCGTCGCTGAGGGAGCCGGGGCTGCCTCGCTCGCTGCCGCAATCGCCCGGCCGGATCTCAAGGGAAACATCGTCTGCGTTATCTCGGGCGGCAACATCGATGCCGCGGCCTATTCCACCGTGCTCGGCGGTGGCATTCCCTCGGCCTGAGCGACAGATCAAACGCCGAGATAGCGGTCCTGAAGTTCTGGCGTCAGCGTGGCTGGAGCGCCCTCAAAGACGGTAGCGCCCTTTTCCAGGACGAAGCAGCGGTCGGCAACGGGCAGCAGTTCCGAAAGCGTCTTGTCGACGACGAGGATCGATTGCCCCGCTGCCTTCAGCGTGCGGATCGCCGACCAGATGTCCTGGCGAATGACCGGCGCAAGCCCTTCCGTTGCCTCGTCGAGAATGAGCAGGCTCGGATTGGTCATCAAGGCCCGGCCGATCGCAAGCATCTGCTGCTCGCCGCCCGAAAGCGTGTTGGCATACTGATCACGTCGCTCGCCGAGGCGGGGGAAGAGTGTGGTCACTTTCTCGAAGGTCCATTCGTTGCCGCGGGCGGTGGCAACGAGGTTCTCCATGACGGTCAGATTGGGAAAGCAGCGCCGCCCTTCAGGCACGAGACCGAGGCCGCGCCTTGCAATCCGGTGCGGCCGCAGGCCGGAGATCGCCTTGCCGGCGAAGGAGATGGCGCCTGAGCGCGGCCGCACGAGGCCGAGGATCGAATTGATCGTCGTCGTCTTGCCCATGCCGTTGCGGCCCATGAGCGCGACGACCTCCCCCTCGCGTACATCGAGGTTGACGCCGAAGAGCGCCTGGGATGCCCCGTAGAAGGTTTCTAGACCTTTGAGTTCGAGCAGGCTCACGCGGCTTCTCCCAGATAGGCCCGGCGCACATCCGGATCGCTGCGGATTTCATCGACTGTGCCTGACGCGATGATGCGGCCGTAGACCAGCACCGAGATGCGGTCCGCCAGCGCAAAGACCGCGTCCATGTCGTGCTCCACCAGGAGCATCGGCGCTTCGTAACGCAGGCCGTCGAGGAACGAAGTCAGCCGTTTTGAACCCTCCGGTCCCATGCCGGCCATCGGCTCGTCGAACAGAAAGGCCTTCGGCGACAACGCCAATGCGATGGCGATCTCAAGTTGCCGGCGTTCGCCGTGCGAGAGTTCTGCGGCCGGCACATGGGCGCGGGCGGCAAGATCGACACGCTCCAGCATCGCCATCGCCGGTTCGGTCAGGTCCTTGTCGTTGCTGACTTGGCGAAAGAAGTGGAAGCTGCTGCCCTGTCGCGCCTGCACTGCCAGCATGACGTTGCGAAGCGCCGAGAACTCCTGCGCGAGCGACGAGATCTGGAAGCTGCGGGCAAGGCCGAGCCTTGCGCGGGCGGCCATGTCGAGCCCGCCGATATCCTGGCCGAGAAAGCGGATGGTGCCGCTGTCGGCCTTGAGCGAGCCGGCGATCTGGTGGATCAGCGTGCTTTTGCCGGCGCCGTTCGGGCCGATCAGCGCATGGATCTGGCCGGGGCGAAGCTCAAGGCTGACGCCGTCGGTCGCCTTGAGCGCGCCGAAGGATTTTCTGAGATCGCGAATTTCGAGAACGGGCTCAGACATGGCGCGGCTTTCCGGAGAGGAGCCCCAGCAGCCCGCCGCGGGCAAAGAGCACGATGCCGAGCAGGATGAGGCCGAGGAAAAATTGCCAGCGCTCGGTGATACCGCCGAGCACATATTCGAAGAAGACGAAGATCATTGCGCCGGCGACAGGCCCGAACAGCCGGCCCTTGCCGCCGAGGATGATGAGTACGATCAGTTCGCCGGACATGTGCCAAGAGAGCATCGAGGGGCCGACAAAGCGGTTGAGGTCGGCATAGAGCGCGCCGGCAAAGCCGGTGATCATCGCCGAGACGGCAAAGGCGACGAGGCGGATGTTGAAAGGTGCGATGCCGACTGCGGCAAGGCGTGTGCCGTTCTGTCTCGCCGCCTGCAGGGCGCTGCCGAAGCGTGAACCCTCGACCACGCGAAACAGAAGCAGCGCCGCCATCAGGGCCGCGTAGCAGATCAGGAAATAGGGCAGGGGCTTGGCGGTGTTGACGCCGGGAAAGGCGTTGCGCATCGACAGCGACAGGCCGTCCTCGCCGCCATAGGCCGGCCAGGAGATCGCGAAATAGTAGATCATCTGCGCGAAGGCGAGGGTGATCATGATGAAATAGACGCCCGACGTGCGCAGGCTGATCGCGCCGATGGGCAACGCGATGAGACCGGCGACCGCGATCGCCGTAATCCAGATCAGCGGCATCGATGTCGTCGCCGGAATGCCGGCAAAGAGCGGCTCGGCATTGAAGGCGTGGGTCGCAAGTATGCCGGCGACGTAACCGCCGAGGCCGAAGAAAGCTGCGTGGCCGAAGGAGAGCAGCCCACCGAGCCCGAGCGCCAGATTGAGGCCGACGGCGGCAAGGGCCAGCACCGCGATGCGGGTTGCGAGCGTCACGTAGAAGGGTTCGCCCAGACTTACGGCGAGGATCGGCGTGCCGAGAAGCAGAAGGGCAAGCAGCAGGTTGATGGTGGTTTCGCGGGTCATCTTGGCCTCACGACTGCGCTGCAAACAAGCCGCTCGGCCTGAAGGCGAGGATGAGGGCCATGACGACATAGATCAGCATCGAGGCGAGAGCAGCACCGATCGTGGTTGCCTGTGAGGCGGGCATGGTGAGTGCCAGCAGGGAGGGAAGCAGGAAACGGCCCATCGTGTCGACGACGCCAACGATGATGGCGCCGACCAGCGCTCCTTTGATCGAACCGATACCGCCTATGACGATGACGACGAAGGCGAGGATGAGCACTGGTTCGCCCATGCCGACCTGCACCGATTGCAACGCGCCCACCAGTGCGCCGGCAAGCCCGGCAAGCGCCGCACCGAGTGCGAAGACGACCGTATAGAGCGTGCCGATGTCGACGCCGAGAGCCCCGATCATCTCGCGATCGGACTCGCCCGCCCGGATGCGCATGCCGAGCCGGGTGCGCGAGATCAGGAGATAGAGGCCGATGGCGACGGCGATACCGACGCCGATGATCGCCAGGCGGTAGAGCTGGTACTGGCCGCCGCCCGGAAGCGGCACCGCGCCCTGCAGCATGGGCGGAATGTCGAGATAGAGCGGGAACGAGCCGAACAGCCAGCGCGCACCTTCAGACAGGATCAGGATCAGCGCGAAGGTGGCGAGCACCTGATCGAGATGATCGCGATCATAGAGCCTGCGGATGACGGCGACCTCGATGATCGCGCCGACGCCGGCGGCGGCCGCAAGGCTCGCGATCAGCCCGATCCAGAAGGAGCCGGTGGCGGTTGCGACCGTCGCGCAGGCGAAGGCGCCGATCATGTAGAGCGAGCCGTGCGCCAGGTTGATGAGGCCCATGACGCCGAAGATCAGCGTCAGGCCGGCGGCCATCAGAAACAGCATAACACCGAGCTGGAGCCCGTTGAGCAGTTGTTCGATCAGAAGTGCGGTGAACAAGAGACCGGTCCAAGCTTGATGTCAGGAGGACATGGATCATCGACCGGATGCCGGCGGAGCCGGGCATCCGGGTGACGGGTGTCAAGCACTACATGCTGCACTTGTCGGCGTAGGCGTCCTTGTGGTCTTCGAAGGCGGTGGCGATGATCTTGTTGGTGAGCACGCCGTCGGCTTCCTTCACCACCTCGCGAACGTAGATGTTCTGGATCGGGTGGTTGTTGTTGTTGAAGACGAATTTGCCGCGCACCGACTGGAAGTCGGCCGCCTTGAGTGCTGCGCGGAAGGCGTCCTTGTCCTTGACACTTGCCTTGGAAAGTGCGGCAAGGATCAGGTTTGCCGTATCCCAGCTCTGCGCCGCGTAGATCGACGGCAGGCGCTTGTATTCGGCCTTGAAGGCTTCGACGAACTTCTTGTTGGCCTCGTTGTCGAGGTCCTTCGACCAGGTCGCCGAATTCTTGACGCCAAGCGCCGCATCGCCGATCGCCGGCAGGACGTCCTGGCTGAAGGAGAAGCCGGGGCCCATGACCGGGATGTTTACGCCCGATTGCGCATACTGCTTCATGAAGGCGATGCCCATGCCGCCCGGCAGGAAGAAATAGACCGTGTCCGCGCCTGACGCGCGGATCTGTGCGATTTCAGCCGCATAGTCGGTCTGGCCGACCTGGGTGTAGATCTCGCCAGCCAGTGCGCCCTTGTAGTAGCGCTTGAAGCCGGTCAGCGCGTCCTTGCCGGCGGGGTAGTTGGGGGCGAGGATGAAGGCGTTCTTGTAGTCCTTGTTGGCGTATTGGCCCATCGCCTCATGGAAATTGTCGTTCTGGTAAGCGACGTTGAAATAGTTCGGATTGCAGTTCGCACCGGCAAGCGCCGAAGGACCGGCGTTCGGCGAGAGATAGATCACATCCTGCGCCACCGTGTTCGGCACGACGGCCATTGCGAGGTTCGACCAGATGATGCCCGTCATCAGGTCGACCTTGTCGCCCTGGATCATCTTCTCGGCGATCTGTACCGCAAGTTCCGGCTTCTGGGCATCGTCCTCGATCACCAGTTCCACGTCCTTGTTGCCCGACTGCTTGATCGCCAGTGTGAACGCGTCGCGCATATCGATGCCCAGGCCGGCGCCGCCGCCTGAAAGCGTGGTGATGACGCCGATCTTCACCGGCTCGGCATGGGCAAGGCTTGACGTCGCGAGCGAGAGGCCAAGAAGGCTCGCTGCCAGAATGCGGTTCATGCTGTTCTCCTCTTTATAGGTTCCCTTATGAGTTGTGTTCTATCAGAGACCCGTGCGCACGTGCCAGAGCTCGGGGAAGAGTTCCACTTCGAGCATCTTCTTCAGATAGGACGCGCCGGATGTTCCCCCGGTTCCGCGTTTCATGCCGATGATGCGCTCGACCGTCGTAACGTGGTTGAAGCGCCAGCGGCGGAAATAGTCCTCGAAATCGACCAGCTTCTCGGCGAGCTCATAGAGCATCCAGTAGCGCTCCGGATCGCGGTAGACGGTCTGCCAGGCAGCAAAGACCTTGTCGCTTTCGGTGCGCGTCTCGCGCCAATCGGTCTTGTCTGCTTCGGCGCCGACATCGAAGCCGTTGCGCGAAAGAAGCCGGATCGCCTCGTCGTAGAGCGACGGCGCGGCAAGGATCGCTTCCAGCTTTTCCATGATGTCGGGGCGGTGCGCATGCGGCCCGAGCATCGCGACATTGCGGTTGCCGGCGAGGAACTCGATCGCCCGATACTGCCACGACTGGAAGCCGGAGGATTGGCCGAGCGATTCGCGGAACGTGGTGTATTCGCTGGGGGTCATCGTGCGCAGCACGTCCCAGGCGCTGTTCAGCTGCTCGAAAATGCGGGCGACGCGCGTCAGCATCTTGAATGCGGGTTCCAGCCGGTCGTCGCGGATCGATCGGACTGCCGCGTTGATCTCGTGCAGCGCGAGCTTCATCCAGAGTTCGGACGTCTGATGCTGGATGATGAACAGCATCTCGTCATGGGCTTTGGAAAGCGGCTCCTGCGCGTCCAGCACCTTTTCAAGCATCAGGTAGTCGCTATAGGACATGCGTCCCTTGAACGACATCTGGGCGCCTTCTTTCGAAGGGTCGTATGATTTGCTCATGTTTTCAGTTCTCCGACCGCAATCGGAACCGCTGGATCTTGCCCGTGGCTGTTTTCGGCAGGTTGTCCAGGAACTTTACCGATCGCGGATATTTGTACGGTGCGATCGTCGCCTTCACATGATCCTGCAGGCGCTTGATCGTTGCGTCGTCCGCCGACACGCCAGATATCAGAACGACATAGGCTTCGACAATCTGGCCGCGCTCCGCATCGGGCGCACCGACGACGGCGCATTCGGCGACTTCCGGATGCGCGATCAGCGCCGCCTCGACCTCGGGGCCGGCGATGTTGTAGCCGGCGGTGATGATCATGTCGTCGGAGCGGGCGGCGAAATGGAAGAAGCCGTCCTCGTCCTGGTAGAAGGCATCGCCGGTCAGGTTCCAGCCGTCGCGGACATAGTCGCGCTGGCGGCCGTCGGCCATGTAGCGGCAGCCGGTCGGGCCCCGCACCGCAAGCCTGCCGATCGTGCCGCGGGGCACCTCTTGCATGTCGTCATTGACGATCCGCGCCTCGTAGCCGCCGACCGGCTTTCCGGTCGAGGCGGGTTTGCGGTCCTCGAAACGGTTGGAAATGAAGATGTGCAGCATCTCGGTCGCGCCGATGCCGTCGAGGATCGGCTTGCCGGTCTTGGCCGTCCATTCCTCGAAGACCGGGCCGGGCAGGGTCTCGCCGGCCGAGATCGCAACGCGCAGTGATGAAAGATCGGCGCCGTTGTCCATCGCCTTCATCATCGCCCGGTACGCGGTCGGCGCGGTAAAGGAGATCGTCGCCCTGTATTTCTCGATGATCTCCACCATGTTCGCGGGTGTCGCGTGCTCGAGCAGCGTTGCCGCCGCACCGAAGCGCAAGGGAAAGATCGCAAGGCCGCCGAGGCCGAAGGTGAAGGCGAGCGGCGGCGAGCCGACGAAGATGTCGTCAGGCGTGACGCCGAGCACTTCGCGGGCATAACCGTCGGCGATCGCCAGGAGATCGCGATGGAAGTGCATGGTTGCCTTCGGGATCCCCGTCGTGCCCGAGGTGAAGCCGAGCAATGCCACGTCGTCGCGACCGGTATGCACCGCCTCGAACACCACTGATTTGTCGAGCGCGATGCGGTCGAGTTCGGCGTCGTGGTTCGCCGTTCCGTCGAAGCTTACGACCTGTTTCAGGAAGCGGCTGTCCTTGGCGCAGGCGATCATCTCTTCCATCAGCCTCGTGTCGCAAAGCGCCAGGCTGACTTCGGCCTTGTCGACGATCTTGGCGAGTTCACCGGCGCGGAGCATCGGCATGGTGTTGACGACGACGGCGCCGGCCTTGGTGGCGGCCAGCCAGCAGGCGACCATGGCCGGATTGTTCGCCGAGCGGATCAGCACGCGGTGCCCGGGCTTCACGCCGTAGTTCTCGACCAGCGCATGGGCGAGCCGGTTCGTCCAGTCGGACAGTTCCTTATAGGTTCGCCGGCGTCCGTTGCCGATCAGCGCGGTGTGGTCGCCAAAACCCTTGGCGACCATGGCGTCCGTCAATTCGACGGCGGCGTTGAGATGGTCCGGATAGTCGAAGCCTTCGAGAAGGAATTCCGGCCATTCTTCCGGTGGCGGCAGGTGGTCGCGTGTGAACGTATCGACGTGCGAAGTCGGTCCAAGCATGTGGCGGCTGTTCCCTTGTTCAGTTCCTGCCTGTTGCCCAGGCATCTTTCAAAGCCGGATAAAAGTCTTGCGGTGATGCGAAACCCTGGCGTGCGTGCAGGTCGCGGCCATCGCCGCATCGATGCCGATGGGGCGTGCCGTCGCGGCGACGGTTCCAGGGATCGAGACAGGCACAGCGAGACCTCCACTTCTCGGCTGAACATGGGGCAGCATCGCACCAGTCCAAAATTATTTCAAGCCTAAAGTTTTTTCGAATGATGCATTGCGTTTCTTGGTGTGGCAGGCGATTTCTATGCTTGGGGAGACATCCGAGGGAGGATTGCATCGATGCTGGAACACCGTGTTTCCGATTGGAATGACGCCTATGCCAACGGCGTGAACATTGCGCGCGGCGATCGCTGGCCGGAGGCATGGACCGGGCCATCGGAAGCATTCCGCAATGCGCTTTCCGCGTCAGGGCTGGCGAAACTTGACGTTGCCTATGGCGAGCGGCCCAGGAACCGCATGGACCTCTTCTTCCCGGATGGCCCGGCCGAAGGCCTCGTCGTCTTCGTGCATGGCGGCTTCTGGCTGCAACTCGACAAGAGCTTCTGGTCGCATCTTGCCGCAGGCGCCGTCGCCAATGGCTATGCCGTTGCCATGCCGTCCTACACACTCTGCCCGGACATCCGCATCGCGGGGATCGTCGAGGAGGTGGCGGCCGCCGTCGGTGAGGCGGCGAAACTGGTCGATGGTCCGGTGATGCTGACCGGCCATTCGGCCGGCGGCCATCTCGTCAGCCGGATGATCACGGCGACCGCGCCGCTTTCGCCCGATGTCCAGGGGCGTATCCGCAACGTCGTCTCGATCTCAGGCGTGCATGATCTGCGTCCGATCATGTCGACCGGGATGAACGAGAAGCTCGCGATCGACGAGGCCGAGGCTCTTTCGGAGAGCCCGGCGCTGCTGCGACCGATGAAAGATGCCCGCATCACCTGCTGGGTCGGCGGCGGCGAGCGCGCGGAGTTCCTGCGCCAGAACGATCTGCTCGCCAATATCTGGACCGGGCTGGGCGCGACCACGGCGACCGTCGTGGAGCCGGACCGGCACCACTTCAATGTCATCGACGGCCTTTCCGACGCCAGGCACCCGCTGACGCGAACCTTGCTTTCGGCGTGAGCGCGGCGGCGGACCAAAGGGGTGAACGGCTGCGCTTTCTGCGTCAGTCGGCCACCTCTCCCATCCGCGTTGCGGCACGGTCGACTGCCATAACACCCTAGGGTTATTGGCATAGCCCCCGGTTTCCCCGACGCTTCCGGTCTGTTCGTTGGAGGAGGGGAACATGACGCAAAACATTAAACTCGATCGAACCCTTGGCCTGTGGTCCGTGGTGCTGTTCGGGCTTGCCTATATGACGCCGATGATCGTGTTCGGCACGTTCGGGGCGCTCGCATCCGCAAGCCAGGGAACGACCGCGATGGCGTATTTCATTGCCGCGCTTGCGATATTCCTGACGGCCGTAAGCTACGGCATCATGGCAAAGGTCTATCCGGTCGCCGGATCCGCCTACACCTATGCTCGCAAGTCGCTGAATTCCGGCGCGGGCTTCCTCGTCGGCTGGGCCGTCCTGCTCGATTATTTCTTCTTGCCGATGGTCATATGGCTGATCGGCGCCGCCTATCTGAGTTCGGCTTTTCCGACCGTTCCGGCGTGGCTCTGGATCGTCGGCTTCATCGTGCTGACAACGGCCGTGAATGTCATCGGTATCGCCTTTGCCAACCGGGTGAATGTCGTGCTGATGCTGGTGCAGCTCACCGTGCTGGTGGCCTTCGTCGCGCTCGCGGCGCGCTATGTCGCGGCGATCAATGGTGCCGGCGGGCTCGCGTCGGTGCGGCCATTCTTCGAGGCGAACGTGCCGTTCAGCGCATCCGTCGCCGGCGCGGCGATTGCGGCCTATTCTTTCCTGGGGTTCGACGCTGTTTCCACGCTGACGGAGGAGACCCGTGACCCGACCCGCACCATGCCGAAGGCGATCATGATCATCGCGGTCATCGGCGGGATCCTCTTTACGGGATCGGCCTATGTCACGCAGCTTGCCCATCCCGGCGGCCAATTCACCTCGGTCGATTCCGCCGCTACGGAAATCGCCCTGATGATCGGCGGTGATCTCTTCGTGACACTGTTCCTCGCCACTCTGGTCGTGGCCCAGTTCACGTCGGGGCTTGCGGCACAGGCGAGTGTCGGGCGGCTGCTTTTCGCCATGGGTCGCGACGGCGTGTTGCCGGTGGGGGTCTTCGGCAGGCTGCATGAGAAATGGCGCACGCCCGTGTTCAATCTCGTGCTCGTCGGCATCGTCGGTCTGCTTGCGCTCACGCTCGACGTGACGACCTCGACGTCCTTCATCAACTTCGGCGCTTTCCTCGCATTCACCGCAGTCAATGTCTCGGTGATCGCGCTCTATCTGCAGGGCAACGCGATCGTGCGGCCGCTCGGCGCCTTGCTCGGGCTTGTCGTGCCGGCGGTCGGTGCGGTCTGCGACCTGTTCCTGCTGTGGAATCTCGATGGCCACGCCAAGCTGCTGGGTATCATCTGGTTGGCGGTCGGCGTGTGTTATCTCGCCTATCTCACCCGGTTCTTCCAGCTTGCACCGCCGGAAGTCGAGTTCGTCGAGTGATCAGCGGCGGCTGAGGAAAAGATGGAAGAGCTCCGCCTGGCTGGATATGGTGAGCTTGGCATAGGCCTGGCGACGATGCACCTTGACCGTGTTCGGCGACAGGCTGAGCGTTGCAGCGATAGAATAGGTCGAGTGGCCCTTGAGGATGAGGGTCACGATCTGCAGTTCCCGTTTCGAAAGCAACGGATGGCTGATCGTCGCTGCGGCACCATCCTCCTCGCGCGGCGGGTCGAACCGCGTGCGCCAGTGCCGTTCGGCGAGTGCCCGCACGACGGGCGCCGCACTTTCCAGCCGTGCGATGTCGCGGCGGGGGAAGCCAGGCACGTCGCCGATACGCGAAAGCGACAGCACCGCATCGACATGCGGAAGCGTCAGAATGAAGCCGATCTCGTCGACGATGCCGGTCGCCTGATAGTGGCGGCGAAAGTACTCCGTCTCGGTGAAACGGTCGGGCGCCAACCGCCGCATCACCAGCACGTCGCCGTCGTGTCTTGCGTTGCGGACGGCATCGTAGAACGGGTCGAGAATGTAGGCGCCGGCAAGGTAGTGATCGACGATCGTGTCGCGATCGCCGACGATGCGCTCGTTATGGAGATCGAAGGCCTTGCCGCCCGGCGAATAGGCAAAGCCGTTCATCATCTCGAAGGAGACGAGCTGTCGCAGCGCCCGCTCCAGAGCCTCCGGGAAACCGGGTTCGCCGAGGGTCGACACGGCCTTGGCAAGCCCGGCGTTCCAGGCATCGATATAGGCGCTCGCTCCGCCGGATGTTGCTGCCACGTCCAATCCCCACCTGTCGAACAGAAGACCTAGCACGGAGTCCGCAGCCATGCAGACGCTTTCTCGCGCCCCGGCGCCCACCCATCCGCTCGACCTCTCCGCAACGGAGATTGCTGCCGGCATTCGCGCCCGCCATTTTTCGGCCGAAGCGGTCGTTGTCGAATCGCTGCGCCGCGCCAAAATCGTCAATGCGGAGCTGAACGCTTTCACGCTGCTGCGCGAAGAGGCTGCAGTCGCTTCGGCGCGGGCGGCTGACGCGTTGATCGTTGCCGGAGGCGAGGCGCCCGCACTTCTCGGTGTTCCCTTCGCGGCCAAGGACCTGACGCCGACCAGGGGCGATCTCACCACGCTCGGCTCCTGGACGCGTGGGGACTGGATTCCCAAGGAGACCGCACTCTGCATCGCGCGGCTCGAAGCTGCCGGCGCGATCCTCATCGGCAAGACCACGACGCCGGAGTTTGCCCATTCCAGTTTCACGGCCAGCCCGCGCTGGGGCGTAACCCGCAACCCCTGGAACCCGGAGCGTACCTCCGGCGGTTCGTCCGGTGGATCGGCCGTCGCAGTCGCGACCGGGGTGGTCCCCCTCGCCGAAGGCACGGACATGGGCGGATCGATACGTATCCCTGCCGCGCTCTCGGGCGCCGTCGGCCTCAAGCCCAGCCTTGGCCGGATCCCGATGACGATCCTGCCCAGCGTCTTCGACAACATCTCCCATTTCGGTCCGCTCGCGCGCACCGTCGGCGACGCGATCGCCTTCATGGCCGTGACGACAGGACCGGACGATGCGGATATCTCGTCTGTGCCGCTCTCCTTTGCACCTGAGCGGGCAAGGGCAGGCTCCCTTGTGGGCCGCCGCTTCGCGTTTTCGCTGGATCTTGGCTACTACAGCGTCGATGCCTCCGTGCAGGCCGTGATCCTTGCGGCGGTCGAGCAGCTTCGCGCGGCGGGCGCCACCGTGGACCTCGTGGATATCGGCTGGTCCAGAGCCGTCAACGACCAGTGGTACGATCTCTGGTGCGTGTTCATGGCCGCATTTTTCGGTGACGCGATCGATGGCTATCGCGACCGCATGGACCCGATCGTGGTCGAACTGATCGAGCGTGGACGTGGCATGAAGGCCGTCGACTACAAGCGGGTGGAGCTGCTGCGGAGCGGGATGTGGCGTGATCTCTCCGCCATCCTTGCCCGCTACGATGCGCTGCTGTGCCCGACATGCGCGGTCACGGCCCCGGCGGCCGAGGCTGACGACAATGACTACGTCGGCGATATGCCGGACGGGCGTTTTCTCGGGCTGGATATGACCTGCCCGTTCAACCTTTTGCCGCAGTGCCCGGCTCTCTCGCTGCCTGCCGGCCTGGCCGAAGACGGCCTGCCCGTCGGCCTGCAGATCGTCGGCCGCCGTTATGCCGATGAAGAGGTGCTGTCGCTCGGCGGCGCCATCGAACGCGTGTTGCAGGCCTCGCCAAATGCAGTCGGGCGAGCGGCGCGGTGGCGCTGGTAGGTTTTTCGCCAGCCCGCGCCATCGGTCCTGCGTTTTGACTGCGGCGCCCGAAATTGGCCGGTCACAGCAGCAGGAGCTTCTTCAGCACCGAGAAGACTTCCTTGTAAGGCAATCTGGTTGCGCCGGCGAATGCGAAGGGTATGAGGGCGGCGGCCGCGACCGGCACGACCGAGGTACGGCTGACGAGGACGGAAGAGAGCTTGTTGGTCGTATCGAAGAGCTTGCTCGGGTCCGCCGTCTCCTCGTCCGGCTCCGGTGCGGTGTCGGCGAGCACGTTGCGGCCGAGCACCTTGCGTTCGGCGGCACGGTGGAAGCGTGTCGCCTGCACACCGAGCATCAGCAGCCCCGCCTCCTTCAGCCGTGCCAGCGGTTTGGAAAAGGCCGACAGGGGATAGGCGAAGAACGCGATCACGATTGCGAGCCAGCCGCTCATGATCATGCTGAACGTGGTCATCGACAACGACTGCTGCAGCAGATGCTTCATGACGGCGGCCGCGATCGCCGCACTCATGCCGAAGACGAAGAAGACATAGGCATTCGGGTATTGCGAAAGGAAACCGAGCCCGCCCTTGCCATCCGGATGGGCTGCCACCAGGCGAAGTTCCAGCCGTGCGATCTTGCGCAGAAGCTGTGCCCAGACCAAGTGCCGCCAGACGCCGCGCAGGAACAGGAAAACGAACAGCGGCAGGCTGACGCAGATCGACCACCAGCCCGCTGCCGTGATCCGGTTGCCTTCCGCCGAATGCTCGACCGCCCAGAACGAGACGTCGGACATATGGAAATTGAGGAAGGACAGCAGCGCGGCGATCGCGGCGAGGGCCAGGCAGACAAGTTCGGCAAGCCACGAGTCGCGTCGCTGAAGTGCGACCGAGACCGCGTGGGTGGCGGCCGGCATGGAGGTCGGCGCAATGAGCGGCGCCCGGGTAAACTGCCCGAGCTTGATGCGCAATCCGCGTTCCACCTGTTGCTCCGCCAGCACGAAGGCGGCAATCGCGACGAAGAATTTCGCCCAGGCGCCGGGATCGGCGAGGTAGGCACCCTGGTCGATCGACAGGCTTAGCGGCAAACCAAGCAGAAACGGCCCGCCCCAGGCAAGGGCAACGAAGAGTACCGCCCGCCTGCCCGACTGCAAGGCATTCGCATGCAACAGCTTCAGCCGGGCTTGAAGTTCGTAGAACGGGCCGCCATGCGCGGCGAGAAATTCGGCGATCTTTGTCGGTGCTGCGGCCATGTTGGGCTCGGTAGCAGCACCAGTGCTTTCCCTTGCCCTGTCCGTGGATGCTATTCCAGTCATGGCGCCCTCGCTCCCGAAGCTGGCGATAACGTTCCCATCGAGATACCGGCCCGCCACCAAGTCGAGGGTTCGTCCGCAATCCATTCACGCCGCAGACAAGTACTCCCGCGGACGTTCGGCCACTGCAATTCGTGCTTGCTCAATGGTTGCAGTCAATTCCGAATGCAGCTTGTGGAGAATGCCCTTGCCGAGCCTGAGGCGTCAAGCGCGAGGCAGCAGGGGTTTGGCGGCAAGGAAGTGCGCCGCGGCTCAGAAGTTTACGAGCAGACTTGCCCGTCCGGCGCTCGACTGAACGCCGTCGGCAAATTCGCCGACATAGGTGAGTGCCAACCAGGCCGTTTCCGAAATCCTGGCGGAAAGGCCTGCCTCCACCACAAGCGCATCGCGCGGCAAGGGCACGCCGGCGATCGTGAAAAAGCCGGGGTCGGCAAAAGCGAGCCGAGCCGAGGGCGACAGGTCGCCGATGGCGTGTCGCCAACCCAACATGCCGGAGAGTTCGACCGGCATCTCGGCGGCCGGAAGGTCGGCCCACCAGCGAATGCCGATTGTCGATAGGGTCAGTTCGTCCGATGCATCGCTCGACGACAACTTGGCCGCGCCGCCGGATTCACGGAAGGCATCGGTATCGAGATGCACATAGGCGACGTTTGCGAACGGCTGCAGCTTGAGCGGGTCGGCTTCCAGCGTCCAGGAAAGATCCGCGAAGACCTGCGCCGTATCGCTCTCGTAGTCGGCCCGCAGCCGATCGGAGAACTGCCCGAAGGCGATGTCGCGCCGCGTCGCCACTTCATTGCGCGAATAGATCGCGCCGCCCGTGAGGTCGAGCGGCCCGGCTTCGCCGGTGATATAGAGGCCGGCGTGGTAGGAAACGACCGTGGCTTGCGGCTGCATGGTGAGATGGCTGTAGCCGAGGATGCCGCCAAGACGCCATTCGCTGGAGATCTCCGCATCAGCGCCGAACACCACGCCGGCGGTATGGGCGTCGACACCTGCCGCATTGCCATCGCCGGATAGCCGGTTCGTTGCGCCATAGGCCGAGGTCCAGAACGCGCCGTCGTCCGGTTTTTGGGTGCGGCTCGTGCGTGTGGCGGCCGTGTGGTCGAGTATTGCCTCCCGCGGAAAACGGCTCTCCCACAGGACTTCGCTCTTCAGCGAGGCATGCACTTCCCCATTCAACTGCGCGAAGGCGCGGCCGGCCGTATCGGCATCCAGCGACAGCACGGCCATGGCAAGAGGGTTCGTTGGCCCCAGGGCTTCGATGGCACCGGCCGCTGCCCGGCTGTTTGCCGTTTCGGCCAGTTCGGCGAAGGAAACAGCATTGCGGTCAAGCCGGAGATCGATACTCGTCGGGCCGTAGCTCAGCGTCGGCGACAAAAAGGCGAAATTGCTTGTCACCTGTTCGAACGTCCCGGTGACGCTGCTGCCGGTCAGGATACTGTAGTCGGTTGCGGGGCCGTAGCCGCCGGTGCCGGCAAGGATGTCCAGCCGGCCGCCCTCTATGGTGACTGCACCGGAGGCGGAGATGCGATCGGAAAGGCCGGTCGCGTCCAACTCCACCTGGTAGACCGAGCCGGAGCGGAACGTCACGTCTCCGTTGACCGTGGTGACCGCAATGCCCGGACCCGGGGAAAGCACGCCGCCTGCGCCGACCGTCAGGCCGCCGACCACGCCGCTGCCAGAGAGCAGGCCGTCGTCATAGACGTCGATCCGGCCGCCGACCGTGCCGTCATTGACCAGCAAACCGCCGCTGACCGTTGCTGTCCCGCTGATCGTGCCGGTGTTGGCGAACCGCCCGTCGCTGACGCTCAGCGAGGTGATCGTTCCGTCGTTCGAGCCGTTGCCGGCCGTCGTCACGTTGTCGGCGCTGGAGCCGCTGTTGTTGGTCAGCGTGCCCTCGGCACCGATCTGCACGTCCCCGAGCACGGCATTGTTGACGACGGTACCGCCGGCGACCGTCGTCGTACCGGTGACCTTGCCGTCGCCATTGTTGGTGAAATGACCGGCCCGGTTATCCAGGGACGCGATGGTTCCGGCATTCGAGACCGTGCCGGCGTTGCTGACATTGCCGGAGATGGCGCCATTGTTGTTGACGAAGGCGGCGGCGGCCGCGACGTCCACGTCGGTCACGACGAAGTTGTTCGTCACGGTTCCACCGGCAACCGTCGTCTTCCCGGTGATGGTGCCGCCGGCATTATTGGCAAAGTTGTCCGCCGTATTCGTCAGTGAGGCGATCGTGCCTGCGTTCGATGCGGCGCCGCCATTGGTGACCGCGCCGGCTTTGGCGCCGGTGGTGTTTGCGAACGTACCGCCTTGGCCGATCGTGACGGAGCCGAGCGTCGCGTTGTTGGTTACGCTGCCGCCGGTCACCGTCGTTTCACCGGTGACTTCTCCGCCAAAATTGTTCGTGAAGCTTCCGGCGTCGTTCTGGACGGATGCGATGGTGCCGGCGTTTGACAGGGTGCCGGAGTTCCTGACGCTTCCAGCGGTTGCGCCGTTGTTGTTGACGAAGGCGGCAGCGGCCGCGACGTCCGCGTCGGTCACGACGAAGTTGTTGGTGACGGTTCCGCCCGAGACGGTCGTCTTGCCGGTGACGGTGCCGCCGGTGTTGTTGGTGAAATTTCCGGCCGTGTTCGTCAGCGAGGCAATCGTTCCCGCGTTGGACGTGGTCCCGGCATTGGTGGTGGCGCCGGCCTCGGCGCCGCTGTTGTTGACGAAGGTCCCGCCCTGGGAAACGTCGAGGTCGCCGGTTTGCCCGTTGTTGGAGAGCGATGTCGTCGCACCGACGACGGCGCTGCCGAGCGTGCCGTTTACGGATACGTTTCCGTTGTTCAGCGTCAGTCTGCC
Source organism: Ensifer sp. 2TAB8 (assembly GCF_052115125.1). Classification (NCBI taxonomy): domain Bacteria; kingdom Pseudomonadati; phylum Pseudomonadota; class Alphaproteobacteria; order Hyphomicrobiales; family Rhizobiaceae; genus Ensifer; species Ensifer sp. 2TAB8. The sequence goes on along the minus strand of NZ_JBFRGB010000005.1, from coordinate 31,913 downwards.
GTTGAGATCGCCGTCGACCGAAAGGTTGCCGCCGTTCAGGTCGACGTTGGAGTTCAGAGCGCCGCCGGCGTTGATGCTGACGCTGCCCGTGTTGATCGCAGTACCGTTGGCGACGGTCAGCGCGCCGGTATTGGAGATCGTGACGTTGCCGCCGTCGACGTAGAGCGTGCGGATCTCAGCGTCGTTGGTAACTTGCGGCGAACCATTTTCCACTTCGGCAGCGTCGCCGGTGCCGGGCAAGCCGGGAGACCAGTTCGAGCCGTTGCTGAATTCATTGTCGGCACTGCCTGTCCAGACGGACTGGGCAAGTGAGGGCACCGTCAGTGCGAAAGAGGCCAATGCCGTGAAAAGGCCGAGACGTCGGGAGTGGACCGCGAGCGGTGATTTTCGCATTGGATGCTGCCGATGCTAACGAACGCTCGCGAATCAGCCAGCGGTTTAGGAGGCTGTGGGTATCTAATCATGGTTAATGATTCGCTACCACCGCTTGAGCATCGGCGGTCGAAGCTGAGAATATAAAAATAAATTCAATGGCATGATCAAGGATCGAGACGCCATACTCCGCGAATTCGGAGCGCGCCATCGCAAAATCCGCTGACCGCAAGGGTTGTCGTCGCGTTGAGCGATAGCGCACCGCCGCGCACCGTGTTCGCATGCGCCTCGGTAGGGGGCGCGAGGCCTTATCGAATGAAGATCAGCGCCATGCCGCAGACGACGAGGGCAGCGCCGGCCCAGGCGCCGGCGGCGGGGCGTTCGCCTGTCCTGAGCCACAGCATCGGCAGGATCATGACCGGCGACGTTGCGGACAACGTCGATACGATGCCCACCTTGCCGCCGGAGAGCGCAAAGAGCAGCAGCGTCATCCCCATGCCAAGAGCGAGTACCCCGGTGAGCGCCGTCATTGCCGCGACCTTGAGGGTCAGCGGCGCCCTCGGCTTGACCGATGGAATGGGGAGCTGGAGCAGGATGCTCAGGCAGAAGGCGGCAATGCCGACGCGCAGCATGGAGGCGACAAAAGGATCGATGCCGGAGGCCATGACCGGGCGGACGATGATCGAGCCGATCGCCTGGCCGGTGGCAGCGCCAAGGCCGAGCAGGACGCCGATCCAAAGCGGTCCCTTGATCTTTTCCCATTCATGCATCTGCGCCCGGCGCTTGCCGAAGAGAATGGCAAGGAACACGCCCGTGGCCGTGAGCGCGATGCCGCCAACCGCTGTGGGCGAAAGCGCTTCGCCGAGCACCAGCCAGCCGAGAAACGCGGCGATCGGCGCATTGAGGGCAAAGAGGATGCCGGAGCGGCGCGGACCGAGCCGGTTGAGCGCAGCGAAGAGCAGTGTGTCGCCAATGAAAATGCCGATCAAGCCTGACAGGAGCAGCGGTGTGACGCTTGTGGCATCCAGCTCACGCCACGTCCCGGTGGAGAGCACATAGATCGCCAAAAGTCCTGTGACGAAGATCTGCCGGAGGCGGTTGAAGGCAGGTGCCCCAAGATGGCCGGCCGGCCCGGCCGAGATCAACCCCGTGAGCGCCCAGCAGGTCGCGGCGCCAAGCGCGGCGAGTTCATGAATTGGCATGGTATTCCGATCGGTAGACTGCAGCCCCCGAAGGAGCTCTCCTCGGCCTCCGTTAAAGCTTGAGCGAGCGGCGTTCGTCCAGCGCTTTTTCAGCCGCATCAACAGGGCGCTTCGCGCCGGGCAGCCAATTGCGCAGCAACGCTCATCGTGGTCGTCCCGCATCCGCGATCAATCGTTCCGGGAGACGATCCGCCGACGTTGATTCCGTGTGAATTTTTCAGCACTTTTCCTCCGGCGATTGGAACGCCTGTAGCCGGCTGTCGTTAGGTTTGGACATCGAAGGAAACCGCATGAAAAAGCTTCTCGTCGTCCTTCTGATCTTCGGCGTGCTTTTGGCCGCCGGCGGAGCGAGCTTCGCCTACCTGTCGCGACAGCAGGCAACGGTGCCGATCGAAAAGACCTATGGCTCTGATCCGGCTCTGGTCGATCCAAAGGTGGAGCTCGTACCGTCCGTGAATGTCGCGGAGGCCACGCCCTGGCCTCCGGGCACGATGCCGACGGCCGCACAGGGTCTATCGGTCAAGGAATTTGCGGGCGGCCTCGATCATCCGCGCTGGCTGCATGTACTGCCGAACGGCGATGTGCTGGTTGCCGAGAGCAACGCGCCGCCAAAGCCCGAGCCCGGCTTTTCGGTTCGCGCGTTTGCTGCCCATTTCATCCAGGGCAGGGCGGGCGCCGGAAGCCAGAGCGCCAATCGCATTTCGTTGCTGCGCGACGCTGATGGTGACGGTGTGGCGGAAACGAAGACACCCTTCATTATCGGGCTCAATTCGCCTTTCGGCATGGCGTTGGCCGGCGGCAAGCTCTACGTCGCCAATACCGACGCGATCGTCGCCTTTCCCTATCGGGAGGGTGTGACCGATATTGCGACGCCGGCGGAGAAGATCGTCGACCTGCCCGCGGGCCGCAACTACCATTGGACGAAGGACATCATCGCCAACCCGGACGGGACCAAGCTCTACGTCACCGTCGGCTCCAATTCCAATGTCGGCGAAAACGGCATGGTCGAGGAGAAGGGACGGGCCGCCGTGCACGAGATCGACCTTTCCACCCGGCAGATGCGGCAGTTCGCTTCCGGACTTCGCAACCCCAACGGCCTCTCGTGGCAGCCGGATAGCGGCGCGCTCTGGGTTGCCGTCAACGAACGCGACGAACTCGGGCCCGATCTCGTTCCCGATTACATGACCTCGGTCAAGGATGGTGCCTTCTACGGCTGGCCCTACAGCTGGTACGGGCAGCATATCGACCCACGGGTCAAGCCGCAGAACCCCGAGTTGGTGGCGCGCGCGATCAAGCCGGACTATGCGCTCGGCCCGCATACCGCCTCGCTCGGCCTGACTTTCAACGCCGCTGCCCTGTTCGGGCCGGAGATGAGGAACGGCGCCTTCGTGGGGCAGCACGGCTCGTGGAACCGGATTCCGCGCAGCGGCTACAAGGTTATTTTCGTGCCCTTCGCCAACGGCAAACCCGCAGGCCCGCCGCGGGATATCCTGACCGGCTTCCTGACCGACGACGGCAAGGCGCTGGGGCGGCCGGTCGGCGTCGCGATCGCCCGTGACGGCGCGCTGCTCGTCGCCGACGATGTCGGCAACAAGGTGTGGCGGGTTGCGCCGACGAAGTGAGTGACGCCGCCGCGTCGGGGCAATAGGCATGATGTGCAACGATTTGGTTGCGCATCCGCCAACGACCTCTATATTGCAACCAAATCGTTGCACGAAAGGAAAGCGACATGAGCTCATTCGATCGTATCGAAAAGGCAATCCTGCTGCGCGCGCCGATCGAGCGTGTCTGGCGGGCGATTACCGATGTCACCGAATTCGGGCAGTGGTTCGGTGTAAGGCTGAACGAGCCCTTTGCGCCCGGGCGGGCCATAACCGGCTCCTTCGAAGGGGAGTTCAAGGAAGAAAACATCGCCAAGTATCAGGCCTCGATCGGTCTTGAGCCGGCGCCGATCCGCCAGCCCGAGCCGAATGCGGTCTTCTGCACGGTCGAGGCGATGGATGCGCCGCGGCTCTTCAGCTTCCGTTGGATCCCCTATGGTCTCGATGCCGAATGCGATCCGGTGCGGGAGCCGACCACGCTCGTCGAATTCCGGCTGGAACCGGTTGGCGGCGATACGCGCGTGACGGTTACCGAATCCGGCTTCGAGGCCGTGCCGGCGCATCGCCGCAAGCGCGCCTTCCTGATGAATGACGGCGGCTGGAGCGCCCAGATCGAAAACATCAAGCGCCATGTCGAACACGCCTGAGCGGGAACTGGCGGGCGTATTCGCGGCGCTGGGCGATACGACCCGCCTTGCGCTGGTCACGCGGCTTCTGGCGGCTGGCGCCCTGTCGGCGACCGCGCTCTCCGACGGGCAGGCAATCACCCGGCAGGCGATCGTGAAGCACCTTCAGGTGCTGGTCGCGGCGCGGCTGGTGGTGCACGGGCGTCACGGCAAGGAGGTGCTATACGCTGTCGATCCGCATCGTATCGAGGAGGCGCGCGCGTTCCTCGCGGCGATCGCAGAGGGCTGGGACAAGGCGCTCGGCCGGCTGAAGTCGCTTGTCGAGGCGCCCTGACGCGGGCGTTCAGCGGTGCTGGGGCGCTCGGATCAACGCGCGCGCCCGCCGTCAACCTGGATAACCTGCCGGTGAACCAGTGGTGCGCACCGTTGAGAAGGAACATGAGCATGCAATTCTTCGAGCAGATTCAAGGATGCTGGCTGCGGATATCGGCAGGCCGCGCGCGCTGGCTACTCATTGCACTTGTCCGTGATTTGCCCGGTCGACCGCCGCAGCAGGCTTGAAATCGAGGCGCCCCGCCACAGTTGTTTTCTTTTGGCCACCGGCGTGGGACCAACCTCACAAGCGGACTCGTGGTGGCAACCTTGCAAGGGGTCGATCCCGGCAGACCTCTCGCCGGGAATCGGGGTGCAGACATGAGGCAAAACTCATCCGGCGTCGACAGTTCCTGGATCAAGAAGGCGGATGAGCTGGCGGCTCTGTTCCAGTTCACGGATGCGCTCTACCGCGCCAATTCGATCGCCGACACATTCGACGCCACATTCGATGCGATCGAGCGGGCGTTGCGTTGCAGCCGCGCTTCGATCCTGCTTTTCGACCAGGCAGGGGTGATGCGTTTCGTTGCCTCACGTGGGCTTTCCGAGGGCTATCGACGGGCCGTCGACGGTCACTCGCCGTGGCGGCCCGGCGACCGCGACGCCACACCCATCTTCGTCAGCGATATCGAGTTTGCTGACGAACCCCAGGCGCTCAAGGACACCATCAGGGGGGAGGGTATCCGTGCGCTCGCCTTCATCCCCCTGACTGACAACGGCGTGGTCATCGGAAAGTTCATGACTTACCGGGAAGTCCCGCACGTCTTCACGGAGGAGGAAGCCGTCCTCTCCCTGACCATCGCGCGGCAACTGGGCTTCAGCATCGAGCGCAGGCGCATCGAGGAGGCGCACCAGCGAGCCGAAGAGGGATTTCGCCGCAGCAATGAGCGGCTGCGGGTCATCCTCGATAGTGCCAGCGAGTACGCAATCATTACGCTCGACGGTGCCGGGCGGATCGCAAGCTGGAACAGTGGCGCCGAACGGCTTCTCGGCTATCGCGACACCGAGATCCTTGGCCAGCCGGGCGGCATCTTCTTCAGCCCGCAAGACCGCGCGTCTGATGTCCCCGAACAGGAAATGCGAACGGCGCGAGAAGAGGGCCGCGCAACCAACGAACGCTGGCATTACTGCAAGGATGGATCCCGTTTCTGGGGTTCGGGCGTCATGCTTCCAGTCGAAGAGAGCGGACCCGATCGCTACCTCAAGATCTTCAGGGATCGAACCGAGGAGCGCAGGGCGGAGAAGCGCCAGAAGCTGCTGATCGGCGAGCTCAATCATCGTGTGAAGAACACGCTTGCGACCGTGCAATCCCTTGCCGATCAGACGTTGAAATGTGCGGATACGCCGGAAGCGTTTGCCGAAGCCTTCAATAGCCGACTGCTTGCGCTTGCGAAGGCGCACGACCTCCTGACCCGCGAGGCATGGCAGGCGGTGTTCCTGAACGACATCGTTCAGGCGGTGCTCGCGGCCTGGATCGAGGACGGGCGTGTGTCTCTCCACGGACCTGCGATCCGCATCAGCCCGAAACAGGCGCTCGCCCTTTCGATGGCGTTCAACGAGTTGCTGACCAATGCGATCAAATACGGTTCTCTATCGAGCCCCGGTGGCCGCGTCGGACTTTCGTGGCATTGCGACGGAGTGTGTTCGGTCCGATGGGAAGAGCGCGGCGGGCCACCGGCTTCGCCCCCTCGCCGCCAGGGTTTCGGGCTGCGCGTTCTCAATCGTGGCCTCGCCAACGAACTCGGGCATCCCGTCGATCTCCGATTCGAGCCGGAGGGTGTCAGCTGCACGATCGGGATGGACTTCGTCGACGGTAAGCACGCCGGCATGGACGACAGGGGGGAGTGAGCATGTCTGGCATATTGGCGGGGCACCGGATCCTTGTCGTCGAAGACGAGATGCTGGTGGCCATGTCGATCGAGGACACGTTGCTCGATGCCGGCGGTGAAGTGATCGGCCCAGCCCCCACCGTGGGGCAGGCATTGGGGCTTCTGCGGGACGAGGCGAAAATCGATGCCGTCGTTCTGGATATGAACCTCCAGGGGCATAGCGGGCTCCCGGTCGCGGACGCCTGCGATGAAAGATCGATCCCCTTTCTCATCTTGAGCGGTTATGGCGAAACGGCCCTGAGCGGAACGCATCATGCGGCTCCAATCCTCTCCAAGCCCTTCGCCAGTGCCGCACTGGTGGAGGCGCTCAAGGCCCTTTTCGAAGGGAGCCCCTCGTGAAGGGCCGGGGCCGGGCTTGGCTGGTGATGCATGCGTCGATTGAGCACCGTCGGGATAAGGAACCGCATTTCATCCCGCGGCGTTTGTTCGTCGGACCCGAATACGTCGGGCGGCCCAATGTGTCGGGTGGATTGTGATCATGAACGCCGAACGCTGGATTCATATTTGCGTCGACATGCAGCGAATGTTCAGCGAAGAAACGCCGTGGCAGACGGACTGGATGGCGACGATCTCTGATCAGGTGGTCGAGGTTGCGAGCCGCGTTCCTGACCGCACCGTCTTTACCCGCTTCGTCCCCCCACACACGCCGGCCGAAATGCCGGGCATGTGGCGACCCTACTATGAAAAATGGCCAATGATGACGGCTACACGGCTGGATCCGGGTCTGGTCGATCTCATTCCTCCCCTGCAGCGCCTGGTGCCGCCTGCCCGCGTTCTCGACAAGCGCACCTATTCGCCCTGGTTGAGCGGCAAGCTCGAAAGCGTGCTCGCCCATCAGGATGTCGGAACCGTCGTGGTGACGGGTGGCGAAACGGACGTCTGCGTGCTGGCGACCGCTCTCGGAGCGATCGACCTTGGCTACCGGGTGATCCTGCTGAAGGATGCCGTCTGCAGTTCGGTCGATCAGACACACAATGCCGCGCTCGACCTCCTCGGCAGCCGTTTCTCGGTCCAGGTGGAGGTGACGACGACGGAGGAGTGGCTTTCGCGGGTGCGGATTTAGCCGCTGGTCAGGCCATGCTTGGTTCTTTCTCCGGAGACGTCCGGCTGGCAATGAGGCCCAGGATACCGATGCCGATGATTGCTGCCGCGTAAATGTCGGTCGTCAGCTGGTAGCCGAGCGCCTTTGCCAGAAAGCCTGCGAGGATCGCGGGAAGGCTGAAGGCCAGGTAGCTCTGGATGTAGATGGTGGTGAGCAGACCGGCGCGCTCATCCGCCTTTGCCAGCGGCATGACCGAGCCGATCGTGGCGAGGAAGCTGGTACCGAAGCCCACGCCGGTTACCAGCGTGCCGACGATCAGGACCGGCACATGGGCGAGGTGCGTTCCGGCAACCACGGTTAGCATGCCAAGGGTGGTGCTCAAGACGCCGAACATCAGATTTGCCTGAGGGGCGCGGGCGCGGCGAAAGAAGACGCCGAGCGCGCCGGCGGTCATCAGCGCCGCGACCACTGCGCCCCCGGTGAGCGGGTTCTTGCTGCCCGTGGTGGCGGCGACCAGCGAGGGGACAAGCGAGAGATAAAAGCCACCAAGCGCCCAGTTCGCGATGTTCACGGGCGTGACCAGCGCCAGCGGCCGCTTGGCGCGCTGCGGAATGGCGACCCGCGGCATGAGCGAGGACAGGGCGCCGGGACGGCGCGCGCCGGTTTCAGGTATAAGCCAGATCGTCCCCGCCTGCGCTATGAAACCGACGAAGAGGAGCACATAGACGAGGTGAAGGGGAAACGGGCCGTACTGGATCAGCGCGCTGGTGCCGAGCGCGCCGACGGCAAGGCCGATCAACGGTGCGAGCGAGTTCACGAGCTGCCCTCTGGCGTGATCGACATCGACGAGCGCCGCACCGATCGACGCGCCGGCAACGCCGGTCGCAAGCCCCTGCACGATGCGTGCCGCGATCAGCCAGCCGGTTCCGTCGGCAAGGACGAACAGCGCCATGGCGGCCATCTCGACGATCAGCGCTCCGAAAATCACCGGCTTGCGACCGAGATGATCCGAGATCGAGCCGGCGATCAGCAATGCCACCAGAAGTGCGAAGGCATAGACCGCGAAAATGACCGTCATCTCCACCGGGCTGGCGGCGAAGTGCTCTTGATAGAAGCGGTAGAGCGGGGTTGGCGCCGAGGACGCGCCGAAGAATGTCGCGAGCGTGACGGCGTAGAAGACAATGGGATTTGCCGGGCGCGCGCTCTCTCTGGATTCGGAGGAGGATGACATCTATATAACCCTTAAAGCTAAATCGTTGCGTTTGGCAGATTTAGGTACGTTTCGCGCTAAAAGCAAATAATTTGCTTTTATGCTGTTGTGAGAATTTCTGAAGCATCGGCCGATCGGCCGAAGAAGGACGGAGTTGGAGCGAATGGCGACAAGGGAAGGTCCGCGGCCGGGCGGCCGAAGCGCCCGGGTTCAGGCGTCGGTTCACAAGGCCGTGCAGACCTTGCTGACGACGCTTGAGCGCACCGAGGTCACGGTGCCGCTGATCGCGGCGGAAGCGGGTGTCACGCCTTCGACGATCTATCGTCGCTGGGGCGACCTTCAGGAACTGCTTGCCGACGTCGCGGTCGAGCGGCTGCGGCCGGACATGGTGCCGGTGGACACCGGAAGCTTCGGCAGTGACCTGTTGGCTTGGGCCGAGCAATATGCAGAGGAAATGTCCTCGGGGCCGGGCCGCGAAATGATCCGGGACGTGCTTGCAGCACAGGATGGGACCGGCGCCTACCAGTGCTGCAACTTCACCCGGCAGCAGATCGAGGTGATCGCGGAGCGCGCCGAGCAGCGTGGCGAAGTCTTTCCGGATGTCGAGACCGTCATGGACGGGGTCGTCGCGCCGATCATGTACCGAATCCTCTTTGGCGGCGCGCCGAATGCGGCGCATGTCGAGCGCCTGGTGACGGCGTCGCTGGCATCGAAACCTGCGCCCTGAGGCGCCGGATTTCCGAGAACGATAGAGCCCACATTCCGTCTGGGTCCGGCAATCGGAACCCAAACCGGTTTCCGGGGTTGGAAGGTCTGCTCAACACCTGTTCTGGAGGATGCGAGATGCAACCGATCCACAAGAATTCCCTTCTGGCTGGCCTCGCGGCCATTGCTATCCTGGCGGCCGGCGGCGTTTCGGCGGAAACCCTGAAGTTCAAGGCGGATATGACGGGATCGGGTGAGGTGCCGCCCAACGAAAGCGCGGGCAAGGGCACCGGCGAACTCACCGTCGACACGACGACGAAGAAGGTGACCTGGACGGTGACCGCCACGGGCCCTTCGGGAGACGCGACCGCCGCGCATTTCCACGGCCCGGCAGCCGCGGGCGAGAAAGCCGATCCGGTCGTCGACATCACGACATCGATGAAGTCGGGCTCTGCCGAGCTTACCGATCAGCAGCTCGCCGATCTGCAAGGCGGAAAATGGTATCTCAACATCCACACGGCGAAATTCCCCGACGGCGAGATCCGCGGTCAGGTGGAGAAGGCACAGTAAACGCAGGCGGTCTTCTACTTCACCGCGCCATGCGCCAGCCCGCTGACCAGATAGCGCTGCATGAACAGGGCGATCAGGTAGACCGGGGCGATGCCTGCGAGCGAGGCTGCGGCCATCTGGCCGAAATTCACCAGCCTGTCGCCCTGGAAGAGCGAAATGCCGACCGGCAACGTTCGGGTGGCGTCGGAAAAGGTAAAGGCCGAGGCGAAAAGGAACTCGTTGTAGGCGAGCACCGTGACGATGATGAAGGTCGCCACGATGCCGGGAGAAATGATCGGAACCACGATCTGCAACAGAATGCGAAACGGCCCGGCTCCGTCTATCGCGGCGGCCTGCTCGATCTCAAGCGGCATCCGGCGCAGGAACGGTGTCAGCAGCCAGAAGGCGACCGGCACGTTGGCAAGCCCGTAAATGAGAACGAGGCCGGTCCGCGTGTCGAGCAGTCCACTCGTCTTCAGCAGGAAAAACAGCGGTATGAGCGCCACGATCGGCGGCGCCATGTAGCTTGAGAGCGTTACATCCGAAAGCCATTTGCCGCCGATCTTTAACCGCAGGACCGCGTAGGCCGACGGCAGCGTGAGCACGATCGTGAGAAAGCCCGCCAGCAGCGACACGGTCACGGAATTCACGATGAAGCCGACGACATTGGCCGCCTCGAAGGCCGCCGGCCAGTTGGCAAGCGTTGGTGCCGTCGGCCAGAAGGCGCCGTTCAGCACGTCGTCCTTGGTCTTCAGGGAAACGGCGAGGAGATAGAGGATGGGCAAGGCGAAGAAGCCGACGATCGGCGCCGTCGCCAGGCCCAGCCAGAGATGCCGTCCGGCAAACCTCATATGTCGCGCCTTTCGAAACGCTGGTGCAGACGCACGACCGGGAATGTGGCGAGCCCGATGACGAGCGCATAGACGATCGTCTCGGCCGCCGCTCGCCCCACGTCGAACTGCTCGATCGCACGGCGATAGATGGCAAAGCCGGCGGATGTCGTCGCAAAACCCGGCCCGCCGAAGGTGAGGATGTAGACGAGGTCGAAGAGCTTGAACGAGAGGATCAGTTTCAGGAGATAGATCGACGAGAGCGGTGCTGCGACCAGCGGCAGCGTGATGTGCCAGAAGCGCTGCCAGCCATTGGCCCCATCGACGAGTGCTGCTTCCCTCACGCCCTCCGGGATCGTCGAAAGCGCCGCGAAGCAGAGGATGACGATAAAGGGCGTCCATTGCCAGAGATCGGCGACGCCGATCGCGAGCCAGGCCAATAGGGGGTGGCCAAGAAAGGAAATCGGCTGGGAAATCACGCCGTAGTTGATCAACGTGCCGTTCAGAAGCCCGCCCGCCGGCGCGAAGATCAGCTTCCAGGCGATGCCGACCATGACGGGTGGCGTCATCAATGGCAGCAGGACGAGGCTCATCAGGAACCGGCCGCCCTTCAGCAACGACGTGAACAGCAACGCGATCAGGAAACCGAGAGCGAGCTGCAGCAGCGAAGTCGAAAGCGCATAGGCGACGCTTCTACCGACCGCTGACAGGAAGATCGGATCCTGCAGTGCGGTGGCGAAATGCCTGACGCCGACGAAGCCGCGGAACGGCTTTCCAAGCGTGCTCTTGCTAAAGGCGAGCCCAAGCAGGAAGACCGTCGGGTAGAGCGTCGTGACGGCAAGTGCGAACACGACGGGGGCGATCCACAGGGCGCGGCCGAAGCGTTCCCATGGGTCGCCCCGGCGCGCGGAAAATCGATTGGCGTCTGGCCCAACGGCGTCGAGGGTGACGACGGTCATGCCGCCTCTGCCAGAACCGGGCGCGTCGGTCCGCTGCCGGCCCGCGTGGCAAGCAGCATATCCTCGATATCATCGAGGTCGCCGGTGGTGAGCGCGACGGTTGCTCCAGCGATCCAGCCGTCGATATGCGTGGGCTGTCGCGCGCCGATGATCGCCCCGGTCACGCCGGGCCAGGAGAGCGCCCAGGCGGCAGCGATCGCTGCAACTGTCGTGTCGTGGCGCGCGGCGATCGGTCTCAGCCCCTCGGCGAAGGCGAGATTGCGGTGCAGCGCCTCGCCGGAAAACTCCTCGTCGCGCGATCGCCAGTCGTTTGCCGGAAGCGCCCGGGCGCGGGCCGGCGTGAAGGCGCCGGTGAGCAGGCCCGACTGCAACGGGCTGTAGGCAATGACGCCGCCGCCATGCGACCGAACCCAGGGCAGGTCCGCTTCGGCGAACTGGCGCTTGATTGCGGAAAAGGGCGGCTGCACGACATCGACGGGCGCGACCGTTGCCGCGCGCTGCAGCAGGTCCCGGTCATGGTTCGAAAGCCCGATCGCCCGGACCTTGCCCTCTTTCTTGAGGTCGGCAAAGGTTGCCCAATAGTCTTCGACCGGGGTGCCGTCATCGGCCGGCCAGTGCATCTGGTAGAGGTCAATGATCTCGACGTCGAGCCGCTTGAGCGAAGCCTCGACCTCGCGCCGCAGCGACCGGGCATTGCCGATGCGGGCCGGAAGGGCGTTGCGATTGTCCGGGTCCCAGACCAGTCCGGCCTTGGTGAAGATCAGCGGGCGCTCGGATTTCGGTATCGTCGATAGCGCTTCTCGCACGATCTCTTCGGAATGACCGAGGCCGTAGACCGGAGCCGTGTCGATCCAGTTGATGCCGCGCTCAACCGCATGGCGGATCGCTGCAATCGACTGCGTGTCGTCCTGGCTTCCCCAGCCCCATCCCCAATCGGGGCCGCCGATTGCCCAGGCGCCGAAGCCGACGGGGGTGATATCGAAGCCGGTGTGGCCGAGCCTGCGCTTCGGTAAGGTTTCGGAGGTCATGGTCTTCACCTTTGAATAGAGGAGGGGGCGCAGCCGGGAGGAAGCGAGCGCCCCCACGGAGCAATCAGCCGTTGGTCTCGATGATTTCGGTCCAGGCCTGGTGGGCATCGGCGATCGCCTGTTCCGCGCTCTTGCTGCCGGCAAGCGCCAGTGCCAGCTCGTCGGTCAGCACGTTTTCGAGCTTCGGCGCATAGACGGCGGTCGGCCAGGCGAGGCTGTTTTCCAATGCGCCGTCGTCGAGCAGTGGCTGCACGAGCGGCTGGAATGCCTTGAACTTCTCCGACTTCAGGCCCGACTGGCGGTCCGGGTCGATGCCCGAGCCGGTCAAGGCCAGCAGTTGCTCGTGATAATCCCTGCTGGTGGCAAGCTTGATCAGGTCCCAGGCCACCTCCTTGTTCTTGGAGCCGCTGGTGATCGCAAAGCCGAAGCCGGCGTTGAAGGCGAGGCGCGGCGTCTTGTTGCTGCCGCCGGTCGGAATGCGGGCCACGCCCCATTTGTCGACGATCTTCGAACCCTTGGGATCCTGGGCGTAGCCGCCAAGGTCAGTCCAGAAATCGATCTGCGCCGCCTTGCCGTTGAGAAATGCGGGAAGCCCTTCCTCGAAACGCGTTTCGAGTGGGGTCGGCAGCGCGTGGGATGCCGACGCAAGCAGCGACTTCAAGGCCTCGACCGCCTCGGTGCTGTCGAGTGCGGAGGTGCCGTCAGGCTTCAGGAAATTGCCGCCGAAGCCGGTCAGGCGGTTGGCATAGGTCGACAGGATGATGACGGGGATCTTGGCGCCGAGAACCGCCGCACCATAGATGCCGTTCTTCCCTTCGGCCTCGGTGATCACCTTGGCGTTCTCGTTGTATTCGTCCCAGGTGGAGGGTGCCTTCAGGCCGTAGCGGTCGAAGAGTTCGCGGTTATAGAACAGCAGATGGCTGTCGCCGTCATAGGGCAGGCCATAACGGCGGCTGTCATGCAGCGTGTACTGGTCGTAGATCGTCTGGATGAAATCATCAGGCTGGATCTCGGCCTTGTCGCGCTCGACCAGATCCGTCACGTCCTCGATCACGCCGTCTTCGGCAAGCTGGCCCTTGTAGGTGTAGAAGTAGTCGATGATGTCGAACTGGTTTGCGCCCGATTGCACGTCCAGTGTCGCCTTGACGCTGACCTGGTCGTAGGGCACCGCCGTGACGTTGACCTTGGCGCCGGTCAGCCGCTCGAAGTCCTCGGCGATCTTCTTGCCGGTGACGACATGCGGCTGGATGATCAGGAGATTGATCGTGCGCCCGGCGTACTTGTTGCCGGAGGCAAGCGCCGTCGAGGAAGCAAGCGGTGTGATGAAGGGCAGGGTACCCACGGCGGCAAGCGATTTCAGCACGCTGCGGCGGCGATAGGCCTGGCCGAAAATGGAACTGGACATGGGATCCTCCGTCGAGATCTGAGTTCTGGCGGTCGGCGATGGGGTGCACCTTTCGACCTTGCTTCAGCATCATGCGGCAGAAGAGAACTACAATACACATAAAATCCATGTATTTTGTGTATTATGTAAGAACGATTTTCCTGCGGCACCCCGTCGGTCGGGGTAGGAAATTCTCAGGCGATCCGATCGCCACATCGCTGCAGTTGGAGAGCCGAGAGGCGCGTTCCCGTCAGCGCGTAGCAAGACGGGAACGAAGAGTGCCAAAAGGCGGAGGTGGCAGATCGGGCTCAGGCGATCAGACGCTCAGGGCCCAATCGCAGCGGTCATACCTCGAAGACGTCCTCGAACGATTCCGGGAAGCTCTGGCGGGCAACCTTCTCATTGATGACGAGCAAGGCTTCATAGGACACGGGATCGAAATCCTTGTCCACCGGTAGCACTTCGCGCCCGAACAGGAGGTTCAGCCGGGCGGCATCGAGATTGCCGCGCTCGAACGGTTCCGCACCGAAATGATGCCAGAGAGCGTGGAGGAAGGCCGCATCGATGCGGTGGGCCCCAGATCCCGGCCGGGCATGGCGAGGCAGCGCTTTGATCGGCGTTGCCCCCTTGGGATTGGCCCGACGGATGACGAACTGGATGCCCGTGCCCGGCATGGCGTAGGGAAAACCCCGATGTTTCGTCATATCAGCCAGCTTGGCCATTCTGTTCTCCTTACGCGGTCTGCTTCTCGACGATCTTGTCCTCAGTCTTCGTGTCGAAGTCGGAGGCGTCGTGACGCTCATGCAATTGCTCGGCCGGATCGCCGCTCAGACGGTTGACCATGCGGCCGCGCTTGACCGCCGGGCGAGCGGCAATTTCGGCCGTCCAGCGCTGGACGTGCTCGTAGCTCTGGACCTCGAGGAAGGTACCGGCGTCGCCATAGACCTGGCCAAGTGCCAGGTTGCCATACCAGGGCCAGGTGGCCATGTCGGCAATGGTGTATTCGGAGCCGGCCAGGAACCGGTGGTCGGCAAGATGACGGTCGAGAACGTCGAGCTGGCGCTTCACTTCCATGGCGTAGCGGTCGATGGCGTATTTGATGTGCATCGGCGCATAGGCGTAGAAATGGCCGAAACCGCCGCCGAGGAAGGGCGCAGAGCCCATCTGCCAGAACAGCCAGTTCAAGGTCTCGGTGCGGGCGCGAAGCTCGCTCGGCAGGAAGGCGCCGAATTTCTCAGCGAGATAGGTGAGGATGGAGGCCGACTCGAAGACGCGGACGGGTGCGCCGCCGCCCTTCGGCTTATGGTCCGTCAGCGCCGGGATCTTTGAGTTCGGGTTAATCTCGACGAAGCCGGAACCGAACTGGTCGCCATCGCCGATACGGATCGGCCAGGCATCGTACTCGGCGCCCGAATGGCCGGCGGCCAAAAGCTCTTCGAGCATGATCGTGACCTTCACGCCATTCGGCGTTGCGAGCGAGTAGAGCTGCAGCGGGTGCTTCCCGACAGGCAGGTCCTTGTCGTGGGTCGGCCCGGAGATCGGGCGATTGATGCTGGCAAATGCGCCGCCATTGCCTTTTTCCCAGCTCCAGACTTTCGGAGGTTGATAGCCGGCGGGGAAACTGTCGGCGGGGGACTTCTCGGTCATGAAATCAATCCTTGTCGTCTAAAGGGCACGTCCAACGGGCAAGCGACGCCACAAACATTGGGTGTCGGCCTGCTGCTTCGCGCTGTTCTATACCGTCCTTTCCGTGCCTTCCAGAAAAACGGTTTCGCTTCCTGCGCACGCACTAGCAAGCAAGTCCAGAAGAAGCGCAATGCCTTCGGCTCGCACTCGCCTTTTTGGCCGGCGCAGAACAGGCGGTGGTCGATCACCCGTCGTGGCGAAGCGTCAACCGCGCCGTGCCGCCTCGATCGCAGCCACGTCGATCTTCCGCATGGTCATCATGGCCTCGAAGGCGCGCTTTGCCTCGCCGCCGCCAGCCGCCATCGCATCCGTCAGAACGCGAGGCGTGATCTGCCAGGAGATCCCCCACTTGTCCTTGCACCAGCCGCAGGCGCTCTCCTCGCCGCCATCGTTGACGATCGCATTCCAATAGCGGTCGGTCTCTTCCTGATCGTCGGTGGCGATCTGGAATGAGAAGGCCTCGTTGTGCTTGAACATCGGACCGCCGTTCAGTCCGAGACAGGCGACGCCGGCAACGGTGAACTCAACCGTCAGCACATCGCCCTCCTTGCCGGACGGGTAGTCGCCGGGTGCCCGGTGCACTGCGGTCAGACGGCTGTCGGGAAAGACCTCGGCGTAGAACCGCGCGGCGGATTCGGCGTCCTTGTCGTACCAGAGGCAGATCGTGTTCTTTGCCATAACGTGTTCCTTTCGCGTTGAAGGCTTGCCGCCTTCTTCATGGGGTCTCCTACGAAATAGGTAGCGGCCCGGTTTTCTCCAGCCCGAAAGTGCTAGCGCGCTTGGCTGAGCATGCATGATGACGACCACGTGACTTTGCTTTGGTGCGCATCTGTTCGATCGCGTAGCCATCTGTTAGGAAAGCCGCGCTGCAATCCCTAGATGAACGGTTCGATGCTCGCCCGCGCGAGATCGCCAACGCATGCTTCAAAGGAATTCAAATGAATCAGATGGATGGAACCCTTGCCGTGGTGACGGGAGCGGGCCGCGGCCTCGGCGCTGCATTGGCCTATACGCTCGCCGAAGCAGGATGCGATCTCGTGCTTTGCGGGCGTAGCGCGAACGCGCTTGGAGAGGTGACCCAGGCGATCATCCAGAATCTCGGAAGGCGCGTGCAAACGGTTGAACTCGATCTTTCCGATGCGGAGAGCGTGGCGGCAGCGGTTACGCGCATCAAGGCGGAAAACGCCTGCGTCGACATCCTCGTCAACAACGGCGCGATGTGGCTCGAGGATAGCGAGGTGGATCATTCGGCCGACGAAGTGTTCGGCGTCGTCAATGCGGCGGTCACCGGAACGTTCCTGTTGACCCAAGGCCTGCTGCCGCTGCTCAACCAATCGCCTCGGCCCGATATCGTCACCATCGGTTCGATCAGCGGTCTCCCGAATGCGCCGGTGCAGACCGTGTCCGTACCGTTTTACGCCGCCAAGCGCGCACAGGCCGCGCTGGCGGACGGCCTGCGCCAGAAACTCGCAGGCACGCCCGTGCGCTCGATCGTCGTTCATCCGCCCTATCTCGATGACGTCTCGCCACTGGTGGAAGCGTGGCACGAAGCCGGCGCGCGAAAGAAGGGCGAGGCGGCGACCAATCGTGACGTCTGCGACGCCGTGCTGTTTGCGCTGACGCGTCCCCGGCACGTGACCTTGTCGATCACGGTCGATGCCGACGAAGGTGGCCTCCATCCTTCAGGAAGGATCTGATCCCGAGCGAGCGATGTCAGAAGTTATCGTCCACATTCATAGACGATAAGTCCTGTTCTGGCCGGCTACAGGGATAGCGTCCATTCATCTACATCCATGGCATCAACCATGGAGAACCGAAATGCACACTATCGCTGAACCGATCTTCACCGCGGGCTTCCCGCTCGGTAGTTCCGCAGGACTGGTCACTGCCTTCGAATGGCTCGGCCAGCCCTACCGTCTTACCCGCGTCGACATGCTCGGAGAAATGCGCACGGACGCCTACCAGCGCCTGAATGGCCGGGTGGAAACGCCTGTGCTCGTGACCGGCGAAGGGCGCGTCATCACCGAGACGATGGCGATCGCCCAATGGCTCGAGGCGCGCGACCATGAGCGTCGCATCAGCTTTGCGCCGGGCACGTACGAGGCGGACCGGATGCACCAGTTCATCGCCTTCCTCAATACCGGCTTCACCGGAGCCTTCTTCCCCCTGTGGGTGGCGCTGGAAGCGGAAGAGGCGACCGAGGACTACCGTGAGACGCTACGCGTCTTCGGCCGCGAATTCGTCGCCAGGCGCCATGCCCAGCTTGAGGCGATGATGGGTGATCGTGACTATCTGCTGGGCAACCGCCCAACGCTCGCCGATGCAGTGTTCGTCGGCGTCGCACGCTGGGTGGACTTTCACGAGGCGATCGCGCCCGAGGACTACGCGCGCAACTACCCGCGCGTCCATGCGCTGCGCCAACGCATTGAGGCCGACCCTGCGTTCCGCTTCGCGCTGGCGATCGAAGACGGTGAGCCTGCCGCCGGCAACGGTTCGATGAAAGGTCTCATTCCGCTCCAGGACGTCTTGCGTCTGGCGGGCGCGCTTGCGGACTGAGCCGATGGACAGCTGCGCGCCCGCGGGTGCGGCGCGCAGCTCTCACGCCGTCAGATGCGGCGGGCGAAATCGATGATCGCATCGCTCACAACGTCCGCACGCTCCTGTGGGAGCCAGTGCCCGCTGCCGGGCACGACAACTTTGCCCATGAGTTGCGGTGCGAGACGGGGCATAGCGTCGATGATGTCGCGCATCCCCGGGATGCTGAGCCCGGTGTCACGTTCGCCGACCATGAACAGGGCCGGCACATCGACCGTCACGCCGGCGAGCGATGCTTGCAGTTGCCAGTTGCGATCGAGGTTGCGGTAGTAGTTGAGCCCGCCGCGAAAACCGGAACGGGCGAATGCCTCGGCATAGGCGTCGAGGTCGGCAGCCGTCAGCCAGTCCGGCATCGCTTTCGGATCGGGGAGGCGTGCGAGCAGTCCGTCTCGCCGTGGGACAATCCCGAACGGATTTGGCGTCTGGTCCCCGGCTTGCCGGGGGCCGGCGTCTCCCGAAGCCGCAAAGAGGATCTTGCGGAGCGTCTGTCGAATGTCTCGCTCCAGTTCCGCTTCGGCGACGCCGGGTTTCTGGAAGTAGAGCGTGTAAAGCTGCGCCTCGTCGGTCTGCGGGAAGATGCGGGTCGGCGGCACGGGCGGCGGAGCCATCATAGGCACGCTGATCGCGACCACGCCGCGGAAGCGGTCCGGCCGCATCTGTGCCGCCTGCCACGCGACCGAGGCACCCCAGTCGTTGCCGACGATGATGGCCGTCTCCGCGCCGAGCGCATCCAGGAGTGCGACCATATCCCCGACGATGTGAAACAGGGTGTATTCGTCGATCGCCAAGGGGCATTCCGTGTGCCCGTATCCACGCATGTCCGGCGCAACCGCACGAAATCCGGCCTTGGCGAGCGCCGCAATCTGGTGGCGCCAGACATGGGAGGTTTCCGGAAAGCCGTGGCAGAAAAGGACGAGCGGCCCTTCTCCCTGGTCGACGACATTCATCCGGATCGTTCTCGTTTCGATGGTGCGAGCAGCCATACTCGGTCCTTCCGCTCTTGATATCGTGGCTTGGATGGTACCCGGCGCGGCATGGGCCGGCCATGCGGCCGCCAGCAGAGCGGCCAACATCGTTCGTCTTTTCATCCTTGGGTCCTTGATTCTGTAATCATATAAGTTACAGAATAGGGCGAGGTCAAGTGTGTGTAACATTAATAGTTACGCTATAGGGGTGCATATGAAACGAGACAGCCGGCTGGCGCGGATGATCCATGTGCTCATCCATATGGGGCTCCTGGGCGGGCGCGAGACCTCGGAAACCATTGCGAAGATGCTGAACACCAATCCGGTGGTCGTGCGCCGTACGATGGCAGCCCTGAAGCGCAAGGGCGTGGTTGGTTCCGAGGGAGGGCGAGGCGGCGGATGGGTGCTACTGCGGCCGCTCGACGATCTCACCGTCCTCGATATCCAGAAGGCGCTGGATGAAGGCGAGGTGCTGGCCGCAGGTGTTTCGGAGGATCATCCCACCTGTCCGGTGGAGCGGGCAGCAAATGCCGCCCTGGTGCGGGCCTTCGATAAGGCGGAGAGCGCATTGCTGGACGAGTTTGCAAAGCTGAGGTTATCGCTAATCGCCGAGCAGGCCATGTCGGTCGACAGACACCCGCCTCAAGATGGAAGAGATGACGACCGAAAATAGCGCTGACGATCCGCACTTCCTATGGCGTGGCGACTTCACGAATGCCGAGCTGAACGCGCTGCATGCCGAGTGCTTCGAACACGCCGTACTCGATGACGATTGGAGGAAACAGGTGAACAATTTCAGCCTAGGCTGGGTTTGCCTGCGTCTCGAGGGAAATCTTGCCGGCTTCGTCAATGTTGCCTGGGACGGCGGCGTGCACGCCTTTCTGCTCGACACCATGGTCTCGGCGCCGTGGCGGCGAAGGGGCTATGCGCGCCGGCTCGTCGAAGAGGCGGTGGCAAACGCAAGGCAATCAGGCTGCGAATGGCTGCATGTCGACTTCGAGCCCCATCTTCGCGATTTCTATCTTGAAGCCTGCAAGTTTGTCCCCACCGACGCCGGCCTGATCCGATTGCGTTAGCGGACTTCAAAGCGTGCCCCTATCGGGGCTTCCGCTGCGCATTAAAGATGAGTAAAGAAGGAAGGAATAAAGATCGAGGCGCAGCCTCAGGCTTCCCGAGCATTGGGCAATTGATGACATTCCAGCCACGGATGCAGAACAGGATCTCCGGGTTCAAGGTCCTCGGCGGTTTGCACCGTCGCGAATGGAACGGGATCATAGCCGACGTCTGGGATGTCGAGTGCGAGGCGCGCGCCAGCGGTCACTACGTGTCCGACGATCCGCGCATGTTCATCGTGCTCGATGCGCAAGGTGGCAGCCGCTGTAATGTCAAACTCTCGCCCGGCGGCCCCGGGACGGTGCAGAACTACCGCGAACAGGGACTTTCCTACATCCCGGCGGGCGTGGAGGTCTGGGCCAATGTCGTCGACGTGCAATACATCCGCCATCTCGATCTGCACTTCAATCTCGAGGTCCTCAGCCGGCGGCTGATGGAGGATCTCGACGCCAGCCGTTGCGACGCGCCCCGGCTGATGTTTCATGATGAGCGTTTCCTGCAACTCGCCCGGCTCATCGCTGCGGAGTGCCTCAATCCGCAGCCGTTGCATGATCTATATGGTGATGGTCTAACGGTCGCGCTGTTCATCGACCTGATGAAGCTTAACCGTACCGATCCGCGCAAGCGCAGCCCGCTTGCCGCATGGCAAATGCGCCGCGTGGCCGACTACATCGCGGAGAACTTCGGCCGAAGCATTCGGCTCGAGGAGTTGGCGGCGCTTGTGGGATTGTCGCAATCGCATTTCAGCCACGCCTTCAAGGCCTCGACCGGAATGGCGCCACATCAGTGGCAGACGAATGCACGTATCGACCGGGCCAAGCAACTCCTGCTGAGGAACGACGCGTCGCTGACGGCGACGGCAGTCGAAACCGGGTTCGCGGACCAAGCGCATTTCACCCGGGTCTTCCGCAAGGTCGTCGGCACCACGCCGGCGCAATGGAGGCGGAGCCGCTTGGCCTGAGCAAATCGTCCTACGTGCGAGCGAATGTTCGCTGTGAATAGCCCAGGATCGTTCAATTATCGTGGATCGCTCCAAGCGCCGGCATAATAGTTGATATAAACACTCATCTTATCTGATGTTTACTTTTAAACGCTGCAGATCGCCCGGGGGATTGGCGCGATGGCGGCTCGGGGTGATGAAAGAGATGATGGTACGTGGCAGGGCGGCGGGTTTGGCCGAATGGCTGGCTGGAGGAGTAGCCGGCATTGCAATTCTGGCGGCGGGCGCCGCGATGGCGCAGGATGCGCCGGCGACCCGGCTGGAAATGATCGAGGTGCAGGCCGGGACGACCAAGGACGATGCGACCGGCCCGGTCGAAGGCTACGTCGCCAAGGCCACGACTACCGGTTCGAAATCGGCGACCCCGATCAGCGAAATTCCCCAATCCGTGTCGGTCATCGGCCGCGACGAGCTTGACGATCGCGGCGGCGTCAACAAGGTCGACGAGGCGCTTCGCTATACGCCCGGCGTGATGGCCGAGCCCTTCGGCGTCGATCCGGATACCGACTGGTTCTATATCCGCGGTTTCGATGCGACGCAGACCGGCGTCTTCCTCGACGGCCTCAACCTGTTCTCCTACGGCTTCGGCGGCTTTCAGATCGATCCCTTCATGCTGGAGCGCGTCGAGGTGCTGAAAGGGCCGGCTTCGGTGCTCTATGGTGGCGCCAATCCCGGCGGCATCATCAGCCTCATCAGCAAGCGGCCGACGGAGGAGACCTCGACCTATGTCGAGACCGGCATCAACAACAACGGCAATGCCTTCCTCGGCATCGATGTGAACCGGCCGCTGGACGATGCGATCAACTACCGCGTCACCGGCAAGGTCTCCGGCGGCAACAACTACACCGACCACTCGGAAGACCTGCGCGGTTTCATCCTGCCGCAGATCACCTATCAACCCGACGACGCGACCAGCCTGACGGTGTACGGCCTGCTGCAGGGCCTTGATCAGGTCCACACCGGTGGCGGCTTCCTGCCCTATGTCGGTACCGTCGTCGATGCGCCGTTCGGCAAGATCGATCGCAAGGCCTTCTTCGGCGAACCAGCCATCGATACCGGCACCTATGTGCAGCAGATGCTCGGCTACGAGTTCAAGCACGAGTTCGACAGCGGCTGGCAGTTCAGCCAGAACCTGCGCTACAGCCATCTCTACAAGCACGAGAACGGCCCCTATACCTACGGCTATTACGATCCGGGCCTGCCCTTCCCGGTTTCGCCGGCGCCTGCCACACCCGACAATCTGCTCTATCGGCTCGGCTTCGAGGCGACCTCCAAGGTCGATACATTCGGCGTCGACAATCGCCTCGAAGGTGAGTTCGAAACCGGCGCTCTTGGCCACACGCTGCTGGTCGGTCTCGACTACAAGCTCTTCCGCCTGGACCACGTGCAGGCGTCCTCGGCGGGAACGCCGATCAGCGCCACCGATCCCGTCTACGGCGCGCCGCAGCCGGCCAATGCCATCTATATCAACCAGGTGATCACCCAGCAGCAGCTTGGCGTCTACGCTCAAGACCAGATCCGCTTCGGCGACGGTTGGCTCGTCACGCTCAATGGCCGCTACGACTATGTCGACACCAAGACCAACAACGACCCCACCTTCTGGGCTCCGACGCAAAACTCGAGCTTCGGCTACAGCGAAGGCGCCGTCAGCGGCCGCGCCGGGCTTGCCTATGAATTCGACAATGGCTTGACCCCCTATGTGAGCGTCGCCACCTTCTTCAATCCGGTCGTGGCCGTGACAGCCACCGGCAACACCAAGCCGGAGGAAGGCGAGCAGTTCGAAGCCGGGGTCAAGTACGAGCCGACCTTCTTCGATGGCATGCTGACGGCATCCATCTACCAGCTGACCAAACGCAACGCGCTCGTGACCGACCCGCTGACGAGCATATCCACCCAGACCGGCGAAGTGCGCTCCCGCGGCATCGAGCTTGAGGGCAAGGTCAATCTCAACGAAAGCTGGAAGGTGATCGCGGGCCTCGATTTCATGGATATCGAGGTGACCGAGGACGCGAACCGGGCACTGGTCGGCAAATCGCCCTATCTCGTCCCCGACACGCAGGCCTCGTTATGGATCGACTACACCGTGCGGCAGGGCGCGCTTGAGGGCGTCAGCCTCGGTGCCGGTGTTCGCTATCGCGGCGAGAGTTGGGCGAACAAGGAGAACACGGCGAAGGTGCCCTCCGCGACGGTCTTCGATGCGGGGCTGCGTTATGAAAAAGACGGCTGGGGTGCTGCCCTGAACGTCACCAACCTTTTCGACAAGAAGTATGTGAGCGGTTGCAGCGGCGTGCTCGTCTGCGGTTATGGCGACGCAAGGACCGTCACGCTCAAGCTCAGCAAGACATGGTAATCTGAACCCATGCGGGGCCGGAGCGAACCGGCCCCGCACTGCATTGGCGTGGCCGAATACGATGTCCGCGCCGATCCGCGTTCGACACGCGCTGGTTGGTGTCGATCTCTCCTTGGGCCCCGCCTTTGTCGCTTTTGCGCGCAACCATAATGATGTAGCAATGATGCCATCGACCTAAGCGGGAATCACTGAGGGGATGGCGAATGGAACTGTTGACGCTTCAACATTTTGCGGGTTGCGTCGGCCAGGCGTTCGATCTCTCTCTTGGCGAAAGCACGATGCCGTTGACCCTGGCGGAGGCGACGCCGGGTGCGACCCAGATTCTGCCCGGCATGCGCCGCGCGCCTTTCTCCCTCATGTTCCGCAGCAGTTCGGCAGTGGTGCTGCCGCAGCAGATCTACAAGCTGAACAACGCGTCGCTCGGCGCTCTGGAGATCTTCCTCGTGCCGGTCGCCCGCGACAAACAGGGCATCGTCTATCAGGCGATCTTCAACTGACGGAGCCTCAGCTTTCAGCAACGGACATCGTCGCAAGGCCATCCCATCCGGATATGTGATCCGCCATCGGCTTCTACGCGAAATCCAAGACGCTGGTAGAGCGCTCGCGCGCGGACATTGTGCTGTTCGACATGCAGGGTCACCGAAACGGCGCCCGACTGGCGTGCCTGCCGGAGAATGGCCGACAGGATGGCGCTTCCTCTGCCGCATCCGCGCCATTCCGGCAATAGACCGATATCGATGATGAGCCAGTTGTCTCGCGTGAAATCCAGATAGAGGCGGCCGACGGGCCTGCTTTCAAGCTCGACGACGAGAAAATCCGCTTCGGGAAAGGTCGCCATGTAGTGGCGGTGCTGGAAGGCGAACTGCTGGTCGAGAAAGGCATGCTTCTGCTCGTCCGGCCAGGGTATCGCTGCCAGTTCGTCTGCCCGAAACGAGCGATAGAGACCGAGCAGAAACGGAACGTCCGCCGATGTGGCATGACGCAGCACGAAATGTGTGACCGACAGGCGAGCAGGCGCAAGCCGCGTCGGAAAGCTGATCGCGGCAATGTCGTGCGGTATCACGGGAACGACGGAAACGCGCCTTGAAGGGCAATGCAGAAATTGACGGCGAGGAAAGGTTGGCGGTTTTCATGCGGCTGGTTCCCGCCTGTGGGGCCGATCATGCTGGGTGCAAACTGGGCATCCGGTTTTGCGGCGACCGCCGCCATGACCGTATTTTGAGCCGGCAGGGTCAGCGAGTTCCCGGCAGACGGCGTGCTCGCCCTCTTCGAGACGTCAGTCTGGT
Source organism: Ensifer sp. 2TAB8 (assembly GCF_052115125.1). NCBI lineage: Bacteria > Pseudomonadati > Pseudomonadota > Alphaproteobacteria > Hyphomicrobiales > Rhizobiaceae > Ensifer > Ensifer sp. 2TAB8. Next base: position 7,149 of record NZ_JBFRGB010000005.1, on the reverse strand, counting down.
TGTAGATCGTCAACGCGTGGGTGTGGGCGGGCATTTCGGTGGAGAGCAGTGTGACGCTCTCCGATCCGAAGACCTCCCCGATGGCGTGGGGCGTTAGGCCTGGACCACTGCCCTGACCGCAACCGGCGCGGCCGGCAAAATTGGGCAACTGAAAATTGCTTCGTCCGTCGCCACCATAGGAGTTGCCAATCAGGGCGAACAAGGGAGTATTTTGCTGGATAGGAAGCAGTGTGCCGTTGCAGAGCGCCCAGCCATAAGGTGCGAAGTTGAAGCCGAAAAGCTGGATTTCACCAATGAAAGGCTCTGTCATTTCTATCCCCTTATCGTGAAGGTCCGGATCAGCTTTGCTGCGGGAAGATGCCATCGAGCGCGATGCAGAATTGCACCGTGAGCGTGGGCATCGTGTTGTCATGAGGCTGAGTGCCCCCTGAAGGGCCGGTCGAGGCAGACGAGGTCGTACGCCCGCTGAGGCCGGTCACGTCCGTGGCATAGAACGTATCGCTCGCCACCGCACCGAACTCGACAGTCGGCCCGACCGACGTTGCCTCCGCCGTCGTGGTCGTCGCAAATATCGTATGGCTGTGCGCCGCTAGCTGCGCACTCGTCAGCGTCACGTTTTCGGTGCCGCCAATCTGTCCGAGTACACGTGGCGACAGGCTTGGCCCGGTGCCCCAGTGCATTGGCACGCGACCGCGCAGGTCGGGCACACGGAATGTCTGTTGGCCATCACCGCCATAGGTGGTGCCGATCAGCATGTAGAGTGCCTCGTATTGGGCTATCGAAATCAGCGAACCGTCGCAGGCCTGCCATCCCGTCGGCACACGGGGGAAACCGAACATCCGTATTTCCCCGATATAGGGCGTGCTCATCCTTGACCTCCGGTGGCTGGGTTCAACTGCGGGACGGGTATACGCCCGAAAGCGCAATGCAGAAGTTGATGGCGTTGAAGGGCTGCAGGTTGTCGTGTGGCTGCCCGCCGGCATTGGGCGCCACACTCTGTGGCGACAAGGGTACCTGCGGCCCGCCGGTCTGCGCATAGATCGCCAGGGCCGTCTTGCCGAAGAGCGCACCCGTCGGGGCGCGTTGGTCGCCATTGGACGTCGTGCCGTTCGCCTGATGAAAATGGGCGGGAATCTGCTGTGAATTCAAAGTGACGGCTTCAGCGCCGCCGACTTCCGCCATCGCATAGGTGGGCTGCCATCTCTGGTCCACCGAATTGCCGTAGGATATCGGAGTGCGGCCCTGCAGGTTCGGCAGGGAGAAGTTGGTCGTACCGTTGCCGCCGTAATAGGTGCCCAGCAAGGAGAACAACGCCTGGTTCTGGCTGATGGACATCAACTGTCCGTTGCAGAGCGCAAAGGTCTTCGGCGCAAAGCCGAATCCGGTCATCATGATCTGCCCGAGATAGACTTCGGTCATCGCTGCCCCCAATAATCTGACGACTCTGAATTTGCCCCTGCGCGGTACCTTCTCTCATAACGAGCATCTTGGGAAGAGCGGTTGCGTGTTCTTCCTACCCCGAATTCTCGCATAGGTCGCACTAGCTTGGGTTGTGTGACTCAAAATTTCGTGTCAGTCAGTGGGTGAGGCAGCGAACGGACTGATCGCGACGATGGACTTCGATCCATGTGGCGCGCAGTGCGCACAGGGGCGGGGCAATGTTTCAGCAATCGTTAGGTCGAGCGCGCCGGGTGCGTGGCCATCTGGCCTTCTTTTTTGGCTTCCTGGTGTTGCTCTGCCTGGCAACGTTGGCCCCCGCCTCTTCGGCGCAAGCGGGTCTCTGCGGCACCTCGCAAAGCATTTCGGTTCCGTCCGGCGGCAGTGTCACCATCACCTGTTCCGATTGGGGCTTCATTCAGCCTGCCGTCCAGTCGCCTTCCCACGGAAGCCTGACGTTCAACATCCCTCTCCTCAATCAGCTCGTCTACACGAACAACGGCGATGGCGCGACGTCCGATACCTTCATCGTCAAGGACGACGACGCCACCCCGGTCACCTTCACTGTGACCATTGCACCGTCGAGCTCACCGTTGACAGTGACGCCTGCAAGCTTGCCGACGCCGGCGATCAGCAGCCCCTACAGCCAGACGCTGAGCACGGCCGGGGGCGTTGCGCCCTATAGCTATACGCGCATCAGCGGAGCCTTGCCGCCGGGCCTCGCGCTTTCGCCTACGGGTGTGATTTCGGGAACGCCGACCGGCTCCGGTCCGTACAATTTCACCGTGCGTGTGACGGATTCGACCGCGCCGACGCCTATCGTGGTCGACAAAGGCTACAACGTCACGATCGCCGCACCGGTGATCGATGCGACCCCGGACAATCCGCCAGATGGCGGGGTGAACGTTCCCTACAGTCTTCAGTTTTCCGCCTCCGGCGGCACGGCACCCTACACGTTTACGCCCGATACCGGCACCTTGCCGGCTGGCCTGACGCTTTCGACAGGCGGGCTCCTGTCTGGTACGCCGACGGCCGCGGGCAGCGCGACATTCAGGCTGAAGGTCCAGGACAGCACCACGATCTCCACAGGCGGGGTTCATTTCATAACGCAGAACGTCACCGTTACCATCAATTCCTATCCCCCCGTAACGATCAATCCAGTGGGCGGCCCGCTTGTGGCGGGTACTGTTGGTGCTGCCTATTCGCGAACTATTTCGGCCAGCGGCGGTTCGGGAGCGATCAGCTATGCGGTGTCATCAGGTTCGCTGCCCGACGGGCTCAGTCTCAGTCCGGCGACCGGCGTGATCTCTGGCACGCCGACGGTCGCGGCCATCGGCACGGCGAACTTCACCGTGACGGCAACGGCGGCGACGGCGGGCTCGGCCTCGGCCAGCTATTCGATTGCGGTGGCTGCGCCGCCAGTGGTGCTGAGCCCGGCTGCCGGCGCCTTGCCGGGTGGCACGGTGGCCACTGCCTATTCGCAAACGATCTCGGCCAGCGGCGGCGTGGGCCCGATCACCTATGTGGTGACGTCGGGCTCGTTGCCGGCTGGGCTCACTCTGGGATCGACGGGCGCAATCACCGGTACGCCGACAGCCGCGGCCGTCGGTACCGCGCACTTCACGGTGACGGCGACGGCTGCGACCGTGGGCTCGGCTTCGGCCAGCTATTCGATCGCGGTGTCTGCTCCGCCTGTAGTGCTGACACCCGCGAGCGGCGCGCTCCTGGGGGGAACGGTGGGGCTTGCCTACTCTGATACTTCGATATCGGCTAGCGGAGGGGTGGGCGCCATCACCTACGCGGTGACGACGGGCGCACTGCCGGCGGGCCTCAGCCTCAACACGTCGACCGGTGCAATCACCGGTTTGCCGACGGCTGCCGCATTCGGAACGGCGACTTTCACCGTGACGGCGACAGCCGCCACCGCGGGTTCGACGTCAGCCAACTATTCGATCGTGATCACGGCGCCGCCCCTCGTGCTGACGCCGGGAAGTGGCACGGCGCTTCCGGATGGCACGGTCGATAGCGTCTATTCGGGCGCATCGATCTCTGCGAGCGGCGGGTTGGGGGCAATCACCTATGCCATCACGGCCGGCGCGCTGCCGGCCGGGCTCACCTTGGATTCGACGACCGGTGCGATTACCGGGACTCCGGCCGCCTCGGGCTGGGGGACATCGCATTTCACAGTCACGGCAACGGCTGCGACGAGCGGTCTTGCCACGGCGAACTACACGATCGCCGTGTTGGCACCGCCGTTGGTATTGACGCCGGCAAGCGGTACGACGCTGTCTCCTGGCCTGGTTGGTTCGTCCTATTCGGACACGTCGATCTCGGCCAGCGGCGGCGCGGGGACGATCAGCTACGTGATCGTATCAGGCTCGCTTCCGGCCGGTCTGTCTCTCGACCCCGCAACGGGCGCCATTTCCGGCACGCCCACGGCCGCCGGCTTCGGCACGGGGACCTTCTCGGTGCAGGCGACGGGCGCAGTCACGGGTGCGGCGACGGCCAGCTATTCCATCGTCGTCGGCGCATCACCGGTGGTGCTGACGCCCACGACCGGTTCGTCACTTGCTGGCGGTACGATCGGTTCGGCCTATTCGCAGACGATTTCGGCAACCGGCGGCGCCGGCGCGTTCACCTACACGGTCAGCAGTGGCACGCTGCCCGATGGTCTCGTCATCGACGCTACGACCGGCGCAATCACCGGCACGCCGACCGCAATGGCCTTTGGCACGGCGAGCTTCACAATCACGGCGACTGCCGCGACCAGCGGTTCGGCGTCGGCGAGCTATTCTATAGCGGTGGGCGCGCCGCCTGTGGCGTTGGCGCCGGCAAGCGGCACGGTGCTCGCGGCCGGCATGGTCGGTGCGTCCTATCCGGGTGCATCGATCTCGGCGAGCGGTGGTTTGGGTCCATTCACCTACAGCGTCACTACCGGTTCGCTTCCAGCCGGTCTTGCGATCGATTCGGGAACCGGCGCGATCACCGGCACGCCGAGTGCCGCGGCACTGGGGACGACGACATTTACGGTAACTGCGGCGGCGGCAACCGCTGGCACGGCATCCGCAAGCTACACGATCAACGTGGTGCCGCCGCCGGTGATACTGACGCCGGCGAGCGGCACGGTACTTTCATCGGGCCTGGTTGGTTCGTCCTATTCGGATACGTCGATTTCGGCGACCGGCGGCGTCGGCGCGATCAGCTATGCGGTCACTTCCGGCTCCGTGCCGGCCGGGCTTGTCCTCGACCCGGCAACGGGTTCGATTTCCGGTACGCCGACGGCCGCGGGTTTCGGCACATCCAACTTCACGGTGACGGCCACGGCCGCATCTGCGGGCTCAGCTTCCGCCAGCTATTCGATCACTGTTGGGGCGACATCCGTGATCATGACGCCGGCAAGCGGCGCGACGCTCGCAGTGGCAACGGTCGGTTCCTCCTATTCTGACACATCGATCTCGGCGGGCGGCGGCGCCGGTGCGATCACCTATGCGATCTCGGCAGGTTCACTTCCGAACGGGCTCAGCCTCGACGCATCGACCGGTGCGATCACCGGCATGCCGACGGCCGCGGCACTCGGTCAGGTGAGTTTCATAGTAACGGCAACGGCCGCGGTCAGCGGCAGCGCGTCGGCAAACTATTCGATAGTCGTGGCTGCACCGCCGGTGGTGCTGAACCCGCCAGCCGGCTCGGCACTTACGGCCGGCACGGTCGGCATGCCCTATTCGGACACCTCGCTCTCCGCGAGCGGCGGTATCGGCGCGCTCAGCTATGCGGTGACGTCAGGCGTACTTCCCGCTGGCTTGAGCCTCGATCCGTCGACCGGTGCGGTCAGCGGCACGCCGACGGTCGCGGCACTCGGAACGGCGAATTTCACACTGACGGCGACGGCGGCGATTAACGGGACGGTTTCGGTCAACTATTCGATCACGATTGCGGCGCCAGCGGTGGTGCTCGCCCCCGCTGGCGGAGCTTTGGTGACGGGCACGGTCGGCGCCTCCTATTCGGACAGGTCGATCTCGGCAACAGGCGGGGTCGGCGCGATCAGCTTTGCCGTGACATCCGGGTCGCTGCCGGCGGGCCTTACGCTTGATCCTTCAACCGGTGCGATTTCCGGCACGCCAACGGCCGCCGGATTTGGTGCCGCGACCTTCACGGTCACGGCGACGGCGGCAACCGCCGGATCGGCTGCGGCCGGCTACACGATCAATGTGGGTGCTCCGCCGGTGGTATTGGCACCGGCCACGGGCGCGACGCTTTCGGCCGGCATGGTCGGCTCGTCCTATTCGGACACGTCGATCGCCGCGAGCGGTGGTCTTGGTGCGTTCAGCTACACGGTAACATCGGGAACATTGCCGGCGGGCCTGGTGCTCAACGGAACGACCGGCGCGATCACCGGCACGCCGACGGCTGCCGGATACGGCACGACGACCTTCACGGTGACGGCGACGGCGACAACCAGCGGTTCGGCCTCGGCCAGCTATTCGATCGTGGTCGGCGCGCCTTCCCTGGTGCTGACGCCGGCGACCGGCACGGCGCTCGCCGCGGGTATCGTCGGTGCGCCCTATTCGGAGACGTCGATCGCGGCGATTGGCGGCGCTGGCACGATTACCTACGCGGTCACAGCGGGGGCGCTTCCCGATGGCCTGACGTTGAACGCCACCAGCGGTGCGATCACCGGCACGCCGGCGGCCGCCGCACTCGGCACGGCCAACTTCACCATAACTGCGACTGCGGCCGTCACCGGGTCGGCTTCCGCAAGCTATTCCGTCGCCACCACGGCCCCGGCCTTCGTCATCATGCCGGCAACCGGCACGGCGCTTTCGGCCGGCATAGTGGGTACGCCCTATTCTGACGCATCGATCGCGGCAAGCGGCGGCGTCGGTGCGATCAGCTATGCGGTGACATCCGGGTCGTTGCCGGCGGGCCTGAGCCTCAACGCGTCGAGCGGCGCGATTACCGGCACGCCGACGGCCGCCGGTTTCGGTACGGCGACCTTCACGGTGACCGCGACGGCGGCGACAAGCGGTTCGGCTGCAGCCAGCTATACGATTAGCGTCGGCGCTCCGCCGATCGTGCTGACGCCGGCAAGCGGCACAGCGCTTTCGGCAGGTACTGTCGGCGTTGCCTATACGGACACGTCGATCTCGGCGAGTGGTGGTGTTGGCATGTTCACCTATTCGGTGACATCCGGCGCGCTGCCGGGGGGCCTCGCGCTGGACGCATCGAGCGGGACCATCTCCGGCCGGCCGGCCGGCGACGGCGACTTCCAGTTCACGGTGACGGCGACCGACGCCAATGGCGCGACGGGGCAGGCGAGCTATCAGATCGCCGTCCTCTCCAGCAATTTCGTCTTCAGCCCGTCGGCCGGAGCACTGCCGGATGCGATGGTCGGCGAGGCCTATTCGTCGCGGATCTCCGCCACCGGCGGCGTCGGTGCGCTGATCTACAGCGTCAAGAGCGGCGCCCTGCCGAAGGGCATGGTCCTCAACGTCTCCACCGGCGAACTGACCGGGCCGCTGGCGGCGGACGCGACACCGGATACCTATTCCTTCACCATCGCCGTCGTCGACAGCCGCGGCGCCAGTGGTTCGGCGGCGTATTCGCTGGAACTGAAGGCACGCTCGGTGACGGCGCCGGATATCGTCGTCGAGGTTCCCGCCGGCTCGACACCGAACAACGTCTACCTCAATGCCGGCGCCACCGGTGGTCCGT
>NZ_JBFRGB010000004.1:0-325950 GCF_052115125.1 Ensifer sp. 2TAB8 | reverse complement strand
CCGATCGGCCGGTCCTCGAACCAGATCTCGCCGTTCGAGAGCGTGACCGAGAGGCAGTTCGACTGGCCGATGAAGCCGAAGACGAAGGGCGAGACCGGATGGTCGTAGATCTCGTCGGGGGTGCCGACCTGCTCGATCGTGCCCTTGCTCATGACGACGACCCGGTCGGCCAGTTCCAGCGCCTCCTCCTGGTCGTGGGTGACGAAGATCGTCGTGTGGCCGGTGCGGTCGTGGATCTCGCGCAGCCACTTGCGCAGTTCCTTGCGCACCTGGGCGTCGAGCGCGCCGAAGGGCTCGTCGAGCAGAAGCACGTTGGGTTCGACCGCCATGGCGCGGGCCAGCGCCACGCGCTGGCGCTGGCCGCCGGAAAGCTGCGCCGGATAACGCTTGTCGAGGCCGGAGAGCTGCACGAGGTCGAGCAGGTCGAGCGCGCGGCTGCGGATCTCGGCGGCCGGCGGCCTTCGGTTGGCCGGACGCACCTTGAGGCCGAAGGCGACGTTGTCGAGTACGGTCATGTGGCGGAAGAGGGCATAGTGCTGGAAGACGAAGCCGATGTTGCGCTGCTGCACCGTCTTTTGCGAGGCATCCTCGTCGCCGAAGTAGATCGTGCCGCCGGTCGGGCTTTCGAGACCGGCAACGAGACGCAGCAGCGTCGTCTTGCCGGAGCCGGAGGGGCCAAGCAGCGCGATCAGCTCGCCGGAGCGGATATCGAGCGAGACGTCGTCGAGCGCCGGGAAGCGGCCGAATTCCTTGCGGATATTGTGAACGCGCACGTCCATAGCGTTTGACCTTTCAGTGCCTGCGGCTGGCGGCGATCTCGGCGCTGTAGCGGATCTCCAGCGCCGTCTTCAAGATGAGGGTGATCAGCGCCAGCAGCGCCAGCAACGCCGCCACCGCGAAGGCGGCGACGAAGTTGTATTCATTATAGAGGATTTCCACCTGCAACGGCATGGTGTTGGTCTCGCCGCGGATATGGCCGGAGACCACCGAGACGGCGCCGAACTCGCCCATGGCCCGGGCGTTGCAGAGCAGAACGCCGTAGAGCAGCCCCCATTTGATGTTGGGCAGGGTCACATGCCAGAAGGTCTGCCAGCCCGACGCGCCAAGCGACAGCGCCGCTTCCTCGTCGCTACTGCCCTGTTCCTGCATCAGCGGGATCAGTTCGCGGGCGACGAAGGGGAAGGTGACGAAGACGGTGGCAAGCACCAGGCCCGGCACGGCAAAGAGGATCTGGATGCCGTGGCTCTGCAGCCAGGGACCGATCAGGCTGTGCGAGCCGAACAAAAGCACGAAGACGAGACCGGAGATCACCGGCGAGACCGAGAACGGCAGGTCAATCAGCGTCGTCAGGAAGGCCTTGCCCTTGAACTCGAACTTGGCGATCGCCCAGGCGGCGGCGACGCCGAAGACGAGGTTGAGCGGCACGGCGATGGCCGCAACCGTCAGCGTCAGGCGGATCGCCGAGAAGGTCTCGGCATCGCCAAGCGCTGCGATGAACTCGGCCGGCCCCTTGCGCAGCGCCTCGGTGAAGACGGCGGCGAGCGGCAAAAGCAGAAACAGCGCGACGAAGGCCAGCGCCGTGATCGTCAGCGTCAGCCGGGCAAAGCGGCTTTCCGAGGTTGCCGCCTGCAGCGGCCTGGCTGCGGGCATGGTTCCAGCGCCGGCGGTCAGATCATGCGACATAGACATATCTCCGCCGGCTCCAGGCCTGGATCGAGTTGATGAGGAGCAGCATGGCGAACGAGATCGCCAGCATCACCGCGGCAATGGCGGTGGCGGCGGCGTAGTTGAACTCTTCCAGCCTGATGACGATCAAAAGCGGGGCGATCTCGGAGACGTAGGGCAAGTTGCCGGCGATGAAGATCACCGAGCCGTATTCGCCGACGCCGCGGGCAAAGGCGAGCGCAAAGCCGGTGAGGCCGGCCGGCAGCAATCCCGGCAAAAGCACCCGGCTGATCGTCTGGAAGCGGCTGGCGCCAAGGGTGGCTGCTGCYTCCTCCACCTCCTTGTCGATCTCCTCCATGATCGGCTGCACGGTCCTGACGACAAAGGGCAGGCCGACGAAGATCAAGGCGACGACGATACCGGCGGGGGTGAAGGCGATCTTCAACCCGAGCGGCTCGATGAACTGGCCGATCCAGCCGTTCGGGGCATAAAGCGTCGTCAGGGCAATGCCGGCGACCGCGGTCGGCAGCGCAAAGGGCAGGTCGACCATGGCATCGATCACCCGCTTGCCGGGGAAGCGATAGCGCACCAGCACCCAGGCGAGGATGACGCCGAAGATCAGATTGATGATCGCCGCAAGAAAGGCCGTGCCGAACGAGATCTTCAGCGCGTTCAACGTGCGCGGATCGAGCGACAACGCCACGAACTGCGACCAGCCCAATCCGCTTGCCCGAAACACCAGGCCCGACAACGGGATCAACACGATCAGAACCAGCCAGCTCAGCGTGATCCCGAGCGACAACCCAAATCCAGGCAAAACACTCGGCTGGCGAAACCGCCACGGCGCAGTCTTCGTCGCTTCCGTCAATGGCACTACCTTTGTAAAGCTCGCGAAACGTTATCGACCGTGCTTCCGGCCAATGGCCGAACGCGGTTCAAGCGAAGACGCGCGGCCGGATTGCCCGGCTGCGCGTCTCAGGTCGTTCTTACTGGCCCGGCTTGTACAGCTGGTCGAAGACGCCGCCATCGCCGAAGAATTTCGGCTGGGCTTCCTTCCAGCCGCCGAAGTCTTCGATGGTGACGAGCTTCAACTCGCCGAAGCGGGCGATATCGGCCGGATCGGCTGCCGCCGGCTTGAACGGCCGGTAATAGTGCTTGGCAGCAATCTTCTGGCCGGTATCGCTGTAGAGATAACCGAGATAGGCTTCCGCCACCTTGCGCGTACCCTTGGCATCGACGTTGCCATCAACGAGCGCCACCGGTGGCTCGGCCTTGATCGAGATCGACGGCGTCACGATCTCGAACTTGTCGGGACCGAGTTCCTCGAGCGACAGGTAGGCTTCGTTTTCCCAGGCGAGCAGCACGTCGCCAAGGCCACGCTGGACGAAGGTCGTCGTCGCGCCGCGCGCGCCGGTGTCGAGTACCGGAACGTGCTTGAAGAGCTCCGTCACATATTCCTGCGCCTTGGCATCGTCACCACCATTGGCGGCCCGGCCATAGGCCCAGGCGGCCAGGAAGTTCCAGCGCGCGCCGCCCGAGGTCTTCGGGTTCGGCGTGATCACCTGGATGTCCGGCTTCACCAGATCGTTCCAGTCCTTGACGCCCTTGGGATTGCCCTTGCGCACGAGGAAGACGATCGTCGAGGTGTAGGGCGCACTGTTGTTTTCGAATTTCGATTTCCAGTCCGCCGGGATTTTGCCGGTTTCCTTGGCGATCGCATCGATATCGGCTTCCAGCGCCAGCGTGACGACGTCAGCCTGCAGTCCGTCGATGACCGAGCGGGCCTGCTTGCCCGAGCCGCCATGCGACGTCTGGATCGTCACGGTCTCGCCGGTGTCTGCCTTCCACTTCTCAGCGAAGGCAGCATTGAAATCCTTATAGAGTTCACGTGTCGGATCATAGGACACGTTCAAGATCGTCGTGTCGGCAAACGCAACACTCGCAGCTCCCAGCTGCAGGCCCCCGAGCACAATTGCCAGTCCCACCATTCCGGTAATTCGTCCAAAGACCATTTCGACCTCCATCGGTTACCAGATAAAACTATCAATTTAATCGACTGCTACAACGCAAACAGATGGCACACGAGGCGGCAAACGGGAAATGTCCTATCGTTCTCGCCGCCTTTTCGGGAACGGTTTGCCTGCAACCGCCCAATGTGGCCCGTGCCGGCCCGTCAGGACCATTACATGGAGGGCGCCATGCCGCTGTCCAGTGGAGGCGCGTCGATTCTCCTTTCGGCCGCTTGAGTGAACGCTCGTCGGCAAGCCTTCAGCCCCCACATCCAAGGCGAATGCGAGGTGCCCGGGCGAACCCAGGTTATTTGCAGAGTAGAGGTCTCTATGACGCGGGGCTAGAGTACGTGGCCGCGGGCAACGATCGGCCAGGTGCCTTTCAGCGCGTCGCCTTCGACGATATGGACGGCGTCAACCATGTTGGTCACGACGCAGGCATGATTGGGCACGACGCGGAGCTGGTCGCCTACCTTAAGGTTGATCGGGCCGTCGGTAACGAGACGGCCGTGTTCTTCCGAGAGCTGGTCGATGCGGATGTCGTCGCGGCCGAGCACGTGGCCGTAGCCGGTGAGCCCCAGCAGGTCGGAGGTCAGCACCTTGCTGCCGGCGTCAATGATCGCGCGGTTTTCGGAGGGGACCGAGACGACGGTCGCAAGCACAGTCAGGGCGCAATCGTCCCAGCCGGCGACATCGCGCGAGACCAGCGAGCGGTCGTTGTAGATGTAGGTGCCTGGCCGGTACTCGCTGGCAACCGGGGCGCCGGCGGCATGCATCATGCTGGGCGTGCCGCCCGAGGTAATGGCGGGGACAGTGATGCCATCGGCCTCGATCAGTTGCTTCGCCTCGGTCATGAAGGCCTGGACTTTCCCTTCGCCGTTTACGGGTGGATAGGTCATCAGGCCACCGAAGACGAGCCCCTTCGCATCTTCGATCCGGCGGGCAAGCCTGGCTGCTTCTGCCGGGCTGCCGACGCCGCAACGATCGGCGCCGGTGTTGCACTCGACGAACACGCGAAGCGGCTTGTCTTTTCCTGCGAAATAGCCCGCAAGCCCATCGATGACCGTCTCGCTGTCGGCGACGACGGCAAGCGCGACGCGGCCATTGAGCCGCTCTAGCCGCGCCATCTTGGCTTCGCCGAGAATGTTGTAGGTGATCAGCACATCCTTGATCAGGTCGCTGCCTTCAACCATCGCTTCCGCTTCGGTGACCTTCTGGCAGGTGATGCCGACGGCGCCGGCCTTAAGCTGAAGCTCGGCCATCTGCGGCAGCTTGTGTGTCTTGATGTGCGGGCGGACGCGAATGCCATGTTCATCGGCATAGGCCTGGAAGCGCTCGATATTGCGCTTGGCAATCTCGAGATCGACGAGAACGGCCGGCGTTTCGATCGACAGGGGCATCGCGGTCACTTCCTCTTATCGCACGGGACAACCTGTGATGAACGATTCTCACAAGAAGGAAAAGCCGTTGCTAAAGCAATCCCGACCGTCGCCCGCAGGCACTGTCAGTCTTTCGCGAGCGACCGGCCGCTGTCGGGATCGAAGAGATGTAGGGCATCCGCTTCGATCGTGAAGGCGCGTTCTTCACCCGAAAGGACCGAACTGCGCGGCGGCAGGCAGGCGGTGAGGCGCTGGTCGCCGATCCGGGCGGTGGTAACGAGTTCGGGTCCGGTCAGTTCCACCACCTCGACGCGGGCCCTGAATAGCGGCGTCGGCTCGCTTCCGGCAGCAAGTTGCAGCGCTTCCGGACGAATACCGGCTTTGACGCGCTGACCCTCGGAGACGACGTTGCGCAGCCGTGCCGGCAGGGCGATCGCGTGGCCGTCGCCGTCGATCTTCAGCTGACCTCCCGCGACGGTCGCATTCAGGATGTTCATCGGCGGCGAGCCGACGAAGCCGGCGACGTAGAGCGTGGCCGGGCGGTCGTAGATTTCTTCCGGCGTGCCGAGCTGTTCGATCCGCCCGTCGCGCATGACGGCGATGCGGGTCGCAAGCGTCATCGCCTCGATCTGATCGTGGGTGACGTAGACGACCGTCGTCTTCAGCATCTGGTGCAGGCGCTTGAGCTCGGTGCGCATCTCCATGCGCAGCTTTGCGTCGAGGTTCGAGAGCGGCTCGTCGAAGAGGAAGACCTGCGGATTGCGGACAAGTGCACGGCCGATGGCAACGCGCTGGCGCTGGCCGCCCGAGAGCTGGCTCGGCTTGCGTTCGAGCAGGTTTTCGATCTGCAGCAGCTTTGCCGTTTCCTTCACCGCCTTCTCGCGCTCAGCGACCGGGACCTTGCGCATCTCCAGCCCGAAGCCGATGTTCCGCGCGACGCTCATGTTCGGGTAGAGCGCATAGGACTGGAACACCATGGCGATGTCGCGGTCCTTCGGATGCGCGCCGAGAATGGAACGGTCGCCGATACGGATGTCGCCGCCGCTCGGCTCGGCGAGCCCGGCGATGATGTTGAGAAGCGTGGACTTGCCGCAGCCGGACGATCCGAGCAGCACCAGGAACTCGCCGCTCTCGAGATCGATATCGATGCCCTTCAGCGTCTCGACCTCGCCATAGCGCTTGTGAATGTTCTCTATGGCAAGTGCGCTCATGCGCCGGTCTCCTGAAGGTAGGACGAAAGCGGTTGGCCGTAACTGCGCGGCAGGGTGGATATCGCCTCGGAAGCGATGGCGACGCCGGTCGAGAGGCAGGCTTCCAAGGGCATCTCGGCGGCAAGTGCCGCCAGGAACCCTGCATTGAAGACGTCGCCGGCGCCGATCGTATCGACCACGGTGACCACGGGTGCCTCTGCCGACGAGATTCCGCCTTCCGCATCGATCGCGATGGCTCCATGCGGTCCGCGTTTGACGACGACGATCGCGCCCTCGGGCATGTGCTTCCGCAGTTCGTGAGCCGCCTCGGTCGGGTCGGCCAAGTCGGTCAGCGTGGTCGTTTCGACCTCGTTAAAAAGGGCCAGCCGGCAGCGCTTCAACCAGCCGACAGTCGCCGCGCAGTTCGTCTGCGTCCAGCCGTCGAGCGGCCAGCCGGTGTCGAGTGCCACCGCGATCTCTTGCGCATCGGCCCAGTCGAAGAAGCGATCATAGTCCGCCGTCAGCGCGTCGGTCAGGAATGAACCGGTCAGAAGTGCGTAACCGCCGCGCAGTTTCTCACCGTCGAGCATGGCGCGCACTTCTTCGAAGGTGAGCAGCGGCAGGTGCCCGCGGGTCGTGAAAAAGGTGCGCTCTCCGTCCGGATGGGTGATGCCGACGGAGAGCGTCGTTCCGACATTTTCGACCGGCCAGGATTTGGACCGCTCAGGGAACGCTTGCCTCAGCCAGGTGCCGAACTGGTCGTTGCCGACATTGGCGGCGATCGCATAGTCGACGCCGAGCGAATCCCAGGCGAGCGCGCTGTTGCCGGCGCAGCCGCCGACACGCAGCTCGTCGTGATCGACGATGATTTCGGTACCGGCCTTGGGCCAGGGGGCCGCCGGCCCGAGGATGAGATCGACATTGGCATTGCCGACCACGGCAAGAGGACGCATCGTTTATTCGCTCCGGGTAATCTTGGTCGAGCGCACCGGGGTGCCGGCATTCTCGACGCGGGAAGCCGCAAAGGCGATCATGAAGGATTGCGCAACAGGCAGCATGGCGAAGATCGCCGCTAAGCCTGAAGCCGGCGCAAAGGGTATGGTGGTGACGCCTTCGATCTGCGCCTCGCCGGAGGCATCGAAGACGATGACGGGCGAGCCTGCTTCGGCAGCGGAGATCGCCATGGCGCGAACGAGCCCGGCCGTCGCATCCGCTCCGCGAAAGAGCACGACGCCGACGGATGGGCCGAGCATTTCCATCGGCCCATGCCTGAGCTGACCGCCCTCGAGCGAGAAGCAGGGCAGGCGCGAGAGCTCGGTCAGCCCTAGGCCGATCGCTTCGGCGAGCCCCTGCAGGCGACGACCTGATGTGACGACGGATCGGACGCCGTCCAGCGCCGCGAGTGCCGACGCGACATCGGGCGTTTGCTGGCTTTCCAGTGCATGAAGAGCGCTCGCCGGGTCATCGCCGAGGGCGGCGAGGACGGCGAGGTGCAACGCGAAGCTGGTAGTCAGGCTGCGGGTCGCGGCAAAGGCCTTCTCGGTCCCGCCCACACCGACGAGTGACGCTGCGTTTTTCGCGAGAAAGGAACCTCCTTCCAGCGTCAACCCGAACGTATGCGGTGTTCCGCCATCGGTCTCGCCGAACCAGCGCAACACCTCGGCGCTTTCGCCCGACTGCGAGGTGACGAGGATCGTCTTGCCCTCGACCGAAAGCGGCTGGCCGAGCTGTTCCGAGAGCGGCAGGGCAATCGCGTCGATGCCATGGGCGCGGTAGAGGGGCTCGACTGCACGGCCAACCGCGTGCGAGCCGCCCATGCCGAGCAGAAGGAGCTTGCCGGTCGATTTGAGCGAGCCGGCGATCTTCGCGGCGGGAGTTACCGCCTGATGAAACGAGGCGATCGCGTCCGAGGCCTGACGCGCCATCTCATGGTCAATCGCGACGAGCCCGGCCGGGCGTGCCGAAGTTGTCATAGCCGTCATCCTTTGACGCCGCCGCTGGTGAGCCCGGAGATAAGGGCACGTTGCATGACGAGGCCGATCAGTACCGGGGGCAGGGCGGCCAGCACCCCGGCTGTGGCGATCAGCCCGTAATCGGAAACACGGCCGCCGGCGAGATCGGAAATGGCGACCGTAAGCGTCTTGGCGCGCAGGTCCGAGGTGAAGAGCAGCGCGTAGAAGAATTCATCCCAGGCCAGCAGGAAGGCAAAGAGTGCTGACGTCGCCATGACGGGAGCCGCAAGCGGCAAGGTGATGAGCCGGAGAATCTGGTCGAGGCGGGCGCCGTCGATCATCGCCGCACTCTCGATTTCCTTCGGGATGGAATCGAAGCCGGACTTCAACAGCCAGGTCGTGAACGGAGCCAAAATGGTGAGATAGACCAGCGCCAGGCCGAATACCGAATTCAGGAGCCCGAGATAGGCAAGCCCCATATAGAGCGGCACGGCGAGCGCCACCGGCGGCAGCATGTAGGTGGCAATTACGGCATAGAGCGACCAGGAGACGCTTGAGGTGCGGGACACCGCCCAGGCGGAAGGAATGGCGACTGCGATCGCGGCCAACGTCGCCATGCCGGCGACCTTCAGGCTGTTGAACAGCGAGGCGGTGAAGGCGCCGCCGGCACTGTTTTCGATCGTCGACAGGAGCACCTGATAGCGCGACAGGTCGATTTCGTTGGGCCACCAGTTGAGTGGTTTCGTTGAGAGGTCGGCGGCTGAAGATATGCTCATGACGAAGAGCCAGAGGATGGGGGCGAGTATGATCGCCGCCAAAAGGAGTGCGGCTGCGTAGACGAAAACGGTGAAAGCGGGGCTTTGGCGTTCCATCACGATGCTCCTGCAGCTTTGCGCACCAGGCCGGCGTAGGCGACGGCGAGCACGGTTACGAGCAGCGTCACGATCAGCGCCAGCGAGGCCCCCGATCCGGCGCGCTGGAAGGAGAACGCTTCCTGATAGACGAGGATCGATAACGTGCGGGTGCTGTTTGCCGGGCCGCCGCGCGTCATGACCCAGATGAGATCGAACACCTTGAAGGCCTCGATGGTGCGTAGCACCAGGGCGACCAGCAGAGGGCCGGCCAGATAGGGCATGATGACGTAGCGGAAGCGATTGAGCGGACCGGCACCATCGACGAGTGAGGCGGCGGTGATGTCGCGCGGGACGGCCTGAAGGGCTGCAAGGGCGATCAGCGCGACCAAGGGGAAGTTCTTCCAGCAGTCGGCGATGATCAGCGCCGTCAGCGCCGAGCTGGGTTCGCCGAGCCAGGATCGGTAGCTGTCGATCAGGCCGATCTGCGTCAGGGCGGCATTGAGAGCGCCATATTCCGGATTGTAGATCAGCCGCCACAGCGTGGCGTTGACCACGGTCGGCAGCGCCCAGGGCAGGATCATCAGGGCTCTGAGCGCCGTGCGGCCGCGGAATTGCTGGTTGAGCAGCAGGGCTGCGAGCACGCCGAGCACCATTTCCGCTGTGACAGAGACGACCGCGAACCAGGTCGTCGTTATGAACGCACGCTGGAAATTCGAGCCGCCAAGCATTTTCGCATAGTTGCCGAAGCCGACGAACGTGCCTTCCGTGCCGACGAGCTTGGCGTCGGTGAAGGAGAGCCTGACCGTGTCGATCAGCGGCCAGCCGATGACGGCGATCATGACCACCAGCAGCGGCAGCATGAGCAGCCATGCGCGCGTTGTTATCCAGGTGCCGGACATAGGATGGAAACCTTCTCGGGCCTTAGGAGCCCCGTCATGCTATCGCATATTGCCCCGGACCGTAATCGACCCAAGCGAATGATGCGCCAAATCAAGGTGTTAAAGCGCCTGAATGGCCGCGCCGCTGCATAATCCCGCGGTCCCCGGGCGGTTGCCCGCCCGGGGCTTGGGAGGGCGGCTTAGAGGCCGCTGTTTTCGGCCGCCGTCTTCAAGGCGTCCTCAGGCGAAGCCTGGCCGAGCAGGGCTTCCTGGATCGCCTGCTGAAGGGCAGTCGAAAGTTCCTGGTATTTCGGGGTCGTCGGACGCGGATACATGGCCGCGAGGCCGAGCTTGGCGGCGCCGATCAGTTCTTCCTGGCCCTTGGTGACGCTGGCATCCTCATAGGAAGAGGCCCAGATCGGCAGGCTGAGTTTGGCGTAGGCGTTCTGCGTCTGCTGCGAGGTCATGTAGACGATGTACTTCCACGCCTCGTCCGGGTTCTTGCTGGTCGACGTGATGCCGAGGCCCATCGAACCGTTGACGGCCGAGACTTCGCTCTTGCCCGCAACGCCCGGTGCCGGCACGACGCCGACCTTGCCGGCAACCTTGCTTTCCTTCGGATCGTTGGCGAGGTTGTACATATAGGTCCAGTTGAGGGCGAAGGCGGCTTCGCCGTTCTGGAACACCTTGCGGACGTCTTCCTCCAGAAACTCCTTGGAGTTCGGATTGGTGAGGCCCGACGAATAGCTCGTCACCATGTAGTTGAGCGCATCGAGACCGCCGCCGGAGGTGAAGGCCGGCTTGCCGCCATCGATGAACTTGCCGCCATAGGCGCTGACGAGGGTGGTATAGTCGCAGATCGCGGCTTCGGCTTGCGACCAGCTCCAGGCGATCGGGGTTGCAAGCAGACCCTTGTCCTTGATCACCTTGGCCTGCTCGGCAAGCTCGTCCCAGGTTTTCGGCGGCGCCTTGATGCCGGCCTTCTCCAGGATTTCCTTGTTGTAGAACAGGTATTTGGTGTCGAGGATCCACGGCATGCCGTAGCGCTTGCTGTCATATTCGACCGTCGTCCAGGCGCCCGGCAGCACGCCGGACTTCATCTCATCGGTGATGCGGTCGGTGACGTCGACGAGCACCTTGTTGGCGGCGTATTCGGCCGGCCAGATGACGTCGAAGAGCACGACGTCGTAGCCGCCGCCGGAGCCCTGTGCCAGCACGGTCTTGTCGTGCAGGCCTTCATAGGGCACGAATTCGAGATTGACCTTCACGTCCGGGTTGGCCTTGGTGAAGGCCTCCGTCATGGCGCGCACATCCGCCTCGCTATAGGCGGCCTGGGCCATGAAGAGMGCGTTGAGCGTCGTTTCCGCATGCGCGTGGCCAACGAAGGAGACGCCGGCAAGGGTCGCGCAAAGCAGCGTGGTTCTTATCGATTTCAACATGATTTCCTCCAGTATCTTGAGCGTTTCAGCTTTCGTCGACGCGTCTAGGTGCGCCGTATGCGAGTAATCCGTCCGTTTCCGAGCGGCCGTCGACATATCAATTGGATCGCTCGCGACGGCTTTTGCTGCCATCGCCTTCGTTCCCCCGGAGCTCTTTTTGGCTCCTATTAAGTCAATTGTCTTGACTTATTTTTTGTTCAATATTCTAACAGTGTCAAGAGGGGTTTTTGGATGAACGATATGCGCCTGATCCGGGCGAAGAGCGGCACCAACCAGGAGGGAACGAGCGCACACAACCGGCGCGTCATGATCGACGCCCTGCGTTTGAACGGCCAGTTGTCCCGGGCGGACCTTGCCCGCGCGACGGCGCTCACGAAGCAGACGGTCTCCAACATCATCGAGGATCTGGAGCGGGACGGGCTGGTCGAATCGCTGGAAGCGGTGCGTAACGGCCGCGGGCAGCCGTCGACGCCCTATCGCCTCGTGCCGGAGGGCGCTTTCGCGATCGGCCTGCAGATCGACCGCCATGTTACGCGGACCATTGCAGTCGATCTCGTCGGCCGGGTGCTTGTGCGTTGCGAGGCCAACCTGCCGGCCGGTGGGCCGGCGACGGGCGTCCGGACAATCCTCGAACTGATCGAAAAGACCCGCGGGGACCTGACCGAGATCGCGCCCCAGTCGGAAGACAGGCTCGTCGGCCTCGGTGCGGCAATGCCTGGCCCCTTCGGTATCGAGGCGGATGACGACGATACCTGGATGATGGCGGCGTGGCAGAATTTTCCGTTGCTCGAGACGCTTGCCGCCGGCACGGGGCTCGATGTCGGCTTGCAGAACGACGCGGCTGCGGCGGCCACCGCCGAGCGCATGGTTGGCGCTGCGCACGGTGTCGATCATGCCGTGTGCATCTATCTCGGCTACGGCCTTGGCGCGGGGCTGATCCTTAACGGCGAACTCTACCGTGGTGCCAACGGCAATGCCGGCGAGATCGGCATGATCCTCAGCCTGCCGCGTGGTGCATCGCTGAATGAACGCACGCCGCTCGAACATCGCGCCTCGATCGCCTCGCTCTGTCGGTTGCTCGACCTCGATCCCGCGGACCCTGAGCTTTATGCCCATATCGATGCGATTGCCGCCGGCTCGGACGAGCGGGTGCGGCGCTGGCTCGATGCGGCCGTCTTTGAACTGCGCGCCGTGGTCCAGGCGCTCGAAACGATCTTCGACCCGCAGACGGTGATCTTGTGCGGCGGCCTTCCACCGGGGCTCGCCCGCCTTTTGGTCGACGCGATGATGCCGCTGCTTCCTTCGATCGCCGACCGGCGCGACCGGAGCCTTCCGCGTCTGCAGATCGGTTTCACCGACCCCTGGGCGGTGGCGATCGGTGCAGCCGCAGAGCCGATCAGCCGCACTTTCGATCCGCGCTTCTCCGCGATCCTCAAGACGCGGGTCAGCGCCGCGGTGTGATCGCCGGTCTCTTGGCGGTCAGGTGCGTGGCTCGTCCAGGCGGGCCAGTTCCGCAAATTCGGTGCCGAGAAAATCGAGCAAAGCGCGGACGGAGGGAAGCAACCCACGGCGCGACGGAAAGGCCGCGTGGATGATGCCGGCTTTCGGTGCCCAATCCGGTAGCACGTCGACGAGCGTGCCGTCCTTCAGGTCCTGCCGCACCACCATCGTCGGAAGCTGACAGATGCCGACGCCATTGAGCGCGGCCAGCCGCAGGGCCACCATGTCTTCGGTTACGAGACGTGGCCGGTGCCGGACGATCGCGGTCGCGCCGTTGGGGCCATCGAGCCGCCAGTCGTGGCTCTGGCGGTCGGGGTTCCAGGCAAGGCTCGGAAGGGCGCCGAGATCGGCCGGTGCCGGCGGCGTGCTCATGCCGGCAAGCAGCCTGGGGCTGGCGACCAGCCGTTGCTTGCTCTCGGCAAAGCGTTTGACGACCAGGTCGTTTTCCTCAAGCGGCGGGAAGCGCACGCGGATCGCGACATCGATGCCCTCGCGCAGGACATCGACGCGGCGATTGGTGCTCTCGAGCACGACCTCGACCTTCGGACATTCGGCCATGAACCGGGCGATCATTTCGCCGACCTGGAAATAGACCACGGACGACGGGCAACTGACATGGACGACGCCCTGCGGCTCGGAACGGGTGCGGTCGATCATCTCCTGTGCCGCCTCGGCCTCCACCAGCATGGCGACGCAATGGCGGTAATATTCGCGACCGATCTCGGTGATCACGAAGTGGCGCGTCGAGCGCTGCACGAGCCGCACCCCGAGCCGCTCTTCCAGAAGACCGATGCGGCGGCTCAGGCGCGAGCGCGGCATGTTGAGCTTGCGGGCAGCCGCAGCAAAGCCGTTCTGCTCGACCACGTCGACAAACAGCTTGAGGTCGTTCAAATCCTGCATGGGTCTTTGTCCTGTTTTCAGGACACTATAGCCAGAATTGGCCGTCTACCGCTAGATTTGGTGCAGTCATATCTTCCCTCCAACGCTCTCGCTGAAACGGCGAGGCCAAGGAGAAACAGCCATGAGAAAGATACTCGGCATCTTCGGGAATGCGCATCCGCATTGGGTCGGCGACGGTTTCCCAGTCCGCTCGCTGCTGGCGCGTGACCGCGCCGGCGATCACGCCAGCCCGTTCCTGCTGCTCGACTATGCGGGGCCGATGAATTTTGCGCCGGGTGTGACGCCGCGCGGCGTCGGCGTCCACCCGCACCGCGGCTTCGAGACGGTGACTATCGTCTACCAGGGCGAGGTCGACCATCGCGACTCCGCCGGCAATGGCGGCCATATCGGCCCGGGCGACGTGCAGTGGATGACGGCCGCCGGCGGTATCCTGCACGAGGAGTTTCATTCGGAGCGCTTCACCCGAGAGGGCGGTACGCTCGAAATGGTCCAACTCTGGGTCAACCTGCCGGCCGCCAGCAAGAGCGTCGAACCGGGCTACCAGACCTTGCTCGATCGCGACATTCCCACCGTGAACCTGCCGGACGGCGCCGGAGCACTGCGGGTGATTGCCGGGCGTTATGCGGGGGCGCAAGGGCCTGCCCGCACCTTCACGCCCGTCAATCTCTGGGACTTGCGGCTAAAGCAGCAGGGTGCATTGAGCCTCGATCTGCCCGAGGGTCATTCGGCAGGCCTGGCGGTCCTGCGCGGCAATGTTCTGGTCAATGGCAGCGATCTTGTCGGGGAGGCGCAATTTGTTCTCTTCGGCCGTGACGGCGGCGGCGTTACACTGGATGCCAGCTCGGACGTGAAGGCGCTCGTCCTCACCGGCGAGCCGATCGACGAACCGGTCGCCATGTACGGCCCCTTTGTCATGAACACCGAACAGGAAATCAGGCAGGCGATGACTGACTTTCAATCCGGCCGCTTCGGCAAGATCGCGAGCGCCTAGCGCCGGCTCAGCCTGTCATGTGCCCGTGCCCCGGACCGACGCTCGGGCGGTCCGGCGACGGCAGTGTCCGCCGACTATCTCGAGCATGCAAGAAAGGAGACGACCATGACCAGTGAAGCAATTCGTGATCCTTCAAAGGACCATCTGCTGACCCCTGCCAACTCGACCTTCATCATCATTGACTACCAACCGGTCCAGGTGAACTCGATCGCGTCGATGGACCGACAACTGCTGATCAACAACATCTGCGGCGCGGCCAAGGCCGCTGTCGTCTATGGGCTGCCGATCGTCCATTCGACGGTCAACGTGAAGACCGGGCTGAACAAGCCGCCGATCCCGCAGGTCAATCGGGTCTTGAAGGAATTCCCGACCTACGACCGGACCTCGATCAATTCCTGGGAAGACGTCGAATTCCGTCAGGCAGTGGAGAAGACCGGCCGCAAGAAACTGATCATGACCGCGCTCTGGACCGAAGCATGCCTGACATTTCCGGCGCTCGATGCGCTGAAGGCGGGCTACGAGGTCTATGTCCCGGTTGATGCTGTCGGCGGCACGTCCGTCGCTGCGCATGAGGCTGCATTGCGCCGGATCGAACAGGCGGGTGGCCAGATGATCAGCGTGCCCCAACTTTTCTGCGAGCTGCAGCGTGACTGGCAGCGCAAGGACACGGCAACCGCCTTCATGAACCTCTTCGTCGAGACCGGTGGCACCGCCGGCATCCAGTTCTCTTACGACAAATCCGAATAACCGAAAACGCGGGCGCGGCTGACCGCCGCGCCCCACCTCAAACGCCGAAGCGCTCGTGTTTCGGCGAACCCGAACGCATGCCTGCGTTCCAACAAGGAGCAAGACCGTGACCCCTGCAAACTTCAACGGACAGCGCCCGGTTATCGATCCCGATGATGCCGTGATGCTTTTGATCGACCACCAGAGCGGCCTGTTCCAGACCGTCAACGACATGCCGATGCCGAAGCTTCGTGCCCATGCGGCAGCGCTTGCCAGCATGGCGACGCTGACCAAGATGCCGGTCATCACCACGGCCTCCGTGCCGCAGGGCCCTAACGGCCCGCTGATCCCGGAAATCCATGCCAACGCGCCGCACGCCAAATACGTCGCCCGCCGCGGCGAGATCAATGCCTGGGACAATCCGGATTTCGTCGCCGCGGTGAAGGAAACCGGCCGCAAGACCCTCATCATCGCCGGCACGATCACCAGCGTCTGCATGGCCTTCCCGGCGATCAGCGCCGTCTATGATGGCTACAAGGTCTTCGTGGTCGTCGATGCCTCGGGCACCTATTCGAAGATGGCACAGGAAATCACCCTTGCCCGTGTCGTCCAGGCCGGCGTGGTGCCGATGGATACCGCAGCGGTCGCCTCCGAACTGCAGCGCACTTGGCACCGCGACGACGCCCAGCAGTGGGCGGAGATCTACACCAAGATCTTCCCGGAATATCAGTTGCTGATCGAAAGCTACCTCAAGGCGCAGCAGGTCGAGAAGGATCAGGAAAAGCTCGACTCCCAGCGTGGCTAAGGCCACGGCCTCATCACGCAAGCGAACGAAAACACCCACGGCAGGCGACTGCCGTGGGTGTCTTGCGTTGGCGATCAGCGGCGGTCGATTTCCAGGATGGTCTGGAACAGAACCTCGGCTCCGCGGGCGCTTTCTTCGGGCGCGGTATATTCCGCTTCGTTGTGCGAAAGCCCGTCCTTGGAGGGCACGAAGATCATGGCGGTCGGCATGATCATCGCAATATGAGCGGCGTCATGCCCGGCGCCGGAAACGATGTCCGTTGCCGAATAGCCGAGTGCTTCCGCGCTATTGCGCACCGCATCCACGATCGAGGGTGCAAAGACGACGGGCGCCTTCGACCAGATATGTTTCAGTTCGGCGCGGCCACCGGCCTTGGCAACCGCCTGCTGCAATGCCGCTTCCATCTCGTCGAGGCCGGTCTCGGAGGGATGGCGCATGTCGATCTGCAGCCGAACGGAACCCGGGACGACGTTGCGTGAATTGGGGCCGACGTCGACGAAGCCGACGGTGCCGACGCCCGGCGGGTTTTGGCGGGCGATGTCGCGGACAGTGAGGACGATTTCGGCCGCCGCGACGAGCGCATCGTCGCGCTGCGCCATCGGCGTGCTGCCGGCATGGGCCTCGGTACCGGATATGGAGATATCGAACCAGCGGAGCCCTTGGATACCAGTGACGACACCGATCTCGGTTGCGGCTGCTTCGAGCAGCGGTCCCTGCTCGATATGGAGCTCGACATAGGCCGAAAAGGCGGCCGGATCGATCCTTGCCTCGCCACGATAACCGATCGCATCGAGGGCGGTGCCGACCGCTATGCCTTCACGGTCCGCGAGCGCCTGAGTTGCATCGAGCGCAAGTGCGCCGGCAAAGACGCCGGAGCCCATCATCGCCGGCGAGAAGCGCGAGCCCTCCTCGTTCGTCCAGTTGATGACCGTCAATGGATGACGGAGCTGCGTGGAGGTTTCCTTGAGGGTGCGCAGGATCTCAACCCCGGCCAGTACGCCTAGGATGCCGTCGAACCGGCCGCCTTGCGGCTGCGTGTCGAGATGGCTGCCGACGGCGATTGCCGGCAGCGACATGTCTTCGCCGGCATAGGTTGCAAAGATATTGCCGATGCCGTCAACTTCGACCGCGCAGCCGAGGGCCCGGCACTCGACGACGAACCAGTCGCGGGCCTGACGATCCTCCTCGGTCAATGTCAGTCGGGTGACGCCGCCCCTGTCCGCAGCGCCGAAGCGCGCGGTCGAAACGATGTCGCTCCACAGCCGGTCGCCGTTCGTGGCCGGCGTGTTGATGCGGTTGGGTTCGCTGCGCAAGGCTTCGGCGCTCATTTCGGCTGCTCCGGGGCATCCTTGTTGAGCCGGTAGCGGAAATCGCAATGGGTCGCACCCTGCATCACGGTCTGGGTGCGCTCCAGCGTGATGCGCGGATCGTAGCCGGTGCAGAAGAGACCGTCACGGTTGCAGGACAGCAGATGTCCGATATGGCCGAGCCCCATCTCGCGATAGGTTTCGGCGTAGCGACAGCGCTTCACATTGTAGTGGAATTCCTCGTCCGTCGCCTTCGTTACCTCGATGACGAGCGCGTCGTCCCGGGTCCAGAGATCCTGCAGCTCCTGGAAAGTCCGAAGATTGGTGCCGCCGGGCGTCTTTGCGGCAAAGGTTCGCCCCGCCTCGATCGCGGCCTTCGTGATTGCCTTGTCGAGGATCGCCTGGGCGCGCTCCTCGCCGATCTCCTCACGCATCGCCTCGTAGATCGGTGCGATGATACCGGCCTCGATGCGGCGGCGGGCCAGAATGCCGATCTCGCCGTCCATCGCCGTGCGCGAGGTGGTTTCGGTGTTTTGTTCGTCCGTCTTTTCCATGGAATGCCTCCCTGTCTGCCTCAGGGCAGATCAACAGGGGACAAGATACTACGCCTGACATGCTTCTGTGTTGCAAATCTGTCCCGGTAGCATTTCATGTTATGCAAATATTTTGCGCTGTTTGGCCGCCATGCAGGAATCAATCGCGGGCCTGCCAATGTTGCGCGAGCTGCGGTCGCGTATATGAGCCCGGATTCGGCGGCGCGCGATCAGCGCTCACTGCTCGAAACGAACCAGCGGTAATAGGGATTGTCCGGCTCCACCCGCATCAGCAATTCCATGTCACGCGCCCATTCGTCGCGATAGCCGGCATAGGCGTTGAGCGAGGCCTGATAGAAGAGCATCAGGCGGTTGTGGGCATCGGAGACGGATTTTTCGAGCGCGGCATCCGCTCCGACGAGCGGCACCTTGCTGCGCAGGGCGATGAGATTTGGCAGCGTCCGCTGTAGCTCGTCGGGGCGAACCCAGCTCGCATATTCGATCCGTGGCTGGTCGTCCGTGACCGGCAGGGCCGAACCGGCATAGCGCTCAAGCCCGGTCCGATCGGTCATCCAGGTGGCCAGCAGATCCGCAGCGCTGCCGATGCCGACTTCGCCGAGTGCCTCAGCGAGGGTCGGATCGGCCAGCCGCTTGGCTATCCGCGCCGCGTCGATCTCCTGCGGCTCGACGGAGCCGATGAGGAGCATCTCGTGCAGTTCGGTCGACCAGAGCGTGGCATGCGGGAAACTGTCGAGGAAGCTACGCACGAGGGCGCGGGTGTCCTCGTCGTTCTGGGTTGCGATCGGCAGCCACTGTGCGACGAGACCTTTTGGCGCGAGGCGCTCGCGCGCCAGCTGGTAGAAGTCTGATGAATAGAGATTGACGACGCCGGCGGCCGACGGTGGTGGCGGCTCGAGCGTGATCAGGTCGTAGCGGTCCGTGTTGCGCATCAGTTCGCGACGACCATCCGCGACTCGCACTTCGAGGCGACTATCACCAGCCGCAGTGAAGTTGCCGGCAAACAGCGCCGAGGCGCGGGCAACGGAGGGCAGCAGTTCGGCGGCAACACGCTGGTCGAGACCGGGATAGGCCAGTAGCGAGCCGGCGGTAATGCCGGTGCCAAGGCCGATGACGAGGGCCGATTTCGGCTCGCCCTTGTGGATGACCAGCGGCAGCAGCGCCTGCAGCCGCATGTAGCGCAAGGACGGCATGGCATCGCCGGTGTTGGAAACACCCTGGATATAGAGGCGGCGGAAGCGGCGGTCCTGCTGGCCCTGTTCGATGACGGCGACCGTGGCGCCGAGGCCTTCCTCGTAGGAAACGATCGTGCCGTTGCCGCGCGAAAGGTTCAACAGGTTCGCCAATCGGTCCGAAGGCACTGTGACCGCGATGAGCACGGTGAGCGCGCCGAGTACCGGCGCTGCGAGGCCCCAGCCCTTCCAACCTCTTTTCCCGCGGCCGACAGCAACGAGACCGATTACGGCCGCGACGACGGCGAGGGCGGCGAAGCTTCGGATGATGCCGAAGCTTGGGATCAGCACGAAACCGGTCAGAAGTGTGCCGGCGATGCCGCCGAGCGTGTTGAGCGCCAGAACCCGGCCGGTATCGCGGCCGACATGACGGGGATCGACGGCGAGCCTGAGGACGACCGGGAAGGCGGCGCCGAGGATCAGTGTCGGCACGAAGACGATGGTGAGGCCCGCTACCAGGAATCGAGCGCACATGCCGGCGAAAATGCTGCCGGTAGCGCTGGCAACGGCCGCCTCGGCGCTGGTCTGAATTGCGGTGAGCCAGGAGCCGAGCAACGCAAATTCGACGAGCGCCACGAGGCCCGCGAGGGTGATGAGCAGGCCGAAGGTGCCCCAGGGATCTGAAAGCCGATCGGTCCGGCGCGCGAACAGGGCGGCGCCCAGCGCAAGGCCGGCGAGATAGGTCGCAAGCACCACTGAAAAAGCGAAAGAGCGGGTGGAGATGAACTGCACGATCGCCTGCGACCAGGCCACTTCATAGCCGAGCGCCACACCGCCGGCGATTGCATAGAGGACCAGCGCCAGCCGCGAGCCGCTGGCGCCGCGTGTCTCGGCAGGCGCTTCGCTTTGAGGGGTGGCACGGGTGCTCCCTCCGCTCAGCGAAAGCGCGATGACAGCGGCCATCACGCCGAGCCCCGCGGCCGCAAGGCCCGTCGCCTGCACGCCGAGCGCGGGGATTATGACGAAGGAAACCGCGAGGCAGCCGACGATGGCGCCGAGCGTGTTGGCGGCATAGAGCCGGCCCCCCTTCGTCCCCACGCCGCCCGGCGCGCCCTCAAGGGCGCGCAGCAGTACTGGAAGAGTGCCGCCCATCAGGAAGGCCGGAGTGGCGACGATCAGGATCAGCAAGGCCCAGGCAGCGAGAGCGCTGCTGCCTTCGATCGCGACGAAGAGCGGAGCGATATGGGAAAGGATGCCGGTGACGCCGGCGCCAAGCACTGCAACGCCGGTTTCGAGCAGGGCATAGAACCGGAGCGGTTGGCGGGAGCGGTCACTGAGACGGCCGAGCGCGAAGCTGCCAAGCGCAAGGCCGAGGAAGAAGGCGCTGACCCCGATGCTGACCGCGTAAACGTCGATGCCGGTGACGAGCGAAAGCTGCTTGATCCAGAGAACCTGGAAGATGAGGGCAGCCGTGCCGGAGAGGAAGAGCATGAATGCGGCGGTCGCCGGACCGAAGTGCGTCCGCTTTGCCACCGACGCATCTTCTATCGGCTCCTCGAAAGCAACCGTTCGAGCGGGCGGAACGTTCTTCGTCATTGCGGCACGCCATCTCTATCAAAGGTAGAAAGGGGAGGCGGCGCATGACGCCGCCCCCGATATTGTTATTGAGCCGGTGGCGTCTTGGCCAGGATCTCGTTGATCTTGGCATGCACGCCTTCTTCGATCTGGTCGACCGAGAAGCTCGCCGGCTTCTGGCTCGGCGGATACTCGATGAAGGTTTCGAGGAAGGCGGCCGATTTCATCACACCCTGGGCAGTCAGATAGGCGTTTTTGGTGACCCAGTCGTTGTACTGGTCGGAAACAATGTCCGCCCGTTCATACGGGTCCATGCGCAGGTTGAAGATCTTCGGAACGCGCAGGCAGGTGAACGGATCCTGCCAGACCGCAAAACCGCCGGGCTTGCGCATCTCGCAGAAGACGAACTTCCAATTGTCGAAGCGCATGCCGACGAGCTTGGCGTCGTCATTGAAGTAGAAGAACTCGTTGCGTGCGCCCTTTGGCTGCTCTCCCGTCAGGTACGGTAGCTGGTTGTAGCCATCGAGATGGACCTTGAAGTCCTTGTCGCCAAGCTTGGTGCCCTTCAGCAACCGCTCCTTGATATCCTTGTCGCCGGCGGCGGCCAGCAGGGTCGGGAACCAGTCGAGGCCGGAAACCATCTCATTGGAAACGCCGGGTTTGATCTTGCCCGGCCAGCGGATCATGGCCGGCACGCGGAAGGCGCCTTCCCAGTTGCTGTCCTTTTCGCTGCGGAACGCAGTGGTCGCGGCATCCGGCCACGAGAACTGGTTCGGGCCGTTGTCAGTGGTATAGACGACGATGGTGTTGTCGGCGATCTTCAACTCGTCGAGCAGGTCGAGCAGCTTGCCGACATCGCCGTCATGTTCGACCATGCCGTCGGCGTAGTCGTTGCCGGGCATCCCGCTCTGGCCTTGATACTCAGGGCGGATGTGGGTGAACATGTGCATGCGCGTGGTGTTCATCCACGTGAAGAAGGGCTTCTTCGCCTCCGTCTGCTTCTTGATGAATTCCATCGCAGCGGCCGTCGTTTCGTCGTCGATGGTTTCCATGCGCTTGGTGTTGAGAGCGCCGGTGTCCTCGACCTTGCCGTCGGCAAAGGAGTGCAGAACGCCGCGCGGCGCATAGGATTTAAGGAAGGCCGGATCGTCCTTCGGCCAATAGGGGCGCTCCGGCTCCTCTTCGGCGTTCAGATGGTAGAGGTTGCCGAAGAACTCATCGAACCCGTGCGCCGTCGGCAGGAAGCGGTCCTGATCGCCGAGATGGTTCTTACCGAACTGGCCRGTGGCATAGCCGAGCGGCTTCAGCGCCTGGGCGATTGTCACGTCGCGGTCCTGGATGCCAACCGGGGCGCCGGGAACGCCAACCTTGGACATGCCGGTTCGAAGCACCGTCTGGCCGGTGATGAAGGTGGAGCGGCCGGCGGTGCAGCTGTTTTCGGCATAGTAGTCGGTGAACATCACGCCGTCCCGGGCGATGCGGTCGATATTCGGCGTCTTGTAGCCCATGACGCCGAAGGAATAGGCGCTGATGTTGGTCTGGCCGATATCGTCGCCGAAGATCACGAGAATGTTCGGCTTGGCGGCGTCCTGCGCGAAGGCGGAAGGCGCCGAAGCGGTGATGGTCGAGATCAGCACGGTCCCGGCAAGTGCCAGCGCCTTCGGCTTCATGGACCGCTCGACGGCACACGCCGCGAGCCGGCCAAGCCTGTTCTTCAAATCGATACTCATTTCAAGTCTCCCTGAGGCCGCAAACAAATCGCTCTCGGAATGCAGGCAAAGTTTCGAATGTACTGAGGCAATCTCCGCGCGAACGCGCGCACAGGTAAGTACGTAACAGTTACGAAGGCACCCGGGATGCCGCGAGGCCTTGCGGACACCTCAGCGGCTTTTCCGCAAGGCGCTGTCGAACACCGGATTGAGGCCGGGCAATTCATCGGCTGCTTCGTCGTCGCCGGAGAATTCGTCCAGCCAGCGTCGCCGCGACGACTTCAGTCCGCTTTGCAGCCGGGCGAAATCGGGCCGCTCGTGGTGGGATGGCGAAGTGCCGTAGCGGCTCTGCCGATGYCGGGCAAAGGCAACCTTCGTCTCCTGATCGGCAAAACGATCGAGCCATTTCGCCAGCGGCACATTGCCTGTCTTGCGCGACCAGCGATCGAGCGTGGTATCCAGGCGCGCCTTGTCATGGTCGCGGCAGGCGGTGAGAACGTGGCGGAAGGCCGTCTCCTCCGACTGGGCATTGCGCGTCAAGGCGGCTTCGATCCAGGTTTCGAGCCGCCCGAACAGGTTCGCGGCGACCTGGATTGCGATTGCGAGGGCGAGAACCGATGCCGCGGCGGTAACCCACCAAAGCCAATCGAACGGCTCCTTCGTCGGCGGAGGCGCAGGTGGCGCGATGGCGGTCTCCGTTGCCGGTGCCGCTCCGACCACCACCTGCGCGCCGTCGGCCTCGGCGGTTTCGGTCTTTCCGGATTGAGGGTTGAACCACTCCAATGTGATTGCCGCGAGCGAGAAGGTCCCGGGCTCGGTAAAGACGTAGGTCGCAACGTCCTTTCGTAGTCCCGCGGCGATTTCGCCGCGCGGCGTGCGCTCCTCGGAAAGTACCGGATCGTGCCGATAAACCTGCACGCCCTCAGGCGCCTTCAAGCTGGGCTCGGGGATCATCATCGGTGCGAGACCGGTCGCGCGGATGGTGACCGTGCGCACCAGCGCGTCGCCCGCATGCAGGCCGGCCGGGTCCTGGTCGAATGTCTGGTTGATGGTGATTTCGCCTGCGGTCACGCCCGGCGCTCCACCGGCGCCCCCCGGAACCGCTTCCACGGTAAATTTGAGGCGCGGCACTGTCACTTTGCCCTGCGTCGTCTGGCCCGGCACGGCCGCATAGCCGAACGGGATCACGATCGTCGGCAAGGCGTAGGTGCCCGCCGCCTGCGGCGTGATCACATAGGTCTTGCGGATGCCCGAGAAGGCTTCGCCATCGACGGTTTCATTGAGGTTCATGCCGCGGTCGTCGGGCATGGTGACCACTGCGCCACGGAGGTCAAACAGCGGAAACTGCGGCGGCGTCAGGAAGTAGTTGGGTACGAAGACGTCGATGTCGATCTCTATCTGCTGTCCTGCATAGATCGTGCCCTCGGTCGCAAGCGTCGCGCGGGCGAAGGGGTTGGCGGCGAGCGCATCGCCCGTGAACCAGAGCGTCAGGCCGATCAGCCAGAGCAGCAGCCGAGGCATTGGGGACGAGGCGCTCATGGCGTTGCCTCCTTCGCCTCGATCGCGAATTTTCGCGCGAGCAGCTCGGCGGGCGAGACCTGGATGTTGCGCATCCACATGTCGGCAGTCTGGGCGCCGCCCTGGACGGTGGCTTCCTGGCCCTTCTTGCCCTTGTCGTCGAACTGGACCTGGTCGGGATCCATGCCTGCCTGTTCCTGCTGTTCGTCCTGTTCCTGCTTGTCCTTGTCTGCCTTGAATTTTTCGGCTGCGGCCAGGTTCTTTTTCGCGTCCGGCCAGTCGGGGCGGCGTTTCAATGCCTGCTCGTAGACCGCGATAGCCTCTTCCGGCTTGCCGAGGTGCATGAGGGCGTTGCCCTGATTGTAATAGCTCTCGGCCGTATCGGTTTCGGCAAAGGCGTCGATCGCATCTTCGAAGCGGCCAGCACGGTAGAGCGCCGCGCCGCGCCAGGAGGGATCGGCAAATTTCTCGGCTGCCTCTTGGAAATCCCCCTGTTCGAACGCGCGTCGGCCCTGCTGGTCCGGCGTCAGCCAGAGATCGAGGAAGCGGTTGTCGGCGGCCTGCGCCCGGTCATTGCTCATGAGCATAAGTGTGGCGGCGAGCAGATAGACGGCCCAGCGCACAGTCCAGCCGCGGCGGAACCAGAACAGCCCGAAGACGGCGATCGGGATCGTGAGCCACCAGCCGGCATCGTGCCAGCGGGTCAACCCCTCCGCGGTCTTTGCGGCAAAGTTGGTCTGGATGCGCCTGACGATCCAGCGCACGTCGGAATCGTCAGGCGTGACGGTCGCGACCTCGGCCTCGGATGCGGACTGCAGCGCCTTCAGGCCGTCCACATCAAGCTTGGAACGAACATGACCGCCTGTTGCGTCGGTCAGGAAGCCGCCGTCGGCAGTCTTTACCGGGCCGCCTTCAGCGGTACCGATGCCGAGCACCATCAGCGCGTTGCGACCCTTGTACTGGCTGAACGCCTGAAAGGCCGAACGCTCGACCCCGTCGGTCATGAACAGGATCGTACCGGGGACGGTTTCATTGGCCAGCGCCTTCTCGACCTCCTGCAGGGCCTTTGCCGTATCCTTGCCGTCGACCGGCATGATCTGAGGCGAAAGTGCCGCGAGATAGGTCTTGACCAGCGCCGCATCGTCGCTGAGCGGCAGCACCATATGGGCCGAGCCGGCATAGGCGAAGAGCGCGGTGCGCGAGCCTTTCCTGAGGCTGAGAATATCCTGGACCTTGAGCTTGGCGCGCTCGAGCCGCGTCGGCGAAATGTCGGTCGCGTTCATCGTCGGGTTGAGGTCGATGGCGATCGCCAGCGGTGCTGTGTCCTCGACGAAGGGCGGGCGCTCGCGCTGCCAAGTCGGACCGGCCGCAGCAATGGCCGCGACGGCAATCAGCGCCGCCGTGATGTGCACGGGCTGCAGGCGCCGCTTGCCGCCTTTCTCGATCAGCAGGTGATCGAGCAGGTGGGGAGCGATCATGCCCTGCCATTGCGAGCGGACATCGCCCCGTCGGCTGACGAGATAGACGAGCAGCGGGACGGCGAGAAGCGCCAGCAGCCAGAGCGGTCTGAGGAAGTGGAAGTCCGCGATCATGTCGCTGCCTCCTGCCGCCGGCGGCGTTCGGCCAGCCAAGAGAGCAGCCACATGGTGGCGTGGTAGGCGAGGACCAGCAGGAGTGCCGCGCCAAGCGGGTAGTGGAACAGTTCGATGCGCGGCCGCCAGGAGAGTGTTTTCTGGTTCGCCGGTGTCAGTTGATCGAGCAGTTCATAGATGTTCTTGAGTCCCGCCTGATCCTGTCCGAAGAAGTAGCGGCCCTTCGTCGTCTCGGCGATGCCCTGAAGGGTTGCCGTATCGAGCTTCTGCTCGCCTTCAGCACTGGGGTCACCAATCCCGATCGTGTGGATCACCACATTCCGGTCGGCCGCAATGTCGGCGGCCTTGTCCGGCGGCATCTTGCTGGCGGTGTCGTTGCCGTCGGTCAGGAGGATCATCACCTTGTCCGGCGCGGTGCTTTCGTCGAACATCTTGATCGCAAGCCCGATCGCGTCGCCGACCGCGGTGCGCGGGCCGGCCATGCCGGGCAGGCTGTCGGCCAGCATCAGCTTGACCGTCTTGTGGTCGAGCGTGAACGGCACCAGCGGATAGGGTGCATCGCCGAAGGCAATCAGGCCGAGGCGATCATTGGGTCGCCGATCGATGAAATCGGCGACCACTTTATGAACGGCCTCGGCGCGGGTCTGCAGATTGCCGGCAGGATCGCGAAAATCCCGCGTGTCCATCGATTGCGAAAGGTCGATCGCCAGCATCAGGTCGCGTTGCGGCTCCGTCTTTTCGATCGGCGGCTCGACATATTGTGGCCGCGCCAGCGCCAGCACGATCAGCGCCCAGCAAATTGGCGCAATCGCCTTCTGGCCGAGATTGGTCCTCGGGACGACGGATCCCTCTGTCGGTCCGAGATTGGCGGCCGCCGTAATGTCCTTGAAGAAGGGTATCCTGACGGCGGCCGATTGTTCGCGGTAGGGCGGAAGCAGCCACCAGACGAGAAAGGGCAGCGGCAGGAGGATCAGCGCCCAGGCGTGGTCAAGCACGTACATGGTGCGCCTCGATCCAGTGACGTGCCGCGGCGGCATAGGTCCGTGCTTCCGGCTCAGGCACGGCGCAAAGCGCCTGGCTGCCGCGGTACTCGGCTTCCTCGAAGAAGCGCGCCGAAGCGATCGGAAAGACTGGGCCGCCGGAATGGGCATCGAGGAAGCCGGTCCAGCCCGTGCCGTGGAGCCCGGCAATCGTTTCACGCGGCCAGAGCACCAGGGCGGTGCGTTTCAGGAGGACGGGCAGGGCGACCAGCGCTTCGCCGCGGGTTGCGGGCGCGGTGAGCCGTCCTTCTATAGCCTTGAGGTCGGCGAGCGCTTCACGGCGGTAGCCGTTGGCTTCCCAGCGTTGGTACCAGCGCCAGCATGTAAATGCGATCAGCAGGAGTATGAAGCCGGCGAGCGCCGCCCAGGCCCAGGTCTGCGGCACCCTCGAGACGGGCTCGGGCATGGCGATGTCCGCAAGCTGCCGAAGGGTTGCCTCGAGCAACGGGTCTTTTGGAGGGGCGGCCGTTGCCATCGCTATCGCCTCCGTTGCCGGCTGGCGAGTTGGCCGAGCATGGTGCGCAATTGCGGCGCGACCTCTTCGCCGGCCGAAATAGGTAGCATCGGCAGCCCGAGTTCCTCCTGCCAGGCGCGCAGTGCCCGGCCGCGCTTTCTGGCAAAGCTGTCGATCGCGTCGCGAACATTGCCGTGGCCGAACTGCACCTCGGCCTGAAGCAAGCCGCCGCTGAAGACGATGTCGCCCCTGCGCGGCAGTTCGAGCAGGAAGGGGTCGTAGATGAGGACCGAGATCACGTCGTTGTGGGCCGAGAGCTTCAGGAGCATGTCTCGGGTTTCGAGGCTATATCCGTCGAAATCGCTGATAACGATGATCAGGTGATCGTGCCGAGCGATGTTGGCGACGGTAGTAAGCACGATGTCGAGCTGTTCTGCGCCATGTGGTGCCTGCGAACCCGCCTGGAGTGCGGTGTTGTGGCGAACGATGCTGTCGGCAAGGCGTATGACCGCCTCGCGGCTGCGGTAGGGGCGCACCTCGGTGACCTCTTCGTCGCCGAAGACGAAGCCACCGACACGATCGCCGAGCGCCAGCACGCGCCAGGCCGAAAGCGCCGCGACCTCCGCGGCGGCGACCGACTTCATGGCGCGGCGGCTGCCGAAGAACATGTTGATGCGCTGGTCGACGAGGATCAGGGCCGGCCGGTCCTTCTCTTCGTCATAGACGCGCACGACCGGCTTGCCGGTGCGCGCCGTCACCCGCCAGTCGATCGCGCGGATGTCGTCGCCGGGGAGATAGTTACGCAGCTCCTCGAACGAGAGGCCGCGGCCGCGCATGCGCGATTCATGTCGCCCGGCAAGCAGGCGCTGTACCGGGGCCTTGCGCAGGAAGGTGAGGTCCCGGGCCATGGCCTCGAGCCCGACGAGCGTGTCGACCGACGTGTAGACGCCGGTCGCATCGACCTGGCGGGTTTTTACGACGCCGCGGGAACGGGCGAGAGCCGGCAGGGATATAGCCATCGGCGAACCTCCATCCTCAGGCGACCGCGACGAGTTCGACGATGCGGTCGATCACCTGGTTGGCGGTGGTGCCGCCGGCATGGGCTTCGTAGGAAAGCACCAGCCGGTGGCGAAAGACGTCGTGCACGGTGGCCTGCACATCRTCGGGGGTCACGAAATCGCGGCCGTTCAGCCAGGCATGCGCCCTCGCAACCTTGTCGAGGCCGATGACGCCGCGCGGGCTGACGCCGACCTGCAGCCATTTGGCGAGGTCCTTGTCGACCTTGTCGGGATAGCGGGTCGCCATGACGAGCGCGACGATGTAATTTTCGATCGCCTCCGAAACGGTGATCGCCGAAATCTCCTGGCGCGCGGTAAACACCGCATTCTGGGCGAGTTTCTCCGTCGCGTGGTTGTTGGATTTCGCGTGGATTTCCTCGGAGCGCACGAGGCGCATGATGTCGGCTTCCGACGCAGCGTCCGGGTAGTCCACCTGGATGTGCATGAGGAAGCGGTCAAGCTGCGCCTCGGGCAGGGGATAGGTGCCTTCTTGCTCGATCGGGTTCTGTGTCGCCATCACCAGGAACAGGTCCGGCAGCGTGTGGCTCTTGCCGCCGATGGTGACCTGGCGTTCCTCCATCGCTTCGAGCAGGGCCGATTGCACCTTGGCCGGCGCACGGTTGACCTCGTCCGCCAGGATGAGATTGGCGAAGATGGGGCCTTCCTGAAAGCGGAACTCGCCCTTGCCGCCATCGGAAAAATAGATCTCCGACCCGGTGATGTCGGCAGGCAGGAGGTCTGGCGTGAACTGGATGCGCGACAGTTCCGCGTCGAGGTTCTTGGCCATGCTCTTGATCGCACGGGTCTTCGCGAGCCCCGGCAAGCCCTCGACGAGCAAATGGCCGTTGCTGAGCAAGCCCAGCAGCAACCGCTCGATCATGCCCTCCTGGCCGATGATCGCTTCGCCGATGCGCTTGCCAAGTTGCTCGATATCGTCGCGTGCACCCATGAATTCCTGCTCCCTCTGCCTCTCCGGCAGCATCAGTCATCATGAAATTTCGGCAGAGCTTATTGTTAAATCAGGTCAATTGGAAAGAACGTAACAGTAACGAAGACCTCGCGAGGACCACATTTGGGCGATTTTTCATCGCGGCCATGGAGGTCTTATTTTGCCATCGTAACGGTTACGTACTTTGGGTCGGAGAGGAATGGCGATAGCTTGGATCGGCTTGGTGGTCGAACCTGCCACCTCCGGGAGATGGACGCCGCATGCAAGTGTCGCAGCAGATACCGCTTCACAACGAAACGCCGGCAGCGATCAGCGCACGCGAGCCGATCTGGATCGAAGGCGGCACCTTCGTCATGGGCTCGGACAAGCATTATCCAGAGGAAGCGCCGGCGCATCCGGTGAAGGTGGATGGCTTCTGGATCGACGTTGCGCCGGTGACCAACCGCCAGTTTTCCGCCTTCGTCGAGGCCACCGGCTACGTTACCGAGGCGGAGAAGACACCGGACCCCAAGGATTATCCGGGCGCCCTGCCGGAGATGATGCGCGCTGGCTCGGTGATCTTCGATCCGCCGAAGCGGATTAACGGCAATAGCCCGTCGCAATGGTGGAACTTCAAGTTCGGTGCCGATTGGCGCCGGCCCTATGGGCGGCAGAGCAACATCCGCGGCAAGCTCGATCATCCCGTCGTCCAGGTCTCCTATCTCGATGCCAAGGCCTATGCGGCATGGGCGGGAAAGGATTTACCGACGGAAGCGGAGTGGGAGTTCGCCGCGAAAGGTGGGCTTGAAGGCGCGGAATTTGCCTGGGGCGACGAACTGGTGCCCGCGGGCCGCTTCATGGCGAACACCTGGCACGGCATGTTCCCGACGGAAAATCTGAGGCCTGATGGCTTCGAACGGACGTCGCCGGTCGCAAGTTTCCCGCCGAACGGTTACGGCCTTTTCGACATGATCGGCAATGTCTGGGAGTGGACGTGCGACTTCTGGTCGACCAAACATCCGGCACCGGCGCAAAAGAGCTGTTGTATCCCCTCCAATCCGCGCGGCGGCGACAGGGAAGCAAGCTTCGATCCGAGACAGCCGACGATCCACATCGCCCGTCGGGTGGTGAAGGGCGGCTCGCATCTGTGCGCACCCAACTATTGCCGACGGTATCGGCCGGCGGCGCGCCATCCGCATGAGGAAAACGCGGCGACTACCCATATCGGGTTCCGCTGCATCCGGCGGCCCTGACCCCGTCTGAGGTTTGAAAATCGTTCCCCCAAGGAGGATGCGTGATGACGGCAATTGCCATGCGAACCAATTCCACGCCAAGCCGGCACCGCTTTCGGTTCGCCGGTCTCCTCTTGCTGCTTTCCGCGGCCTTCGCCGCGCCGGCGGCCGTCATAGCGGCCGATGCGCCGGCCGACAGCCTTCCCTCCTGGAATGACGGCGAGGCGAAGACGGCCATCACCGACTTCGTCACGCGGGTGACCAGCGAGAACGGAGCGGATTTCGTGGCGCCTGAGGAGCGGATCGCCGTCTTTGACAATGACGGTACGCTCTGGACTGAACAGCCGAACTATTTCCAGGGTATGTTCGCCATGGATCGTGTCAAGGCCATGGCACCGGATCATCCGGAGTGGAAGGACAAGGAGCCCTTTGCATCGCTGCTCAAGGGCGACATGGCGGGTGTTGCCGCTGCCGGAGAGAAAGGCATCGTCGAGCTCGTCGTGGCGACCCATGCGGGCATGACGACAGATGCGTTCACCAAGACGGTCAAGGACTGGTTTGCGAACGCCAAGCACCCGCGCTTCGAGCGTCCATATAACGAGATCACCTATCTGCCGATGCGTGAATTGCTCGACTATCTCCGGGCAAACGCCTTCAAGACCTACATTGTCTCCGGCGGCGGCATCGAGTTCATGCGACCGATGACCGAGCAAATGTATGGCATTCCGCCTGAACAGGTCGTCGGCAGCAGCATCACGACGAAATACGACCTTGACGGCGACACGCCGGTGCTGACGCGCGAACCCAAGATCAACTTCATCGACGACGGTCCGGGCAAGCCCATTGGGATCAACACCTTCATCGGTCGCCGGCCGATCTTTGCCGCCGGCAATTCCGATGGCGACTACGAGATGCTGCGCTGGGTGACGGCAGGCACCGGTCCGCGCTTCGGCATGATCGTGCACCATACGGACGGCGAGCGCGAATGGGCCTACGACCGGCAATCGCCGGTCGGCAAGCTGGACAAGGCGCTGACAGAAGCGGAGCAGCGGAACTGGCTGCTGGTCGACATGAAAGAGGACTGGCGCAAGGTCTATGCCTTCGACAAGTAAGCAGCGGCAGACTGCCTCTGGGCTTGCGGGCGATCAGATACCGATCTGAACTCGCGCGAGACGTCGCGGTTTAGAAACTCGCCAGTGCGCGGGTTGCAAGCTGCACTGCAGTGGCCAGCGGTCAGGCAGGGACGGCCATGCCGCCTATCGAAGAAGGGCTCGGCGTGACGATGGCAGGGCCTCCGAAGCAAAAAAGGGCCATATGATGGGCGAATGCGGACGGTCATCCCGGCTGCGTCAAGCCCTTCAGGGCAAAGTTACTGTTACGTACTTCCGAAACGGAACGTCTGTTGCCACGCTAACCATCGAGGGAGAGGCTCGTTCCGGTCGCTAGTGTTGGTTGAGCGCGTCGGTGGGCTGATGTGTCGTCACGGTCCCGGAAAAATGGTCCTTGAGAAATGGCGCGCCAGCGTGTCGGGCTGGCGGCAAGGTCATCGATTGTCGATCAGGCGGGTAGGAAACAATGCCCAACGCGGCCGTACAGCGCGGACTTTTGAAGCTTATGCTGAAGCTTCCGGCCTTGCGTGGACAGTTGCAACTGCTATGCGCCAAGAACCTCTCAGTTGCCAATCTTTGCGAGGCCTATGAAGAGGCGAGCGCGATGCTCGACCGGCAGCGAAAGCTCGATCCTCTGGATCATTCGATGATCTCGGAGTATGAATTGATCTGTCGCGAGATCGAAGAAGAGGTAATTTCGATCTGTATCATCGATTCAGGGCGCGAACCTAGTCCATTGTGATTAACAAATAGCCTTCTTTGGATCATGCATTTCATGCAAGACCCGTGAAAATTCTATGGGATTTTCGAAAGGTTCTTGCTCTGTTTTGGAATGTCTCATTTCCTTCGTGAAAATGTTTTGTGATGGCGCAATATTTTTCTTTTCGTCACTGCGGCTCTCGTCTAGAGTTCGTCTCGCGTTTGCACTCTCTTTGGGGTTGTGGGCAGCTGGGAGCGCATCATGGAAGCCAGAAATGCGGGTCAAGCAGCTTTTGGTGTCGTCGCCGAATGTCATGCACGTGCTGCACTTGATCGTATTCTTGCCGATAGCCAGTTTCACGCGACCGAGCGCCATCGGAAACTCCTGCGCTATCTGGTCGATGAATTCTTCGCTGGCCGCTCAGGGCAGGTCAAAGCCTATACCATCGCGATCGACGTTTTCGGCCGGCCGACCTCTTTCGATCCGGCAACAGATCCGATCGTGCGTGTCGAAGCCTCGCGTCTGCGCGCCGCGCTGACGCAATATTACGAGACCGCCGGCGAGAAGGTCGGGGTTCGCATCGAGCTCCCCAAAGGCAACTACGTTCCTCATTTCGTGGCGAGCGACCGCTCGCCGGCCCCTGCGGAAGGCGCAACGGCTCCCGCGGAGACGGCGAGCGAGCCGGAACAGCCGGTGGCTGTCGCGTCCGTCGCGGCACAGCCGAAGCGTCGTCCGTTCGGCCCGATTGCAGCCGCTGTCGCAGGCGTCGCGGCGATGGCCGGAGCCTTCTATCTGTCCATCGCGGAGCGCCTTCCGTGGCAACCGGTGCTCTCAGCCAAGCCAACGATCGTCATAGACGTCGCTGCGGCCGGTGGAGCCGGCGGCGAAGAACAGCGGAAGGCGGGCGACTATCTTGTTCACGCGCTGTCGCAGTTCTCCGCGGTGCGCACCTTGGCGCAAGTGCCGGCCGCGGGCGTCGATGTTGCATCGGTTACCGGCTGGGTCGCATCGGCACCGCCGGTGAAGCTGCAGGGGAGCAAGGAGTACCGGCTCTCGGTCGCTTACAGCGCCGACGTTCACGAGCATCAGGTTTCGTGGCAGGTCGTCGATACCCAAAGCAACGAGGCGCTCCGAGCGGGCACCGCGAAGGCGGCGCTCGATAGTGGCGACGCGCGAACGGTTCAGGAAAGATTGCTGGCGCGGCTCGCCCGATCGCTCGCCGGCGAGGAAGGCGTCATCGTCAGCCTGGAGGCCGCGCGGCAACTCGTGACGCCTTCGATCGGCTACGGCTGCGTGCTGCTCGCCGATGTTGCGCTGGCGCGGCTCGACGCGGAAGGCTTGGCGTCTGCGCATGCCTGCCTGGAAAAGTCGGTGACCTATCAGGCGGCCGATCCCGATGTGCTTGCAAGCCTCGCCATGGTGCTGGTGGCGACCGGTGAGGCGAGCACCTCGCCAACGGTCGCGGCCCGTGCGATGAAGCTTGCGGACAGAGCCGTGGCGCTGGCACCACAATCGAGCCAGAGCTATCTCGCCCAGATGCAGGCCCGTTTCGTTTCCGGTGACACGGAGGCCGCGTTCCTGTCCGGTCGCCGCGCTGCGGCACTCAATCCGCTCGATGATGCCATCCCGGCCCGGCTCGGCCTGCTGCTCTTCGTCAGCGGGCAATATTCGGAAGGCGTGAGCCTGGCGCGGGTGGCGGAGATGGGCTGCGAGTATCTGCACCGCGATGCCGCGCTCACCCTGGCGCTAGAAGAGTACCGGAACGGCAAGTACCGCGAAGCGCTGACACGCGCGCGCCAACTCGCCAACCCCGCCGACACCGCCGTCAACCTGCTCCGCATGGCGGCTGCCGGCCAGCTGGGCCTGACACGTGAGGCCACCAGCGCGCTGGACGGGTTACGCTGGAGCAAGAGCGGCAAGCCGCGGTCGATCGAGAGTGAGCTTGCCGCGCGCGGTTACGCGCCGGACCTGATCGCACTTCTTGACGACGGTCTGGGCAAGGCGGGCATTCGCCTCGCCGCCCTGCACTGACAGTCGGCGGGGTTGGCTGCTCAGCTCTCGTCAGCCACCCGCACGACCAGTTTGCCGAAATTGCGGCCTTCGAGCAGCCCGATGAACGCATTCGGGGAGTTCTCGATGCCGTCGACGACGTCCTCCTTGTAGCGAACCTCGCCGCTGGTGATCCAGCCTGCCATCTCCTGGTAGAAGGCCGGCCGCTGATCGGCGAATTCACGCTGGATGAAGCCGCGGATGAGCAGGCTCCGGCTCAGGACCTCGCGCATGACACCCGGCAACCTGTCGCCGCCCGCTTGCGGGCCGCCGGCCTGGTTGTAGTGCGCGATCAGCCCGCACACGGGCACGCGGGCGAAGTCGTTCAGAAGCGGAAACACCGCATCCCAGACATGGCCGCCGACATTCTCGAAATAGACGTCGATGCCTTTGGGGCAGGTGGCCGCGAGCTGCTCGGTGAAATCCGGCGCGCGGTGATCGATCACCGCATCGAAGCCGAGCGTGTCGCGGACGAAGGCGCACTTGTCCGCACCGCCGGCGATCCCGACGGCGCGCGCGCCCTTGATGCGCGCGATCTGGCCGACGGCCGAGCCGACGGCGCCGCTGGCGGCGGCCACGACGACCGTCTCACCTGGCTTCGGCCTGCCGATTGTCAGCAGTCCCGCATAGGCGGTAAAGCCGGGCATGCCGAGAATGCCGAGTGCCGTCGACAAAGGCGCCGCCGATGGATCGAGTTTGCGCAGGTCCGCACCGCGCGACAGCGCATAGTTCTGCCAGCCGGAGTGGGAGAGCACGAAATCGCCGTCGCTGAAATCCGGGTGGCGCGAGCGGACGACGCGGGCGACCGTGCCGCCTTCCATGACCGCGCCGATCTCCACCGGCTTGGCATAGGAGCGGCCGGCGTTCATGCGCCCTCGCATGTAGGGATCGAGGGAAAGATAGAGGATCTTCAGCAGAACTTCGCCTTCGGCCGGCTCCGGGATTGCCGTCTCTACGATGCGAAAATCGCTCGGCGTCGGTCGACCGGCTGGCCGGGCGGCAAGCAGGACCTGGGTGTTCTTGCTCATGATCTTTCCTCTGTAGGTACGTGGTAACATTTGCGGACGCAGCGACCGGTGCGCATTTGTGACACGAAACCGGGCGGTGACCTATCGGCCAGTTCTGACCCCGCCAAACAAAAAACTCCGCAGCCAGGCCACAAAGGCCCTGAGCTGCGGAGCCGGATACGCGATCGTGCCGTCAGGCCGCGTCGATCGCCTGACGGATATCGGCGATGATGTCGTCGGCATGTTCAATGCCGATCGAAAGCCGGACATAGCCCGGCGTGACGCCGGTCTTGAGTTGATCCTCTTCGGAAAGCTGCGAATGCGTCGTCGTTGCCGGATGGATGGCAAGCGAGCGCGCGTCGCCGATATTGGCGACGTGGTAGAGCAGCTTAAGCCCGTCGATGAACCGGCGTCCCGCCTCGCGTCCATCCTTCAGTTCGAAGCCGACCAGGGCGCCATAGTGGCCGTTACGGAGATACTTCTCGGCACGCTTCTGTGTCTCGCCTTCCTGGAACTTCGGGAAGATCACGCGACCGACCTTCGGATGGGTGCGGAGGAACTCGGCCACCTTTATCGCGTTCTCGTTGTGCTGGCGGATTCTGAGCGGCAGCGTCTCCAGCCCTTGGATGAACTGGAAGGCGTTCAGCGGACTGATGGCGGCGCCGAGGTCGCGCAACAGCACCGCGCGGGCGCGCAGGATATAGGGATGAAAGTCGATCGCAGCCGCCTTTTCCAGCCACGTCTTGCTCTGGTAGCTCAGGTCCGGCTCGTGCAGGTTCGGATGCCGCGCCTCATGTTCGTGCCAGGGAAAGCGACCGCTGTCGATGATTGCGCCGCCGATCGAAGTACCATGACCGCCGATATACTTCGTCGTGGAGTAGACGACGACGGCTGCGCCGTGCTCGAAGGGGCGAATGGTCAGCGGGGCTGCCGTGTTGTCGACGATCAGCGGAATGCCGAAGCGCAAGCCGACTTCGGCCACTTCGGCGATCGGAAAGACCTCGAGCTTCGGGTTCGGCAGGGACTCGGCATAGTAGGCGCGCGTCCTGTCGTCCGTCGCCCGGGCAAAGGCTTCGGGGTCAGCGGCGTCGACGAAACGGACCTCGATGCCGAAGTTCTTCAGCGTTGCGGCAAAGAGTGCCCAGGTGCCACCATAGAGGCCGGCCGCGCTGACGATGTTGTCGCCGGCGCGCGCAAGGTTCAGGAGGGCAAATGCAGAGGCCGCCTGACCGGAGCCGAGGGCCAGCGCCGCGGCACCACCTTCGATTTCCGCCAGCCGCTGCTCGAAAGCGTCCTGCGTCGGATTGGAGACGCGGGTGTAGAGATGCCCCGGAGCTTCGAGCGCAAAGAGCTTGTCGGCGCCATCGGTGCCGGGCAGCTGATAGGACGTCGTCTGGTAGATCGGCACGGCGACGGCGCCGCTTGCCGGGTCGAAGCGGTAGCTGCCGCCATGGAGTGCCAGCGTTTCAGGATGCAACCGACCGCCGGCTTCGCGCTGGCCGCTCGATGCCTTGATCTCGATTGCAGGTTCTTCCGGCTTCTGATGAATCGTCATGCCATGTCTCCTTGGCTCTCAGGTTGATCGGCGCTGTCCGGTTAATAGGCGGGCACCGCCGCTTTTTGCTGTTCCAGCAGGTCGGCGTGGTGCTCTGCGGCGACATCAGGGTGCGAGCGCAGCCGGGACTTCAGCACGTTGCGGCCGACCTCGTGGAAGAGCGGGTTCTGCGGATCCTGCGTAACGCCGCGAACCTCGGCTGCAAGCTCTGGTGGCAGGTCGAGCACCGGGATGGTCGAGGCGAGGTTGGCGCCGAGGAAGAAGGCGACGGACAGCCGGTCGCCGCCGGCTGGGGGCGTCACCACTCGGTGGATGTTGGCGAGCAGATAACCGTTCGACGCCAGTTCCAGAAGCTCGCCGACATTGATGACGAAGGTTCCGCGCTTCGGCGGTG
Source organism: Ensifer sp. 2TAB8 (assembly GCF_052115125.1). Lineage (NCBI taxonomy): Bacteria > Pseudomonadati > Pseudomonadota > Alphaproteobacteria > Hyphomicrobiales > Rhizobiaceae > Ensifer > Ensifer sp. 2TAB8. Next base: position 288,712 of record NZ_JBFRGB010000004.1, on the reverse strand, counting down.
CGTCGATCCAGCCACCCTTGCCGTCATCGACCTGCAGCCCGCCAACCACGTCCTGTAGCAGGATGGTGACGAAGCCGCCGTCCTTGTGGGCGCCCACGCCCTGGTCGCTCTCCGTCTTGTCACGGCCGGGGTAGCGGATGATCTTCAGAAGTTGGTTGGGGCCGTCGCGATAGATCGGGCCGAAGACATCTGGCTTCTGGCCGAGCGCTTCCGAGAAGATCTCGATCAGACGAATGCCGAGCCCGGTGACGGCTTCGATGTAGCCGAGGATCGCGGGCTTCAATTCCGGCAAGGCATCGGGGAACTGATTGGGGCCGACGAGCCGCTTCCATGGCGCATCGCCGGAGGCGGTTTCAAGCCTTTGACCCTCGGGACCGAAGTCCACCTGCTCGCGCCAATCCTGGGTACCACGGGTATATTCGAGGCCGGCACGGTTGTAGCCGCGGAAGTGCGGTGACTTGCGCATTTCGATCGCCAGCTTGTCATCCTCGGGCAGCGCGAAGAAACGACGCGAAAGCGAAAGGATGCCGTCGATCTCGTCCTGCGGGATGCCGTGGCCTTCGAGGTAGAAGAAGCCCACCGAGCGGGCGACGCTGCGCAACTCATCGAGCGCCGTCGCCCGCTCGGGATGGCCCGCCGCAAAGCGGGAAAGGTCGAGGACGGGCAGGGTTGGATTGGTCTGGCTCAAGATGCTCTCCGTTGTTTCTTGGCGCGTGCCGCCGGCTACCGGTACCCCGCGAGCGAGGCAGAGCGTGCTGCGGGCACATCGAGGTGCTCAGGTGAAGACAGAGGATGCGCAAGGACGGTCGTGTCGGTTGACTGGAAGAGCGTTCACCGCGGCGAAACGCTGATCGTTGAATGGTCCTGGCTCATGGCACCCCCGGCTGTGTCGAGTGGTTCAAGCCTAACCCGTAGTGCTATTAATTCAACAATATCTATGGAAATTATGGACTAAATTCGAGGGCCGGGCGAGACAAACATTCGAACGGCGTGAGGTTCCAGGGAAATTCCGTCCGGGCCGTCGCTACTAGCGCTGGTGAACGCTCCCGCGCGTCGATACTGGCGCACGCTGATTGCAAGGTGGTAGGCGAGTGGCACCGCAAATGCCGTCACGTCTGGCCGAGCTATGTACACCGCGTGAGGTGAACTTGCTTGAAGAGCGCAAATGAAAAGCCCCGTTTTGCTTTCTGCAAAACGGGGCTTTGTGGCGATCGGATTTTCGGGTCACCCCGGCGTTCCCGGAAACGGAGGATGACCCTCCACGACTGCGCTATTCCGGGCGGAGACGCCCAGAACTTACCGGTCTCAGCAGCGGCCGAGGCTTGGTCGTGTCATCAGTTCGTTGGTGAGATGTGCTCTCTTGTCTCCGCACTCCTCTGCCTCCTTGAGCAGTGACGCAAGCGCCAACTCGAGGCAGTATTGCACGCCTTCGACATTGAGGGTCTTGGCGGAGTCGCGCGCATAGGTGACAAGGCGAGCCAATGCCAGCAGCTCCTTCTCCTTGTCTTCCGGCTCCACCGGTACAGCAAATGAAGATAGCATGATTTTCCCCAGCTCCCTATGGATCGGCCAGATCCAGTTCAGCGTGAGCAATCATAGCGTGACTGCGCGGCAGTGCGCGTGACATGAGCGTGACACACGTTGTATGGGAAAACAACGCGCTTAAGATGAAGCGTCAGGTTGACCGGACAACCTCTTCCACATGCTGGTAGAATTGAATTTCCAGTCTTTGGCTACAACTGTTCGTTGGTCCGGCGCGTTGTGCAGTGCATCAAGCAAAAGCAACGCATCGATACGCTTCTGATCGACGAATTCAGCGGCAAGCAGGTCTTTGAGGCGTGTGCGATCGATGCCAGCGGCAAGGGGCGCGCGCGCGACCACCGCGGTCCAGGTGCGCTCCTTGTAGAAGATGCCGGCCGCCGCGCCGCCGATCGCCGCTGCGGCTTCCGCAGAAAGCAGTTGGCGATCCCGAAGGCGCCTGAGGGTCATGTCCACATTCACGAGTGGCAGGGTCAGCGGCAGGTGCCCGAGCTCAGCCGGGCTGTGGATCAGGGCGACATCGGCATCGTCCACCCGCTCGCATTGCGCATATTGGCGGTAGACCTCGCCAATGCCCGTCATGCCGAAGGGAGCGCATTCTGCAGCGCGCAGCGCACCCATGCTGGCTGCGCCGAAGACCTGAACGCCTTGCGTCAGCGCGTAGAGAATCTCCTTATGCCAGACCGGCGCCACCTGTTCGAAATTGCCATCGACCAGGCCGATGGCTGTCGCTCCGCGCTCGGTCGCCTGGAGAATGTCGCTCTGGACCGCAGGTGGCAGGACGGTAATGGCATCGCCCGCAATTCTCTGCGCGTCCGGCAGCGTCGGGCCCACGAAGACGATCTTCATTAAACCTCCAGCGCGCGCGTCAGCGCCCGCGCTCCGAAGCGGCGCTTGCGAAGCCCGTCGGGGTTTTCGAGGTCGGGAACGAGAACCTTGACGACAGAAAACGGCATTGCCCCCTCTTCGACCAGCGGTACGACGACGATCGAGCCGATACGCGCCTCCTCGAGCCGCCGCATCACGAAGCGCAGCAGTTCCTGCGGTCCTCCCCCGGCGTTGGTAGCTGCTGCCGTTTTCCTTTGAGGCACCGCCTCGAACAGGCGTTGCGTCTCGCTCGGAAGGGGACGGGTAAACGTCTCGGGAAAGACGTCGTCGCGGGCGCCGCTGATATAGGTGAGCCGCGACTGGGCGGCCTCCGTCACGGCGCGGATGGCGGCTCTTCGCGCCACCGGGTGCGCGCCATGGCCGATCGTCACGTCGTGGTATCGGGGTTGCCGCGCGGTCAGAATGCCGGCGCCGGCAAGGGTCGCCGCATAACAGGGGATTGCGACGTCGCTGGTCATATCGAATAGACGCAGTTGCAGGCCGCAGTCCACGATCCGCCGCTCCATCCCGTCGAGGATCGGGTCCTCGAACGATGCCGGATCAATGCAAGTCCTGAGCTTGCCGTCCAGCGGCAACAGACGCCAGAGCGTTTCGGCGTCGCGCTCGATCCGCTCCAGCAGGCCGTGCAGGATAGCCTCGGTCTCGGTGTTGCCGGAGGCAAGGCCGTCGGAGGATTGCCAATATCGGCAGCGGTCGATGGTTCGGTCGAGCGTCGCTGCGTGAAGCGGCGCCCATGTGGTGGATCCATCCGCCAGATCAAATCCGCTGAGCCAGGCGATCGTCTCGTCGTCTCCGAGATCGGCCCCGCCGGCGGCCACTAGACCCGGAAGCGTCAAGGCCCGGTCCCCACCCTCGCGCAGGGCCCGTCTGGTCGCCATTCTGAACGGAACGGAAGGCGTGCAGGCCACGGCGCGTTCGATCGACTCCATGGCGGCCGAAATCTTGGCGTCGCTATCGCTGACGCCCTTTCCTTGATTGATGACGATCGACCGCGCATTCGGGGAAATGGCGCTCCAGACCGGGATCCCGATCTTGTCGAGCCCGGTCAGGCGCGCAAGCCGGCTGACGCCGAATGTCGGCAAAAGCGGCCCGATGCGCCGAAGGGTCTCTTCGGGCGAACAGGCGCGATCGCTGTATGAGAGCATTCCGGCCGTCGGATGACCGATACGATCATCCGACGGCCGGTCAATTTCGGTGGCCCGCGCCACGTCTCGGCGCTAGCCGTCCATGAAACCGCCGGAAACCGAACCGGACGAGGCGGCCAGCACGGCGAGGTTCACGCCCTTGTGCACTGTCGCGCCGCCGTTGCTACGCAGATCGTTGGCCGCTGCGAGCGGTCCCTGTGTCGGCGTCGGAATTAGCGTCACCGTTCCCGCATCCAGATCTGCCATCCAGAGCCTGTCATCGCCTTCCACACCAATTACCACCACTTTCGCCATTTGCCCCTCCTGGCTTTCACTGAATGAAGACGTCAGAAGCCTGCCTTGCGCAGGCCCTCGCAATAGTGGACTCGCTGCCACTCTTCCCTAAAGGGAACGATGGCCATCCATTTGTCGAGATCAAAATCCGGATGCACGTCGAATGTCTTGCGGACGAATTGGCGTGCCTTCTTCTTGTTGCCAAGCATACCCCAGCTCGCCGCCGACAGCCGGTCGGCAGGCGTCGGATCGCGCATACGCTCGATATAGGCGATGGCCTGCTCGTACTGCCCGAGCGAGTAGCTGGCGCCGGCCGCGGTCCAGAAATATTCGTCCGGCGCGATCGGGTTGAGGTCGAGCGCGGCCTGGATCTTGCGTAGCCCGCCCTCGGGACGCGAGGCCTGCACCAGCGTGTCGGCGTAGCTCGCGATCACGTTGGCATGCTGCGGGCTCAGCGCCTCCGCCTTGTCATGGTACTCCATGCTCTCATCGAACTGTCTCAGATAGAGCTTGACGACACCGAGTTCGCGATAACCCGTTGCCAGCGTGTCATCGGCTCCCACCGCGTCGCGCGCATGCCGCTCTGCAAGTGCCAGCAGTTCGCTGTCGCCACGCGCCGTCAGCAGCCATTCGAAGAAGTAGCTGCGTGCCAGGCCACTCATCGCCGGCGCAAAGTCGGAATTCTCGTACAGCGATTCACGGAAACTCTTGCGAGCGCGCCGCACTTCCGGAAGGTTGAGCTGCTTGAGGTAGCGCTGCCCAAGCAGGAAACTGCGATAGGAGCCGACATTGGTTTCGTAGGTCTTCCGTTGTGTCTCGTTGCGCTCTACCTGGCTGGCGATCGCATAGGCGATCTGCAGTGCGATCTCCCGCCTGGAGGTCATCAACCCGTCGCCGTCGATATTGAAGCGGTCGGCCCAGATCACCTCGTCGTTGGCAAAGAAGATCAGTTGGGTGAACAGGGTCAGCCGGCTGCCCTCGTCCGTCAAACGGGTATCGAGGATGTAGCTGATGGCGTGCTTTTGGTAGGTGTTTGCCTTGTCGGACTGAAGGCTGATCTGCGCGGCCGTGTAGGGGGCGATGACCGAAACCGAACGAAGCGCGCAAAGACCGATGGTGACGTCCTCGATCAGGGCGCTTGCGAACTGGGTGGAGGGACTGTCGATCGCTCCGTTGCTCGGCGGAAGCAGCACGACACGCGGCGGACGCAAGTCGGCAGCTATCTCCGAAACTGGAGCGAGGATCGTCGAAGCTGGCGGTCGCCATTCCGCGACCGCGGGAACGACCGGCGCATCACTGTGCGCGATTGCCCTTGCCTCGAGGGGATTGCCCTCCAGCTGAAACACCTGGGTCAGGATCTTGCGCACATCTTCGTCGAGCGGATTGCGCTCAAGGAGCCGTGCTGCGGCCGCCTTGACCAGCTTGCGCAGGCTCTTCGTCGATTCCGGTGCGGCTAAGAGCAGGCTTTCGCGCAGGAGCGTCATGTGCTCGCCGCGCTGCCGCTCGATCCAGCCGTGGAGCGCTTGCCCTTGCGACTTCAGATCCTTGAGGAAGTCCTCCTGGAACGTCGTCGCCGCCAGCTGGAAGCGGGCGAGGGGATCGCCCGTGTCTCGGCCGATTTCATCGAGATCGCTCTGCAGCCGATCGACGTCGAGCCCGACCGACGATTGGGAGAAACTCAGGAAATGGCAGCCGAGTTCGTCCTGTCGCGCGCTGATCCGGGAGATCGTCTTGCGCAGATTGACGAAGGCCTGGCTGGGGACGACTTCATCCCACAACAGCTTGGCAATGTCGTTTCTCGACTGCTCGCGATGTCCGCCGACGATAAAATAACAAAGGATGAGCAGACCCTTTTCCGGAAAGGCCACTTCGCGCCCGTCGGCATCGACGAGGCGCAAGCGCCCGAGGGTCTGCAGTCTGAATGTCATCCGGTCATTCCTGTCGGGCGCAAACGATTATCCGTGCAGATCCTGGGCGTGGGTCGTTCCCGCGCGGCTGCCTTCCGTCTCCGGCGTCTGGGCCACGGCGGCGACGAGCGAGATGATCTTCTTGCGCAACACCGGATCCGTGATCTTCAGGAAAGCGCGGTTGAGCGCGATGCCTTCCTTCGACGAAACGAAGGAGGAGATTTCGCTCGGTTCGCGCGTCGTGTCGCCGGCGCCGTTGCGAGCAGCTGCGTCGTCGCCTTCCTGGAAGAAGAAGCTCGGATGCACGCCGAGGATATCGGCGATCGCCTGAAGACGGCTGGCGCCGATGCGGTTGGTGCCTTTTTCGTACTTCTGAACCTGCTGGAATGTGATCCCGAGGCCGTCGGCCAGCTTCTCCTGGCTCAACCCGGCCATCAACCGACGCATCCTGACGCGGGAACCGACAAAGACATCAATCTGGCTGGGGGCTTTTGTGTTCACTTGTATTTCCTCCGCACGTAGGAGTGGTCAAATCATACATATGAGTTTGCTTGAATAAATCTCCCGATGCAATCACCACGGGCTAAAACACGGAGATTTGCAAAGCCGCCCCGGTTTTCCAGGAGGTGAGCCGGGCGATGCCGCAACGATTGGAGCACAAGCGCGCGAATTGTGGCGGATCACGGAGGCCAACTTGCCTCGTTTACGCCAAAATGCAGGGGCGCCGGGCGCGAATCGATCCGGCGTCAATGCGCTTGCGACTGTGCGAACGGCTGGGTCCCATCGTGCTCATTCAACGGCTTTTACGGTCGCCGTTACTGTTACGTACTTGTGCTGCCCCGGCTCCTGAAGAAGCTGCGATCATACCGGCTCTATGTCCGCGCCTTACCTGTCTGCTGGCGGTATGAGGGGGTAGCACGGCGCCGGTTCGGATTGCTGCTAGATGCCGGAGAACCGAAATGCGCAGATTGACCCTGGCCTTGACCCTGTTGGCGATTGCTTCCATGCCGGCAGAAGCCGGTCCGGCTACGACGAGCGCGTCCGTCAATTTCCGGGAAGGACCGGGCACCGGTTTCAATAGTCTGGGCACGATTGCGGAAGGCGCGGAGGTCGACGTCAAGGAATGCGACGATGCCGGCACATGGTGCGCCGTCAGCTTCAGCGGCCAGAACGGCTTCGTCAGCGGCAAGTACCTGAACGATGCCGACCCGAAGGGGCTTGGCTGGCCGCGCGCCTTCAAGACGGACAGCGGCGCGACCATCACGCTCTACCAGCCGCAGATCAATGCGTGGAAGGACTTCGCTGATCTCGATGCGCTGATCGCGGCCGAGTACAAACAGTCCGACGATGCCAAGCCGATTTACGGCGTCATCGGGGTCACCGGCAAGACCGACGCCGACAGCGCGTCCGGTCAGGTCGTCGTTTCTGACATCAAGATGACGGAGATCAATTTTTCCGTCCTCGACCGAAAGGAGCTGGCGGATCTCGCGCTTGAGGTCGGAAAGCTGATGCCGGTCGGAACCATCACCATTTCCGAGGACAAGTTGACGGCGAGCCTCGCCGACTACGAGCGGCTCGGTAATGTCGAAGGGCTGAAGGCCGATCCGCCGCCGATCTTTGTCAGCAAGAAACCGGCGGTGCTGGTGCAGACCGACGGCAAGGCGGTGTTCGCGCCGGTCAACGGTGTCGAGGGCCTGTCCTTCGCCGTCAACACCAATTGGGACCTTTTCAAGGTCGATGCGGACGGCACCTATTATCTGCGCAACGACAAGTCCTGGCTGCAATCGAAGGACCTGGCCTCGGGGTGGCAGCCTGCGCCGACGCTGCCCGACATTCTTGGCAAGCTGCCGGACGACGACAACTGGAAAGATGCGAAGGCGGCAATTCCGCCGCAACCGGACAAGGTCGTGGTGCCGGATGTCGTCTATTCGGACAAACCTTCCGAGCTGCTCGTCTTCGACGGCGAGCCGAAGCTGGAGCAGGTGCCGGGCACCGGCCTCAAGGTTGCGACCAACAGCGAGAGCGATGTCTTCTACCGCGATGCGGATTCCAACTGGTACATCCTCGTCTCCGGCCGCTGGTTCGCGAGCTCTTCTCTCGATGGTCCGTGGACCTTCGCGACGCCCAAGCTTCCCGAGGATTTCCAGAACATCCCGCAGGATGCCGCCTATTACACGGTGCGCGCGTCCGTTCCCGGCACGTCTGAAAATGCCGAAGCGCGGCTGAAGGCAAGCATTCCCGAAAAGGCGCGCGTGGCGCTCGATGGGTCGGTCACGGTCGACGTGACCTATAGCGGCGATCCGAAGTTCGAGAAGATCGACGGCACTTCGCTCACCTACGCCGTGAACACGAACGAGACCGTCATCAAGGTCGGCGACAAGTACTTCGTCGTGAAGGACGGGATCTGGTTCGTCGGCGACAAACCGACCGGACCGTTTAGCGTCGCCAAGGCGGTGCCGGACGAGATCTACCAGATCCCGCCATCTTCGCCGGTCTACAACGCGACCTATGTGCGGATCTACGAGACGGAGCCTGATGCGGTCTGGTTCGGCTACACGATGGGCTATCTCGGTGCCTATCTCGCCTGGGACACCTTCGTCTACGGCACCGGCTGGTACTATGACGACTATTGGGACTATGGCTGGGCCGGCGGGGGCTATTGGCCTTATTATCCGCGCCCGGTGACCTATGGTGTCGGCGCGTTCTACAATCCGGCTGTCGGGACCTTTGGCCGCTATGGCTATGCCTATGGCCCCTACCGCGGCATCGCCGCCGGCGCCGCCTACAATCCGCGCACCGGGACCTATATGCGCGGCGCTGTCGGCTACGGACCGAATGGCGACCGGGGCTTCGTCGCGGCTTACAATCCGCGCACCGGCAACGCCGCGATCGCGCGTGGCGGGCACAATGTCTACGGCAGCTGGGGCACGGCGGCCGTCAAGCACGGCTCGGACTTTGCGCGCATCTCCGGTGGCGCGACTGCGGGCGGCGCCGGGATGCATTGGCGCACGTCAGATGGCAATCATGGCTTTGTCGCCGGTGGCAAGGGTGGCGACGTCTATGCCGGGCGTGACGGAAGCGTCTATCGCCGCGACGACGGACAATGGCAGAAGCACACGCCGGACGGCTGGCAGCCAGTCGACAAGCCGTCCATCCAGGATCGGGCCAAGGCGGGCGAACAGTTTTCTGCCAATCATCCGGATGCGGCCCAGAACCTGAATCAGCGGATCGAGACACGTCAGTCCGGCCAGGGAGCAGGCGCCAGAACATTGGACCGGGCACCCGACCATCTGGCCATCGACAACATCGGGCGACAGCTCGGCAACCAGCGCGCCTTCGAACGCCAGTCCTTCGATCAACGCCCGCTGAACTTCCCGAGCAACGGAGGCGGTGGCTTTGACCGTCCGGGCGGCTTCGGGGGAGGTGGCTTCGAAGGAGGTGGGTTCCACGGCGGCGGCGGTTTCCATGGTGGGGGCGGCTTCAGTGGAGGCGGTGGTTTCCATGGCGGTGGCGGTTTCCGCCGTCGCTGATCTGCGGCGAAAGGGCATTGGCAGAACCGCCTTTAGGTATGTTAGCATTTGTAAAAGTTGAGAATCGTGCCGGTCGGGGGACCGGCATGATCGGTGGGGGTGGTAAGCATGGGCTGTGTCGGGTCGTCGCATCGTTTTCTGGGGCCGCTTTTCGGCCTTCTTGTGTTGCTTTCAATCGTTTTCGGACCCGTCGCCAAGGGATTTGCGCAGGAGCCGGCACCCGCCGCGCCGCCTGCCAAGGTCCAGCAACTGATCCAGCTTCTTGACGACCCTGAGGTGAAGCAGTGGCTTTCGGCGAAACAGGCACCTGCCGCCCCTGCGGCGGAGGCTGAGGCGCCGGCGACCGGTATCGTCGCCCGATGGACAGCCCAAATCAGGCACCACCTGACAGGCATCAGCAATGCGGTGCCGCGCGTTCTCCCGGAAATACAGGCCGCGCGGGACCGCCTGGCTGGCGACATGGAGAACCATGGCGCCGCTCCGATCCTCAAGGGTTTCTTCTTCATCCTGCTGATCGGCTATGGCGCCGAATATCTCTTGCGCTGGGTGCTGAAGCGCAGCCTTCAGGGCGCGGTCCTGACGGTGCCGGCCCGAACGATATTGACACGGGTGCTGCCGCTCATCGTTTTCGCGGCCGCCAGCATATCGGTGCTCGCGATCGCCGACTGGCCTCCGAGGCTGGAGGCGACGATCGCACCGTTGCTTGGTGCCTGGATCGGCGCCCGCCTGCTGATGATCATCGCCGCGGCTGTGCTGACCGGTGGGCCGGCAAGCGAGGAGAGTGCAGACGGGCGGGTCGGCTACATGTCGCTGACGGCGGATGATGCCCGCTTCTGGCACCGGCACAGCCTGTGGCTGATCGGCGCTGCGGCGCTGGTATGGGGCGTCGGCGATGCAATGCGGGCGCTATCCATTTCGGATGACGTACATGATCTCGTCTCCGCTGCCCTCGGTCTCGTCGTTCTGGTGCTCGGGATCGTGACGGTGGTGCGTCGGCCCGTCGGCACCGTCATTGGCTCGCGACGCATTGTCGGTAACGTCCTGTTGGTCGCCTTCCTGATCGTCTTGTGGATGCTTTGGGTCGCCGGCATGGATGTCCTGTTTTGGATCGGCCTCTACTTGATCGGCATGCCGCCGTTGCTGCGCTTCACCAGCGCCTTCACCAAAACCTTGCTGCAGGCTTCCGCCGAAGACGACGTGCATGTGATGCGCAACATCTTGATCGAGCGCGGCGCCCGACTGCTGGTCATTGCTCTGGCGGCTGGCTGGCTGGCGCTGGTCTTCAAGGTCAGTGCGACGGCGATGATGCATGACGACGCCTTCAACCGCGTGGTCCGCGGGCTGCTCGCCGGTATCGTCATTCTGCTGGCGGCAGATCTCATCTGGCAGCTCGTAAAGGGTTTCATCAATCTGCGGGTCAAGCAGGCCAATCACGCGACCGAGGACCCGGCGGAGCGCGCCCGCAATACCCGTCTGATGACATTGCTGCCGATCCTGCGCAATTTTCTCGCGGCCTTCATCGCCGTCGTGGCGGTGCTCATGGTGCTCTCCGGACTCGGCGTGGAAATCGGCCCGCTGATTGCCGGTGCCGGTGTCTTCGGCGTGGCCATCGGCTTCGGCTCGCAAACGCTCGTCAAGGACGTCATCAGCGGCATCTTCTACATGATGGACGATGCCTTCCGCATCGGCGAGTATATCCAGAGCGGCAGCTACAAGGGCACAGTCGAATCGTTCAGCATTCGCTCCGTCAAGCTGCGCCATCACCGCGGCCCGGTCTTTACCGTACCTTTCGGCTCGCTCGGCGCGGTGCAGAACATGAGCCGTGACTGGGTGATCGACAAGTTCCTGATCAACGTCTCCTTCGACGCTGATGTCGCCAAGGTGAAGAAGCTGGTGAAGGGAATTGGCGCCAAGCTGCTCGAGGATCCTGATGTCGGGCCGTTGATCCTGGAAACGGTCAAGATGAAGGGCGTCGAGAATTTCGGCGACTACGGGATGACCTTGAGTTTTGCCATGAAGACGAAGCCGGGGAACCAGACGCAGGTAAGGCGTCGGGCCCAGGTGATGATCAAGGAAGCCTTCAAGGAAAACGGCATCAGCTTCGCATCGCCGACGGTGCAGGTGGCAGGCGACGAGCAGCAGCATTCCGTTGCGGCCGCCGCTGCGACCCGCGACGCGATCGCCAAGAAGAATGCCGCCGCGGCCCTCGCCGAAGGCGGTGCGCCGGAGGAATAGGATCCATCGGGAAGGTTTCTCGGGGCTGGGAGGCCGATCATGAAACGCCTGCTTGTGGGATTGGTGCTGCTTGTGCTGTGTGCGGGCGGCGGCGCCTGGGCGCAGTCGGACGAAGCCTTCGTCCGGTCGATGTTTGTCCCGCACAAGGACGATTTCGACGGGATGGAAAAGCGACGCATCGTCCGGATCATCGTGCCGTTCAGCAAGACGATCTACTTCATCGATCGGGGCCAGCAACTGGGCACGGCCGTCGAATTCGGGACGGCGCTTGAGAACGAACTCAACAAGAGCCGCAAGAAGCAGATCGACAAGATCCGCGTCGGTTTCGTGCCGATGCCGCGGGCGAAGCTTCTCTCGGCACTGGAAGAAGGGCTTGGCGATATCGTCATGGCCAACCTGACGATCACCGAAGCGCGGCGAGCGAAGGTCGATTTCACCGCTCCGCTCTACGATGAAGCGAGGGAGGTTCTGGTCACCGGCCCTTCGGCGCCCGTGATCGCCAGCCTTGACGACCTCAGCGGACAGGAAATCCACGTGCGCCGCTCCAGCAGCTACTACGAACACCTGGCGACGCTCAGCGCCGGTTTCGAAAAGTCCGGTCGCGCACCGATTGCCTTGAAGGACATGGACGAGAATCTCGAGGACGAAGACGTCCTGGAGATGATCAACGCCGGACTGCTGCCATGGACCGTCGTCGATATGTACAAGGCGAATATCTGGTCGAAGGTCTTCACCGACCTCAAGGTGAGAGAGGATATTGCCGTCTCGGATCATGGTGAAATCGCCTGGGCAATCCGCAAAGACAGCCCCAAGCTCAAGGCCGTTCTTGATGACTTCGTCAAGGGCCATAAGATCGGCACCACCTTTGGCAACATCCTGAGAAACACCTATTACAAGGGTGACAAGATGCTGAAGCGGGCCTATGCGCCTGATGACGTCGAACGTTTCAAGCAACTCGTCGAGATCTTCCGCAAGCACGGAAGCACCTATTCTTTCGATCACCTGATGCTGATGGCGCAGGGTTACCAGGAATCGCAACTCGATCAGACCCGGCGCAGCCAGCGTGGCGCGGTCGGCATCATGCAGTTGTTGCCGTCGACTGCGGCGGACAAGGCGGTTAACATCCGCGGTATCGATAAGGACGAGAATCTGAACGTCGAAGCCGGATCGAAATACCTGCGTTTCCTGGTCGATACCTATATCAACGATCCGGCCGTGACGCCGCGCGACCAATTGCTGTTTGCCTTCGCGGCCTACAATGCCGGGCCCGGGAACCTGCGGAAGTTCCGGGCAAAGGCCAGCGAAATGGGGCTCGATCCGAACCTCTGGTTCGGCAATGTCGAAAATGCCGCGGCCGCGATCGTTGGGCGCGAGACGGTTCAATATGTCAGCAATATCTATAAGTACTATGTCGCTTACAGCCTGCTTGCGGCCCATGATGCTGACACGGCCGCGACGAAAATCGAAAACAAGACGGCGACCACCGCGCCATAGGCGCAGGTGTTGCTCGCCAGTAGTGGAGGTCTCGAAATGGTCTTGGTGAAGAGCAACTCGCTGGTGAGACGGTCGGCGGCCTTCCTTTGCCTTTGCGCTCTGACACTTGCGGGCTGCACGACCCCGGATCTTGAACCGATCCCCGGCAGCATCACCTATGGAGGCCAGCCGCGGACGAAGCTGACGAAGGCGCCCGTGGGCAGCATCGTCCCGCACCGTTTCACCAGCGGCAACAGTTTCGTCCAGGAGACCTATGTCATTCAGCCGGACCGCACGCTGAAACTCATCCGTCGCGACTACTATGATCTGCCGATCGATCGATGAACGGGGCATGGGTCCCGGGCTTGGTTGGTTGACAGTCCCGCGTCGACACACGATAGCTCGCAGCGGATGAAGATCGCTTTTTACGCACCATTGAAATCGCCCGAACATCCGGTGCCTTCCGGCGACCGCCTGATGGCGCGCATGCTGATTGCAGCACTTCGGGCCGATGGACATGCGGTTGCGATTGCATCGGACCTGCGCAGCTTCACGGCCAAGGCGTCGAACGAGGAATTTGCCGAACTGGAACGGGCGGCGGAGGCCGAGACCGCGCGCCTTCGGAAGCTCTGGCGCCACGAGGGCGCACCCGACCTCTGGTTCTGCTACCATCCCTATTACAAGGCGCCCGACCTTCTCGGGCCCGCGCTCGCGGACGAATTTTCCATTCCCTATGTCACCGCAGAAGCGTCCTACTCGATGCGGCGGAACGAGGGTGTCCGGGCCATTGCCCAGCGCCGCGTTCTTGCCGCCATCGAGAAGGCGGCCGTCAATATCTGCCTGACGCGCCGCGACCGCGATGGCCTTCTCGAAGCCGCACCGTCGTGTCGGCACGCGATGCTCGCGCCATTCATCGACGCGTCTCCCTTCAGTGAGAGCGAGCCGTCGGTTGGTGCCGCCTGCCGGATGGTCGTGGTCGCGATGATGCGAAGCGGCGACAAGACGGATAGTTACCGCATGCTGGCGCAGGCGCTGGCGCACCTTGCGGATGCCGCCTGGACCTTGACGATCGTCGGTGACGGACCTTGTCGCGACGAGGTCATGGAAGCCTTTGCGGCCTTGCCTTCCGAGCGACTGGTATGGCTTGGCGAAAAAGACGCAGCCGAATTGCCGGACATTCTGGCGAGCAGCGATCTCTATGTGTGGCCCGGCTGCGGCGAGGCCTATGGGCTTGCCTATCTCGAAGGGCAGGCTGCCGGCCTGCCGGTAATCGCGCAACACACGGCCGGCGTGCCCGAGGTGGTGCGAGACGGCGAGACTGGGCTGCTGACGCCGGATGGCGATGTGACCGCCTATGCGGCGGCGATGCGTGACCTGATCGAGGATCCGGCTCGCCGCCGGCGATTGGGCGCAGCCGCCCGGCGGTTCGTTCACGAGGAGCGCTCGTTTCACGCCGCCGCGCGACGGCTTCGCTCGATATTCGATGAATTCCTGGAGACGCCGAGATGACAGAGGAAGTCCATTGGCAGCGCCTTGCTGCGGAACTCGATCGCATCGCGGCGTCAGGCCGGCAGGTGGATTTCTGGCTTCGTGACGATGATGCAGCCGAGCCGACGGTGGCGCTCGATCGTCTGCTGTCGCTGGTCGACAGACACGGGCTTGCCGTCGTTCTCGCCGTTCCGCCGGCCCTAACCGACGAAGCGCTTGCGCGCCGTCTGGATGGGCTCGCGCATGTCAGCATCGCCGTACATGGATGGGCGCATCGCAATCATGCCCCGCCTGAAGAAAAGAAGCAGGAACTCGGCGCGCACCGGCCGCGGGCCGCGGTGCTCCACGAACTCGAACTCGGCTACGACCGCTTGCGGACGCTTTTCCCTGTTGGTTTCGTGCCGATGCTCGTTCCTCCGTGGAACCGGATCGACAAGTCTCTCCTGGATGCCTTGCCCGAAATCGGGTTCACGGTGCTTTCGGTCTTCGGGCCGGAGAAGCCGTCGCCGTTCAAGCTGGCCAACACCCATGTGGACGTCATGGACTGGCGCGGAACGCGCGGCTGTCGCGACCATGCATCGATCGTCGCCGATATCATTACAAGGTTTAGGCAGGTCTGCGGGGATGTCGAGGAAAGGGCGGATCAGAAGGGCCGCACGATCGGCGTTTTGACGCATCATCTGGTTCACGACGAGGGCGTCTGGGCGTTCCTCGAAAAGCTCTTCGCGGCGACGAGCAGGCACCCGGCCTGTCGCTGGCTCGCCGGCCGCGAGATTACTACAGCTCGATGATCTGTCCGTCGCGGGCGGCAAAGGCGCCGGCGAAGGTCGCCTGAACGTCGCGTTCCATTGCCGTCAGCGCTTCGTCGGTGCGGGACGGATCGTGATGGAACATGGCGAGTTGCTTGACGTCGGCGGCCATTGCCAGCCGCGCGCCATGCATGCCGGTCGAGTGCCCGTAGCCCTGAAAATGGTCCATCTCGCTCTCGAGATAGGTGCAGTCATAGACCATCAGGTCACAGCCGGCGATCAGTTCAAGAACGGCGGGATCGAGAATGCCGGGCTCATGCTCGGTGTCGTAGACGAGAGCGACGGCGCGACCGTTCCACTCGACGCGGTAGCCGACGCAGCCGCCGGGATGATTGAGGCTCGTTGTGCGGATCGTGATCCCCGCGCGCGGCGTCAGGACGTCACCGGGCTTGAAATCCATGCCGTCGAGGCTTGCCTGACAGATATCCGGATCCACGGGGAACCACGGCGGCCGCATGAAGTCGCGGATCATTTCCTTCGTGGTCATAGTGCCGTGCAGGTGGCCGGACCAGAAGCGCACCGAATTCTGACACTTGTAGATCGGTTTGAAATAGGGGAGGCCGATGATGTGGTCATAGTGGCTGTGTGTGAAGAAAAGGTCGAACTGGTCGATACCTTCGGCGATCAGCGAGTAACCGGCCTCACGTATTCCAGACCCTGCATCGAAAAGCAAAACGTCCTTGCCGCATCGAATCTCGATGCAGGACGTATTCCCTCCATAGGCGACGTATTGTTGGCCGGATACCGGCAAACTTCCTCTTACGCCCCAGAACCGCACTCGAAAGTTGTCGTCACGCATTCATTTCGGCTTCACTACGCACGCTCGGACCATTTTGATCCTTGTGTGACTGTTAAACAAGCACAGATGGCCACACCCCTGCAATGCCATGGGTTATTATTTGGAAAGTAACCTTAGCGTCGCCAAGAGTGACCGATTGAAAATCGCCCGACGGAACAGCGTATCAGCGGGAATCGCCGGATCGATGGCTCGCCCTTAGCAACGGCATATGAAACTTTTTGTTGCGCTCTTACGTGGATTGTCTATCGAACGCAGTAACGCAGGGAACAGGTTACGCATGGTTGAGGCAACGGACGGGCGGTTCTACGACAGCGTACCTCTCTTCGATGCGTTCGAGGGGGTGGCGGACGAGGCGAATTATCGCCCGCTGCCGGACGGCTGGGTCCTTGCCGTTGCCGACATCGTCAACTCGACCGGTGCGATTGCCGAAGGCCGCTACAAAACTGTGAATATGGCGGGCGCCAGCGTCATATCGGCGTTGATGAACGCGCTCGAAGAAAAGTCGATGCCCTTTGTTTTCGGGGGTGACGGCGCCCTCGCCGCGCTGCCGGCGCCAATGGAGGGCCGCGCACGCGCTGCACTTTCCGCCGTCAAGACCTGGGTGGCCGAGGAGCTTGGGCTCGAATTGCGCGCCGCCTTGGTGCCGGTCAGTGACATCCGGGCCAACGGCCTCGACATGCGCGTCGCCCGCTTCAAGGCGAGCGAAGAAGTCTTCTATGCGATGTTTGCGGGCGGCGGCGCCAGTTGGGCGGAGGCGGCGATGAAGGCGGGACGCTATCCCGTCGGTGCTGCGGCCGCCGGCACCCGGCCCGATCTGGCCGGGCTCTCCTGTCGCTGGAACCCGATCGAGTCCCGCCATGGCACCATAGCCTCGATCATCGCCGTGCCCGGACAGAAGGGCGATGGACCGGAGTTCCAGGCGTTGATCGCCGATATTGTCGCGTTGGCTGACGAGGAAGAGCGCAACGGTCATCCTGTTCCAGAGCTTGGGCCGCGGCCGCGGTTCTCTTTCAAGGGCATCGACGCTGAGACGCGGGCCGTGGCGCCGAAGGGGCAGCGCTTTTTCGCCCGTTGCTTCATCACCGTGCAGACACTGGCGCTGTTTGTATGTCTGAAGATGGGGTGGAATCTCGGGACGTTCGACACGGGCCGCTACCGCCGTGACCTCGCTGACAACACGGATTTCCGCAAGTTCGACGACGGACTGAAAATGACGGTCGACATCAGCGCCGAACGGCTGGAACGGATCGAAGCGCGGCTAAAGCAGGCCGAGGCCGCGGGCGTCGGGCACTATGGACTGCATCAGCAGGATTCCGCGCTCATGACCTGTATCGTGCCGACGCCGATGACGCGGGACCACATGCATTTCGTCGACGGTGCGTCAGGCGGCTATGCGGTCGCCGCAAGCAAGCTCAAGGCAACGCTGGCGCGGGTTCAGACTGCCTAGCAACGGCACCGAGATTCCGTCCGGTTTGCGGCCCTCGGCGAATCCGTGCGGGTCAGGCCTTGACGATATGTTCGCCGGTCAGCCCGTTGCGGTGAAAGACGTTGCGCGTATCGACGACGAGCGGCGCGGCGGCCGCAAGGGCGGCGTAGTCCACCTGGTCATGGTCGGTGGCAATCAACACGGCGTCGAACCCTGCCAGCGTTTGCGCGTCGAGCACGACGGACCGCCGGCCCTTCAAGGCGCCATATTCACGCGTCGGCGGGATCTCGGCGACGTAAGGGTCGTGATAGGCGGTGCGCCCACCGCGCTCTTCGATCAATTCGATCAGGCGCAGCGACGGGCTTTCGCGAATGTCCGGAACATTCTTCTTGTAGGCGAGGCCCACCACGAGGACGTTGGAACGGCTGAGCGCCTTGCCCGCCTTGCGGTCGAGGGCCTCGGCCAGGCGGCTGACCACATGGCGGGGCATGGCCGAATTAATCTCGCCGGCAAGCTCGATGAAGCGCGTAGGTAGCTCGAATTCGCGCGACTTCCAGGTGAGGTAGAAGGGGTCGATCGGAATGCAGTGGCCGCCGAGCCCCGGTCCGGGGTAGAACGGCATATAGCCGAACGGCTTGGTCTTTGCCGCTTCGATCACTTCCCATACGTCGATGCCCATTGCCTCGTAGACGATCTTCAATTCGTTGACGAGGGCGATGTTGACAGAGCGGAAGATGTTCTCAGTGAGCTTCACAGCCTCCGCCGTGGCGTTGGAAGAGACCGGCACGACGGTCTTCACCACGGCTGCGTAGAAACACTCCATCAGCGCCGAAGCCTGCGGACCATCACCGGCGACGACCTTCGGAATGCTGACGGTCTCATAGGTCGGATTGCCGGGGTCCTCGCGCTCCGGGGAGAAGCCGACGAAGAAGTCGCTGCCGGACTTGAGCCCGGTTTCCTCAAGGATGGTGCGCACGACGCCATCGGTCGTCCCGGGATAGGTGGTCGATTCCAGGACGATAAGTTGTGCTGGCCGAAGTGTCGCAGCGATTGCGCGGGAGGTCTTCTCGACGAAGGAAAGATCCGGGTCTCGGTGTTTGGTAAGCGGCGTCGGCACGCAGATGATGATGACGTCGCAGCCCGCCAGCCTTTGAAAGTCCGTTGTCGAGCGGAAGCGGCCGGCACTGCTCTCTTTCACAAGCGCTGCGTCCGATACGGCGGCGATGTAGGACTTGCCCGCATCGAGCGCGACGATCTTGTTGGGATCGATATCAAACCCGGTGACGGCAAAGCCTGCGCGGGCAGCGGCGATGGCGAGTGGCAGGCCGACATAGCCAAGTCCGATGACGCCAACCCTGGCGCTGAAGGCGGAGATGGACGAGAGCAGGGTTTCGAAGTGAGGTGAGGTCAATTTTGCTTTCCGGATCTCGTGGACAGACGGGCGGCGTCGCGCGAACATGTCGTGGTTTGTTGGAGAGAAACAAGCCCCAAGTCAAGCGAGGCACCGCGTCGCGCCGCGGGACTGGCCCATGAGCCGACTATCAAATCTTCGCGCGAAAAAACTTTGCCTGGCCTCTGGAAATCGGCGGGCGGGATCAATATCTGCAAAGGATAAGTCCCGCTTTCCGGGTGCCTGCACGTCATCGACGCCGGAACGGCTGGAGCATTTTCTTAACGGGCACGGCTCATCATCATCCACCGCGAACTTGGACCGGCAATTTGCCGGGGCGTTCGTCGTCTCCGGATGCTGGCGTGGGACGGTCTGTCATGATGAGGACGCGAAATGGCCCCGACAAACGACAACGTATCCGAAATCCTCATCGACAAGGTTGCCGACTGGTTGATGCGGACGTCGCTCAGCGACGCACCGCTGGAAACGATCGTCAAAGGCTTCTGCGAGCGGCTGGCAGCCGCCGGTCTGCCGCTGATGCGCGTTCACCTCTCCTTTTCGATGCTGCATCCGCTTTACGACGCACTTGGCTTCACCTGGGTGCGCGGCAAGGGCGTCGAGGTGAGTGGCCTCCGGCACGAAGAGCTGGCGCTCAATCCCGAACGTTTTCTCCAGAGCCCGTATTATTACCTGCTCAACAACAATCTCGAACATGTCCGGCGGCGCCTTTATCAGGATACGCCGTCCGAGTTCCCGATCTTTGATGATCTCAAGGAGATGGGTGCGACGGACTACTTGGCCTTCATGCAGTCACTGGGTGCCGATTCCGGACACGGCATGGTCGGATCCTGGACGACGGATCGCCACGGCGGCTTTACCGACGATGTGATTGGGGCGCTTTTGAAACTGCAGCATCATCTGGCAGTCGCCGCCAAGATGGCGGTGCTTGGAAAACTCGCCGACAATATGCTGACCACCTATCTCGGATCCAGCGCCGGCCGCCGCGTGATGAGTGGCCAGGTGCGTCGTGGCGATGGCGAAACCGTACGTGCGATCCTGGTCATGGCCGATATGCGCCGCTCGACGATGCTGGCGGAAAAGGAAGGGCGGCAGTCCTACATCGAGACGCTGAACACCTATTTCGATGCGATTGCTGCCCCCTTCAATCGCAATGGCGGCCATATCCTGAGCTTCGTCGGTGACGGGTTCATCGCCGTCTATCCGTGTGGGCGCCACAAGGAGCCGTCCGAGTTTGCTGCCCGCGAAGCCTTCGCAGCCGTTCGCGCAGCAACCGTGCGCATGGAGATGCTGAACGGCGAAAGGCGCAAGCAAGCGCGTGATCCGATCGGCTACGGCATCGGACTGCATGTCGGCAACGTGATGTTCGGCAATGTCGGCCTTCGCGACCGGCTGACCTTCTCCGCCTTCGGCTCGGCCGTCAACGAAGTCCAGCGGTTGCAGAACCTCACCAAGAAGTATGCGCACAGCGTCGTCGCGAGCGAAGCCTTCGTCAACTACTGCGGTGGGGATTGGACCGCGCTCGGCCAGGAAAAACTGCGCGGCGTGCGGCAGAAGTTCACGATTCTCTACCCCAACGATGCGGCGTTGCTTGCCAGGGCAGACGAGCGCTTCGACGATGTGTCGCAGGATGGACTTTCCGAAGCGGAACATGTCATGTTGCTTCACCGTAATACTCGTCCGCTTCAGCCGCCGCGCGGCCTTATCGACAAGATGCTTCAGTAGGGAGGAAGAATGTTCCGAGCCGTGTTTGTCGCCGCCAGCATCGCCATGGCCGGAGGCGCCATGGCGCAGCCGTGGGAAACCAAACTGTCAGACGGCTTCGAAGGACAGAATTTCGCGCCCGAAGGTGGGCTCTACTATCGCGAAAATTTCGAGCAGACTGCGGGCACGGTCGAATTTCAGAACGAGGTCAAGCGTACCGGAAACGGCGCGCTCAAATTGAGTGTCGTTCCGACGTGTCCGGACTCCCTCGACGGTTGTAGCGAGCGAGCCGAGATTTGGGAAAAGACGGCGCTGCGTGTGCCCTACGACCAGGGGGTCTGGTACGGTTTCGCGGTCAAGTTTGCCGATCCGATCCCAAGCGAGGACCATCGCTATCTGATCGCCCAGTGGAAACGTGAGATCGACCCCGGCGCCGAAGGCGATTTCAGCCCGTTCCTGGCTTTGCGCCTCGAAGCCGGCAAGCTCTTCGCCACGGTGGAGACGAACTACATCGCGCCGCTTTCATCCGGTCCGGAAGGAACGCCGGCCAGCTGTAGGCCCGGCGAGGTTCCCGTGTGGGGGCGCCCCAGCATCAACCAGATGCGCATGCTGGTGGCCGCCGACAGCAACTGGAAGCCGGAAGACGGCAGCCTCTTCAATGGCTGCACGGATGCCGTGAAGGTGACGAGCCATGGCAATCCGTTGCCCGATCCGAAATCCGGCTGGATCGATTTCGCGATCTACACGCTGCCGGGGGCGAATGGCACCGGGCGTATCGAAATCTTCGCCAACGACAAGCCGATCATTACGGTAACCGGTCACGTCGGTCACGACGACAAGGGGCTCGGCAAGAACCAGTACTTCAAGTTCGGCCCCTACCGAGCGGCCGATACAACCGACTGGACGCTGTTCTACGACGACTTCCGTCGCTCGCCGAATTGCGCCGACGTGTTAAAGGCCGGGGCGTGCCCCGCGCTCTAACCGACTGAAGATGCAAGGAGCAATGCTCCGGTTGCAGTCGGCCTGCTGGACAGCCCTCTGAAGCTGCGCTAGTCTTTTTTTAGAGGCGGCGGATAAAAAGGCGATGAGGGAAGCGTGCTGCTATGACATCTGGGGCGGACCTGCTTCGAGTTGAAGGTCTGCGGATCACATTCTCGGTGCTCGGCGGCGAAGTTCAAGCCGTCAACAACGCAAATTTCAGGATTTTGCCCGGCAAGGTCACGGCGCTCGTTGGTGAGTCGGGATCGGGAAAGTCGGCAATCAGCCAGGCGGTGATGGGCATTTTGCCCAACGTCGCGAGGGTTGGTGGCAAAATTTTGTTCAATGATCCCACTACGGCGGCAAAGCCGATCGACCTGCTCGCGTTGGAGCGGGAGGGGGAAGAGATTCGCAGCCTGCGTGGCACGCGCATCAGCAAAATCTTCCAGGAGCCGATGACGTCATTGTCGCCGCTCCACACGATCGGGAACCAGATTTCCGAAGTGCTGAAGATCCATACGGATGCCGAAAAGGCGGAACGCCGGGCACGGACCGAGGAGCTGCTTGGCTATGTCGGCTTCGCCAATCCCAAGCGTGCCTACGACATGTATCCGTTCGAGCTTTCCGGCGGCATGCGTCAGCGCGCGATGATCGCGATGGCGCTGATCTGCCGGCCGGCGCTGTTGATCGCCGATGAGCCGACGACTGCGCTCGACGTGACGGTACAGGCGCAGATCCTGAAACTTCTGCGCGAGCTTCAGGTGAAGCTGAATATGGCGATGCTGCTGATCACCCACGATCTCGGCGTCGTTGCCAATATGGCCGACGAGGTCGTGGTCATCTATCACGGACAGATCGTCGAGGCCGGCCCTGTCGAGGCGATTTTCCGCAACCCGCAGCATCCCTATCTCAAGGGGTTGATGGCGGCGGTCCCGCATTTCGACATGAAGCCCGGAGAGCGGCTGAAGGCGCTACGCGAAGTATCGGTCAAGGCCGGCACGCTGCTCGGGACCTCGGCAGCGAACAAGCCCGCCGGCCCGGATGTGCTGCTTTCCGTCCGCAATGTTTCGAAGACCTACGGGACGCGGAAGTCTTCCTGGTTCGGCGGCGGGGAAAGTACGCTGCATCGCGCAGTCGACGACGTCAGTTTCGACATCCGCCGCGGCGAGTGTCTCGGCCTCGTCGGCGAAAGCGGTTGTGGCAAGACCACCGTCAGCAAGATCCTCATGCGGGCGGTGACGCCTGACGCCGGATCTGTGACGTTCGACAATGGCAAAGGCCCTGTGGATGTCCTGAAGGTTCAGGGCGACGATCTGCAGGCACTGCGCTCGAAAATCCAGATGGTCTTCCAGGATCCGGTCTCGTCGCTTTCGCCGCGCATGACGGTCAAGAACATCCTCAGTGAGCCCTTGGAAATCCACGGGCGTGGCACGGCGAAATCGCGCGTCGAAACAGTGCGCTCGCTGCTGCAGGCCGTCGGTCTCGACCAGCGCTTCGTCAACCGTTATCCGCACAGCTTCTCCGGCGGCCAGCGCCAGCGCATCGGTATCGCCCGGGCTCTAGCGCTCGTGCCGGAACTGCTGATCTGCGACGAGCCGGTTTCGGCGCTCGACGTTTCCGTCCAGGCGCAAATTCTCAACCTGCTCAAGGACCTGCAGAAGGAACTGGGGCTCACCTGTCTGTTCATCTCGCACAACCTTGCGGTCGTGGACTATATGGCCGATCGCATCGCCGTCATGTGCGCCGGGCGCATCGTCGAGGTCGCGCCGCGCGAGGTGCTGATGCGCAAGCCGGTTCATCCCTATACCAAATCGCTTCTGGCGGCCGTTCCCTATCCGGATCTCGATCGTCCGCTCGACTTCGACAGGTTGAAGGACAGCGAAGGATCGGACATGCGCCGCTGGGGGCCGCAGTTCCGTGAGGACGATGCTGGCGACGCGCTCATCCCCACCGATCTCGGTGGCGACCATTTCGTGCTGGCGCACCGGTCCGTGGATGCAAGGGAGTTACGGCCATGATCACCCGCCGAACTGTACTGGCATTGCTTGCAACCGTTGCATTTCCCGTGCGGCTGCTGGCTGCTGGCGGCGAGCCGGCGTTTCTGGAAAAGCTGATTGCCGACGGCAAACTCCCGCCGCTCAGCGAGCGTCTGCCCAAGACGCCGCGTGTCATCAACGTCGCGGCATTGGGGCGTACGCCCGGCAAGCATGGCGGCGTCGTGACGATGATCATCGGCAGCGCCAAGGACATCCGGCTCATGACCATCTATGGCTATGCCCGGCTGGTCGGCTATGACGAAACGCTGAAGCTCGAAGCGGATGTCCTGGAAAGCTACGAAACGGTCGAGGACCGCATTTTCACCTTCCACCTGAGGGAAGGGCACAAGTGGTCCGACGGAACGCCGCTGACCGCCGAGGACTTCCGTTATTGCTGGGACGACGTGCTCAACAACGAAAAGCTTAGCCCCGCCGGGTTGCCGACTGCGCTGGTGATGGACGGCGAGGCCGGAAAGTTCGAAGTGCTCGACGAGCGAACCGTACGCTACACATGGTCGACACCAAACCCGGACTTCCTGCAGAAGCTTGCGGCGCCCCAGCCGATGTTGGTGGCGATGCCTTCCGCCTATCTCAAGCAATTCCACGAGAAATATCAGGAAGAAGACAAGCTCAAAGCCTTGATGAAGGAGCAGCGCGTCAAGAAATGGAGCCAGCTCCATATGCGCATGGCACGCTCCTATCGCCCTGAAAACCCGGACCTGCCGACGCTCGACCCGTGGCGCAACACGACACCGCTTCCAGCCGAGCAGTTCGTTTTTGAGCGTAATCCCTACTTTCACCGTGTGGACGAGAACGGGCTGCAGCTTCCCTATATCGACAAGTTCGTGCTCAACGTCAGCTCCTCGGCACTGATCCCGGCGAAGACGGGCACGGGTGAAAGCGATCTGCAGGCCACGGGCCTCGACTTCGTCGACTATACCTTCCTCAAGGATTCCGAGAAGCGGTATCCGGTGAAGGTGCTGCTTTGGAAGAAGACGCAGGGCTCGCGCCTGGCGCTCCTGCCCAACCTCAACTGCTCCGACACGGTCTGGCGGTCGTTGCTGCAGGATGTACGCGTTCGCCGCGCGCTCTCGCTCGCGATCGACCGCACCGAGATCAACAAGGCCGTCTTCTACGGCCTGACCAAGGAGAGCGCCGACACGGTTCTGCCGGATAGCCCGCTGTTCCGTCCGGAGTTCGCCAGTGCGTGGGTCGCCCACGATCCGGCCCAAGCCAATGCGCTGCTCGACGAGGTTGGGCTGATACAGCGCGGCAGTGACGGCATTCGTATTCTCTCCGATGGCCGGCCGGCGCAGATCGTTGTGGAAACGGCGGGCGAAAGTACGCTCGAGACGGACGTGCTTCAGCTTGTCACCGACTACTGGCAGAAGATCGGTATATCGCTTTTCATCCGCACCTCGCAGCGCGACACGTTCCGCAGCCGCGCCGTGGGCGGCGAGATCGTCATGTCGATGTGGTTCGGCCTCGACAACGGCGTGCCCACTCCCGGCATGAACCCGGGGCAGCTGGCGCCCACGGCCGACGACCAGCTGCAATGGCCGGTCTGGGGGCTCAACTATCTGTCCCATGGCGAAATGGGCCAGGCGCCGGATCTTCCTGCCGCCGTCGAGCTGACGGAACTCTTGCAACGCTGGCGCCATTCGGCGGAAGATGCCGAGCGTACGGAGATTTGGACCCGCATGCTGTCGATCTATACGGACCAGGTGTTCTCAATCGGTATCGTCAACGCCTCGCTGCAGCCGATCCTCGTGGCGAAGAAGCTCCGCAACGTGCCGGAAACGGCGCTCTACGGCTTCGATCCCACGTCCTACTTTGGTGTTTACAAGACCGATACCTTCTGGATCGAGCAGGAAACCTGACATGCTGCGATATATTCTCTGGCGTATCGCGGCGATGGTTCCCACCCTCCTCATCATTTCCGCTCTTGTCTTCACCATCATCGAACTGCCGCCGGGCGACTACTTCGAGAGCTATGTCGCCGAGCTCAAGGCGCAGGGCGAAGGCGTCGACATGGAGCAGATCGATGCGCTCAGGAAGGAATATGGCTTCGACCAGCCGCCGGTCCTGCGCTACGTCTATTGGCTTGGCGGCATGCTGCAGGGCGATTTCGGCTATTCCTTCGAATACGAACTGCCGGTCAGCGCCGTCGTCGGCGATCGCTTGTGGCTGACGATTCTGGTCTMTTTCGTTACCATCATCTTCACTTGGCTGATCGCCTTTCCGATCGGCATCTACTCCGCGACCCATCAGTATAGCTGGGGCGACTACGGCCTCTCGCTGATGGGCTTGATCGGCATTGCCATCCCGAACTTCATGCTGGCGCTGATTCTGATGTATTTCGCCAATATCTGGTTCGGGATATCGATCGGCCACCTGATGGATCAGAAATATCTGGCCGAGCCGATGAGTTGGGCCAAGGCGAAATCGATCCTCGAGCACATCTGGATACCCGTCATCATCGTCGGTGCCGCGGGCACGGCCGGCATGATCCGGCGTCTGCGCGCCAACCTGCTCGACGAACTGCAGAAACAGTATGTGGTGACGGCGCGCGCCAAGGGGCTTTCGCCGATGCGCACGCTGGTCAAGTATCCGCTGCGCATGGCGTTGAACTTCTTCATCTCGGACATCGGCTCGATCCTGCCGGCGATCATATCCGGTGCGGAAATCACCGCGATCGTGCTGTCGCTGGAAACCACAGGGCCGATGTTGATCAAGGCCCTTCAAAGCCAGGACATGTACCTTGCCGGTTCGTTCCTGATGTTCCTCGCCTTCCTGACAGTGATTGGCGTGCTGATCTCCGACATCGCGCTCGCCATCCTCGATCCACGAATTCGGCTGCAAGGCAGGAGCACCAAGTGACGTCATTTCTTCCGGCGCCCGGCGAGCCCTTGCCGCACTATGTTTCGACGGCCCCTTTCGATCCCTATTCCGTCGAGGCGATGACGGACGAGCAGGTGCGCGTCAATCAGGCTTCGCAGCTTCGCCTGATGTGGTGGAAGTTCCGCCGCCACAGGCTCGCGCTCGTCTCGGGTGTTTTCCTTGGGGCGCTCTACCTGTCGATCCTCATTTCCGAGTTCCTCGCGCCCTACAATCTGCACACCCGCAACATGGATTACATCTATGCCCCGCCGCAGGCGGTGCACCTGTTCCATGAGGGCAAGTTCGTCGGTCCCTTCGTCTATGGGCGGACCATGACGCTCGACATGGACACGCTGAAGCGCAACTACGCCGACGATACCAAGGACGTGCAGCGGCTCCGCTTCTTCTGCCGCGGCGACGGTTATCGTTTCTGGGGTCTGTTCGACAGCAACGTGCATCTCGTTTGCCCGGCGGAAGGCGGTCAGGCCTTCTTCCTGGGGACGGACCGTCTCGGCCGCGACGTGCTTTCGCGCATCATTTACGGCGCTCGAATCTCGCTCACGATCGGCCTTTTCGGCATCACCGTGAGCTTCGTGCTCGGCATCGTCATCGGTGGCCTTGCCGGTTATCACGGCGGCGTCTTCGATCTCATCGTGCAGCGCGTCATCGAGGTCCTGCAGTCGATCCCCAGCATCCCGCTTTGGCTGTCGCTCGCAGCGATCATGCCGGCGACCTGGAGTCCGATTCTGATCTACCTGGCGATCACGATCATCCTCGGGCTTCTCGACTGGACGGGGCTTGCGCGTGCCGTGCGCTCGAAACTGCTGGCGCTTCGCGAGGAGGACTATGTTCTTGCGGCCCAGCTGATGGGCGCGAGGAGCAGCCGCATCATCGGAAGGCACCTCGTGCCGGGTTTCATGTCGCATCTGATCGCCACCGCGACGATCTCGATCCCAGGCATGATCCTTGGCGAGACGGCACTGAGCTTCCTCGGTCTCGGCCTCCGGCCCCCGATCACCAGCTGGGGCATTCTCCTGACCGAGGCCAAAAGCGTCAGCGTCATCGCCTTCTATCCCTGGCTCCTATTTCCCACAATTCCGGTCATTCTTGTGATTTTGGCATTCAACTTCTTGGGAGATGGGTTGCGCGATGCGGCCGATCCCTACAAATGAAGCCCGATTTGAAGCCGGCAAGCGGTCGGCGTGAAACGGTTCATTGCACCCTGTGCGAAAGGTTTCTTGCATGATGCGGCGTTTCGAAGATGCCCGGATCCTCATGTATAGCCATGATACGTTCGGGCTCGGCCATCTCCGGCGGTGCCGCACGATCGCGCATTCGCTGGTGGAAGACTATCGCGGCCTGAACATCCTGATCATCTCCGGCGCAACGATCGCCGGTGCTTTCGACTATCGCGCGCGCGTCGACTTCGTGAAGATCCCGAGCGTCATCAAGCTGCACAACGGCGACTATACCTCGCTCGACCGTCATATCGAACTCGATGAGACGCTGAAGATGCGTCAGGCGATCATTCGCCACACCGCCGAGACCTTCAAGCCCGACATCTTCATCGTCGACAAGGAGCCCATGGGCCTGCGCGGCGAAGTCGAGGAGACGCTGACCTACCTGAAAGCCCATGGCACGACGCTGGTCCTGGGCCTTCGCGAGGTCATGGATGCACCGCATCTGCTGGAGGCAGAGTGGAAGCGGCGCGATACCATGCGCAAGATCGAGCAGTACTACGATACGATCTGGGTCTATGGCCCGCCGGACTTTTACGATCCGCTGACCGAACTCGAAGTGCCGCCGGCCGTGCGCGACCGGATGGACTTCGTTGGCTTCCTGCAGCGCAGCGTTCCGCGCGAGGAACTGCCGGGCCATAAGCCCCAAGGCGACTACATCCTGGTGACGACCGGCGGCGGCGGCGACGGCGCCGATCTGATCCACCAGGTCATCCACGCCTACCAGCAAGACCCGGAACTGATGCACAGGGCGTTGATCGTGCTCGGGCCCTATATGCCGGTCAAGAAGCGGGAAAAGCTGATCCGCAAAGGGAGCAAGATTCCCTACATCAAGATCATCGAGTTCGACAATCGCATGGAAGAGCTCATTGCTGGCGCAAAGGGTGTCGTTGCCATGGGCGGCTACAACACCTATTGCGAAATTCTCTCTTTCGACAAGCCGGCGCTGATCGTGCCGCGCATCCAGCCGCGCGAGGAGCAACTGATCCGCGCCCGCCGCGCCGCCGAACTCGGGCTCGTCGAAATGCTGTTGCCCGACGAAGCGGAAGATCCGCTGCGCTTGGCGGCGGCGCTGAAAGCGCTTCCGTCCCGGGCGCCGCCGTCGAAAAGCACTGCCAACGGCCTGCGGCTCGAAGGGTTGGCGCATATCTCCGAAATCGTCGGCGGGTGGCTCGATCGGCCTTCGAGCGGCCATCTGAATATCGTGAAGAAATCGAGCTGAAGCATTGCCGACAGATCGCAAGATTGCAGTCGTGCTGAAGGGCTATCCGCGTCTTTCGGAAACCTTCATCGCGCAGGAACTGCTTGGCCTCGAGCGGGCCGGACTGGACCTCGTATTGATCGCACTGCGCCGTCCGACCGACGGCAAGCGCCACCCGGTTCACGACGAGATTCGCGCCGAGGTTCACTATCTGCCCGAATATCTTCACGAAGAACCGTTGCGGGTGCTGCGCGGCCTCGTCCGTTCCCTGCCGAAGCCGGGTTTCTGGCCGGCATTCGGGCTTTTTCTCAAAGACCTGCGCCGCGACTTCAGTCGCAACCGCTTTCGCCGGTTTGGACAGGCGGTGGTGCTCGCTTCGGAATGGCCGGGCAACCCGCGTTGGCTGCACGCGCATTTCATCCATACGCCGGCGTCGGTGACCGCCTATGCCAGCGTGATCACCGGCACGCCATGGACCTGCTCGGCGCATGCCAAGGACATCTGGACGTCGCCCGACTGGGAGCTTTCCGAAAAGCTCGGACGGGCGCGCTGGACAGTGACCTGCACACGCATGGGCTACGAGCATCTGAAGAGCCTGACGACAGAAAAAGCGCGGGTGCACCTGAGCTATCACGGCCTTGATCTTGACCGGTTCCCCCGTTTCGAAGGCGCACATTCCGGTCGGAACGGTTCCGACCGTTCGGATCCCGTGCGCCTTGTCAGCGTCGGCCGTGCCGTCGGCAAGAAGGGTTACGACGTGCTGCTGAAGGCGCTCTCGCTGCTGCCGGCAGACCTCCATTGGCGGTTCGAGCATATCGGCGCGGGGGAACTGACCGGCGAGCTCAAGACGCTTGCGACCGAGCTTGGTGTTTCTGACAGGATTGCCTGGAAGGGCGCGCTCGACCAGACCGATGTGCTGGCGCACTACCGGACGAGCGACATCTTTGCGCTTGCCTGCCGGATCACCGCCGACGGCGATCGCGACGGATTGCCCAATGTCCTCGTCGAAGCATCAAGCCAGCGGCTGCCCTGCGTCTCGACGGCGATCTCCGGCGTTCCGGAACTTCTCGCCGATGGCGAAAACGGCCGGGTCGTTCCGTCGGAGGACCCACAGGCGCTTGCTGCGGCGCTCGAGCAACTCATCCGCGATCCGGCGCTCCGCCTCAGGCTTGGCGATGCGGCGGAACGGAAAGTCCGCGAGCAATTCGACCACCACACCAGCATCGATCAGCTCGCCGCCCTGTTCGCCAGCGAATGGAGGGCCGCCTGATGGGTGCGCGTCGTGTCTTTTTCTACGTACAGCACCTGCTGGGCATCGGACATCTGGCGCGGGCGAGCCGGATCGCGAGCGCCCTTGCCGCCAGGGGCTTCGAGGTGACCGTCGTGACCGGTGGCAACCCGGTCCCGGGTTTCCCGGGAAGCGATGTAAAGCATGTGGCCCTTCCGCCTGTGCTCGCCGGCGACAAGGGATTTTCAGGCCTTGCCGACAGCGACGGAAATCCGGTCAGCGATGCCTTCAAGGATCAGCGCCGGAACCTGTTGATCGAGGCGTATCTGGCCTGCGATCCGGACATCGTTGTCTTCGAAGCCTTCCCTTTCGGCCGCCGGCAGATGCGTTTCGAGTTGATGCCCTTGCTCGAGGTGATCGAAAAACAGAACCCAAGGCCTCTCGTTGCCACATCGCTGCGGGACATTCTGCAGGAGCGGACGAAGCCCGGCCGCGCCGAAGAGACCCTTGATGTCGTCAGGGCACATTTCGATCTCGTGCTGGTGCATGGAGACCCTGCATTCGCGCGGCTCGAGGAAACCTATCCTTACGCGGCCGAGATCGCGGACAAGGTGGCCTATACCGGCCTCGTGGCAGGCCCGGCACCGGATGCGCCGGCGGAAAAGTTCGACGTGCTCGTTTCGGCCGGCGGCGGTGCGGTCGGCAAGGAACTGATCGGTGCGGCGTTGCAGGCGGCAAGTCTGCTGCCGTGCGAGCTACAATGGTGCCTCGTCACCGGACCGAACCTGCCGCAGCAGGATTACGACGCCTTCGCGGCTGCCGCGCCCGGCAACGTGCAGCTCTTTCGCTTCCGCAAGGATTTCGCCAGCCTGCTTTCGGGCGCGCGGCTTTCGGTTTCTCAAGCGGGCTACAACACGGTCTGCGACATCATCCGCGCCGGCTGCGGATCCCTGCTGATCCCCTTCGTTGCCGGCGGCGAAACCGAGCAGTCGACCCGGGCGGAAAGGCTTGAAAAGCTCGGCCTTGCCGGCGTGCTGCCGGAGGCCGAGGTGACGCCCGAGAGGCTGGCGCGCGATGTGGAAGCGATGCTGGCGCGGCCGAAGCCGAATATTCCGCCGCTGGACCTCGATGGGGCGATGAAGACTGCCGAAATCCTCGAGAGCCGCACGGCTCTTTGACGGTTCCATTGCGGGCTTTGCGCGGGCGCTTCAAAGGGAGCGCGTTGGCGACGCCTTGCGACGGACCGCCCGTCTCGCGGCCTCAACTCGCAATGGCCGATGACATGTCCGCGGTCGCCGCGACCATGACGCGCCTCAGCCATGTATGCCTCGGGGCGTCCTGAAGGTGTGCATGCCGGGTAAAGCCCATGGTGAGTTATCGGACTGCGCAGACCGGAAGACTGGAGCGCCCGCGATGTGGCCTCGGTCTTGGCGGGGTGCGCGCCCGCCCGGTGGCGCCGGCGTTGGTCCCGACATAGCGCCAGCGAGCATCGGCGCCGCACGATTTCCCTGAAGATGGCGGTTGAGCGCATGTTGGCGACGGTTTGACCTGCCGGCGTGCTCAGACCGTCCCGATCAGCATGAAGCGGGTGTATTTCTTCGTCGGCAGTGCGCCGGCGAATTCGACAGTGGTCAGCGCTGCCTGTTTCGTGAGGTCCTCGACGCAAGCCACGCAATTGATATGGGTGGGCTCGCTGAAATAGTCGTTGGATTGCAGCAGGACGCGCGTGCCGGCAGGGACGCGATCGAGCCACGACCGGAGGTCGGCGATATGCTCGCAGCTCGTGTTGATGACGAGGTCGGCCCCGAGTGTCGTATAATCGATGGCGTACATGTCGGCCGTCACGGCGCGGAATTTCTCCGAGAAGGCGAAATTGAGGGTCCGCGCGACCGTTTCCACATCCGGATCGATGTCGAAGCTGTCGACCGCGGCGACGTTGAAGCGCGCGTCCTCCAGCAACATGGCGCCCAGGATGCCGTACCAGCCACCGAGGATCGCGATCCTGGTGTAGGATGAGCCCGCAACATTCAAAAGCGTATCGCGCGCCCAGACCTTGCAGGCGACCTGCTTGTGATTGAAGGCGTTGGCGATGTGGGCGTCGGGATGCTTGGCGATTACCTTCGCGACACCCTCGATCAGGGGGCTTTGCGTGTAGGCGGCGATACCGCGTGCCAAATCAAAGGCATGCTCGTACCAATCGCTGGCTCGGGACGGCGGGTGGCTGGTGTGTTTCATGCGCCCGTTGTAAGCTGCGTGTCGGGCGAGTGCAATAACGGCGTGTGCTTCGGAGCGTGACGGTCTCTGTGGTTGCCTTCGCGGCATTGGAGTTGGAACCCGCGTCCATTGCAGATTTCCCTCGCACCTGCATAATCGACAGAACCGGATTCGGCGCCCGGCGGAATATGCAGGCATCCACTTCGCGATCGAGCGCCGATAGGCAMCCATCCGGAGACACCGCCGAGGAATGATGCGTGGTGGAGCAAACGGCAGTCCGCCACGCCAGCAGCTATCGTGTTCAATAAGGTCCTATTGCCAGACACATGGAACCACGCCTTTCCCGCTATATCTGGACCCACACGCGCAAGGATCAGCTCTGGATTCTGGTGGTCGTCGCGCTGTCGATGATTCCCTATTTCCTGTCCTTCGACCTGCCGAAGCAGATCGTCAACGGACCGATCCAGGGCGACGGCTTCGACAGTCCGGAGGCGACGCAGGCCTTCCTGCCGATTTCCTTCGACTTGCCGTACTTCGGAACGATCAACGTCTTCGAGGGCTTCCACCTCGGCCGGGAAGGCATGCTGCTCGCCCTCAGCCTGGTGTTCCTGCTGCTCGTGGTCGTCAACGGCCTGTTCAAGTTCTACATTAACACCTTCAAGGGTCGGCTCGGCGAGCGCCTTTTGCGGCGTATCCGCTTCGAACTGGTCGACCGCGTCCTGCGCTTCCCGCCCAGCCACTTCAAGCGGGTGAAACCGGCCGAAATCGCGACGATGATCAAGGACGAGGTCGAACCGCTCGGTGGTTTTACCGGCGATGCCTTCGTCTCGCCGGCACTGCTCGGCGGCCAGGCGCTGACCGCCTTGGTGTTCATTCTTCTGCAGAGCTTCTGGCTCGGCCTGATCGCCACGCTGATCGTCGCGGTTCAGGCGGTGATCATCCCGCGCATGCGCAAGCGGCTGCTGATACTTGGGCGTGAACGCCAGCTGACGGCGCGCGAGCTCTCCGGCCGCGTCAGCGAAATCGTTGACGGTATTGGCGCCATCCGCGGGCACGATACCTCAAACTATGAGCGGGCCGACATCGCCTCGCGCCTCGCGAGGATCTTCAAGATCCGCTATGATCTCTATCAGTGGAAATTCCTCGTCAAGTTCATCAACAATTTCCTGGCGCAGGTCACGCCATTCCTGTTCTACGCGATCGGCGGCTATTTCGCCCTGCAGGGTCGCCTTGACATCGGGCAGCTCGTTGCGGTCATCGGCGCTTACAAGGACCTGCCAGGTCCCCTGAAGGAACTGATCGATTGGGACCAGGCCCGCCAGGACGTCCAGGTCAAGTATGCGCAAGTCGTCGAGCAATTCAGCGTCGATCCGCTGCTCGATCCGAAGGTTCAGGCGGTTGCCACGGGAACCATCGAATCGCTGAATGGTCCGCTGGCCGCCGTGAACCTTACGGTGATCGACGACGGTGGCTCGACCTTGCTCGACCACGTGTCGCTTCAGGTGCAGCCTGGAGAGAAGGTGGCGTTGACCGGCGGTGGCGAGGTGCTGGCGGAGGCCTTTGGTCGCCTGGTCTGGCCGGCAAGCGGCAAGGTGGTCATCGGCGGACAGGACATTCTGGAGATTCCGGAATCCGTCACCGGGCGTCGGATCGCTTACGCGTCGTCCGATGTCTACGTGTTCCAGGGCAGCCTCGGTGACAACCTTTTCTATGGTCTGAAGCACGCTCCGCTGACGGAGGTTGCCTATGAAGGGGAGGGCGCTTCGCACCGCAAGTGGGAAGTGATCGAGGCCCGCCTTGCCGGTAATCCGTATCTCGACGTCAACAGCGACTGGATCGACTACGGGTCGGCAGGGGCAAGCGGCCCGGACGATCTGCTCGTGCAGATCCGCCCGGTTCTCGACGCCGTGCTGTTGACCAACGACGTGATGGCGCTTGCCGTCCGCTCGACGATCGACCCGAACCGCCATGCGGCATTCGCGGCCGGCATCGTAGAGATGCGCAGCGCGCTCAGGCAGAGCCTTGAAAAGGAAAAGCTCAGCGACCTCGTCGTGTTCTTCGAGCCGGGAGCCTACAACGTCGAGGCCACCATCGGTGAAAACCTGCTGTTCGGCACCATCACCGATCAGGTAATGTGGGCGGACGCGCTGGAGAACCACCCGTTCTTCAAGACGATCCTGCAGCGGGTCGGGTTGCGTGAAACCTTCTACGACATGGGCATCGAGATCGCCGAGAACGTGGTCGAACTGTTCCGCGACTTGCCGCCGGATCATCCGTTCTTCCAACAGCTGACGTTCATGACCGCCGAGGAAATACCCGTTTACGAGGCCATCCTCCAGAAGGTGCGCAGCCGCGGCAAGGGCGAGGTTTCCGAAGACGATCAGATCAAGATCATCCGGCTGTGCTTCGATTACATCGAGCCGCGGCACCGCTTCGGTCTATTGACGGAAGAGGTGATGGCGAAGGTTGTTGCTGCGCGTCGCGAGTTCGACGAGGGCTTGCCAGCCGACCTCGCAGGAATGATCGAGCATTACCGCCCGAACCGCTACATCGCTTCCGGCAGCATCATCGACAACGTGCTCTTCGGACGCATTGGCCACAAGCACGCCGATGGGTCGGAGAAAATCCGGGCGATCGTACGTGATCTCTTCGAGGCCGGCGGCCTCTACAACGAAGTGCTGGCCTTCGGCTTCGATTTCAATGTCGGCGCCGGCGGCAAGCGTCTGACGGCAGCACAGCGACAGAAGCTCGACCTTGCGCGCGCGCTTATCCGCGCCTGCGACTTCTATATCTTCAATCAGCCGCTGCTTGCGCTCGATCAACGCGTCCAGGAACAAGTCGTGCGCAACGTCTTCTCGATGCTTGACCGCGCCGGGCGGGAACCGGCGATCGTGTGGGTCCTTGCCAACCCTTCGTTGCTGGACCTGTTCGATCGCGTTGCGCAGTTCGAAAACGGGCGGTTGGTGCACGACACCGGTGCCGATGCCGCGGTGGATGACGGACGCGACTACAAGGAAATGGCATCTTGATGTAATATTAATGTCAGGGCACGAGCATATGGTCCCGCGCGATGCGGGAGGCAGACTGCTCCCGACGGGAAATCGGAGACACGGATTGTGATGTTGCTCAAGGATGAAGTTGAAATGCTGCGCCGGATTACCCTGTTTTCAGGATTGCCGCCGGCAAAGTTGAAACTTCTTGCCTTCACGTCTGACAGGGTGATGTACGGCGCCGGCGAGGCACTGTTCTATCAGGGCGACATCGGCGATGCGGCTTACGTCATTCTTTCCGGCAAGGCCGAAGTGTTGATCAATACGGCCGGCGGGCCTTTCAAAATTGCCGAGTTCGAGCAAAATTCGATCGTCGGCGAAATCGCTATCCTCTGCAATACGCCGCGCACGGCGACTGTGCGCACTGCCACGCCGCTTGAGGCCCTGCGTATTCGCAAGGAGGATTTCCTCAAGCTTCTCGCCGATTTTCCGGAGATGGCGGTGGAGATCATGCGTGTGTTGGCAGACCGCCTCGCCCAGACCACGGCCGAGCTTAGCGAAGCCCGCAGCCAGGTCGAGCGGGTGGAGGCTTGACGCCAAGGCACGCTTCGCGCCGGCCCGTTTCATGTTCAGGCATTCCCTCCCGTCATGTGAGCCTTTCGCAAAAGCGATTCCGCTTTGCGGAGATATCGGCTAGACAGGCGCCATGCGTTCGATAACCTATTTCCAGAAAACCGTTCAGTTCCCCGACAAACCGGAGAAGAAGCGCTTTTTCGCGCGTCTGCAGAACGGCGATTGGGAGCCTTGCACGTTTCAGAACATCGAGCGCCTAGTCGATGGCAAGACGACTTTTGTCGACATCGGCGGATGGATCGGGGTGACGCCCTATTGGGCGGCGCAGATTGCCGACAACGTCATAACCGTCGAGCCTGACCCCGTCTGCTTCGGTATCCTCAAGGAAATGCAGCCGGAAAACCGCGGGGAGGTGCGCGTGATCAACGCCGCGCTTTCCGAGGACGAAGTTTTGGTGCTGCACTCCGTGGGCGGCGGCTTTGGCAGCTCGGAAACGTCAGCCCTGATTGCGGATGACAACGGCGAGGCGATCAGGGCGCAGACGGTTACGATCGCTGAGCTTCAGGCCATGGCCCGCACCGAGAGGCTTTGCTTCAAGATCGATATCGAAGGATATGAGTATCGCGCCATGGATCAGTTCCGGGCGATCGATCCGCAGCGAACGGCCGGGGTCCTGCTTGCCGTGCACCCGCAAATCCTCTTTGCCTCGCTGGAGGGGCCTTCGGCGCTGCGTGCCATTCGCACGATAGCAGCCACAATGCGTCTGATCCGCAGCCTGAGCGGCTTTCGCCTCGACAATCCGCAGGCGGTATGGACGGCGCTGCGCAAATCGATCGCCCGCCGGGAGTTTCGCGGCTTCGATCTGTTGTTCGTTTCGAGGCGTCAAGGTCGCTAAGCGAACCCGAGAACGCCGGGAACGTTCTCGACCCGTCTCCTTATCCGGATGGCCCGTTACGATGTGCTGCGCACGTGCGTCTTGGCGCAGGCGCGGTCTCAGGGCAACCCCGTCCGCCAGTTCGCTTTCGAACAAGGCAGCCGCTCGTCGACGAGCGGCGGAGACCCGGCATGGTTAACCATTCTTTAGAGAATGTTGATTCGTCGTTTGAAGACGTGATTTTCGCTGCTATAAATTTCTCGGCCGCCATTGCCTGGGCTTGATGTTGCGTCGTGAGGGCGACCGTATGGCATGGATATATCTTGCGACTGCCGCCTATTGCATGCCCGCCTTGTTTCTATTGGCGATGACCTATCTTGAAGGTTTGCAGGCGCGTGCGCCTTGGAACATGTATCGTTTCGCTGGGCTGCTCATATGCATTTTTTGGCCGGTCCTGTTTCTCTATCTGATGTTTAAAATGATATCGAAAACAAGAATTTCGGAGCGTTAAGGCTAGATTCCCTGCCCTATCTCGGGATTTGACGCCCGAACCGTGGCATTTACCATACAACCAGAAAATGCCGGAGACTTAACCCTTGAGTCCCTCATGCGGATTATGCTCCGGCGGTGATCGACCGGTGTGAAAGTATTTGAACATGTGCGGTTTCGGTGGCCATTTCGGCTCAATTCCAGACGCTAAGATCCTTCTCGAGAAAATGGTTACTGCGATTGCGCATCGCGGTCCGGACRAGAACGGTTTTTTCGTCGACAAGGAGGCCGGACTTGGGCATGTGCGTCTGTCGATCGTCGGTCTCGGTGATGGTCAGCAGCCGATGTCGGACGAGACCGGCGAATTGACGATCGCCTTTAACGGCGAAATCTTCAACTATGTCGAATTGCGCGAGGAACTGCGCGCCAAGGGACGGCGCTTCCGCACGTCAAGCGACACCGAAGTGATCCTGCATCTGTACGATGTCATGGGCGAGGAGTGCCTGTCCCGTCTCAACGGCGATTTTTCCTTCGCCATCTGGGATCGGCGTCGCCAGCGGATGGTGCTGGCGCGCGACCGGATGGGCGTTCGTCCGCTGTTCTACATGACCCACGGCGGCACGCTCTATTTTGCCTCGGAGATCAAGGCCCTGCTGCAGGTGCCGGGCGTTTCTGCCGAACTCGATCCGATCGCGCTCGATCAGATCTTTACGCTCTGGGCGCCGATCGCGCCGCGCACCGGTTTTCGCGACATTCAGGAGCTCGAGCCGGCGCATCTCATGATTGCAGAAAAGGGCAAGGTTTCGATCCGTCCCTATTGGCAGCTCGACTATCCCGACTTCGGTGCGCCGCCACTTTTCACGGACGAGCGTGTCGCTGCCGAAGAACTGCGTGCGCTGCTCACCGATGCCACCCGGATCCGGATGCGCGCCGATGTTCCCGTCGGCTCCTACCTTTCGGGCGGGCTCGATTCCTCCATTGTCGCGGCGATGGCGACCGGCATGGCGCCGCAGGGCCTCAGGACCTTCTCCGTCACCTTCGATAGCGCGGAACACGACGAGAGCGCCTTCCAGGTGGAAATGGCGACAGCGCTCGGCACACACCACAGCGCCGTCGCCTGCCGGGCGGGTGACATCGCAAGATCCTTCCCGGAGGTGATCCGCTTCGCGGAGCGACCGATCATCCGGACGGCGCCAGCGCCTCTCTATCAGCTTTCGGGTCTGGTGCGGGAGCAGGGGCTGAAGGTGGTTCTGACGGGCGAGGGGGCCGATGAGGTCTTTGCCGGCTACGATATCTTCAAGGAGGCGCGGGTGCGCCGGTTCTGCGGCCGGCAGCCCGGTTCACGCATGCGCCCGCACCTCTTCCGCAAGCTCTATCCCTACATCCCCGGCCTACAGCAGCAATCGGCGGAGTATCTGGCCGCGTTCTTCGGCGCCGGCGACGTGCCGCTAGACGATCCGCTGTTCTCGCATCGTCCGCGCTTCAAGAGCACGGCGGCAACCAAGATCTTCTTCTCCGGAGACCTGCGTACACGGCTGAGCAACTACGATGCCGCCGAAGACCTCGCGAGTCGGCTTCCCGCAGCCTTCGGTCGCTGGCATCCGCTGCATCAGGCGCAATATCTCGAAAGCCGCTTCCTGCTGCCGGGCTACATCCTGTCGAGCCAGGGCGATCGCATGGCCATGGCCCATGGGATCGAGGGGCGGTTCCCGTTCCTCGACCATCGCCTCGTCGAATTCGCGACCCGTCTGCCGCCAGAGATGAAGCTGAAGGGCCTGGTGGAAAAGCATATCCTACGCGAAGCGACGAAGGATCTGCTGCCCCCGTCCATCGGTAAGCGGACCAAGCAGCCCTACCGCGCGCCGGACAGCCATTCCTTCGCCGGGGTGGGCGAACTTGACTACGTCCGCGACGCCATGAGCGAGGCGCGCGTCAGCGACAGCGGGCTTTTCAATGCCAAAGCCGTGACGAAGCTCTACGACAAATGCCAGTCGCAGCCGGTGAGCGGCTTCCGCGACAACGCGGCTTTCGTCGGCGTCCTGTCGACGCAGCTCTGGCTGCAAACCTTCACCGGCACCAGCGTCCGCGCGGCGGAAGCAGCCTGATCTATTCAAGAAAGGAAACCACATGACGGAAACGATCAAAGACAAGGTTAGAGCCTTCGTCATCGAAAACTTCCTGTTCGGCGACACGTCCTACGATCTCGCCGATACGGCATCGCTGATCGAGAATGACATCATCGACTCCACCGGCGTTCTCGAACTCGTGGCGTTCATCGAGGACCAGTTCGGCATTGCCATGGGCGATGCCGATATCGTGCCCGCGAACCTCGATTCTCTTTCGCGCATTTCGGCCTTCATCGAGGCCCGGGTCGGGGCGGCGGCCACGGCATAGTCAAGGCGCGAGGGGGCGTCCATGCGGTTCGAGCAATTCCTTACTGGCAATGCCGCAAGGCAAGCGGCGAAAACGGCGCTGGTCACTGACCGCCGTCGCCTGAGCTACGGCGAATTCGACGATCTATCGGGTAGGCTGGCCGCCGCGCTCGCGCGGGCCGGCGTCAAACGCAACGATCGCGTGCTCGTCTTCATGGACAATTGCTGGGAAGCGGCGGTCTCGATCTTCGCGATCCTGAAGGCCGGCGCGACCTTCAGCCCGATCAACGCCTCGACCAAGTCGGACAAGCTCGCCTACATCATCACCGACTGCGAGGCGGCGGCGATCCTGACGCAGGCAAAGCTGATGCCGACCGTGACGGAGGCGCAGGCCCTGAGCGGCAAATCGGATATCTTCATTGCCTCGACGGCCGCGCCGAATGGCCAGACGCCGGCTAACGCGATTTCCTTCGATGCCTGCCTCGCGGAGGCGGCAATGCCGGTGCTGCATGGCGGCATCGACGTCGACCTCGCGATGCTGATCTATACCTCGGGTTCGACCGGTCGGCCGAAGGGCGTGATGATGACCCATCGCAACATCGATGCGGCATCGGAGTCGATCACCACCTATTTGCGCAACGAGCCCGACGACATCATCCTCAACGTCCTGCCGCTCGCCTTCGACTACGGCCTCTACCAGTTGCTGATGGCGATCCGCATCGGGGCGACGCTGGTGCTGGAGAAGTCCTTCGCGTTCCCGCACGCGATCTTCGAACGGATCCGCGAGGAGGGCGTCACCGGCTTCCCGCTGGTTCCGACAATGGCGGCGATGATCCTGCAGATGCGCGATCTGGAGCCCGGCTTCCTTCCGAGCCTGCGCTATCTCTCCAATACCGCCGCCGCCTTGCCGCCGCCGCACATCGCGCGGCTCCGCGAACTCTTCCCGGGTGCCCGGCTCTATTCGATGTACGGGTTGACGGAGTGCAAACGCTGCACCTATTTGCCGCCCGAGGAACTCGACCGCCGGCCGGGTTCGGTCGGCATCGCGATACCAAACACCGAGGCGTTCGTCGTCGACGACGAGGGCAAACGCGTACCGCCGGGCGTTCCCGGCGAACTCGTCATTCGCGGTCCGCACGTCATGCAAGGCTACTGGCGCAACGATGCGGCGACCGAGCGCATGCTGCGACCGGGGCCGAACCCGTGGGAAAAGGTGCTCTATACGGGTGACCTGTTCCAGACGGACGAAGAGGGCTTCCTCTATTTCGTCGGCCGCAAGGACGACATCATCAAGACACGCGGCGAGAAGGTCGCGCCCAAGGAAGTCGAGACCGTTCTGCACACGCATCCCGGCATTGCCGAGGCCGTCGTGGTCGGCGTGGCCGATCCGGTACTCGGCCACGCGATTGCAGCGCTGGTGGTGCGCTCCGATCTCAGCCTGTCGGACAAGGACATTATTCGCCACTGCACCCGCCACCTTGAAGACTTCATGGTGCCGAAGATTATCGAATTCCGCACCGAACTTCCGAAGACGGATACCGGTAAGGTCAGCCGCCGCCTCGCGGCCGAGATGATGGAGCCTGCTCAATGAACATTCGAACAACAGAAGGCGCGCGCCCGTTTTCGGCCGAGACGCTGACGATCGATCATGCGGCCGAGACCGACCGGATCGTTGCGGGGCTGCGCGAGCAGCTGCGGGCGATGAAGAAGCGCGGCCTAGTGCTCGGGCTCTCCGGTGGCATCGACTCGAGCGTTTCGGTTGCCTTGGCGGTGCGCGCTGTCGGCGCCAAGAATGTCTTCTGCCTGTTCATGCCGGAAAACGATTCTGATCCGGAAAGCCTGCGCTTTGGCCGTATGGTGGCTGAGACCTTCGGCGTCGAGGCAATCATCGAGGATATCGGCCCGACGCTGAAGGCGATGGGTTGCTACGAGCGTCGCGATGCCTTCATTCGCGAACTGGTTGCGGACTATGGCGACGGATGGGCCTCCAAGATCGTGATCGCCAATGCGCTGGAAGGCGAGGGCTACAATATTTCCTCGCTCGTGGTTCAAAGCCCTGATGGCGTGCAGTCCAAGCATCGCATGCCACCCTCGGTCTATCTCGGCATCGTCGCCGCCACCAACATGAAGCAGCGGACGCGCAAGCAGGTGGAGTATTACCACGCCGACCGGCTGAATTTCGCGGTGCTCGGCACGCCGAACCGGCTGGAATACGACCAGGGTTTCTTCGTCAAAAACGGCGATGGTGCCGCTGACGTGAAGCCGATCGCGCATCTCTACAAGTCGCAGGTCTACGCGGTTGCCGCCTATCTCGGCATTCCCGAGGAGATCCGGCGCAGGCCGCCGACGACAGACACCTATTCGCTGGAGCAGACGCAGGAGGAATTCTACTTCTCGCTGCCATACGACCGCATGGACCTCTGCCTCTATGGGCTCAACAACGGCATCGATATCGACGCCGTC
The DNA here is from genome assembly GCF_052115125.1 of Ensifer sp. 2TAB8. Classification (NCBI taxonomy): domain Bacteria; kingdom Pseudomonadati; phylum Pseudomonadota; class Alphaproteobacteria; order Hyphomicrobiales; family Rhizobiaceae; genus Ensifer; species Ensifer sp. 2TAB8. The sequence continues at coordinate 246,552 of NZ_JBFRGB010000004.1, read as the reverse complement.
GCCCATGCGGCTGGCCTGACGGCGACGCAGGTGGAACGGGTCTGGGCGGATATTGCTGCCAAGCGCAAGGCGACGCGCTACCTGCATCTGGGGCCGCAGCTCGTGCGGCCCGTGGAGGAAATCAAGGGCTGATCGCGAGTCTAGAGACGAGGCCGGGTTATTGCGGTGGCTTCAACGAAACATCTCAATAACCGAAGGCGTTTCAGTCGAACTGGCCGGCGATCAGCCGGCACCAGTGTTCTCCGGCAATGCCGTTGAAGAAGCCTTGTCCGTCTCGGCAGGCCTGGACGATTGCCGGATCACGAGAGTGAACCACGGTCGAGGCAACATGGACGAAGGCAATCCGGCGTCCGAGCATGGCTTCCATCAGTGCCGGCTGCGTCCGGCCCCTCAGACCCGGAAGGTTGCGTTTGGCGGCGTGATCGACAAGGCAGTCGATAACCGGTCCGGCCTGGCCGGGCAGCGCCAGCACCTGCAGGACCCGCCCGATTTCTCCGGCTTTAACGTAATAGGCGAAGGCACCGACGAGCGTGCCGGTGCGTGCCGTGACCAGCGCGTAGACAAGTGTGCCGTGTTCGGGCTTCTGCTCCGCATCGCCGAGAATGTAGTCGAGTTGTCCTTCAGCCCAGTCGGGGCGCAGCGGAAACTGTCCGATGAAGAGATCGACCACGGCGGCAAAGCCGTTGCGATCGGTTTCCTGAGTTTTGAAGCCGGCCTGGCTTGTGCCGGCGGTTGACACGGCGGACCAGCGTTGTTCGCCCGGCGCCATCCGCTTGCGGTAAGCGCCGTCAACGGCACGCGCAATGGGGGCTGCGAGCCGCGCCGGCCCGATGCGGTTCGATGCAACGCTCAGGCTGAAGGACGCGGGCTGGATGACGCGCACCCAATCGAGACTGTATTGCGGCAGGACGACACCCCGAAGGCGCGTCCACATCTGGGCCGAGACGTCGCTTGCGGTTTCGCTGAAAGAGAGATCCTGCGGGCCGGCGAGAAAGGCCTTGAGGATGCGCGCCCCGGCCAAGGGATCGTTCTCGTGATCCTCGACCATCAGCGAGCCGCAGATGGCTGCCCGCAGCCGGCGGCCATTCAGGAGCATGGGCAGGACGTTGACGCCGACGAAACCGGAGATGGCGCCCTTGTCGTTGACATGCACAAGCGGGCGTATCTCGGGATCGCAGCCGGGGGCGTCGAGGTAGAGCTGCTGCATGTAATCGGCAAGTGCCGGCGGTGGTCGGCCCAGGTCGTTACGGAACACCCGCTGGAACATGCCGGCAATCGCCGGAATGTCCGCACGTTCAAGCGAACGGATTTCGCTCATTTGGACACGCTTCCGGCTCCGTCGTCGATCTTCCTGACGATCGCGACGCGCGGTTTGCCGTCGCGATCGGTCGCAAACGTTACCGGCTCATAGGTCTTGATGCGCGACAGAAGTGCTGCCGCTTGTCGATCCTGGCCCTCGCCGAACTCGAACAGGAGCCAGCCACCCGGCTTCAGAAAGGCAACGGCATCGCGGATCAGCCGCTGGTGAATGGATATGCCGTAGGGGCCGCCATCAAAGGCTTCGCGCGGCTCGCTCTCAAGCAGGTGCGCCCGGTCTCCCTCCAGCCGTCCCGTGGAGATATAAGGCGGGTTGCAGACGATCATATCGACCGTGCCTTCGAGATTGTCGCCTTCGAAGGCGCCGAAGAGATCGCCTTGCCGGATGGAAACGCGTGCGCCGGTTTGTAACCGGTCGACATTGCGGCGCGCCAGCGCAACGGTGCTGTCTGTGAGGTCGGCGCCCCAGACGCGCGCGGACGGAACTTCGTTAGCGATACCGAGCGCGAGATTTCCGGAACCGCAGCACATGTCGATGACGGTCGGCGCCGCCGGGCGATCCGCGAGGACCGATACGGCCTTTCGTCCAAGGAGCTCCGTTTCCTCGCGCGGGACGAGAACGTCGGGTGCCAGCTCAAGCTCTACCCCCATGAAACGATGCAGACGAATATTATTGTCGTTGTGCGGCACGGCCACCCCCTTCATGTCCCCGGTCGAATTGTCGCTGGATAAATCCGTAGACGCGAAGTGCTGCAGACTATTGTAATCGGGTAAACGAAGCTCAAATGCAATTGCGACGCATGCGTTAACGGCGCAATCATCTCTACCTGCTACCTTGCGCGGCGATCAAAGGCGATTGCTCGCTGTCATTGAGTGCGCTCTTGCGAAGTGAACGGCGAGTTGGTGTCAAAGGCGAAACGGAATGGCTTCGGAAAGTGTGAAGGAACGAGCGCACAGACCGTTCCTTTCGATGATCATGTCCTATGCTGCATCCGGCGGCAGCCTCGTCATCGGATCGGCCGCCCAACTCTTGACGTTTGCGATCCTGGCGCGCTGGCTCGGCGTACATGAATTCAGCGTTTTCGTCGCAATAACGGCTGTCGCCAACATCGCCGTGCACCTGTGTGGTCTCGGTGCGATGGAATGCCTGGTGCGTCGCGTGGCGCGCGACCGCAGCATGTATTCGCGCATGCTCGGGCACAACATTCTGCTGACCGCCGTGAGCGGCGTGATCCTGGTCCTGCTCGGTGCCGCCATCCTGCCGTTCTTCTTCACGCTGTCACCGGATCCGTTGACCAATGTCGCAGTGATCACGCTGATGCTGATCACCAACATCGTCTTCGTGCGCGTCATCGTGCTGGCGGAGCAGATTTTCCTCGCCCATTCGAATTTTGCCTCGGCAAACAAGGTGGTCGTCGGTTTTGCCGTGGCGCGTACCATCGCCGCCGCGCTTGCCTGCATCGCCTTCGGCGTTGCGACTGTCGCCTCCTGGGCGGTGTGGCAATTCATCTGTCATGTGCTCGTGGCTGTCGGGTGCTGGCGCGCCGTCAAGGGGTTGGGGCGTCCGATCTACGGCATCGTTCGTGAAGAGCTGCCACTGGGGCTCTATTTCAGTATCCCGTTCATCCTGCGGGCCGTCAGGCAGAACGCCGACCTTCTGGTCTTGAGCCTGGTGGCGACGGCCGAGGTCATGTCGAGCTACAGCGTTGCGCGGCGTATGCTGGAAAGCAGCTATCTGTCAGTCGAGGCGCTGAACCGGTTGATCTATCCCGGCTCCGCAAAGGCAACCGCGGCCGGCCTGCACCATGCGTTCGAGCGTGTGCGCAAGGTGCTGATCGCCGCCACCTCGATCAGTATCGCTGCCGCCATCGCGGTGTTCGTGCTGGCGCCAGTCCTGCCCAGTCTTTTCGGCAAGGACTATGTTTCCCTCGTTTCCTTCGTCCGTACACTCTGCTGGGTGGTTGTCCCGATTGCCATGTGGTCGGTCGCGATGGAGGCGCTCGGCGCGTCCGGCCATCACCCTGCGCGCGCCTCGGTCATGGGGCTCGGCAGCGTGCTCGGCGCCGCGATCACGGCCTGGGCAACCTGGTATGCGCCGCCGACCGGAACGTTCATTTCGTTCTACGTGATCGAAATCGCGATGGTTATCGTCTCCTGGACGGTCTTCTTGCGCTTCGTCCGGCGCGACAGACGAGATGCGGACAGGGCGCCGCTCTCGGCAAGGATGGCCCATGAAGGTTGAGGTCGGGACGATCCACGCGGCAAGACTGCATGGACCCGATTGGCCCGGTTCGGGTGCGCTGCGCGCGATGGAGCTTCGAGACATACCTGCCGTGGGCAGCATGTTTACCCGGATCTTCCGCAAGCGCGAGTACAAGGCGGGTGACGAGCTTCAGAAGTACATCGAGACCATTTTCTTTGGCAGTCCGCTCTATTCGCCCGAGCGCGGCAGTGTTGTCTATGATGACGGAGCAGGCGGCATAGGTAGCGTCATCCTGGCGCTCCCCATGGAATTCTCGGTGCAGGGGCGCCGGACGGTCGCAAAATTGCTCTGCGCTTTCATGTCTGAAGGCAAAGCGGGCGCCCATGGCGCTGCATGTATTGCTCGCGCCATGCGCGCCGCCAAACAGGATATGTGCTTTTCGGACAATCTGTCACCGGTCAGCGCAGATCACGGGGCAGCCGGCGGTGGCATCGTGCTCCCTATCCAGAGCCTCGATTGGCGTCGTTCTTTTCATCCACTGAAAGCATGGGCCTTGATGATCGGTAGACAGGCGCCGCTGCTCAGATCGCGCGTCGTCACAGGGCCGCTTGCCGCGGTCGATCGAATCTTGCGGCGGCGGCACCCCAGGATGAAGCCGGGCGCGCCCAGCGGTTGCGCAACACGTGCCATCGATCCCGCGGCCTTCGTCGACTGTGCCGAGCCAATGCTCCAGCGCTTTGCCGTTAGGCCCGTCTGGTCCCGGAGCGAATTCAACTGGCTGGTGACCGTCGCAGGTCTGAACAGCACCTTGGGAAAGCTTCTTTGCCGTGAGGTCATGGACGAGAGCGAACGCGTGATCGGCGCCTATCTCTACTTCGGCAAGGCCGGTGAAGTGGCGACGGTGCTCAACATCGTCTGTGAGGCCGGCCGCGAGCTAGACGTTACGGCGCAAATGTTCCATTCGCTTGATGCGGAGGGTTACGCTCTTGCTGTCGGCAGCGCGCAGCCGTTCCTGATGAACGCGATCTCGCGCCAAAGGTGGCTCTCCTTCCACCATCGTGGCTATTTCTGCATGGTGACCCGGCATGCGGATCTCAAGGACGCCGTGCAGCGCAACGACATCTATGTCGGTGGGCTTGCATCGGAGAGCTGGAGCCGTTTGCTCACGGACTTCTGACTCCGTGCGTTAAGCAGCAAGTCCTGCCGTTTAACGGAATATTCACCCTGCAACCCTAATCCTGCGATGGAAGGCGGCTCGTGGGATCACGATTTTCGCGTCTCGAAGGGCGTGCGTGAGGGATGCTTATGTATAGGCCGGACGAGGCCGAAAAACGGAGGCCCAGCCAGCCGGAGCACGATCAGCGTGCGCCGGCCGTGAGAGGCTCGTTGCTCGATCTGCTATCGTCTGACACGCCGGTGGCCGAGCACAAGGCCGAAGAGCGCACAAGTCCCCATTCGCAACGCGAAGTGCCCTCAGCCCCAAAGCGACAGGTCGCGGCAGCTGCGTCGCACGCGCCGGTGCGTCGCGACAGTTACCTCCCCGGATTGAGCGAAATCGGCGATATCGGCGTCGATGATATCATCGGCTGGCTGCGCGAGGGGCTCCTCTGGATCGTCGTCGCCGTGATGCTTTGTGTGGCCGCCGCGCTCGCCTATGCGATGACGGCGACGCCGCGCTACAATGTCTATACCGACATCGTAGTCGATCCCTCCAATCTGAACGTCGTCAGCGACGACGTTTTCACTTCCAATCCGCAGCGTGATGCGCAGCTGTTGGAGGTCGAAAGCAAGCTTCGTATCCTCACGTCGCGCAACGTGTTGTCGCGGGTGATCACCCAACTGCGCCTTACCGAGGATCCGGAATTCGTGAAGCCGTCCGCTTTCAGTTCGCTGAAAAGCCTCTTCTCGACGAAGGCGGAGCAGCAAGCGGGAAATGAGCTTGCCGCGATGCGGGCGCTATCGGAGCGGGTCGAAGCCCGCCGCGAAGAGCGTTCCTTCGTCGTGGTGATGAAGGTCTGGAGCGAAGAGGCGACGAAGGCGGTGACGCTGTCCAACGCGATCGTCGCAGCCTTCGAGCAGGAGCTGTTTCAGTCTGCCGCTGAGAGCGCCGGTCGCGTTGCCCAGAACCTGAACGCCCGCCTTGACGAATTGCGCCGCAACGTCACCGAGGCGGAGCGGGCGGTCGAGGACTTCCGCCGCAAGAATGGTCTGCAGTCTACCAACGACGGTCAACTCGTCAGCAATCAGCTTTCGAACGAACTGAACACACAGGTGCTCGACGCCCAGCAGCGCTTCATCCAGGCCGAGACACGCTACCGGCAGATGAACGATGCGATTGCGCAGGGCCGCACCGCGAGTGCCTCGGAGTTTGAGTCCGTCAACATGACGAACCTGCGCGAGCAGCACAACGTGCTCCAGCAGCAGATCGCCTCGATGCAGCGCACCTATGGCGAGCGCCACCCGCGCCTCGTCAATGCCCGCTCCGAGCGTACGACGCTGGAGGGGGCGATGGCCGATGAGGCGCGCCGTATACTCGATCGCGCCAAGGCGGACATGGATCGCGAGCAGCAGGCCTTTGCCGCCTTGCGCGCCAAGGCGAGCGACGAGAAATCCAACGTGTTTTCCGACAACGAAGCGCAGGTGCAGCTTCGCGACCTTGAAAGAGATGCGCGCGCCAAGGCCGCCATCTACGAGACGCATCTGGCGCGCGCCCAGCAGATCACCGAGCGCCAGCAGATCGACACGACCAATGTCCGCGTCATTTCCCGCGCCCTGCCGCCGAACGCTCGAAGCTGGCCGCCGCGGACGGTGGTCCTCCTTGCCGGCGGCGCGATCCTCGGCCTCGCCCTTGGCATTGGCCTGACGCTGACGCGAGGACTCTGGGGCTTCCTGCGCGGACGCCGGTCTGCAGCAGCCTGAGAGGGGACGGCATGACGAGCGCCGTCTATCGTGAAGAGAGCCCGGCGGACCACCTCCGCGTCCGTATAGGAACCGTGCTCTTCATGGCTACGTTCCTGTTTTTCTGGATATCGACCACACCCTTCATCGATCTGACAGGGGCCGCGGTCCTGGATCCTTCCGCCGGCAACTCCAACCGGTTGAACCAGATCATATCACTTGCGCTCTTCGCAGGCATGTTTGCTTATGGGCTCGCGCATCCCATGCGCGGTATCATTCTGCAGCCGCGACCATTGCTGGCCATGCTCTACATCTGGTTCCTGTTTGTCTCGGCGATTTCTGCCTATCCGATGTTTGGCATCAAGGGGACCGTGCTCGCCGTGATGGTGACGATCAATGCCAGCATCTACCTGCTGCTGCCTGCTTCGGAGCGACACTTTGCCAAGATGCTCGGTATCGGCACTCTGTTCATGCTGGCAGTTGCCTACTACGGCATTCTCTTCAAACCGACTCTGGCGATCCATCAGGCTTCCGAGCTGCGCGAGCCGATGAATGCCGGCCTCTGGCGTGGCCATTTCCCTCACAAGAACAGTGCTGCCGCTGCCATGGTGATTGCCGCTTTCTTCGGCCTCTTCGTCATGAATATCTGGTCGCGGCTGGCGGGACTTGCCATCGTCGTCCTGTCGTTCAACTTTCTGCTTCATACGGGCGGCAAGACCTCTACCGCCATGCTTCCAGCGATCGTGATGCTTGCCTGGGTTTTCGAACGGTTCCGTTTCCTACGCATACCGATCGTTATCGGTGGGGTCGGACTGTTCAATCTTTTCGCCGTCGGCTCGGCGGTGTTTAAGCCGCTCAGTGATCTCGTCACCGATCTTGGCATCGATGCGACTTTTACCAACCGCGCCGATATCTGGCGCTTCGCCTTCACGGCGCTCGCCGAACAACCAATCACCGGCTACGGCTTCAAGGCTTTCTGGCAGACCTCGGAACTGGTAAACAGCGGCGGCTCCATCGAGACTTGGGCCGTGGCGGCCGCAAACGGCCACAACTCCTATCTGGACATCGCCCTGATGACAGGGTTTCCCGGATTGATGCTGACCGCAATCTGGTTGTTGGTCCTGCCTCTGTGCAACATAGCGCGCCTTGCCCCGGCAGAGGAGCATTCGCATCTCACCCGGCTTTACATCCGCGTCTGGCTCTACACGATCTTCAACGCTGGTCTCGAAAGCCTGTTTTTCGAGGGGGGCAACGCTTTGTGGTTCACCTTCCTCCTTTCCCTTTACGGCCTGCACCTACAGTCGCGCGCGGTTCTTTCAGTGGCCCCGCAGCAGGTAAAATCTGGAGCCGTCTATGCCTGATCTGCTGCAAACCGTGGACGGCCTCGTCGATCGCGTCGCCAACCGGTTGATCTGGCGTTTCGCGGCGAAGCCGCGCGACGTCGTGACGGATGTGCCGCTCGTTTCCTTCACCTTCGATGACGTGCCGGATACGGCGCTTCACAACGGGGCAACGATCCTTGAACGCCACGGCGCGCGGGGCACGTTTTACATTGCCGGCGGCTTGGCTGATCGCGTCGAGGTCGATCGCACCCTGATCTCGGCCAAGGGATGCGCCGATCTGGCCAGCCGCGGGCACGAGGTCGGTTGCCATACCTTTTCTCACAGCAAGATCAGGCGCCTGGGCGGTGTCGCTCTGGCTCGGGATCTCGACCGCAATGCCGATTATCTGAAGCGCAGCGGCGTCGAGCCGGCGGCGACGAATTTCGCCTTCCCTTACAACGCCGCCTGGCCGCTTTCGCGCCGGGAACTGGGGCGGCGTTACCGCACCTGTCGCGCGGGCGGCGAGAGCGTCAATCGCTCGGGCGTTGACCCGTTGATGCTCAAGGGCGTGGAAATACGTCAGCCCGAGGTGGATGCACGCGCACTGACCGGATGGATCGACGATGTGGTCGCCCGGCCCGGTTGGCTGGTGTTTTTCACCCACGACATCGCCGCCCGTCCGACGCCCTACGGCTGTACGCCGGAGACATTCGAACACCTCGTTGAATACGCGATCGCCAAGGGGTGCGTGGTGCTGCCGGTCGAGCGGGTGCTCGACAGGCTCGGTTGGTAGGGGCGCGCGATGTCAGGGCAGCGGTTGCTCGCGATCAACAATTACTTCTATCGTCGCGGCGGCGCCGAAGCGGTTTTCTTCGACCATATGAAGATGTTCGGCGATATCGGCTGGGACGTGGTGCCCTTCGCCATGGAGCATGAGGACAACGAGCCTTCTCCCTGGTCCGACTACTTCGTCTCCGAGATCGAGTACGGCCGGCGCACGAGCCTGCTGCGCAAGGTCGTGCAGGCGGCGAGTGTCATTTACTCGCGCGAGGCCCAGCGTAACATCGACCGGCTGATCCAGAGTGTCCGGCCATCGATCGCTCACGCCCACAACGTCTACCATCATCTGTCTCCGGCGATCTTCTCTACTCTGAAGCAGGCGGGCATTCCCGTCGTCATGACGGCGCACGATCTGAAGCTTGCTTGCCCCTCCTACAAGATGCTGCGCGTTGGCGCCGTCTGCGAGGACTGTCGCGGCGGGCACGTCTACAATGTGTTGCGTCACCGCTGCATCAAGGGCGAGTTGACCCTGAGCGCTGTGGTGTTCGCCGAAACCCTGGTCCACCGCGCGCTTGGTCTTTACCGCAACCAGGTCGACCGCATCGTCGTGCCGAGCAAATTTTACGTCGAGAAGCTGGTCGAGTGGGGATGGCCACGCGAGCGCATGGTCCACATTCCGAACTTCGTCGACGTCGACGACTATTCCGACCAATGGACAGAGGGCGACTACTTCGTCTTCGCCGGACGCCTGGCGCCGGAGAAGGGGTTGGGAACGTTGATACGGGCGGCGGCATCGTCGCGACAGCGGCTGGTAATTGCCGGAACCGGCCCCGAGGAAGCGATGCTTCGCCAGCTTGCCGAACAGACGGGAGCCGACGTCACCTTCGCCGGCTATCTCTCGGGCCAGGCCCTGCATCGTATGATTGGGGAGGCCCGCGCCCTGGTCCTGCCGTCCGAATGGTATGAGAACGCGCCGATCAGCGTGCTCGAATCCTACGCCCTGGGACGGCCGGTCATCGGAGCATCGATCGGCGGTATTCCCGAAATGATCCGGGAGGGAGAGACCGGGATGACGGCAAGATCCGGTGATGCTGACGATCTTGCACGGGTATTGACGAGGATGGCGACGCTCCCATCCTCCGAGCGCGCGGCCATGGGGGCATCGGGCCGGCATTGGATCGCCAATGAATTCTCGGCTGGCGCCTATCGCGACAGAACACTGGACCTCTATGCGTCGCTTGGAGCGGGGAAGGGGCGGCGCCGTTAACCGTCGCGCGCAATTTGTAGTAACGTGGGCTCGCCGTATGGTTTTTGGTCAGTTATATAAGTGGTCAATAAAATATTTACTTGGTTGGTAAGTATTTCACCGTCAAAAACGGTGTGTACAACCCTCGAGGCGACGCATGAGCAGTAACTCTGATGTCTCGCGAAATCACCGGAAACAGCCGGTGATTGCACCGGAGATCGCACAAACCGGACTGTCCGAGGGGCGCGGGCAGATGCCTCGTCGTGGCTTGGCCTTGTCCGGAAGGCAGCGGAGCCTTGCCGTCCAGAGTGGAGCCGTGGCCTCGAGAGGCGAGCGCAAGCGCGTGATGATGCTGGGCTTGCGCGGCATTCCAAACGTTCAGGGTGGTGTCGAGAAACACGTCGAAATGCTTGCCAGCAAACTTCTGGGGTATGGCTGGGATGTCGACGTCGTCGGACGTCGCCGCTATCTTCAGGACGGTGACCGCTATGCGTGGAACGGGGTCGAGGTAATCCCGCTCTGGTCGCCTCGTCGCATGGCGCTGGAGGCGCTCGTTCATACCTTTATCGGCGTCTGCCTTGCGGCCTGGCGGCGGCCGGACGTATTGCATATCCACGCGATCGGTCCGGCTTTGATGACGCCGCTTGCCCGACTGTTCGGGCTGAGGGTGGTCGTCACCCATCATGGCTACGACTACGACAGACAAAAATGGGGCGCCTTTGCCAAGCGGACGCTAAAGCTCGGTGAGTTCTTCGGCATGCGCTTCTCGAATGGGCGCGTGGCCATATCCGAGGATATCGTTCAAACGATGCGCGCCCGTCACCATGTGTCGATGACGCTGGTCCCGAATGGTGTCGCGATTACGATGCCCTCGGGCGATGCCGGTATTCTGCGCGAATATGGCCTGACACCGCGACGCTACATTCTGCTCGCGGCACGCCTGGTTCCGGAGAAGCGGCAACTCGATCTCATCCGGGCGTTTGCAAAATGCGGATTGACCGACGTGCGGCTCGTTATCGCCGGCGGTGCGGAGTTTGACACGCCGTATGTCCGGGAGGTGAAGACGCTTGCCGGCGAGGTGCCGGGAGTGGTGCTGACCGGTTTTCAGTCCGGCGATAGATTGGCGGAACTCTTCGCCAATGCTGCCCTCTTCGTGCTTCCGTCGAGCCATGAGGGCATGCCGATCGCTTTGCTCGAGGCAATGGCCTACGGCCTGCCCCTGTTGGCGAGCGATATCGTTCCCAACCGGGAGCTGGACCTTGCTTCCGACGAGTATTTCCCGCTCGGCGACATCGACGCACTTGCCTCCAGTATCACCGCAAAGCTTGCCGCGCCGCTCAGCGATGATGAGGTGCGTGAGCGCGCGGCCCATGCGGAGGCGACCTACAGTTGGACAAACGTGGCGCAAAGGACCGCGGCAGTGTATAGCGCATTGCTGGCGAAGTAGGCGGGCGTTCGCGTCTGCCGTGTCTTCGCCGATAAAGTGCGACAGCGCGCCTTGCACCAGTGGACGGGCAGGCAGGCGCCGTCGTGGTCCGTTCGACGATTGCCGTGCCATGCACGCCGCCTGGAAGACAAGCTGATAATGAACCTCAAACGCGCCGCCGGCCTTTTCGCATGGCTCCTGTTTGCCGTGATTGCCTATTCGACGATGTCCCCCCTCGAATTGCGCCCACGCATCGGCCATCTCGTTCATCTTGAGCGGTTCGGCGCTTTCGGTCTGCTCGGTCTGCTGTTCGCGATCGCCTATCCGAAGCACCTGACGCGTGTGCTGCTTCTCGTCTTCGTGACCGCGATCGGCTTCGAACTTCTGCAGATGATTTCGGCGGACCGTCATGCACGCGCGGCGGATGTCGCCGTCAAACTGCTCGGCGGCGTGTGCGGGGTTTTCTCCGGCTGGTTCCTCGTCCGCTATCGTTTGCCGTTGCTGCGTCTGCTGGGGCGGTAAACCAAAACGCAAAATATCGACGGTAAGGTCGCCGGCAACCGGGGCGCGGTTACCCACGCGCTGCTGATATGGGGGAATCGCGTGGCAGTATCCGTCATCATCAAGACGCTGAACGAAGAAAAACGCATCGCCGCGAACATCGAGAGCGCGCTTGCGGCACTCAAGACGGTCGGCGGTGAGGTCATCGTCGCCGATAGCGGCTCCTCCGACAGAACCGTAGAGATTGCATCCCGTTACCCGGTCGTTATCGCCCAGATCAGCCCGCCGGCGCTTCCCAGCTGCGGGATCGGCCCGCAACTCGGTTTCCAGTATTCCCGTCACGAGCACATCTGCCTCCTCGATGGCGACATGCTGCTCGACAGCGATTTCCTCGAGGTGGCCGAGGCCTTCCTGGCCGACAATCCGAAGGTCGGCGGCGTCACCGGTCATGTCCAGGAGATGCTCACCGCCAACCTCGAATTTGCCCGGCGTGTCTCACGCAATTCGCCGGAAAATCGTATCGGCGCGATCGACCGCATGAATGGTGGCGGTCTTTATCGGCGCGCGGCGATCGAGGCGGTCGGTTATCTCTCCGACCGCAATCTCCACGGCTACGAGGAGTTCGACCTCGGCATCCGGCTCAGAAGCGCAGGCTGGAAACTGCATCGTCTTGACCGTCGTTTCGTCCAGCATTTCGGCCACACGGACAATTCCTACCGCCTGCTCGTCCGCCGCTGGAAGAGCAAGTATCTGTTCGGTATCGGCGAGTTGCTGCGCGCTTCGCTTGGCCGGCCCTATTTTCTGCAGCTCATTCGGGAATTGCCGGAGCTCAAGCTCTGGGCGCTGGTCTATCTCTGGTGGGCGGTGTCGCTCGGCCTGCTGCTGTTCATGCCGAACAAGGCGCTCGCGCTCGGCCTCGTACTGGCGATCTTCGCCTGCGTCGTTGGGTTGATGAGCCTGCGTAAAGGCGGCTTCAGCATGGGGCTCTATACCGTTGTCGCCTGGTTCTTCCATGCGGCGGCGCTGCCGGTCGRCTTCTTCCGGGCGCGCCGGAAGCCCGACGCGCCGATCGAGAGCAAGCTGCTCGGAGCGTCGGCGTGACAGGGCGGAGCCTGTTCGCTGCGGCAGCTATGTTCCTCGCCGTCGGCTCGCCCGTGCGCGCTTCCGACCAGTGGCTTCCTGTGCGCGAAGTCTCGCTCGAAATGAGGCCAGGCAGCCCCCTCGACTTCTCTTCTTTTCTGCCGAACGGGACGATCGATGCGGATCGTCGCCTCGTCGCGGGCGCCAATGGTGGTCTCGCCTTTGCGCAATCGCCCGAGAAGCCCGAAAGAATGCTCTGCGCGTCGCTCGCCTGGAGCCCGGCCTCCGGCGGGTTTCCCGATCACCAGACCGCGGATCGCTATGCCCGGCAACTGGCGATGCACGGCTACAATCTCGCGCGCCTGCATTTCGTCGACGCCAGCCTGATGTTCGGCCGCGACAAGGATTTCGACTTCGATCCAGGGACGCTCGATCGCATCCACTATCTGCTCGCGGCGCTGAAGAAGAACGGCATCTACTGGATGATGGATGGCCTTTCGTCGCTGCGCGGCGTCTATGGCGGCTTTGACGACCGTTGGGACGATGGGGGAAACCTCAAGCTCGAGCTGTTTGTGGACGAGCGGGCGTTCGATCACTGGAAACGCATGCAGGAGGTTATCCTTGGACGCGTGAACCCCTACACGGGTGTAGCGCCGATCCGCGACGATGCGCTCGCGGTCGTCATTCTCGCCAACGAGAACGGCATGGAGTTTGACACCGTCGTGCATGATCGGCCGGGCAAGCCGCCTTATGATCCGCAGCTTGCCAAGCCGTTCAACCGCTGGCTGGCGAAGCGCTACGGGTCGACCGAGAAGTTGGCCAAGGCATGGCCCGATCTTCGCTCGGATGAGACGATTGATGCGGGATCAGTCGAGCTTCCTATCGATCGCTATAACGATAGTCCACGGCTGCGCGACCTGCAGGCCTTCTTCACCGAGACGGAAGAGACCACAACAGCGCGCATGAGCGACGTGTTGCGCGGGCTCGGCTACCGCGGCCTGATCAGCAATTACAACAATTGGCCGACGGTGCAGGCGTCGCTTAGCCGGCGCGGTCTGGAAGCCGTCACCATGAACACCTATCACGACTGGGTCAGCGGCTACGCGCCGGGCAGCAAGACCACACAGGTCAGCTCGATCGCCGACGGGGCGAACTATATCCGGATGATCGCTGCGGCGCGCTGGCTGGGCAGGCCCTTCGTGATCAGCGAATACGATCACCTCTTCTGGAATCGCTACCGCTACGAAGCCGGCCTGGCGATGCCGGCCTACGCGGCGTTGCAGGGCTGGGACGCGCTCTGCCGCCACGGTCACGGCCCGATCGTCCTTAGCTATGGCGAGCCTTTCGCACACAAGAGGGCAATGCTGCCCTATGCGATTGCGCTCGATCCGGTCGCCCGCGCCGGAGAGACACTGGCGGCACTGCTCTACCGCCGCGGGGACGTTGCGACATCGGATGTGACGGTACCATTTGCCGTGCGTGGAGAAGAGGATCTCTCCGACGATATGCAGGCGCGGGAACCGGAGCACCTGACGGACCTGGCGCTGATTGGGCGGATCGGACTTGAAGACGCAAAGGCCCTCGACGACGCTGCGGCCGTCCTGCAACCGCGTCAGCAGAACAGCGAAGCACTCCTCGAAAGCCTGCGGCAGAGCGGTGTGCTTCCGGGTGATAACGCCACGAATATCGATGCCGGTATCTACCAGAGCAGCACCGGCGAGATCCTGCTGAACCGCTTTGCCGGGCAATTGCGCGTTGCAACCACGGCAACCGAGGCCGCGGCCTTCTCGTCGCTCCGCGAGCCCATCGATCTCGGCACGCTGAGCATTGAGCGAGCCGACGGCAATGGGCTGATCGCGATCTCGGCGCTCGATGCGGAAGCATCCTTGGCCAAGAGCCGCCGCTTCCTCGTGATCTTTGCGACCGATGCCCAGAACACCGGCATGACGTTTCGCGACACCGAGGAAAAAGTGATCGAGGATTTCGGGCGCCTGCCGGTGCGGATCCGTGAAGGCTATGCCGATCTTTCGCTGGCGCGAAATGCCGCGAGCTGGAGCGTTTCGCCGGTCGGCCTCGACGGGACCGTGCATCCGCCGATCACGCGCGGCAACGGGGGTGTTGCGTTCCGTCTGTCCAACAATGTTGCCTCCGGGCCGACCACCTATTTCCTGCTCGAACTCAGGTAAGCCATCCGCGCTCTCGCGCCTGCGTGGATCAAGGTATGGCCATGATGTCAGCCTATTCTCCGCCGCTTTCATGCAAAGGAGGATACGATGAGAATATCGGAAGCCATGCATCCCGGCGCTCGCTGGATCTCTCCCGAAACCGACATCAAGACGATCGCACGCATTATGCGGGATGAGGATATCGGCGCCTTGCCCGTTGGCGAAAACGACCGCCTGATCGGCATGGTCACGGACCGCGACATTGCTTTGCGCGCCTTTGCCAACGGGCGCGATCCCGCGTCGATGACGGCGCGCGATGTGATGACCAGGGACATCGTCTACTGCCGCACCAATGAAACGATCGAACATGCTGTCCATCTGATGGAGGCGAAGCAGGTTCGGCGCCTGCCGGTGATCGACCAGGACAGGCGCATGGTCGGAATGCTGTCGCTCGGCGACGTATCTCATGCCGGCAGCCGTCAGTTATCGGGTGAGCTCGCCAGGGCGGTGACGGCCCACCATCTCTGAAAGCTGCATTTGCAATTGCGGCGCCGTGATCGGCGCCGCAAACGGTTTTATCAGGCCGATCTGAATTGGATCAGAAGCGGTAGCTGATGCCTGTGCCGATCAGCCAGGGATCAAGCTTGACCTTGCCGCTGACAGCACCTGCGCCGGGCAGCGTCGCGTTGACCTCGGGCTCGAGGAACAGCTTCTTGACGTCGAAGTTCAGGCCCCAATGCTCGTCAAGCTTGATGTCGACACCCGCCTGGAGCGCCACTCCAAACGTGTTCTTCATGTTGAAGCTCGTGAAGTCGCCACGGGGCTTTTCGTTGTAGAACATCGTGTAGTTCACGCCGGCGCCGACATAGGGCTTGATCTCGTCGGTGACGTTGAAGTGGTACTGCAGCGTGAGCGTTGGCGGCAGAAGCCACGCCTTGCCGATTTCACCGAGGCCGGCGATCGAGCCGCTGCCGCGCGCCGTGTGCGGCGTTGTGCCGAGGATCAGTTCGGCGGCGATGTTGTCGGTGAAGAAATAGGTGATGTCGAGTTCGGGCACGACCGAGTTGCTGACACCAACCTTTTCGCCGTCGAGTGCAGTGCCGTTCAGGGAGAGCGAGGCCTTGTCGTCCGGCAGGACGGCCAGTGCGCGGGCACGGATCATCCATGGACCCGGCTCGCTGGCAAGAGGCATTTCCGGTGCTGCTACCGCGCTCGGCTCGGAGAGATCTGCCGCCGTCGCGATCGCGAGCGGCACCGCGAGTGCGGCAAGGAAGACGGCAGATGGTAGAATAGCGCGAATAGGCATAATTTCCGGACCCCCAGAAGAAGTTGAACATCGCCGGTCAGGGCGTTCGGCCGTAGTTGTCTGCGGCCGGCGGCACTATGCTCAAGACGGGTCTCTCAGGGGTTGTCCTGGATCAATGCGGTCCAGAATCACCAAGTCTTTGGGGACAAAGGCGGATTCGCCTGGCGGGACGGTAGCCGCGCCAACCGCTTGTCAGGCGGGCATGCGCGGAATGCTGGCAAGCAACCGCTGCGTATAGGGATGCTTGGGGGCGGTCAGAATGTCGCGGGTCTTGCCGCTCTCGACCACCTTGCCACGCTCCAGAATGATCATTTCCTCGCACAGTGCCGCGACGACGCCGAGATCGTGGGAGACGAAAACCAGCGTCAGCTTCTCGGCGAGGGTCTTGAAAAGCTCGACAATGCGGATGCGGGTGGAAAGGTCGAGCGCGCTGACGGCTTCGTCGGCGAGCACGATCTGCGGGCCAGCGACGATTGCGCGGGCGATGGCGATACGCTGCCGTTGTCCGCCGGAAAATTCGTGCGGAAAACGCCGCATGGTGTCGGAGGGCAGCCCGACCGCCCCGAGCGCTTCCGTCACCGCCTGCGTCCGATCGCCGGGAATACGGAGTGAACGCAGGGGCTCGGCGACAATGTCGATCACCCGCTGGCGCGGGTCGAGGGAGGAATAGGGATCCTGAAACACCGGCTGCACCGCGCGCCGATAGCGGCGCATGAAGGCGTTGTTGCCGGGGTCGAGCACCTCGTCGCCAAACCGGATGGTTCCGCCGGTCGGGCGAACCAGCCCGAGCATCAGGCGCAGGAGTGTCGTCTTGCCGGATCCGGATTCGCCGACGAGACCGACGCTTACGCCAGGGCGGACCGACAGCGAGACGTCGTCGAGCGTGGTCTGTTGGCGGGAATAGCCGAAGCTGACGTTTTGAAGATCGAGCATCATGATCCGGTTGCTCCCAACGCCTCGTCGAACAGGCGGGCGGCCTCGACCAGGGTCTTGGTATAGCCGTGCTGCGGGTTACCGAAGACCGAACCGACCGGACCTTCTTCGACAGCGATGCCGTTCTTCAGCACGATGACGCGTTCCACCACCTGGGCGACGACGGGCAGGTCGTGGCTGATGAACAGAAGCGCCATGCCGGTATCGCGCACCAACTGGTCCAGCAGTTTCAGGATTTCGGCCTGCGTCGTGACGTCGAGCGCCGTCGTCGGCTCGTCGGCAATCAGGAGCTTCGGGCGGCAGGCGAGCGCCATGGCGATCGCGACGCGCTGGCGCTGGCCGCCGGACACTTCGTGCGGGTAGGAATTGATGATGCGGTCGGGCTGCGGCAGCGCCACCTTGTCGATGAGGTCGCGGACTTCGCGTTGTACCGCTTCCTTCGTTGCCTTCAGACCATCCCGTTCCAGGCGTCGTCGGACCGGTTCGKCGATCTGCCGGCCGATCTTCATCAGTGGATCGAGGGCGGTCAACGGCTCCTGAAAGACAACGGTAGCGGCAACGCCGCGCAGCCGGTTCATCACTTTGTCTGCGGCGCCGACCACTTGCTGTCCGTCGAGTTCGATTGAGCCGGCTACGGTGATCGAAGGCGGCAGCAGTCCGGTGGCGGCCATCGCCGTCATCGATTTGCCGGAACCGGATTCTCCGATCAGGCCGACGCGTTCTCCGGGCCGGATCGAGAAGGAAAGGTCGGAAACCAGCGGCTTGTCGCCGGCGCGAACGGTGAGGCCCTTGATGTCGAGCAGCGTTGTCATCGCGATCTCCCGCGTGTCGGATCGGCGATATCGCGCAGGCCGTCGGCGAGGAGATTCATACCGATGACGAGGGCGACCAACGCAATGCCGGGCGCGATCGCGCCGATCGGCGCCGTATAGACGGTGCCTTGCGCCTCCTGCAGCAGCCGTCCCCAGGAGGCGTTTGGCGGTGGTGCACCAAGGCCGAGGTAGGAGAGCGATGCTTCGGCGATGACAGCGAGACCGAACTGCAGGGCAAAGTTGACCGACAGTGTCGGCCAGATGTTGGGAAGCACATGGTGGAAGACGACACCGGCCCAGGATGTCCCCGATGTGCGCGAGGCGATGATGTAATCTTGTCTGAGCACGCGCTTGGCAAGGATGCGGGTCAGCCGGGCGACGATGGCGGAGATGGCAAGCCCGAGTGCCAGGATCGCCGACCAGAGGCTGGCGCTGTCACTTGCCGCCACCACCAGCATGGCAAGCAGCAGGGTCGGAAAGGCAATCAGGATATCGAGCGTTGCGGCCATCACGTCGTCGGCAAGACGTGTGGCGAAGGCGGCAAGAACGCCGAGGCTGACGCCGATCGCGGCCCCGATCGCGACTGCGCCCGTGCCGACCAGCAGCGCTGTACGCGCGCCGATCATCAGTTGGGTCATCAGGTCGCGCCCCAACCGGTCTGTGCCGAGCCAGTGCAGCAGCGACGGTGCTTCCAGCCGGCCGCCCGAGGCGTTCAGCGGGTCATAGGGCGTCCAGAAAAGCGTCAGAACCGCGACGGCGAGGTTGATGCCGACGAGCGCGAGGCCGACCGTCAGGGCCAGCGAATGCCGGCGCTTCGGCGCAGAAACGGATGTCTCGACGGGGCTCATGCATTGCCTCCGACAGCGCGTTCGCGCAGGCGTGGATCGATCAGCCGCTGGGTGAGGTCGGCGGCAAAACCGATCAGCAGCACCAGCAGGGTGGAGATGAACAGCACGCCCTGAACATTCGGATAGTCGCGCTGCTCAATCGCAAGCAGCAGCATCGAGCCGAGGCCTGGCAGGGCAAAGACGCGCTCTACCACGACGGCGCCGAGCAGTGTCGTTGCAAGCTCAATGCCGAGGATCGAGACGATCGGCACCGCGCCGTTGCGGATGCCGTGACGAATGAGCGCTTCGGGGAAGCTGGCGCCGAGCGCGCGCGCGGTGCGCAGATAATCGCTGCCGAGAACGTCCTTGGTTGCCGAGCGGACATAGCGCAGCAGCGAGGCGCCCATGACGAGGCCGATCGTCATCACGGGCAATGCCAGCGCATAGAGAGCCTGCCCCTCGTTCTGCCAGCCGCGGCGGGGAAAGCCACCCGAAGGGAGGAGCCGGAAAGTGACGGCAAAGACGGTCACCAGCAGGATGCCCACCCAGAAGACGGGGATCGCGATGCCGAGCTGCGAGACGGTCGAAATCAACCCACCATACCAGCGGTTGGCCTTGACGGCGGAGAGGATGCCGAGCGGAACCGCGATCAGGATGGCGAGCACGAAACCCATCAGCGCCAGCGGCACGGTGACCGTCAGCCGTGCGGCGATCTCCTCGATCACCGGTTTGCCGCTGACGAAGGACGTGCCGAGATCGAAACGGGCAAGGCTCGCAACAAAGCGGAGGAATTGCTGCCAGAGCGGCAGGTTCGAGCCCACCTGTTCACGCGCTTTCTCGATCTGCGCAGCATCGGCGCCGACGGAGAGAAGCGCATTGGCGGGGTCGCCGGGCAAAAGGCGCAACAGCACAAACAACACCACCGCTGCAATCAGCAGCGACAGAAGCAGAATGGCAAAACGGCGGACGAGATAGGTGAGAATGGCTGCATTCCTTTCTTCTCACGGGGTCCGTGATCAGAGAGCTGGCTTTTGCACCAAAAAGAAGGGGGAGGCTAGAGCGTCTCTCATCTTTGGAAGTGCCTGTGGAAGGCCGGAGAGATGGCTGGACGAATTGGCGCAAAACGCAGTCAGCCCCCGGATCGGATCCAGGGGCTGTCGTTTGTGCATCCGGCGCTAGCGCACAGCGGGTGATAGTGCCGCTTACTGCTCGCTCTTCTTGATGCCGTAGGCGAAGAACTGCGAGTTCAGGCCATTCACCGGATAGCCGGTCACGGCCGAGCTCGAAACGACGATCTGCGGATAGAGGTAGAGCCAGTTGCTGGCGGCGTCCTCGGCGATGATCGTGTTGGCTTCACGAAGCTTGGCGGTCTGCTCGTCGGTGTTTGCTGCCCCTTCCGAGGCCTTGATCAGGTCGACGACCTTGGGGTTGTTGTAACCCCAATAGAAGTCCGGGTTGCCGTAGAAGACGATGTCGCGGTGATTGACGTGCTCCTGTAGCGTCGCCTGGAAGTCATGCGCCTTGTAGACCTTCGTGTACCACTCGTTGGCGGTGATCACGTTGATCTCGACCTTGATGTTGACCTTTGCGAGTTCGCTCTGGATGAACTGGGCGACGATCGGATGCGGGTCGTAGTTCGGCGTGTCCAGCTTGAAGGTGAAGCCATCGGCAAAGCCCGCCTCCTTCAGCAGCGCCTTGGCGCTCTCGACGTCATAGGCGTCGACGGCGGTCAGATCCACGTACCAGGGGTCCGTCGGCGGAACGAAGGATCCGATCAGCGTGCCGTATTCACCCCAGATCGATGTCAGCAGTTTCTTGTCGTCGATGGCGCGGGCGATCGCTTTCCGGACCTTGACGTTGTCGAAGGGGGCGACGCGGTCGTTGAAGGCGAGCAGTTCCTTGGTCGTCGACTGGCCGGCCGTGACGGTGAAGTCAGGATTGTCCTTGAACTGGGCGATCGAGTCCGGGCTCTGGACGCTGGTGATGATATCGACGGCGCCGGTCAGCAGCGCATTGTTGAGCGCGGTCGCATCGGTGAAATACTGGAAGACGACTTCGCCATTGGTGGGGGCGGTGCCCCAGTATTTGTCGTTCCGCGTGAGTGCCAGCGACGAACCGCGGCGCCACTCGTCGAGGCGATAGGGGCCGGTGCCGTCTTCGCTGGCATTCAGGTCCTTCGCCGCATCGTTGACGATCCAGACGTAGCTCAGATTGTAGGGCAGCGAAATCGAGCGCTCGGACAGCTTGACGACGACCGTCTGGTCATCCGGCGTCTCGATGGCGCTGATCGTCGCGAGGCTCTTTTTGCGCGAGCTCTTGGATTGTTCTGAAGTCACGCGCTCAATGCTGTGCTTCACGTCGGCGGCGGTCAGCGGATCGCCGGAGTGGAAGGTGACGCCAGGGCGAAGCTTGAATGTGTAGGTGAGGCCGTCGTCGCTAACGCTCTGTTCGGCAACGAGACCGGGTTTAACCTCGCCGGCATCGGTCAGCGTGAACAGCGCTTCGTAGACATTGCCGTTGAAGGCTTCGTTGATGCCCTGGCCGGCGCCGGCGGTGTTGTCGAGGTTCTGCGGCTCATAGAGCGAGCCGATCGTGATCGAAGCGTTCGGGTCGAACTTCGCGTCTTCGGCGAAAACGGCCGTGCTCGACGAGAGCGCGAGCGCCAGCGTGGCGGCTGCCAGGGTTGCGCCTCGCGCCCGGCGGGCCTGCCCCGCGGTCTTGCCAAAGCCGATGATATTGCCAGTCATGTCCCAAACTCCTGCATTATGCCTGTCGCGCGTTTCGCGCTGCCATCCGATTGTACGCATCGGACGATTGCGATGCATCATACTTATTCCCTAGTAATTTAGTGGGTAAATTGGTTCCTTTTGTTGGTCGAAGTTGAAATTTGTACCCGCGATCACGGCGTCTGTGGCGAAGTTCTTTTCTGACGACGATCGGCGTTCCGCACATCAGATATATCAGGAGACAGCGATAAACGCTTTGCAATACTAGTAGGTTAGAGCGTGTTCGGCACGTGACCGTTGTCACTTCGCTGTGAGATTCGCCATTCGCAACATCGGTTCAGGCGATGAAGCGGCCCGCTGATTGTCGTCCACAACGTATTTCCCTTGAAAATTGCAAAATGCGATGAGCCGGCAAAAAGATTCGACAGTCAGGGGATTCTGATATATCGCCTGATTAATCGTTTAATCACGCGATAGCGGAAACCACTGACTTGGCGCGTTCCGGACCAAAACTGACGAGGATTGCCAGAACGCTCGGCGTGTCCGCGGCCACGGTCTCGAACGCGCTCTCGGGCAAGGGCCGCGTCTCCGCCGAGATGGTGGAGAAGATTCGCGCGACCGCTGCCGAGCTCGGTTACGTGCCGAGCCAGGCGGGCAGGGCGCTTCGCACGGGCCGCACTGGGGTGCTCGGCCTCGTGCTTCCCGATATCGCCAATCCGCTCTTCCCGCAGATCGCCCAAGCGATTGAGCTTGCTGCCTCCTCCTCCGGCTATGGTGTGCTGATCGCCGACTCCCGCGGCGACGTCTCGACCCAGACCAAGGCGATCGAGCGCCTGATCGATCGTGATGTCGATGGCCTCGTGATCGTGCCGCGGCGCGGCACGCGCATCGCCGATGTCGGCTGTCCGGTTGCCGTCATCGATACCCCCTCGACGCCGGGCAATACCGTTGCCGCCGACCATTGGGGTGGCGGCCAGCAGATCGCCGAGCACCTGAAGGCGCTCGGGCACCGCCGCGTGCTGATCATCGGAAACAATCCCGCCTCGAATGTGCAGAACGACCGCGCCGGCGGTATCCGCTCGGTCTTCGGTGAGGGCACCCACACCGACACGCTCTGGATCGAGCCACTGGAAAAAGTGGCCGGCAAGGGCTGTCCGCTCGGGCTCGCGGACAAGGTGGCGCAAGGCTACACCGCCTTTGCCTGCATCTCCGATCTCCATGCGCTCCGGGCACTGACCGAATTGCAGCGCGCCGGCATCAACGTGCCGGAAAAGGCGAGCGTCACCGGCTTCGACGACCTGATCTGGTCACCGGTCATCACGCCGGCGCTGACGACGGCCCGCATGGACATGACCGAGATCGCGGCGATCGCCGTCGCTGCCCTCGTCAAGGCGATCAGCGAGCGCGACCCGTCTGATCCAGAGATTGGTGCCCCGGTTACGGCCGAGAAGGCCAAGGTGCCGATGCACCTGGTCGTCCGGCAATCGGCGGCCGCACCGCCCGCGTTTCAACCCGTTCTTACCACTGCCACCGCAGCTACATCCGTCACCGAAGGAGGACACCAGCCATGAAGAAGTTCTTGCTTGCCTCGAGCGCGCTTTTGCTCGTCGGCGCCAACGCCGCGTCTGCTCAGGAAAAGACGCTCACCATTTCCGTCTACGGCTTTGCCCAGGACGCATTCAAGGAACTGGTCTACACGCCGTTCGAACAGAAATGCGGCTGCAAGCTCGTCGTCGAAACCGGCAACAGCGTCGAGCGTCTGGCGAAGATGGAAGCCAACAAGGCAAGCCCGGTCGTCGACATGGCCGTCGTCTCGATGGCCGACGCGCTTTCCGCCACCCGCGCCGATCTGATCGAGAAGATCGATACGTCGAAGCTTTCGAACTTCAACAAGCTCTATGACCTCGCCAAGGATCCGAACGGCGATGGCATGAGCGTCGGCTACACCTTCTATGCCACCTCGATCGTCTATCGCTCGGACAAGATGGAGATAAATTCCTGGGCCGATCTTCTCGACGAGAAGAACGCCAGCCACGTCGCCTTCCCGAACGTCACCACCAACCAGGGCCCGCCGGCGCTCTACATGGTCGGCGAAGCCATCGGCAAGAACGCGCCGGATCTCAAGGAAGCGATCGCCGCCGTCGGCGCCAAGAAGGACGATATCGTCACTTTCTACGTCAAGTCCTCGCAGCTCGTGCAATTGATGCAGCAGGAAGAGATCTGGGCCGCACCGATCGGCCGCTTCTCCTGGGAAGGCTTCACCAAGCTCGGCCTGCCGATCAAGTGGGCAACGCCCAAGGAAGGCCAGACCGGCGGCATGAACGTCATGGTGCTGACCAAGGGCGGTAAGAACCAGGATCTCGCACTTCAGTTCATGGACTTCTGGCTCTCGACCGAAATCCAGACGGCCCTTGCCGAAAAGCTGGTCGACAGCCCGGCCAACAAGGAAGTGAAGGTCTCGCCCGAGATCGCCGAAAACCTCACCTACGGCGAAGAAACCGTGAAGAACCTGAAGCTGATCCCGTCGGCCGTTGCCCTCGACAACCGCGAAGCGTGGCTGTCGGAGTGGAACGCGCAGGTCGGCCAGTAAATCCAAGCAACAGCTACCTCCACCGGCGGGCCTTGGTCGCCGGTGGAGACCTCATGCTTCGGGCGCGATGACGTGGCGCCCACGAATGCCTCGAAAGGAAGAAGGATGTTCCAGAACCGCGCCGAAGCCCTGGCGCTCGCTCTGCCCGCAGCGGTCTTTGCGGCGATCGTCTTTCTGGCGCCGGTGGTGATCCTGCTGGCGGAAGGCTTTCGCAGTGCCGACAGCTGGTCGCTGTCAGCCTACACGACCTTCTTTTCCGATCCGCTGAACCGCACCGTCTTCCTGCGCACCTTCCGGCTCGGCCTGATGGTTACCGCCGTTTCGGCGGTCATCGGCTATGCGGCCGCCTTTGCGATCGTCAATCTGACGCCGCGCAACAAGGGACAGATGATCGGTCTTGTCGTGCTGCCGCTAATGATCTCGTCTGTTGCGCGCACCTATGCCTGGATCGTCATTCTCGGCCGTACCGGCATCGTCAACCAGGCGCTGCAGCTCGTCGGCCTGTCAGATGAGCCGATCCGCTTTCTCTTCACCGAGACTGCCGTGTTCATCGGCCTCTTGCAGCTCTTCCTGCCGCTGATGATCCTTTCGCTGATCAGCGCGCTCGAAAACATGCCGAAGGATGCAATTCCGGCAGCGCGCGTTCTCGGCGCCAACTGGATCCAGGTGTTCTTCAAGGTGATCCTGCCGCTGACCAAGGAAGGCCTTGTCATCGGCGGAACACTGGTCTTCACCGGTTCGCTCACCGCCTACATCACGCCGGCGATCCTCGGCGGCTCCAAGGTGCTGATGCTCGAAACGCTGCTCTATCAGCGCGTCACGGTGGCCAATGATTTCGTCGCCGCCAGCGTCATCGCGTTCATCCTGATCGTCATGAGCTTTGCCGCCAATCTTCTCCTGAAACGGCTTGCCACTGCGAGGAACAAGCGATGACACCTCGCATCTTTACTCCGCTCGTCCTCTTCCTGGTGATCGGCTTCCTGATCGGGCCGTTCTTCATCATCGTCGCCGCGTCGCTTTCCGGCGGCGAGACGCTGGCCTTCCCGCCGCAGGGCTTCTCGCTCAAATGGGTCGCCAAGGTCTTCACGGTCGAGAGCTTCCAGGAGAGTTTCGCGATCTCGATGCTGCTTGCGATCGGTGGCACGGCGGCCGCTCTCGTGCTCGGCGTTCCCGCCTCTTACGCCCTGTCGCGCTACAAGCTGCCTTTCGGCGAAACCATCCGCACGATCGTCTCGCTGCCGATCATCGTGCCCGGCATCATCGTAGGCCTGGCGCTCTTGCGTTACATCGTCGTGCCCTTTGGCCTCAACATCACACTGACCCTGTTCCTCGCCCACACCGCGCTGGTTCTGCCTTATGCGGTACGGGTCGTCTCGGCGAGCCTCAACAATCTGCGCTCCGATATCGAGGAGGCCGCGGTGCTGCTCGGATCCTCGCGCGCAGGGGCCTTCTTCCGGGTGGTGATGCCGAACATCCGCAGCGGTATTCTTGCCGCCTTCATTCTCGGCTTCGTCACGAGCTTCAACCAGGTGCCGGTGTCGCTCTTCCTCTCCGGCCCGGGTGTGCGCACCCTGCCGATCGACATGCTCTCTTATATGGAGATCACCTACGATCCGTCGGTCGCAGCCCTCTCCGCGCTGCTCGCTTTCATGTCCATCGGCATCGTCTTCCTTGCCGAACGCTTCCTGGGATTCTCTCGCTATGTCTGATGCCGCTTTCCTCAGCCTTGAAAAACTGACGCTCGCCTATGGCGACACCGTTGCGGTGAAGGACCTCGACCTTTCGATCCGCAAGGGCGAACTGGTGGCATTCCTCGGTCCGTCCGGTTGCGGCAAGACGACGACGATGCGCTCGATCGCCGGCCTGCTGTCGCCGGCCTCAGGCGCGATCAAGCTCGATGGTGCCGACATCACCCGCGTGTCCGCCAACAAGCGTTCGGTAGGCCTCGTCTTCCAGTCCTACGCGCTCTTCCCGCACCTGACCGTGTTCGAAAACGTCGCCTTCGGCCTGCGGCTGAAGAAGTTGCCCGCTGCCGAGATCGAGAGCAAAGTTACGGCTGGTCTCAAGTCGGTCGGGCTTTCGAAGTTCTCCGCCCGTAAGCCGGGCGAGCTTTCGGGCGGCCAGCAGCAGCGTGTCGCGCTCGCGCGCTCCATGGTCATGGAGCCGAAGGTGCTGCTTCTCGACGAGCCGCTGTCGAACCTCGACGCTCGCCTGCGCCTCGAAATGCGTACGGAGCTGCAGCGCGTGCAGAAGGAAACCGGCGTCACGATGATCTTCGTCACCCACGACCAGGGCGAAGCCCTGTCGCTGGCGGACCGGATCGTCGTCATGCTGAATGGCGCGATCGAACAGATCGGCACGCCCGAAGATATCTACAACCGCCCGATCTCCCGCTTCGTCGCCGACTTCGTCGGTTTCGAGAACATCTTTGCCGTCGAGGGCGGCAAGCTGAAGGCCGGCAACGGCCCGATCGATCTTTCCGGATCCCTGCCGCCTGACACGGCAGGGCTTGCGTGGCGTCCGCGCATGGTGACCCTTGGTTCAGGTCCTTTCCAAGGCACCGTGCGCGGAGCCTCTTTCTCCGGCAGCACGCGCGAGTATCTGCTCGATACGCCGCTCGGCGCCATCAAGGCGGAAGAGGATGCAGCACTTGCAGCGCGTGAAACCGGCTCTGCCATCGCCTTCGACCTGCCGGTCGAGAAGGCCGCGCGCCTCAAGAAGTTCGGGTAACGATAAATGGGTGTCTGGATCGATACGGACATGGGCTTCGACGACATCGCTGCGGTGCTTGTCGTCCTTCATGGCGGTGAAGAAATCGATGGCGTGTCGCTCGTTTTCGGCAATACGCCGCTTGACCAGGTGAAGCGCAATGCCGCCGGCGCCGCGCGCGCTTTCGACTGGGCTTTCGCCGTACACGAAGGGCGTGCCCTGCCGGTGCTCGGCAAGCTTGAGACTGCCGAACGGATCCTTGGCGAAGCCGGCATGCCGACCGCTGGTCTGACGCTGCCGGAAGCCGATGCTTTGCCTGTCAGCGACGCCTTTGCTGCCCTTTGTGGCTGGCTGGAGCAGGAGGGGCCGAAGCGCATTCTGGCGCTCGGACCGCTCACCAATCTCGCAGCCCTTTGCCTTGCCCGCCCGGACTTGGCCAGCCGGATCACCGATCTCACCTGGATGGGCGGCGGTGTCACCAGCGGCAACCACACGGCGTCTGCCGAATTCAACGCTTTTGCCGACCCGGAAGCACTGGCGATCGTGATCGCGCATGGCCTGCCGCTGCGCATGGTCGATCTCGATCTCTGCCGCAAGGTTTTCGCCTATCCTGACGATGTCGCGCCGATCCGCTCGGCAGGCGGTGCCAATGCGGGGCTTATCGCCGATCTGCTTGCCGGCTACATCTCCATCGGCACCAGCCGCGGCCGGCCGGGCATGGCGATCTATGACCCGTCAGCGGCCGTCGCCTTCGTCAATGCGGGCGCGATCTCATTTCGCAAGGCGCGCATCGATGTCGAACTCGGCGCGACGCTCACCCGCGGACGCACCGTCGTTGAAACGCGCGAAAGCCATGCGATTTTCAATGCCGAATATGCAGTCGACGCCCATGTCGAGACGACACGGGCACAGATCCTGGGCGCCCTGATGAAGGAAGCGCAGAAGTGAGTTCCGTAGAGCAGCCTCAGGACTTGATGGATGCGGCGCTCCGCACCCGGGCAGTGGCCGCAGCGCGTGGTGATGCGCCGTTCGACGTATTGATTTCGGGCGGTACGCTCGTCGATGTGGTGACCGGCGAGCTTCGCCCGGCCGATATCGGGCTCGTTGGATCGTTGATCGCAAGTGTCCACGAACCGGGCGCGCGCTCCGATGCGGCAACCATGATCGAAGGGACGGGCGCTTTCGTTTCGCCCGGTCTGATCGACACCCATATGCACGTCGAGAGTTCGATGGTGACACCGGCAACCTATGCCAATGCGGTGCTGCCGCGTGGCGTGACGACCGTCGTCTGGGATCCGCATGAGTTCGGCAATGTCAACGGCGTTGCCGGCGTGCGCTGGGCCGCTGACGCCAGTCGCGATCGTCCGCTGCGCACAGTGCTGCTCGCGCCGTCGAGCGTGCCGTCAGCACCGGGCCTGGAACTGGCCGGTGCCGATTTCGACGCTGGTGTGATTGCCGACATGCTGAGCTGGCCGGAAATCGGCGGTATCGCCGAAATGATGAACATGCGCGGCGTCATCGACGGCGAAGCGCGTATCACCGGGATCGTTCAAGCGGGGCTTGCTGCCGGCAAGCCAGTCAATGGCCATGCGCGCAGCCTTACCGGTGCAGATCTGCAAGCTTTCGTTACCGCCGGCGTCAGCTCCGACCACGAGCTCGTCTCGGGTGACGATCTGATGGCGAAGCTCCGGGCCGGTCTGTCGATCGAACTGCGTGGCTCGCATGACCACCTGTTGCCGGATTTCGTCAATGCACTCAATGCGCTCGGCCATCTTCCTCAGACGGTAACGCTCTGCACCGACGATGTCTTCCCGGACGATCTTGCCCATGCCGGTGGCCTCGACGACGTCGTTCGTCGACTGGTGCGCTATGGCCTGCCCGCCGAATGGGCGCTTCGGGCTGCAACGCTCAATGGCGCCGTGCGCCTCGGCCGTCACGATCTCGGGCTTGTGGCGCCGGGACGTCGGGCGGACATCGTGGTCTTCGAAGATCTCTCTGACTTCCGTGCACGCACGGTCATTGTCGACGGCAAGGTGACTGCAAATGCCGGACGGATGATCGAGCCGTTGAGCGGTATCGCCGCCGAGACGCTGCACGGCACGATGAAGATCGCGCCACTTTCGGATGACGACTTCCGCATTCCAGCCGATGGCACGAAGGTCCGCGTCGCGACGATCGACCGGCCGCGCTTCACCCAGTGGGGCGAAGCCATTGCTAAGGTCGAGGACGGATTCGTCGTTCCGCCAGAGGGTACGACGCTGATCGCAGTGGCGCACCGTCACGGACGCGCTGATAGCCGGCCGGCTGTTGGTCTGTTGTCGAGTTGGGGCACCTGGCGCGGTGCCTTTGCAACCACGGTCTCGCATGACAGCCACAACCTCACGGTCTTCGGCGGCAATGCCGCTGATATGACGGTTGCGGCCAATGCGGTGATCGCCGCCGGTGGCGGCATGGCTGTGGCGTCCGGCGGAAAGGTGGATGCGCTGCTGCCTCTGCCGCTCGCCGGGCTGGTCTCGGAAAAGCCGCTGGAAGAGGTCGCAAAGAGCTTTGCCGAACTCCGCGAAGCGGTCGGCCGTATCGTCGATTGGCAGCCGCCCTATCTGGTCTTCAAGGCCTGCTTCGGCGCGACGCTCGCTTGCAATGCCGGCCCGCACCAAACCGATCGGGGCATCGCCGACGTGGCGACGGGCAAGGTCATGGAAAGCCCGATCCTCGAGATTCTTGAAGCATGACTTTAACAGGCAGCCCGTGCAGGGCGGCCGAGTATAGGTGGGAGCCGAACTTGCAGGTTCTGATCATCTCAAGGTTCAAATAAACGCGCTAAATCCTTGAGATCGCAGGCTTGCGACTGACCTCGCAGGCCTTTGCAAGAAACGCGCTACTTGGCGCGTGCCAGTTCCTGCTCCACCAGAGTCGACCAGAAGGCGACGCCCGGGCCGATCGCCGCGTCGTTGAAGTCGTAAGCCGTGTTGTGGTGCAGCGCACCGTCGACGGCGGGGCCGTTGCCGAGCCAGACATAGCAGCCGGGGGCTTCCAGACCGAAGAAGGCGAAATCGTCGCCGGCGGTTGACGGCGGAAATGCCGTCCGTGTCTTCTTGCCGAACACCGCCTGTGCGGCGCTCAACGCTCGGGCAGTGGCATCCGCGTCGTTGACGACGGGCGGAATGCGTCGTTCAAACTCGTAGTCGACGGAGATTCCGTACATCTCAGCAGTACCGCGGGCAAGACGACCGATCTCGGTTTCGAGTTGGTCGCGGACTTCGGGCGTATAGGCGCGCGCGGTCCCGCCGATCTCGACGATATCAGGAATGACGTTGAGCGCCTTCGGGTCGCCGGCCCGCACCGAGCAGGCGCTGACGACGGCCGGCTGCAGCGGATCGACGACGCGGCCGACGATCGACTGCAGCGAGGCAAGGAAGGTGCCTGATGCCGTCACCGGATCGCGGCCGAGATGCGGCTTGGCGCCATGGGTGCCGACGCCACGGAAGGTGAGCCGCCAGCTATCCGATGAGGCAAGCTGCGGGCCGGCGACGACGGCCATCTCGTCCGGATCGAGGCCAGGCATGTTGTGCAGGCCGTAAACCGCGTCGCAGGGGAAGAGGCTAAACAGTCCGTCCTCGACCATGCGCTTCGCGCCACCGCGCCCTTCTTCGGCCGGCTGGAAAATGAAATGCACGGTGCCGGAGAAATTGCGCGTCTTCGCCAGATGGCGGGCCGCGCCGAGCAGCGTCGTGGTGTGGCCGTCATGGCCGCAGGCATGCATCTTGCCGGCCTCGCGAGATTTGTAGGGGCGATCGGCGATCTCGGGCATGGCGAGTGCATCCATGTCCGCGCGAAGACCGATAGAGCGCGTACCGTTGCCCACCTGCAGCGTGCCGACGACACCGGTTTTTCCCAAGCCACGGTGGACCTTGAGGCCCGCTTCTTCAAGCCATTTGGCAACGAGGTCGCTGGTGCGCACCTCCTCGAAACCGAGTTCGGGATGAGCATGCAGATCACGACGGAGGTCGGTGAGGAAGGTGAGGTCGTCGGCTATTCCGTCAGGCAGGCGCATCGGCAGGCATTCCCATGTTTCATTGCGCGAAGGGGCTTGTGAATTCCGCGTGCTTTGCTTGAGCCGCGTTGCCCTTTCGGTTTGATCGAAGTCGCAAACGGTATAGACGAAAACGGCCGGGACCAGAACAGCAAGCCGGCCTTTTTGATCGCCTTTCATTTCGGGCGAAAGCGCGCAGACGAGGACCGGACCGATGCAGCCCCACGACTTCTGGCAGGAAATCTATCCGCCGAAAAGCTTCGATATTCAGATGGGTTACCGCGATTTCTTTCCAACGTCTCTCGGTGATGGCAGACAGATCCTCTTGCCGATCCGCCCGCTCGCCGACGGCAAGCACGCGCTGGCCTCGCTGATCGTCAATCAGGCGAGTTTTGCCGTCGAGGACGCATTGGCAACGGAACTTGCGGCGAAGCTCGCGCCCCATGAGCCCGAAGTCATCGCCGGTCTGCCGACGCTCGGCCTCACGCTCGCCTCGGCCGTCGCCCGAAAGCTCGGGCACAGCCGCTACGTGCCGCTCGGTACATCAAGGAAATTCTGGTATGTCGACGATCTCTCTGTGCCGCTCTCCTCGATCACCACGCCGGACCAGAAGAAGCGGCTCTATGTCGATCCGCGCATGCTGCCGTTGCTTGAAGGAAGGCGCGTGGCGCTGATCGACGACGTGATTTCCAGCGGCACCTCGATCCTTGCCGGGCTGACACTGATGGAGACCTGTGGCATCGAACCGGTCGGGATCGGCGCAGCCATGCTGCAGACCGAGCGCTGGCGCCAGCCGCTTGCCGACCGCGCGTCCCATTGGCCGGAGCGTGTCGTCGGCGTCTTCCAGACCCCGTTGCTCACCAGCAACGAAGACGGCAGCTGGCGAGGGGCTTGATCGAGCGCAGGAGTGGGGTCGCGCGTCTCAACTGGTCGAGATCGAAGTCGGGCGCCACCGTGTTCGCGGAGACGCCCGAACTGTTTCCCGCCGGATTGCCCGAGAGGGCGCCAAACGGCAGGGATTCTTTAGTTCGCCGGCCGAACCTGATAGTAGACCGTCGGCTGAGCACCTGCTTTGGCGATCGTATAGACGTCGTAGGAAGCCTGCGGATCGTTGCCCATGCCGAGCGAGCCCGAGGGCATGCCGGGAACCGCGATACCGGCAACGTCAGGCTTTTCGGCCAGTAGCTTCTTGACCGCTTCGAGTGGTACATGGCCCTCGATGACATAGCCGTCGATGACTGCGGTATGGCAGCCTTCCATGTCGGCGGGAACCGCAAAGCGCGTCTTGATCACCGACATGTCGGCCTCATCGCGCACCTCGACCTTGTAGCCGGCCGCTTCCATGGCGTCGGCCCATTGCTCGCAGCAGCCGCATTGTGGATCCTTGTAGACGGCCATGGTACCGGTTGCCGCGACCGCGCCCGTTGCAAAGAGGGTGATGCCCGCGATCGTGCCCGCCACGAAATGCCTGCGTAATACGTTCATCGAACATTCCTTTCCATTACTTGCCTGATTTCAGGATTGTGGCGCCCGGGCCGCGCAAAGTCGACCCGGGCAGTTTGTCGCTGTTACTTGATCTCGGTCACGGTCAGCTTCCCGTTGACCCGGTCGGCGACGAATTCGATCGCAGCACCTTCCTTGAGTTTGGCAAGCACCGCGTCGTCGGCGCGGAACACCATGGTCATGGCCGGCATGTCGAGGTTCTTCAGGTCCTCGTGGTCGATCGTCACCTTCTTGGCCTTGGTGTCGATCTTCTTGACGACGCCCTTGGTGAACTCGGCCGCGTATGCGGGCAGGGCGAAGGTGGCGGAGACGGTGAGCGCGAGCGCTGCAAAGAGGGTACCTACAGACTTCATGGTTTCATCCTTTCCTGTTTTCTCGGGTTACTTCTTCACGACGTCGAGCGGGCCATGCATGCCGGCGTCGTAGTGGCCCGGCACCAGGCAGGCGAACTCGAAGGTGCCGTCATTGGTAAAGGTCCAGTAGATGTCACCGGACTTGCCGGGCTCGAGCCGGATGGCGTTCGGGTCGTCATGCTCCATGTCCGGGAACTTTTCCATGGTGATCTTGTGTTCCTGGATCGTCGCCTTGTCGTCGAGCACGAATTCATGCGCGAGTTCGCCGGCGTTCTTGATGGCGAAATGGACCGTCTGGCCCTGGCGAACCTTGATGGTCGCCGGCGTGAAGATCATCTTGCCGTCGTCGGTTTCCTTCATGGTGACGCGGATCGTCTGGGTCGACTTCTTGCTGTCACCGGGCTCGCCGATCGACACCTTGTCGTGGCCGCCGGCGTGGCTGCCGCTGGCAAGGGCCTCAGAGGAAAGGGCGGAGGCGACAACGAGCGCCAGAGCGAATGCTGATTTCTTCATCGTAATGTTCCTGATGGATTTGAAAGAGTTCATTGCAGTCGGCCGCCCTCTCACGGTTTGGGCGTGATGACGGTCTTGGCATCCTTGGCCCGTGTCGGCTCCGGCAATGCGCCGGTCCACTCCCAGGCCTGTGTTCCCGGCGGGTTTTCGTACCAGCCGGGATCGCTGTAATCGCCGGCGGAGATGCCTTCACGCACCTTCACCACCGAGAACATGCCGCCCATCTCCAACGCGCCGCGCGGACCCCAGCCGGTCATCATCGGGATCGTGTTGTCGGGGAGCGGCATTTCCATTTCGCCCATGTCGGCCATTCCGGCCGTACCCATGGGCATGTAGTCGGGCTTCACCTTGCGGATCTTTTCCGCGACCGATTTCTTGTCGGCGCCGATGAAGGTCGGGATGTCGTGACCCATCGCGTTCATCGTGTGGTGCGACTTGTGGCAATGGATCGCCCAGTCGCCCTCGTACTTGGCGTCGAATTCGTAGGCGCGCATGGCGCCGACGGGAATGTCGATCGACACTTCCGGCCAGCGCGCCTCCGGCCGCACCCAGCCGCCATCGGTGCAGGTCACCTCGAAGTCATAGCCGTGCATGTGGATCGGATGGTTGGTCATGGTGAGGTTGCCGACCCTGACCCGCACGCGGTCGTTCTTGGACACGACCAGCGGGTCGATGTCCGGGAAGATCCGGCTGTTCCAGCACCACATGTTGAAGTCGGTCATTTCCATGATGCGCGGCACATAGGTGCCGGGATCGATGTCGTAGGCATTGAGCAGGAACACGAAGTCGCGGTCGACGCGCATGAAGTTCGGATCCTTCGGATGCACCACGAAGAAACCCATCATGCCCATGGCCATCTGCACCATCTCGTCGGCATGGGGGTGGTACATAAAGGTGCCGGACTTCACGAGGTCGAACTCGTAGACATAGGTCTTGCCCGCCGGGATATGCGGCTGCGACAGCCCGCCGACGCCGTCCATGCCCGAAGGCAGGATCATGCCGTGCCAGTGGATGGTGGTGTGCTCGGGCAGCTTGTTGGTGACGAAGATCCTGACACGGTCGCCTTCGACGGCCTCGATCGTCGGCCCCGGTGACTGGCCGTTATAGCCCCAGAGGTAGGCCGTCATGCCATCGGCCATTTCGCGTTCGACCGGCTCGGCGACGAGGTGGAACTCCTTGACGCCGTTGTTCATGCGATGCGGCAACGTCCAGCCGTTGAGGGTGACGACCGGGTTGTAGTCGGGACCACTCGTCGGCACGAGCGGCTTCTGGGTCGTGGCATTGTCCATGCTTGCCGCTTCCGGCAGGCCGGAGTTCGAGGTCTGCGCCCAGGCGGCTGTCGAAACGAGAGCAGCACCAGCGCCGAGGAAGTGTCTTCTATTGAACATCTTTCTGATCCTTTTTGAGTTAGGCGGGATGCGTGCGGAAAACCGCACACACTTTTCCTCAACCCGCCCTAGTGCCCGGCGCCGCCGGCTTCCGCCGCTGCGGGCGCTGCTGCCCCTCCCGCCGCGCCACCTGATCCGCCGCCGTGGATTGCGGTCATCAGGTTGGCATCGGCCAGCCAGAAATCGCGCTTTGCGTTGACGGAGAGCACGGTCGAATTGACCTTGGCCCTGACGTCGGCAAGCAGTTCGAATGTGCTGGTGATCATGCCGTTGTAGCTGAGGGTCGCTTCTTCCTCGATCTTGCTGCGCAGCGGCACGACGTTGTTGCGGTAGTGCCGGGCAATGTCGTAGCGCGAGCGATAAGCCTCATAGGCCGACCGCGCTTCCGAGCGGATGTTGACCGCCCTTTCCGCGAGCAGGTTTGCCGAGCGCATATGGGCAAGCTCAGCCTTGCGCATGCGCGCGCTGCCGCTGTCGAAGATCGGGATGACGAATTCGAGCTCGAACTGCGCTGTGGTCTCGACCTTGGTGCCGTGGTCCTCCTTCTCCCGTTCCGCTTCCGCACCGGCTACGAGTTCCAGATCGCTGACGTAACGGGTCGCTTCGGTGAGCTTGTAGGACTTGGCCACGGCTTCGAGGTCGAGGCGGGCGATCTGCAGGTCGACGCGGCGCTTCAGCGCTTCCGCCTCGATACTGTTCTTGCGGGCAAGGGTCTTCGGCAGGTTCGGCAGGCGATTGGGCACCTGGTAATCGAGGTCAGCGCCCCAGAGCCCCATCAGCCGCGTCAGGTTTTCCTTGGCAAGGCGCGCCGCAAGCCGGGCCTCAGCTGCCTGACCGGCAAGTTCCGCGTTGAAGACGTGCTCACGCGCCTGGTTGCCCTTGCCCATGGCGCCGGTCTCGCCGAGTTTGGCGGCAAGTTCGGAGGAGGCGTCGGCGGCGGCTTGCGCCTGGTTCAGTTGCCCGACTGTTTCCCATGCGGCGACCGCTTCGATCCAGGCGCGGCGGGTTTCGGCGGCAAGCTGCAATGTGCTGAGCGCTGCATTCAGCTGCGCCTGGCGGAAACGCGCATCGGCGACGGCAATGGTCTTGTCGCGAGTGAGAAGCGCCAGGATGTTGGTCGTGACGAGGCCTTCGATCGCCTTGTAGGCTTGCAGTTCCGGCGTGCCGACCCCGGTGGTGCCGATCGAGATGGTTGGGTTGAGGAACAATGTCGCCTGCCAGGCATCCGCCGACGCGTCGCCGAGATCGGCATAGGCCGCCTGCAGGCCCTTGTTGTTGAGGAGTGCGACCTGGACGGCGGTGTCAGCGTCGATGGTCTTGCGCTTCAGGAGCGCCTTGACCTCGGCATTGACCTTGTCGGCCTGTTCGCGGTTCTGAACCCAGACGCTCTTCTTGGCTGCGGCCCTCGAAACCCTGGCGTCCACCGTCGTAAAGCCCGCATTCTTGGCCGAGTATTCGGTCACGCATCCGGCGAGCACGAGCGGCAGGCCGATGGCTGCCGCGAGGTTGAGCTTGCGAAGCCTCATGACGCGTCTCCCTTGGCGGTCGATTGCGCGTCGTTGAGTGGGCGCCACGCCTTGGGGCCGGTCGGTTCGCGATGGGTATAGCCCGAAATGGGGCTGCGATATTGCGTGCTTCGAATGCCGCTCGAGCTGTCAGCGGGATCGCCAAGGCTTGAGACCTCGGCAGGCAATGTGGCAGCGCATCCGCCCAGGATCATGGGCAGTAGCGCCATGGAAAACAAACGTTTCATGGTCAAACCTGAAATGTGAATGGCAGAGGTCGGCGATCGACCGGATGAAACCGGGCGGGCCTTGTCGCGGACCGCACTAGAGGTGGGCCGAGCGTCTCATCGGACACGCGGAAGCCGCCGCAGCGCTTCGCACCACCGCAGATCCTTCAGTCGGCAAGGACCAAAGGAGACCCGCAGCAGCGGTCACGGATTCACGAAATCAGGCTCTTGGAGGGCGATGGAGGCCGTCGAGCTCGCCGGGGGTGAGCTGCGGATGCGGGCCGAAATTGCTGATGGAGCGCAGGAAAGCCGGATGGCTGCCGTCGGCATCGCCAAGCACCGCCACTGCGGCACAGAAGGTCTTGCAGCAATCCTTCTTGTCGGTCTTGCCGCTTTGCTCCGCCGGCTTCACCTTGCCCTTGTCGAGGCTCGGGCAGTGCTCGGTCGCAATTTGCGTCGGGCTGGCCGAAGCCTCGATCTGCATCGAGCCGTGCGCGGCTGCATGCATCATGCCAGAGGCGGTGGAAAAAGGCAACAGGGCCAGCGACAAAGCGATCGCCAGCTTCAGCACCATCAGCAAACGCAGATATGTGGTTCGCACCTTCTCCATGATCGATCCGTAGAAACGCCTTTGATTCCTGTCAATGCTGCGGATGTTCGGCGACGTCACGAATGCGTGAGACGCGGCGACGCGCACCTGTTTTGGTCAGCCATGCCGACGGTTGCGGACCGGATCGATGCCGGCCGTGCCGAAGCGGGCGGGCTCGGCTGCCTTTGCGGGCTTGTTTCCGGCATCGGCGAGGTCGTCGAGAATGGGACAATCCGGGCGGCCGTCGCCATTGCAGTGGGCGGCGAGATACTTCAGTGTCCGGCTCATCGACTTGAGTTCCTCGGCCTTGCGCTCGAGGATTGCGACATGTTCGAGCGCGATCTTCTTGACCTCGCCGCTGGCGCGCGACCGGTCACGCCACAGCGCCAGGAGATCGGCCATCTGTTCGACGGTGAAACCGAGGTCGCGCGAGCGGCGGATGAACTGCAGCGTATGGACGTCGTTGTCGCCGTAGTTGCGATAACCGGACTCGCTGCGGTCCGCCTGCGGGATGAGGCCGATCGTCTCGTAATAGCGGATCATTTTCGTCGAGACGCCGGAGGCGCGGGAAGCTTCGCCGATATTCATGATGTCATCCTTGCTGCGGCCCTACGGCCATTCCCTTCGAATATAAGGGCTCTTCCCGGCCGCCGCCACGCCGCAGCAGCCGGGAAGAATGTCGAACCTAAGCCGCGCGGGCTGCGGCAACCGGGCGAAACGCTCTGAGCCGCAGCGCGTTACCGAGCACGAAAACGCTCGACAGCGCCATGGCACCGGCTGCGAAGATCGGCGACAGCAGCAACCCATAGGCCGGGTAGAGAGCGCCAGCGGCAACCGGGATGAGAACTGCGTTATAGGCGAAGGCCCAGAACAGGTTCTCCTTGATGTTGCGGATCGTCGCCTTGGACAGCGCGATCGCGTTCGGCACACCCAGGAGATCGCCGGACATCAGCACCACGTCGGCGCTCTCGATGGCGACATCCGTACCGGTGCCGATCGCGAGACCGACATCGGCTTCGGCGAGCGCCGGCGCATCATTGATGCCATCGCCGACGAAGGCGACCGCGCGTCCGCCTTGCTTCAGCTTCTTCAGGGCCGCGACCTTACCATCCGGCAGAACTTCGGCGATGACCTCGTCGATGCCGAGCTTGGCGGCGATCGCTTCTGCGGTGCGGCGGTTGTCGCCGGTGATCATCGCGACCTTCAGGCCGAGATCGTGCAGCATGCGGATTGCCTGCGGTGTGGTTTCCTTGATCGGGTCGGCAACGGCAATGATCGCCGCCAACCTGCCGTCGATCGCCGCATAGAGCGGGCTCTTGCCCTCAGAGCCGAGACGCGCTGCCTGTTCTGCGAAAGCCGACACGTCGAGCTTCAGCTGCGTCATCAGCCGGTCGGCGCCGACATGCACGGTGCGGCCCGAGACTTCGGCGCTCGCGCCGAAGCCGGGGATCGCCTCGAACTTGGCGGGCTCGCCGATATCAAGACCCTTCGCCTTGGCGGCATCGACGATTGCTTCGGCGATCGGGTGCTCGGAGCGGGTTTCGACGGCGGCGACCAGCGTCAGCACGGTGTCACGGTCGAAGCCTTCAGCGGTTTCGAGGTCAGTCAATTCCGGGCGGCCCTTGGTCAGCGTACCGGTCTTGTCGACTGCTATAACCGCGGCGTTGCGCAGCGTCTGCAACGCCTCGCCCTTGCGGAAGAGCACACCTATTTCTGCTGCGCGGCCGGTGCCGACCATGATCGAAGTCGGGGTGGCAAGGCCCATGGCGCAGGGGCAGGCGATGATCAACACCGCGACGCCGTTGACGAGCGCGAAGGTGAGTGCCGGATCCGGGCCGAAGACCAGCCAGACGCCGAAGGTCAGAAGCGCAATCGCGATGACGGCCGGCACGAACCAGGCGGTGACACGGTCGACCAGCGACTGGATCGGCAACTTGGCGCCCTGGGCCTGCTCGACCATCTTGATGATCTGCGCGAGCACCGTATCGGCGCCGACCTTGGTAGCGCGGAAGGTGAAGGAGCCGGTCTTGTTGATCGTGCCGCCGACCACTTCGCTGCCGGCGATCTTTTCGACCGGAACCGGCTCGCCGGTGATCATCGATTCGTCGACATAGGAGTTGCCGTCGAGGACGCTGCCGTCGACCGGAACCCGGTCGCCGGGGCGCACGACGACGGTATCGCCGGCGGTGACGTCGGAAAGGGGTACCTCGACCGTCTCGCCGTTGCGGACGACGCGGGCAGTCTTTGCCTGCAGGCCCATCAGATGCTTGATCGCCTCGGAGGTCCGGCCCTTGGCACGCGCCTCCAGGAACCGACCGAGCAGGATCAAGGTGACGATGACGGCAGCCGCCTCGTAGTAGACGTTGGCCGTACCGTCGGGCAGAAGGTCGGGTGCGAAGGTGGCGACGACCGAATAGATCCAGGCGGCGGACGTGCCGATCGCGACCAGCGAGTTCATGTCCGGGGCCAGGCGGAAGAGGGCGGGAACGCCCTTCTGGTAAAAGCGCAGGCCCGGGCCGAAGAGCACCAGCGTCGTCAGCACGAACTGCAGATACCAGCTTTCCTGCATGCCGATATTGTTCATGACGAATTCGTGCACGGCCGGGATGAAGTGCGAGCCCATTTCGAGCACGAAGATCGGCAGCGTCAGGACGCCTGCAATCAGCAGCGAGCGCGCGAGCTTCCGCGTCTCCTGTTCGCGCTTCTCGCCTTCGCGATCGACGCTTTCGTCGCCGGTGATGCGCTTGGCGGCGTAGCCGGCAACGCGGACTGCCTCTTCGAGCGCAGCGGCCGTGGCGATGCCCTTCGTCACGCGAACGGAGGCGCGCTCGGTCGCCAGATTGACATTGGCTTGCGTGACGCCCGGAACTGTCTTCAGCGCCTTTTCGATGCGCGCGACGCAGGAGGCACAGGTCATGCCTTCGATGGTGAATTCGATCGTGTCTTCGGCCGCGCCGTAACCGGCATTTTCGATCGCCTTGACGATATCGCCTGACTTGGTGCCTGCATCAAAGTGCACGTCGGCGCGTTCGGTCGCGAGATTGACCGAGGCAGACGTCACGCCCGGGACGGCGCGGATCGCCTTCTCGACACGGGCGACGCAGGAGGCGCAGGTCATGCCCTCGACGGGTATGCTGGCGCTGAAGGCGGCAGCGGAAATTGCTTCAACGTTGTTATTTCTAATGGGGGTCACCGATCCCATGATCGTGCTCCTTTCACAGTCTTTTATCATAATCTGGGGCTTCCAACGGTGGGAAGGTCAAGGGTGCATGCCGCATTTTCTGTGCGGCGAAGCGAGCTGATCTTCCGTGCCTTTGGCGCCTTCAAAGCTTCCAATGACTGTAAGGTAGAGGTTCCCAGCGTTGGAAGGTCAAGAGCGGGTTTTACAAATTTCTGCGGCTGTGCCGAACGAGCGCCGACGAGAAAGAGTTCAAAGAAAAACGCCCCGGATTGGCCGGAGCGTTCTGGCGGAAATTGTCGTTGCAGCGCGTCGTTCAGAGCGCGCGGCTCTCATAGCCGGCGGCCTTCAAGGCATCGGCGATCGGGCCGGCGGCAGCAGCGGTCTCGACGCTGATCTCCCGGTTGCCGAGATCGACCTTGATCGTCGCCTGCGGATCGACGCTCAGGATCGCCTTCTGGACGGCGCCGGCACAGTGGCCGCAGGTCATGTTGTCGATCTTGTAGTTCTGCATGCTTGTCTCCTTCGTTTCTGTATGAGAGAAACATGGCGGTTCCCATCGTTGGAAGGTCAATAGGGCCTTTCCGTATATTTTTCGAGGGTTTTTTGGCCTCCCGCAGAAGGTGGAAACCGGCCCAATGGCGTCGTTTTGGCGCCGCCAAATTCTCCGAAAAATTTGAAAGTCTTTCATCGTCGATCCCGGGAATGGACGGCTAGCGATCCGGCTGCGGAAGACGCACAATCCCAAGGCTGTGCAAAAGGCATTCGCGTCGTCCGGAAGAGGGCGGACGATCGCCAGCCGGCACGAAGCCTAAAGCGAAGCGATCGCTTCGGAATTATCCGGGCGTTCGAAATGCACTGGTCGGGAACTGGAGGAGACGGTTTCCCGCTCACTGTCGTTCGGCTGCGTCGTGGTGACGCCGCCAAGGGAGGAAAGATGTTTGAACGACTATTCAAGCTGAAAGAGCATCAAACGACGGCGCGCACCGAGGTGATCGCCGGTATCACGACATTCCTGACGATGTCCTACATCATCTTCGTCAACCCCGACATCCTGTCGAGCACGGGCATGGATAGGGATGCCGTCTTCGTCGCAACCTGTATTGCCGCCGCACTCGGCTCTGCCGTCATGGCGCTCGTCGCCAACTGGCCGATCGGCATGGCGCCCGGCATGGGCCTCAACGCCTTCTTCGCCTTCACCGTCGTCGCAGCCCTCGGCTTCACCTGGCAGCAGGCGCTGGGTGCGGTCTTCATCTCGGGCGTGATCTTCCTGATCCTGACCGTGACCGGAGTCCGAAGCTGGCTGATCGCCGGCATTCCGCACTCACTCCGAAGCGCGATCGCCACGGGTATCGGCCTCTTCCTCGGCATCATCGCCCTGAAGAACGCCGGCATCGTCGTCGACAATCCGGCAACGCTCGTCGGTCTCGGCGACCTCAAGCAGACGGGTCCGCTGCTCGCGATCCTCGGCTTCTTCGTCATTGCGGTGCTGGATTCGCTCAAGGTTCGCGGTTCGATCCTTATCGGCATTCTGGTCGTTACCATCCTGTCGATGATCCTCGGCGTCAGCGAGTTCAAAGGCATCGTCTCGGCGCCGCCGAGCATTGCGCCGACCTTCCTGCAGCTTGACATCATGGGCGCCCTGCATGGCGGCCTGCTGCATGTCATCCTCGTCTTCGTGCTTGTCGAAGTCTTCGACGCCACCGGCACGCTGATCGGTGTAGCCAAGCGCGCCAAGCTCGTCGAAGAAGGCAAGCCGAACCGTCTCGGTCGCGCGCTTCTCGCCGACAGCACGGCGATCGTCGCCGGCTCGCTGATCGGCACCAGCAGCACCACCGCCTATGTCGAAAGCGCCTCGGGCGTTCAGGCTGGCGGCCGCACGGGTCTGACTGCGCTCACCGTCTGCGTCCTGTTCCTGGCAGCGCTGTTCTTCTCGCCGCTGGCAGCCGCCGTTCCGTCCTATGCGACGGCTCCGGCTCTGCTCTATGTCGCCGGCCTGATGATGCGCGAACTGACGGAAGTGGAGTGGGACGACCTGACGGAAGCGGCACCGGCAGCGCTTACAGCACTCGCCATGCCCTTCACCTACTCGATCGCCAACGGCCTCGCCTTCGGCTTCGTCAGCTATGTCGTCTTGAAGGTCTTCACCGGTAAGTGGAGCGTCATCCACCCGGCGACCCAGCTCGTTGCAGCGCTCTTCATCGTGCGCTTCGCGTTCTTCGCAGAATAACGAAATTCGGCCGGGGCATGCCGCCTCGGCCGATCAGAACTTCCCCGTAAGTGTTGGCCGGAGCAGCGAAACGTCGCTCCGGCCTTCTTTTCTTTTCGTCTCAGTATTGGCCGGCGGGCAGGTGCACCACAAGGCCATCCAGTTCGGCAGACACCGTGATCTGACAGCTCAGGCGGCTGCGTTCGTTCGGATTGACGACGCACTCGATCATGTCCTGTTCTTGGAATTCGGGCGCCGGCAGGCGGTCGCTCCATTCGCCGTCGATGTAACAGTGGCAGGTGCCGCAGGCGCAGGAACCGCCGCATTCGGCGGCGATGGCATCGATGCCGTTCTGTACAGCGGCGGACATCAGCGACTGGCCGATTTCCGCCTGGATTTCTTTCGTCGTGCCGTCCGCGTCGATGAAGACGATCTTGGGCATGGGTATTCTCCGATTGCGTATGGTGGTGTCGAGGATACGGGATCAGGCGGGCCGGATGGCGATCTTCAGCCGCTTGGGTCCACGGACCGAAAGGCCGCGTTTGTATTCGGGTTCCTTGTCGACGAGCCCGATGGTCGGGAAGCGGCGAAGCAGGGTGCTGAAGATGATATCCATGTCGAGGCGCGCGAGGTGGTTGCCGAGACAGAAATGCACACCGCCGCCAAAGGCCAGGTGCCGGTTCGGCGTGCGGCCGATATCGAACGTGTCGGCATTGTCGAACTGCTTGGGATCGCGGTTGGCGGCGCCATAGAGCAGGCCGAACTTGGT
Organism: Ensifer sp. 2TAB8; assembly: GCF_052115125.1. NCBI lineage: Bacteria > Pseudomonadati > Pseudomonadota > Alphaproteobacteria > Hyphomicrobiales > Rhizobiaceae > Ensifer > Ensifer sp. 2TAB8. The sequence goes on along the minus strand of NZ_JBFRGB010000004.1, from coordinate 203,444 downwards.
GCCGCGTTCGAAGCGACGGCCGAAGATCTCGATGTCCTCGACGCAATGGCGGTGAAAGAACGGAAGCGGCGACTCGTAGCGGAACATCTCCTGGACGCCGGTCTGGATAAGGCCGGGCTCGCTCCGCAGCCGCGCCATCTGCTCGGGGAAGCGCAGAAGCGCATGCATGCCGCTGCCCAGCACGTCGATCGTCGAGCCGTGGCCGGCCATCAGGATCAGCATGCAGGTGGAGATGAATTCGTCGAAGTTCATGGCGCCGGAGCGTTCCGCTTCGATCAGGACCGAGATGAGGTCATCCTTCGGCGCTCGCTCACGCTCGGCCTTCAAGTCCGTCAGATACTCGTAGAACTCGGTCGTGTTGCGTTCGGCGAGCTCCTTGCGCGCGTCGGAGCGGTCGACGTCGAAGAACTGAACAATGTTCTCCGACCAGATACGGAGCTGCGGACAGTCTTCGTCCGGAACGCCGAGTAGGCGGCCAATGATGTGGCCGGGAACATGGGCGGCGAGGTCATCGACGAAATCGATCTCGCCGCGATCGGCGAGGCTGTCGATCAGCCGGTCGACATAGGCCTGGATCTGGTCGCGGAGCTTCGCGATCATGGCTGGCGTGAACAGCTTGAAGACCTGCTTGCGCAGCCGGTCATGCACAGCACCATCGCTGTCGAGCAGGCTGAACTGCACGAAGCGTTCATGGTGCGGCATGTCGTGCCAATTGGCGGCACGCTGCAGTTTCGCAAGCTCTTCCTTCGTCGCGATGTCCTCGAGCGAGCGCACCATGCGCTTGTCCATGACGATCGCCGAGACATCCTCGAAGCGCGAGGCGAGCCAGATGTCGAAATCCGCAAAGTAGTGCAGCCCCTCCTTTTCACGCAGCGCGCGATAGGTCGGATAGGGATCGCGAGCAAAATCCGGGGACAGCGGCGCGAAGGTGAAGTTCGCGGCGTCGCCGTTCGGCGCGGCTTCGGTCATGGGCAATACTCCGTGCATAAAGCTGCATGATAACGTCGCTGCATTGGCTTTGGGAATGGTGCCCTGTCGCAAGGTGATGGACAAAACTCGCATCGGGTGCCAGAAAAATGGCATGCTGCCCGAAAGCGAAGAAATCCATTTCCACACACCGGCAAAATTCGCCGATGCGTTTCCCTATCTGGCACTGGTGGCCGGAAACCGGACGGCCCGTCCCGAGGAGGTGCCGATCCGCAAGCGGTTCCACCAGCATGTCTTCGTCTACACGACGGGGGGATGCGGGTTGATCGAGGTGCGCGGTCAACGGTTCACGGCCGAAACCGGCAGTGTCGCCTGGCTCGATACGGCCCAGGCCTATGCGCATAGCTGCGCGCCCGAGAGCGAAAGCTGGCGTTATCTCTGGATGGGGATCGAGGGACACGGGCTTGATGCGCTCTATCAGTTCCTCAACGTTCAGCAGTCGCCACTGTTCGTGCCGAGGGATCCGCAGACGGCGCAAACGGCATTCGAGGGCGTAAGCAGGTTTCTGGCCGAACGGTCGCCGGCGACCGATGCCCTGGCGAGTGCCGCCATTTCCGGGCTCATTGCAGACATGATCGGGCCGCGGTTGACCGGTAGTGAGCCGGGTCAGGATGCACCGGGCGAGGATCGCCTGTTGGCTGTTCTTTCAGCGATGCGCGAGGATCTCGCGAGGCCCTGGACGATCGATGATCTTGCGGCTCGGGCGCGGCTCAGCCAGTCGCAGCTCTTTCGCCGCTTTCGCGACATGGTGGGGACGACGCCGATGGACTGGTTGCGGCATGAGCGGATCAACCAGGCGAAACGCCTGCTGGTTGGACCCGATGCCAAGGTCTCGACGGTGGCGGCGGTCTGCGGCTACCCGGATCCCTATCATTTCTCGCGCGATTTTCGGCGGCTGACGGGATACACGCCGACGAAGTTCAGGCGTGACGGGGGGTATTGAAGTCTTAGTCCTATCGTCCGATTTCGGCGGCCAGCGAGGCCCTGGCGCACCGATAACCCGACCGGACGACCGGGTCATGCATTCATTCACACGATCAGGAACGGCTCCTTGAAGAAATGCTCTTCCAGGTTGACGCCTTCGCCACCGCGGTCGACCACCGCGAAATCCGAGACGTCATCGAGTGGCGTCAGGATGCCATGCCAGACGTTGCGGGCGATGTTGACGCCCTGGCCCGGCGTAGTTTTGAAGGCGATCGGTTCGCTCGGGCCTTCGTCGGTTTCCCGGGAGACGACGATCAGAAACGGATTGTCGCTCAAGGGGATGAAGGCCTGGCTGCCGAGCGGATGGCGCTCGACCATGGTGAGTTTCAGCGGCAGTGGATAGGGTACGCCGCGCACCAGGCTGATCATGGGCCGGGCCTTTTCGCCTGTCGTATCGATCTTGGCGAGGTCGTGGTAGCGGGTTGCATTGCCCCCGTTGATGGGGAAGTTGTGGGCATTCTCCGTTTCGATCACGTCGCCGAAAGGCGCAAAGGCCTCCCGGGTCAACGGCTGTATGACGATCTCCTTCATGTGACGCTCCTCCGTCCAATGTTGATCGGTTGCCTGGAAGTTTGATCGTTTCGCCTCCTCGGTGAAACGATCTAGATGCCGGCTTTCGCTATACGCCCGAAGACACGCAGCCGGCTGACGCCGCCGTCGGGGAAGATGTTGAAGCGCACGTGGGTTACGGGACCTGCGGCCGCGAGCCCGTTTGCTTCATAGGTGTGGATGCTATCGGCGGCGAGTTTCTGCGGCGGCAGAAGCTCGCGCCAGAACATCGACGATGCCGTGACGGATGCGGCCACTTCGCAAGCGGCCGCTCCGAGATCTGCCGCCTGCAGCGAACAGGCGTCCGGGAAGTTTCCCTTGAAGTGCGCGGTGTCGACCACAACGCAATCGATCTCACCGCGGGCGGCCAGTTTCACGACGATCCAGTCGTTGCCGGGTTCGCGCCGTCGGCGGGTCTCCCAGCCATCGCCCATGTTGATGCCGCGTCCGGGCGCAAGCAGCCGCTGGTGGCCGTAGTGTCCGTTCGAATAGGCGATGATCCGGCCGCCGAGCAAGGATGAGGCCAGATCGACCACAGTGTCGCCGATCGCTGCCCGGTCGAGGGCAGGCGTGCCGTAGACCCTGAGGCGGGCGATGCCGCCATCGGGATAGATGCGCAAGCGCACATGGCTCCATATAGAATCCGATCGCGCTTCGAAGTGATGTAGCGCGCTCGGGCCGAGCGGTCGTGGGCACACCAATTCCGTCCATACCGTCCGTTTGTCCGGGCCGTCCGGTGCCAGACAGGCGTCGATGGCACAGGCGCTCGGGTAGTTGCCGGTGAAATGCGCGGTATCGACCTCGAAGCCGCGGATACGGCCGTTCGTTGCGAGTGCCACGATGGCGTGGTCGTTGCCGGGGCCACGGCGTCGCCGCGTCTCCCAGCCGTCCATCCACTTGCCGTTCTCGTCGTAGACACCGGGATGATAGACCGGCGAGGCATCCTGGAGCATACGCTCCAGCGGTGCGAAGAATTCGTCTGTCGCAAAGACCGGCCGCGCGCCGAGGCCGGCGGAGGCAAGGTTGATCGCATCGCGGGCGAATTCGGGCACGGTCACGCCGTCGGTCGTCATCGCGGGGTTCCTCAGCTCGGCAGCATGTCCTTGAGGCGCAGATAGGCGATCCGCTCCACCTGCCTGCACGCGGTTTCGAACTCCGTGTCGCGGTCGTTGCCGATCCGGCTTTCGAAGGCTGCGAGGATCTCGTCCTTGGTGCGGCCCTTGACCGCCATGATGAACGGGAACTTGAACTTGTCGACATAGGCGGCGTTGAGCGTGGTGAAGCGCTCGAGCTCCGCATCGGTCAGCGCGTCAAGGCCGGCACCGGCCTGCTCGTTGGTCGAGCTTTCGGTCAGGCGCTTGGCCTGCGCCAGCTTGCCGGCGAGATCCGGGTGGGCGATGAGGACGGCAAGCCGTTCCTCGGCCGAGGCTTCGCGGAAGACGGCGGAAAGGGCTGCGGCAAGGCCGATCGCGGTGTCGTTGGCCGGCGAGAGCTCACCCTGGAAGGCGCGCTTTGCGATCCACTTCGAATGTTCGAAGACACCGCCGAACTTGGCGACGAACGCCTCTTCGCCAAGCCGCGACGGACGATCGTCCCAGGCCTTGTAAGGGTAGTTTTGGGTCCAGTGGCGGGCGATATCGACGCGCTTGGCCAGCCAGACCTTCTCGTGGCCTTGCACGTAGTCGAGGAAGCGCGCCAACGCTGCGGCGCGGCCGGGCCGGCCGACGAGGCGGCAGTGCAGCCCGATGCTCAGCATCTTCGGCGCACCGGCGGTGCCTTCGGCGTAGAGCACGTCGAAGCTGTCCTTCAGGTAGCTGAAGAACTGGTCGCCGCTGTTGAAACCCTGCGGCGTGGCAAAGCGCATGTCGTTGCTGTCGAGCGTATAGGGGATGACCAGCTGATGGCGCCCGGCATGCTCATGCCAATAGGGCAGATCGTCGGCATAAGCGTCCGACACGTAGTCGAAACCGCCGGCCTCGGTGACGAGGTCGAGCGTATTGTCGGAACAGCGCCCCGTGTACCAGCCGCGCGGACGCTCGCCGGTGACGATGGTGTGCAGCCGGATCGCCTCGGCGATCTCCTGGCGCTCGCGCTCCGGCGAGAAGTCCTTGTGCTCGATCCATTTCAGACCGTGCGAGGCTATTTCCCAGCCGGCATCCTGCATGGCGGCGACCTGCTCAGGCGAGCGCTTCAGCGCAGTGGCCACACCATAAACGGTGGCAGGCACGCCACGCTCGGTGAACATGCGATGCAGGCGCCAAAAACCGGCGCGTGCGCCGTATTCGTAGATCGATTCCATGTTCCAGTGCCGTTGGCCCTGCCAGGCCTGCGCACCGACGATTTCCGACAGGAATGCTTCGGATGCTGCGTCGCCATGCAGCACGCAGTTCTCTCCGCCTTCCTCGTAGTTGATGACGAATTGCACGGCGATCCGCGCGCCGTCGGGCCATGTGATCTTGAAGTTCGGGCCGTGGCCGTGAAGATCGCGGGGGTATCTCATCAAAGCAGCTCCTCCAGACATTTTCGTCTCTGCATCCAATTTCTAGCGGCATTTGTTTCGAGCCATTCCCCCCAAAAAATTTGAAAGTCTCGAATGATCCGCTCGCTACCAAGCAGGTGGGAATGCCGGAATACTGCGAGGTGGAAAGCTGACTTCGGGAGGAGCGAAAACTATGCAATCTCAGGGTGGAAACGCCGGCCGTTTGACGACGCACGTGCTGGATACGGCCAGCGGCAAACCGGCCGAAGGGCTGCGCATCGAGCTCTACCGGGTCGAGGGCGATCGCCAGACGCATATCAAATCCGTCAAGACCAATGACGACGGCCGCTGTGACGAGCCGCTTTTGAGCGGCGAGCGCATGCAGACCGGCACCTACGAGCTGCAGTTCCATGCCGGCGACTATCTCGGCGGCGCGGTCAGGCGCGGTGAGAACCCGTTCCTCGACGTGATCCCGATCCGCTTTGGCATCGATAACCAGGGGGCGCACTATCACGTGCCGCTGCTGCTTTCGCCCTACGGCTACTCCACCTACCGCGGGAGCTGAGTAATGACGATCCAGATCCGCAACACCATCCGCTTTATTCTGAACCACCGCCTGGTCGAACTTGCCGATGTGTCGCCCGTTCAGACCCTGCTCGATTTCCTGCGCATCGACCGCAATCTGAAGGGCACCAAGGAAGGCTGCGCCGAAGGCGACTGTGGTGCCTGCACGGTGCTTGTCGGCCGTCTGCTCGACGGCAAAATCAAGTATGAATCCGTCAACGCCTGCATCCGCTTCGTCGGCTCGCTCGATGGCTGTCATATCGTGACGGTGGATTCGCTAGCACAGCCGGCAGGCCCGCTGCATCCGGTGCAACAGGCGATGGTCAACACCCACGCCTCCCAGTGCGGCTTCTGCACGCCAGGCTTCGTTATGTCGCTCTACGGCCTCTGGATGGAAAACCCGAAGCCCTCGATCGCCGAAATCGAAAAGGCGCTTCAGGGCAATCTTTGTCGTTGTACCGGCTATGCCGCAATCATCCGCGCCGCCGAGGCGATCTCGACGATCGGCGACGTCGGCAAGGATCCGCTGGTTGCAGAGCGTGACCGGATCGCAGGCGAACTGGCAGCACTTCAGGATGGCCGCCGTGTCGAAATCGGCTCGGAGACGGAACGCTTCATCCTTCCAGGCTCGGTCGACGATTTCGCCGCCGTGCTCGAAGCCAACCCGAAGGCGACGATCGTCGCCGGCTCGACCGATGTCGGGCTCTGGGTGACGAAATTCATGCGCGACATCTCGCCGGTCATCCATCTGACCCATCTCGAAGAACTGCGCCGGATCACCGTCAATTCAGATGGCGTGACGCTCGGCGCCGGCGTCAGTTACGCCGAGGCCTATCCTGTTATCGTCGAACACTTCCCCGAGTTGACGGAGCTTTGGGACCGCATTGGCGGCCAGCAGGTCCGCAACATGGGTACCGTCGGCGGCAACATTGCCAACGGTTCGCCGATCGGCGACACGCCGCCGGCGCTGATCGCGCTTGGCGCCTCGATCGTGCTCCGCAAGGGCGATCGCCGCCGCACGGTGGTGCTTGAAGACTTCTTCATCGCCTATGGCAAGCAGGACCGCGAGCCGGGCGAGTTCGTCGAAAGCGTGCGCATTCCGTTCGTTTCGGACACAGCCCGTGTTGCCGTCTACAAGGTGACGAAGCGTCTCGACGAGGACATCACCGCCGTCTGCGGCGGCTTCAACATCAGCTTCGACGCTGGTCGGGTGACCGACGCCGTCATCGCCTTCGGCGGTATGGCCGCGACGCCGAAGCGTGCCGCCCATGTCGAGGCGGTGCTGAAAGGTGCCGAGTGGAACGAGGAGACGATCGAGCGCGCTGTCGCCGCCTTCGATCAGGATTTCACGCCGCTCACCGACTGGCGCGCCTCGGCGGAATACCGCCAGCTGGTGGCGAAGAACCTGCTTCGCCGCTTCTATCTCGAAACGCAGTCGAGTGGCGGCCAGCTCCGTCTCGATCGCACCATTGCTGTCGCGGTTTAAGGGAGGAAGCCATGAACGTGATGCAGCCCATCGACCGCATCCGCGGCGGCGTACACGAAAAGGAACGGCACGAGTCCGGTCACAAGCATGTGTCGGGAACGGCCGAATACATCGACGATATTCCTGAGCCCCAGGGCACGCTACATGGCTATCTCGGCCTGTCGCAGCGCGCGCACGCCGACATTTTGTCGATCGACTTCGAGGCCGTGAACGCCAGCGAAGGCGTGATCGGTGTTCTGACGGCGGCCGACATCCCCGGCGAAAACGATATCAGCCCGGCACACAAGCACGACGAGCCGATCTTCGTCACCGACAAAGTGGAGTTCCACGGCCAGCCGATCTTCGCAGTCATAGCCACTTCGCGCGAGGCTGCGCGGCGTGCGGCGGCCAAGGTCAAGATCGAGTATCGCGACTTGCCGCATGTGACTGACGTGCTCGAAGCGGCAGCGGCCAACTATCCGCTGGTCATCGACCCCTTGAAGCTCGAGCGCGGCGACATCGACGCCGGCTTTGCCAAGTCGAAGAACATCCTCGAAGGCGAGATGCGCATCGGCGGCCAGGATCACTTCTATCTGGAAGGCCAGATCTCGTTTGCCATTCCCGGCGAGGACGACGAGGTGCTCGTCTATTCCTCGACCCAGCATCCGGCAGAAACGCAGCACATGGTCGCAACCGTGCTCGGCGTGCCGTCGAATGCGGTCACCGTGAATGTGCGCCGCATGGGCGGCGGCTTCGGCGGCAAGGAAACCCAGGCGAACATCTTCGCCGCCGTTGCGGCCGTTGCCGCCAAGAAATACCGCTGCCCGGTCAAGGTCCGCCCGGACCGTGACGACGACATGAGCGCGACCGGCAAGCGCCACGACTTCCATGTGGACTACAAACTCGGCTTCGATGACGAAGGTCGCATCGAGGCGGTGGATGCCGTCTTCTCGGCGCGCTGCGGCTATTCGGCCGATCTCTCAGGCCCGGTCACCGACCGTGCGCTCTTCCACGCCGACAACTGCTATTTCTATCCGAACGTGCGCCTGCGCTCGCGTCCGCTGAAGACCAACACCGTTTCCAACACCGCATTCCGCGGTTTCGGCGGGCCGCAGGGTATGGTCGGTGGCGAACGCATGATCGAGGACATCGCCTATGCCGTCGGCAAGGATCCGCTCGAAATCCGCAAACTGAACTTCTACGGCGGGCAGGGGCGTAACCTCACGCCCTATCACCAGACCGTGGAAGACAACATCATCGGCCGCATCATCGAGGAACTGGAAACCTCGGCGGATTATGCCAAGCGTCGCGAGGCGGTGATCGCGTTTAACCGCGAGAACAACGTGGTGAAGCGCGGCATTGCGCTCACGCCGGTGAAATTCGGCATCTCCTTCACCAAGACGGAGTACAATCAGGCCGGCGCCCTCGTGCATGTCTATACGGACGGTTCGATCCATCTGAACCATGGCGGCACCGAGATGGGGCAGGGGCTCTATACCAAGGTCGCCCAGGTGGTCGCCGACGAGTTCCAGGTCGATCTCGACCGGATCAAGGTAACGGCGACGACGACGGGCAAGGTGCCGAACACGTCCGCAACCGCGGCGTCGTCCGGCTCCGATCTCAACGGCATGGCCGCGGCCAACGCCGCGCAGCAGATCAAGGAACGGCTGGTCAAGTTTGCTGCCGAGCGCTGGAACGTCGCCGAGGCCGATGTCGCCTTCGAACCGAACGTGGTGCGGATCGGTGCCGAGCGCCTGAGCTTCAACGAGTTCATCAAGATCGCCTATGGCGCCCGCATACAGCTTTCGGCAGCCGGTTTCTACAAGACGCCGAAGATCCATTGGAACCGCGCCGAAGGCCGGGGCCGGCCGTTCTTCTACTACGCCTATGGCGCCTCGTGCTCGGAGGTCAGCGTCGACACCTTGACCGGCGAATACCAGGTGGACCGCACCGATATCCTGCATGATGTCGGCCGCTCGCTGAACCCGGCGCTCGACCTCGGCCAGGTGGAAGGCGCCTTCGTTCAGGGCATGGGCTGGCTGACGACGGAAGAGCTCTGGTGGGATGCCAAGGGCCGGCTGCGCACGCATGCGCCTTCGACCTACAAGATCCCGTTGGCTTCAGATCGGCCGCGCGTGTTCAACACCCGGCTTGCCGAATGGTCGGTCAACCGCGAAGAAACGATCCGTCGATCGAAGGCCGTGGGCGAACCGCCCTTCATGCTCGGTATCTCTGTTCTGGAGGCCTTGTCGATGGCGGCCGCGAGCGTTGCGGAGTATCGTATAGCACCGCGCCTTGATGCGCCGGCAACCCCGGAACGGGTGCTGATGGCGATCGAGCGGTTGCGGGCGGCTGCACGGCAGAAAGGGTAACAGGGGCTGATCGACCATGGTAGCGAGCCGCGAGGATATCAGGGACTTTCTCCGACGCGAGCGCGACTGCGTGCTCGTGGAGGTGACGGGTGCTGCGGGTTCGACCCCGCGCGACACCGATGCCTGGATGCTCGTCGCCGCCGATAGCCTTTTTGGCACGATCGGCGGCGGGCAACTCGAATACATGGCGATTGATCATGGCCGGCGGGCGCTCAAACGTGGCGATGCGCCGGAGGCGATGACGATCCCGCTCGGACCGGAGATCGGCCAGTGTTGCGGCGGGCGCGTGGCGCTCGCCTTCACACGCATCGATCGGGAGAAAGCCGCCATGCTGATTGAACGCAGCGACCTGGAAATCGCCAGCCGGCCGCATGTCTATGTCTTCGGCGCTGGCCATGTCGGCGATGCGCTGGCGATGGCGCTCTCCCTGGTGCCGGTGCGCACCGTTCTCGTCGATACCCGCGAAAACGAGCTTTCCGCCGTTGCCGACATTCCCGGTATCGAAACCTGCCTGACGGCGATGCCGGAGGCGGTGGTGCGCGATGCGCCCCCCGGCAGCGCCTTCGTGATCCTCACCCATGACCATGCGCTCGACTTCCTGATCGCCGCGGAAGCGCTTCGCCGTGATGACGCCTCCTATGTCGGCATGATCGGCTCGAAGACGAAGCGTGCGACCTTCAAGAACTGGCTGTCGCGCGAGATCGGCCGCCCGGAGCTTTTCGACCGGCTCGTCTGCCCGATCGGCGGCACGACGGTGAAGGACAAGCGGCCGGCGGTCATTGGCGCGCTTGCGGCCGCCGAAGTGATGGCAGCGGCACTCAATTTCCGCGAGCCGGCGCAAGCCGATGCTTCACGTCGGCCGGCCGCCGCCAAGCTTGCGCGCTAGGCAGGCGAGGCGGAGGAACCAAGCGTTCTCTACATTAGCCGGCCGCGCCGTTCAGGTGCAGCGCAAAGCTGCGTGTATCCGGCGTGCCAAGTTCAGGTCGAAGTTCAAGGCTCGGGATCGCATAGTCCCCGCCGTTCTGGCGGCGATAGGGAATGGGTGCGGCCGTTCCAAGCGCATGCATCCTCTCCCGCAGGCGCTCGGCCGTGGCTTCGAAACCGGACTCGTCCAGTCCGTCGACGCGATAGGCGACGAAAGGCGGAAGCACGTCGTAGCCGGGATAGAAGAGGATCCCGTGATTGATCGGGAAGAGCAGGTCGTCGATCGGCCCGTTGACGCCCCGCGGCGAATAGTGCTCCTCCCAGCCGCCTGTTGTCACCACCAGCATTGCGCGTTTGCCGGCAAGCGTGCCTTCACCGAAGCGTCTGCCCCAGTATTTGTCGCTGTGCTCGCCGACGCCATAGGCAAAGCCGTAGGCGTAGACGCGGTCGACCCAACCTTTGAGGATCGCCGGCATCGAGTACCACCACAGCGGAAACTGCAGGATCAGCGCGTCGGCCCAGAGCAGCTTTTCCTGCTCGGCCTTGACGTCGGCGGTCAGCGTATCGGTGGCGAAGGYCTCCTTCGAAGCGCGACTCGGCTTGAAGCGCGTGTCCGGGACAAGGACGGGAAAGTCGGCGCGGTCGATTTCGGACTTCCATCCCTCGGCATAGAGGTCCGTGACACGAACTTCGTGGCCTTCCGCCTCAAGTGCCTTGATGGCGACATCGCGTAGCGTGCCGTTGAGCGAGCGGGGCTCGGGGTGAGCATAAACAAGCAGAACTTTCATGGTCGGTATCCCTGGCGTCTTCAATTGAGACTCTAGGTAGACCGCTGCGCCCTTATGCGGTAGATATCCGAAATGCATAGGATTGTGCCGAAAAATGGATAAATCCGACGTTACGCTCGAACGGGTGCGAACCTTCGTGCGCGTCGCCGAGCGCGGCAACCTCTCGGCGGTTGCCCGTGAGCTTGGCATTGGTCAGTCCACGGTCACGCGGCAGTTGCGGGAATTGGAGGAGGCGGTCGGCGTGCCGCTGCTCAGCCGCACCACCCGGCGCGTCACGCTGACCGACGAAGGCAGCCGTTACTATGCCGATAGCATCCAGATCTTGCGCCTGGTGGAACAGGCCGGCGACGAAGCCCGTGGCACGCGCAGTGCCGCTGCGGGCATCATCCGCGTATCCTGTACTGCGGCCTTTGGGGTCTTGCATGTCAGCCGGCTGATCTTCGCCTTCCAGGACAAGTATCCGGAGATCGGGGTCGACCTCAGCCTGACCGACGAGCGCATCGACCTGGTGCGAGAAGGCGTCGATATCGCGCTGCGCCTCGGGCCGCTCTCCGACAGCTCGATGAAGCTCCGGCCTCTCGGCGAAAGCCGACGCCTGCTCGTGGCGGCGCCGACCTATCTGGCGGCACATGGCACTCCCGCTTCGGCTCAGGACCTCTCCCGCCATGAGGGGATCCGCATGTCGAATGTCGCCGGCAGCGACATGCTCTCATGCGAGGGCCCGGACGGCCACAGCCATTCCGTACCCTTTGCCGGACGATTTCGGATCGATCACGGACTTGGCGCGCGCGAGGCGCTCGCCGCCGGCCGTGGCATTGCGCCTGCACATCGTTGGCTTGTGGACGATCTGTTGGCGAGCGGCCAACTCGTGGAACTGCTGCAGGATTACACGCTGCCTTCCGTGCCGCTCAGCCTGTTGATCGTTCCGGAGCGCGCGGGCATTGCCCGGGTGCGGCTGCTGGTCGATTTTCTCGTCGAGCAGATCGGCGGCGTTCCCGGGATCGAGCGAACCAAGGGCTAGGCGCTATTCCAGCGCCTTGCCGATCAGGCGCTGACAGCGTTCGGCCATGTAGTCGATCATCAACCGAACCTTCGGGTCCTGGAAGCGCTTGTGCGGATAGATCGCCGCAAGCTGTACGCTGAGCGGCGGCGTATCGACAAGAATCGGCACCAGCGCGCCGGAGTTGATGTGGCCTTTCACCTCGAAGAGCGGCTTGTTGATGATGCCGCGCCCATCGAGGGCCCATTGGGTCAGCACGTCACCGTCATCCGAATCGTAAGGGCCGATCACCTCCAGCTTGCGCACGCCCTCCATGGTCTGGAGCGTCCAGAAGTACTCCTTCGAGCCGGGATAACGCAGCAACAGACAGTCATGCTTGTCGGCGATCAGCGCTTCAGGCGTTTGCGGTATGCCTCGTTTCTCGAAATAGGCGGGCGCCCCGCAGATTACCCGCTCGCAATTCATGATGCCGCGCATGCGCAGGTTCGAATCTTCGAGGATGCCGAGCTTGAAGGCGACGTCGACGCCTTCCGAGAGGATGTCGACATTATGGTCCGAAAGGCGAAGGCGCACTTCGATGTCGGGATATTTGTCGTGAAACTCCGGAATGCCCGATGCAATCAGGCGCCGACCTATCCCCAAAGGAGCGGTAATCTTCAGCGCACCCTTGGGATTTCGCGAAAGATCGGCGATCGCATTCTCGGCCTCGTTGACCGCTTCGAGGATCTTTACCGCGCCGTCGTAAAAGACGCGACCGTGCTCTGTCGGGGTCAGCTTGCGCGTCGTCCGATTGAACAGGCGAACCCCCATATGGCGTTCCAACTCTTTGATTCTATTGCTCGCAACCGCCGGCGTCACGCGCTGGTCGCGACCGGCCGCCGACAGGGTTCCAAGCTCTACGACGCGTACGAAGACGCGCACATTGTCCAGATACGACATGCCTCCGTCCCACTCCTCCGGCTTCTTACTAGCCCATCCATTGCGTCGCTATTTTATAGATTTTTTTGAAAGTGTTGGTGAAGCAGCGACGTTCCCGCGACCTCCAGCAATGACACATAATGGCTGGAGGAGAAATGGGAGAATTGCATGTACGACTATGCCATCGCCTGGGATTGGCTGACCTTTGCCGTGAGATGGCTGCACGTCATCACCGCCATTGCATGGATCGGTTCGTCCTTTTACTTCGTCGCCCTTGACCTCGGTCTGAAGAAGCATCCCGGCCTGCCCGTCGGCGCCTATGGCGAAGAATGGCAGGTGCACGGTGGTGGCTTCTACCACATCCAGAAGTACCTGGTTGCGCCGACCAACATGCCGGAACACCTGATCTGGTTCAAATGGGAGTCCTACGTCGCCTGGCTCTCGGGCTTCGGCATGCTCTGCCTGGTCTATTATGCCGGCGCGGACCTTTACCTGATTGATCCGAACGTGCTCGATGTCTCGAAGCCGGTGGCGATCGCCATTTCGCTTGCCTCGATCGCCTTTGGCTGGCTCGCCTATGACACCATCTGCAAGTCGCCACTCGGCCGTGACAACACGCGACTGATGGTGCTGCTCTACTTCATCCTGGTCGCCATGGCCTGGGGCTACACGCAGCTCTTCACCGGCCGCGCGGCCTTCCTGCATCTCGGTGCGTTTACCGCAACGATCATGTCGGCCAACGTCTTCTTCATCATCATCCCGAACCAGAAGGTGGTCGTCGGCGACCTGATCGCCGGCCGCACGCCGGACGCCAAATATGGCGTGATTGCCAAGCAGCGCTCGACCCACAACAACTACCTGACGCTGCCGGTTCTGTTCCTGATGCTGTCGAATCACTATCCGCTGGCCTTCGGTACCCAGTACAACTGGATCATCGCCTCGCTGGTCTTCCTGATGGGCGTCACCATCCGCCACTATTTCAACACCMGGCACGCGAACAAGGGTAACCCGACCTGGACCTGGCTCGTCACCGCGCTGCTCTTCGTCGCGATCATGTGGTTGTCGACCGTGCCGAAGATTTTGGCCGGCGGCGGCGAGGAGAAGATCTCGGCCGCGCAGCAGCCCTTCGTGACGGCAGAAGCTTTTCCGAAGGTGCGCGACACGGTGCTCGGCCGTTGTTCCATGTGCCATGCCAAGGAGCCCGGTTGGGAGGGTATCGTCGTGCCGCCGAAGGGCGTGACGCTCGAAACCGACACCGAGATCGCCAACCACGCGCGCGAAATCTATCTGCAGGCCGGCCGCACCCACGCAATGCCGCCCGCCAATGTCACCGGCGTATCGGACGAGGAGCGGCAGCTGCTCGTCGCCTGGTACGAATCCGTCGTGAATGGAGGCAAGACCCAATGACCGATTTGCTGATCCGGGGCCGCGTGCTCACCTTCGTCGAGGAGCCCAGGGGTCTCGACGATGCGGCCTCCTATCGTTACTTCGAGGATGGCGCCGTGCTGGTGCGGGACGGCAAGGTCGCCGATATCGGCGAACATGCCGTGGTTGCCCGCTGCGCCGGCGCCGGCGTCAAGGTCGCCGACCATCGCCCCAACCTCGTGCTGCCCGGTCTGATCGATACGCATCTGCATTTCCCGCAGACGCAGGCGATCGCTTCCTACGGCGCTCAGCTTCTTGAATGGCTGAACACCTACATCTTCGTCGAGGAACAGAAGTTCCGGAAGCCGGAACATGCCAACTTCATCGCCGGCCGCTTCATGGACGAGCTCCTGTCCAACGGCACGACGACGGCGGTCGCCTATTGCTCCGTGCATCCGGAAAGCGTGGACGCCTACTTCGGCGCGGCGGAAGCACGCGGCATGCTGATGATCGGCGGCAAGGTGATGATGGACCGCAACGCGCCCGATGCGCTGCGCGACACGCCACGACAGGGCTATGACGAGACGAAGGCGCTGATCGCCAAATGGCATGGCCGCGGCCGCGCGCACTACGCCATCAGCCCGCGCTTTGCCATCACCTCGACCCCGGAGCAGATGGAGGCGAGCAGGACGCTCGTCGCCGAGCATCCGGAATGCTACGTGCAGACGCATCTTTCCGAAAACAGGGACGAGATTGCCTTTGCGACCTCGCTCTATCCGGAGGCGAAGGACTATACCGACATCTATGCGCGCTACGATCTCCTGACGCGCAAGACCTTGCTCGGTCACTGTATCTATCTGAGCGATCGCGAGATCTCGGTTCTCGCCGAGACCGGGGCCGTCGGCACCTTCTGCCCGACCTCGAACCTCTTCCTCGGCTCCGGTCTCTTCGACCGGGACCGCTTCGACAAGCTAGGTGCCCGCTGGTCGGTCGCGACCGATGTCGGCGCCGGAACGAGCTTCTCGATGCTGGAGACGATGGACGAGGCCTACAAGGTACTGCACCTGCAGGGCCAGCGGCTGACGCCGTTCAATTCCTTCTACCGCATGACGCTCGGCAACGCCCGCGCGCTCGATCTCGACGACCGCATCGGCTCCCTTCATGTCGGCGCGGATGCCGATATCGTCGTGCTCGACAGTCGCGCCAAGCCGTCGATGGAGCTTCGCATGCGGGTCGCCGGTTCGCTCGCGGAAGAGCTCTTCATCTTGCAGACGATGGGCGATGACCGCTGCGTCACTGAAACCTACGTCGCCGGCAAGCCGATGAAGGGTGCCACCAGCGGTGTGAAGGACACGACACCGGCGGCCAAACGCCTCGAAGCCGTCTGACCGGCATAGCACCGCGTTCTCAGGGCTTGCAGATCTGCAAGGATCTGCAAGCCTTTTTGTTTGCGTGCAGCCTATTCCAACCGGATGCGCGGCGCCTGCTTGATCGCTTACAGTTCTTCCGGCCGTTTGCCGCCCATCGCTTTGGTCAGGGCGTCGGCGCGTTCGCGCACCACAGGGCCGAAGATCGAGAGCTTCTGATCGCTGACGCGGACCGATGGGCCGGAGATGGAGATGCCGGCAATCGTTTCGCCATATTCGTTGAAGATCGGTGCTGCGACGCAGCGCATGCCGAGCGTGTGCTCCTCGTCGTCGACCGACCAGCCGCGGTGGCGGATCTCCTGGATGTCCTTCAGCAGTGCCGGCAGCGTGTCGCGGGTCTTGTCGGTAAAATGCGCGAGCTCGCGGCCATGGAGAAGCTGGGCGATGTCCTTGTCGGACCAGGTGGACAGGATGGCTTTGCCGATGCCGGAGGCATGAACCGGGCCACGGCGGCCCGGGCGAAAGAAGGCGCGCATTGGCGCGTGGCTTTCGACCTGCGAGATGAAGACGACGTCGCCGCCTTCCTCGATGCCGATATTGGCCGTCTCGCCACTTTCCTCCATGAGCCCCTTGAGGAATGGCCGGCTGATGGTGCCGAGCTTGCGGAAGCGCAGATAGGCATTGCCGATTTCGAATGCCTTGAGCCCGACGGTCCAGGCGCCGGTATCCGGGTCGTTCATGACCATGCCGTGGCCGGAAAGCGTCGTCAGCAGGCGGTGAACCGTGGAGGGCGCCATGCCGGTTTCGTCGGCAAGCTGGGTCAAGGTCGAGCCGTCGCCCTTAGCCACCACCGTCAGCAGAGCAAGGCTGCGGTCCAGCACCTGGACGGAGGACGGCGCAGCATTCTCGCCCGCCTTGCGTCCGCGTTTTCCTCGGCCGTTGCCGTCCATCGAAGCCTCTCTGCAAATCACATCTCTCGCCATCATCCTCTATCAGGCCCTGCTGCGATTTTCTCCGAATTGTTGAAAATCTTTATTTCCACATGATGGAAATGATTTCCATTTATGTATTGCGTCGCGGCAATAATGGATTATGTTTTCAGGAAATAGGAGGAGTTCCCATGGCTAAGATGCGTGCCGTCGACGCGGCTGTTTATGTTCTGGAGAAGGAAGGCATCGATTGTGCCTTCGGCGTACCGGGTGCCGCCATCAACCCGTTCTACTCGGCGCTGAAGGCGCGCGGCTCGGTTCGCCATATCCTGGCACGCCATGTTGAAGGTGCCTCGCATATGGCGGAGGGCTACACCCGCGCCAAGCATGGCAACATCGGCGTCTGCATCGGCACGTCGGGCCCGGCCGGTACCGACATGATCACCGGCCTCTATTCGGCCCAGGCGGATTCGATCCCGATCCTTTGCATCACCGGCCAGGCGCCGCGCGCCCGTCTCGACAAGGAAGATTTCCAGGCCGTCGATATCTCGAAGATCGCCGCACCCGTCACCAAATGGGCGGTCACCGTCATGGAGCCGGCACTCGTTCCCTTCGTCTTCCAGAAGGCATTCCATATCATGCGCTCCGGCCGTCCCGGCCCGGTCCTGATCGACCTCCCGGTCGACGTTCAGCTGGCCGAGATCGAGTTCGATCCGGACACCTATCAGCCGCTCGAGCCCTACAAGCCGAAGGCGACCCGCGCCCAGGCCGAGAAGGCTCTGGCGATGTTGAACGAGGCGGAGCGTCCGCTGATCGTCGCCGGCGGCGGCATCATCAACGCCGACGCTTCCGATCTTCTGACCGAATTTGCCGAGATCACCGGCATACCGGTTATTCCGACGCTGATGGGCTGGGGCACGATTCCGGACGACCATCCGCTGATGGCCGGCATGTGTGGTCTGCAGACCTCGCACCGCTATGGCAACGCCAACCTGCTCGCCTCCGACTTCGTTCTCGGTGTCGGCAACCGCTGGGCCAACCGCCACACCGGCAACGTCCCGACCTATACGGAAGGCCGCAAGTTCGTTCACGTCGACATCGAGCCGACGCAGATCGGCCGCGTCTTCGCGCCCGATTTCGGTATCGTCTCGGATGCCGGGGCCGCGCTGAAGCTCTTCCTCGATGTCGCGACGGAATGGAAGACAGCTGGCAAGCTGCGTGACTGGTCCGTCTGGGCGGAAGAGTGCCGCGAGCGCAAGCGCACCATGCTGCGCAAGACACACTTCGACCAGACACCGCTGAAGCCTCAGCGTGTCTATGAAGAAATGAACAAGGCCTTCGGCCGCGACACCTGCTACGTTTCGACCATCGGCCTCAGCCAGATCGCCGGCGCGCAGTTCCTGCACGTTTACAAGCCGCGCAACTGGATCAATTGCGGCCAGGCCGGCCCGCTCGGCTGGACCCTGCCTGCCGCTCTCGGTGTTCGCGCCGCCGATCCCAACCGGCCGATCGTTGCTCTCTCGGGCGACTACGACTTCCAGTTCATGATCGAGGAACTGGCCGTCGGTGCCCAGCACAAGCTGCCCTACCTGCATGTGGTCGTGAACAATTCCTATCTCGGCCTCATCCGCCAGGCACAGCGCGGCTTCAACATGGACTTCGAGGTCAGCCTCGCCTTCGACAACATCAACGCCTCTGGCGATGCGGAGAAGGGCTACGGCGTCGACCACGTCGCGGTTGCCGAAGGTCTCGGCTGCAAGGCGATCCGGGTGCGCAGCCCGAACGAGTTCCAGGAGGCCTTCGACCGTGCCCGTGCCCTGATGGATGAGCACCAGGTTCCCGTCGTCATCGAGTTCATCCTGGAGCGCGTCACCAACATCTCCATGGGCGCCGACATCAACGCCGTCGTCGAGTTCGAGGAACTGGCGACCCGCGGCGAGGACGTACCGACCGCGATCACGGCGCTGCTCGACTGAGGCCACCTGACTGACGAGATGCAGTGGGTCAGCCGCCCGCATCTCGCTCCAAAGACAAACACAAGGAGGAAGCATCGCATGGCGAAGTTCGCTGCGAACCTGACAATGTTGTTCAACGAGGTGCCGTTCCTCGACCGTTTCGCCCTTGCTGCCAAGGCCGGCTTCGACGGCGTGGAATATCTGTTTCCCTACGAATTCGAGAAGGTGAGCCTGCGCGCCGAACTTCAGCGCCACGGCCTCACCCAGGTTCTGCACAACCTGCCGGCCGGTGATTGGGCACGCGGCGAACGCGGCATCGCCATTCTGCCGGACCGGGTCGACGAATTCCGCAAGGGCGTAGCGAGCGCGATCGATTATGCGACTGCGCTCGATTGCCGCCAAGTCAACTGCCTCGTCGGCATCGCGCCTGATGGTGTCTCCGACAGCATCCTGCGCAAGACGCTGGTCGCCAACCTCAAGCTCGCAGCCAGCGAACTCGGCAAGCACGGCATTCGCCTGCTGATCGAGCCGATCAACCGCTTCGACATTCCGGGCTTCTACCTCAACACTGTTGGCCAGGCTGCTTCGATCATCGAGGAAGTCGGCAGCGACAACCTCTTTATCCAGTACGATCTTTACCACCAGCAGCGCACCGAGGGTGAACTGGTCGGCACCTACAAGCGTTATGCCAACTGCATCGCCCACGTCCAGCTTGCCGACAACCCCGGCCGCAACGAGCCCGGCACCGGCGAGATCAACTATCCGTTCGTCTTCGACGCACTGGAAGAGGCCGGCTACGACGGGTGGATCGGCTGCGAATACAAGCCGCGCACCACGACGGCCGATGGCCTTGGCTGGCTCGGCACCGAGCGCCAGCGCACCCAATCCGCAGACATCATCAAGATCAGGAGCTAAGCACCATGGCAACAATCGGTTTCATTGGACTGGGTATCATGGGCACGCCGATGGCGCGCCACCTGCAGGATGCCGGCCACACCATCGTCACCTCGAAGTTCGTCATTCCCCCACGCCAGGAACTGCTCGACAACGGCCTCAAGTTCGTCGACTCGCCGAAGGCGCTGGCCGAAACCGTCGACACGATTATCCTGATGTTGCCGGACACCCCTGAGGTCAAGGACGTCCTCTTCGGCGAAAACGGCGTTGCCTACGGTCTTTCGAAGGGCAAGCTCGTCATCGACATGAGCTCGATCTCGCCGATCGAGACGAAGGAGTTCGCCAAGAAGGTACGCGAGACCGGCGCCGAATATATCGACGCCCCGGTCTCCGGCGGCGAAGTCGGCGCCAAGAACGCCTCACTGTCGATCATGGCGGGCGGGTCCCAGGAAAGCTTCGACCGCGCCCTGCCGCTCCTCCAGTTGATGGGCAAGAACATCACGCTCGTCGGCGATTGCGGCGACGGCCAGGTCACCAAGGTTGCCAACCAGATCATCGTCGCGCTGACGATCGAGGCTGTATCGGAAGCGCTCGTCTTCGCGTCGAAGGCCGGTGCAGACCCGGCACGCGTCCGCGAGGCACTGATGGGCGGCTTTGCCTCCTCGCGTATTCTCGAGGTTCACGGTGAACGCATGATCAAGCGCACCTTCGACCCGGGGTTCCGCATCTCGCTGCACCAGAAGGACCTGAACCTGGCTCTCCAGGGTGCGAAGTCGCTCGGCATTTCGCTGCCGAACACCGCAGCAACGCAGGAGCTCTTCAACAACTGCGCCGCCAATGGCGACAGCGGCCTCGACCACTCCGGCCTTGTCCGCGCACTCGAGCGCATGGCGAACCACCAGGTCGCCTGATCCTTTTGTAAGAGTAAAAATGCGCATGACTCGTCCGGCAACCCATTGCGCCGGGCCGGTCATGTGCCCGGGCGGCGGTTGGAGGAACCGCCGCCCGAGACCTTCAAGCAATCCAGGAAAAGTGCGAAGCGGTTTTCCGTCAGATATTGCGCTAGTGCTCTAGGGGGAGACCAATGCCAGCCATCACCGACCCACGCAGCTTCCTGGAGACATTGTTCACCTCGGCCGTTGTCGCCGCCGACCCGGAACGGGTGATCGCTGCAAATCTGCCCGAGCGGCCAAAGGGGCGCACGGTCGTCGTCGGCGCCGGTAAGGGCGCAGCCCAGATGGCGGCCGCGTTCGAGCGTCATTGGGATGGTCCGCTCTCGGGCGTGGTCGTCACCCGCTATGGCTACGCTGCTCCGTGCAAGAAAATCGAGGTCCTCGAGGCATCGCATCCGCTCCCGGATGAAAACGGTCTGCAGGCCGCTAAGCGACTGCTGGCCGAGGTCAGCGGACTGACGGAGGACGACCTCGTCGTCGCGCTCGTCTGTGGCGGTGGTTCGGCATTGTTGCCTGCACCGCCATCCGGCCTGACGCTGGAGGACGAGATTGCTGTCAATCGGGCACTGCTTGCCTCTGGCGCGCCGATCAGCGCCATGAATGCGGTGCGCAAGCACGTCTCGCTGATCAAGGGCGGCAGGCTCGCCGCCGCCGCCTATCCGGCCAAGGTGGTCTCGCTGATCGTTTCCGATATTCCGGGCGATGACCCGGCGCTGGTCGCTTCCGGGCCTACGTTGCCGGATGTCAGCAATCGCGAAGACGCCTTGACGCTCGTCGAACGTTACGACCTGCAACTGCCTGCGACAGTCATGGCCTGGCTCAAGAACCCGGAAAGCGCTGCGCCGTTGCCTGATGATCCGCGTTTTGCCCGAAACGAAGTCCGGCTCATCGCGTCCGCGTCCGTTTCGTTGGAGGCTGCTGCCGCACAGGCGCAGGCGGCCGGCATCGAGGCGATCATTCTTTCCGATGCGATCGAGGGCGAGGCGCGCGACGTCGGTCGTGTCCACGCGGCAATCGCCCGGGAGGTTGCCGGCCGCGGCCGGCCGTTCACCAAGCCGGTTGTCGTTCTCTCCGGCGGAGAGACGACCGTCACCATCCGCGGCAAGGGCAAGGGCGGTCGCAACAGCGAGTTCCTGCTGGCGCTGGCGCTCGGGATCGACGGTGCCAAGGGCGTCTCGGCGCTCGCCGCCGATACCGACGGCATCGATGGGTCGGAAGACAATGCCGGCGCCTTTGCCGATGACACGACGATCGCAAGGCTGGTCGCACAACGCATCGATGCGGCAGCACTCTTGCAGAAGAACGACAGCTGGTCGGCGTTCGATGCGCTCGGCGATCTCTTCAAGCCGGGGCCGACCGGCACCAATGTGAACGATTTCCGCGCCATCCTGGTGCAGTGAAACAGCGTGACGGGCGTGCCGCGCCCGTCATCGTCCACGTTCATGCGAAGTGGCAGCTCACCGAGCCGTAGGCGCCGAAGTCGGCGACGATCGTGTCGCCGCTCCTGGCTTCGAGGGTGCGGATAAAGGAGCCCGAAAGTACGATCTGACCAGGTTCGATTGCGTCGCCGCACTGCGCCAGCCGGTTGGCAAGCCAGGCGATGCCGCGAGCGGGATGGTTGAGCACGCCGGCGGCCAGCCCCGTCTCCTCGATCACCGCATTGCGTGAAACGATCGCGCCCATCCAGCGCATGTCGACCGTATCGGGACGCACAGCACGCCCGCCCAGGATGAGACCGCCATTGGCGGCGTTGTCGGATATCGCATCGACGAGGGTGCGCGCCTTCTTTGTCTTCGGATCCGTGCGGACGATGCGGCTGTCGAGAATTTCCAGCGCCGGCATCACATAGTCGGTAGCGTTCAGCACCTGGACGATGTTGACGCGCGGGCCCTTGAGCCCGGTTTTCATGATAAAGGCGATCTCGGCTTCGACGCGTGGCTGGATGAAGCGTTCGGCGGGTATGGTTGCACCGTCGTCGAACAGCATATTGTCGAAGAGCACGCCGGAATCCGGCGTGTCGATGCCGAGCGCCTGCTGCATGGCGTTGGAGGTAAGCCCGATCTTCCAGCCGATGATGCGGTGGCCATCCTCGCGCTTGCGCCGGACCCAGGCCGCCTGGATCGCATAGGCGTCCTCGACGGTCATCTCAGGGTGCTTGAGCGATAGAAGTCCGATCTGCTTTCGATCGTGCTCTGCTTGATGCAGGCTTTCAGTGGCCTTGGCGATCTCGGTTGCATTCAGCATGGTGCGCCCCTCGACTTCAGCGTGTTTGAGGATACACCAAGCTCGTGACGTGGGCACGGGCCGTCTTCGGGCGATCAGATGGGTTGGCTCGCGAGCATCAGGCCGAGGCCGATGAGGATCGAGCCGCAGGCGCGCGGCACCAGACGGCCGGCGCCGTCAGCGAAGCGCCCAAGCGTGAACGAAGCGAGGAACACCGCTGCGACGTCCGCCACCGACAAGGCAAGGTTCACCAGCAGGCCGAACATCAGGAACTGCGCCGATACCGAAATCGAGGCCGCGGGATCGACGAATTGCGGCAGGAAGGTCACGAAGAACAGCGCCGTCTTGGGGTTGAGGATCTCGACCACGATGCTGTCGCGCAGTACCCCCGATTTGACCGCGTCCGTATGGGCGGAGTGCTTGCCAAGTCCAAGCAACATGGTCGCGCCGAGCCAGACGAGATAGGCGGCGCCTGCAAGCTTGATCGCCGCATAGAGAACCGGCGCGTGGTGAAGCAGTGCGGCGAGGCCAAGAGCCGCGGCGGCGATATGAACGTAACAGCCGAGATGGATGCCAAGTGCCGCAAGAAGGCCGGCTTTTCGACCATGCGCCAATGTTTGCGCCGTCATGTAGAGGATGGCGGGGCCAGGCATGAAAGCGAAGACCGCCGTTGCCAGCGCGAACGAAATCCAATGCTCCACCGAAGGCATGGCGGTTCCTCCCGATATGGCCGGCCCTCGCGGGGCCGGTGTCGTTTCGCCGGGCCACGGTTTTCGTGGCGCGATGTGGCGGGAGAACTACGCCTGGTTGTGCCGGGGCGATATACGGCAGGTGCCGTATTTCGGCGTCGCGGCAGCGGCACCTATGATGTGGTGGTTAAGGGACTGTGACCGTCGCGGGCTAAGGAGAGGAAATGAGGACATCAGCCGATCGGCAGGCCGATGCGCACCGCATAGGCCGCGATCTCCGCCGCGTTGTGCAGGCTGAGCTTGCGCATCAGGTTTTCGCGGTGTTTGCGCGCCGTCAGCGGGCTGATGCCCAAGCGATCGGCGGTTTCACGGGACGTCAGCCCTTGTGCGGCGAGCGACAGGATCTGCATCTCGCGCCGGGTGAGGGGTATGGGCGAAAGGGCCACGTCGGTCACCGGAGGCGGCTGGTGGCTGCGCGGATCGTCGACAGCAAAGCGCACGGACTGGCTGAGATAGATTTCGCTCCGCAGCATGGCATCAAGCGCGTCAGTCAATTCCGCCGGATCCCCGCTCTTCGTCAGGTAGCCGCTGGCACCGGCTGCGATCGTGGCACGCACGGTTCGCGGCTCGATGTTGGCGGTCAGTACCAGGATCTTCATGCGTGGGGCGATGGCCCTGAGTTCGCTGATGAACTGTACGCCAGCGACGCCCGGCATGCCGAGATCGAGGATCACCAGGTCGGTGCTACCGGCGCGAACGATGCTCGCCAGCGCCTCGCCGTCGGCAGCCTCCGCAACCACCGATACATGATCCATGGTGGAGAGCAGCAGCTTCAGGCCTTCGCGGACGATAGCGTGATCATCGGCCACCACGACCGTCAGTAGCTTGCGCATGTAAGCAATCCTTCATCGAATTCGGGCATTTCTCAGCGGATACCGAGCAACACGGGGAGAAGAGCGGCAATGGAGACTCGCGAGCAGCTGCAACCTCTCCTGATAGACTTATTATTTCGTCAATCTTACGCGGTGCTTTTTGCCAATTTTGCAATTCCACTGCCGGTTGCCTATGTCCTGCGCGATCTGTTGTCCGAGCAGCTCCTGCTTTCCTGGGTCGCAGCACTTTACCTGCTGACCATCGCCCGCATCCTTCTCGATTGGCGCTACCGGCGGCAGAAACCTGAGGCGCGGAGCCGGGACTGGCGCCGGTGGGCCTGGCGCTTCACGCTGCTTTCGTGGATTTCGAGCGGCCTCTGGGGCGCGCTTGGCTGGTTTGCCTTCCATCCGAACGAGCCGCAGACGCTTGCCTTCATCTGCATCGTGATCACGGGCATTGCCAGCRGTGCGGTGCCGTCGCTGTCGGCCTTTCCGCTGGCCTATGCCGGTTCGCTGGTAGCGATCCTGCTGCCATTCGCGATCCGCTGCTTCCTGGGCGAGGGGCCGCTCTATGATACTTATCTGATCTTCACCACCTGTCTGTTCGGGGTCGACCTCTATTACAGCCGCGTCACCCACCGGACGCTCGCCGAAACGGCAAGGCTCCGGTTCGAAAACCTGTCGCTGATCGGCAGCCTGCAGGAACAGCGCGACAGGGCGCAAAGTGCGGATCGCGCCAAATCGCGCTTTCTGGCCGCTGCCAGCCACGATCTGCGCCAGCCGATCCACGCGCTCGGCCTTTTCATCTCGACGCTTGGCGCGCTGGGTCGCAATGGCGACGTGCCGGCAAGAAGTGCCCGTGAGCTCGCCGAGCGTGCGCGGTCGGTAATCGGCAATCTGAGCGGTCTGCTGGACGCCCTGCTGGATATTTCCAAGCTTGATGCCGGTGTCGTGACCGTGGCGCGCGAGCCGGTCGCGTTGCGGCGACTGTTCTCCGATCTCAAGGCGGAATATGCTGGCATTGCCGGCGGGCAGGGGCTCGACTGGCGTGTCATGACGACGGACATCTGGGTCGATACCGATCCGATGATGCTGAAGCGGATTCTCGACAATCTGATTTCCAATGCCTTTCGCTACACACAGACCGGCACGGTCCTGCTCGGTTGCAGGCGCCGTGGCGCCGAGGTGGAAATCCAGGTCTGGGACACGGGGGTTGGAATCCCTAATGCTGAGCAGGAGGCAGTCTTCGAGGAGTTCGTCCAGCTCGCGAACCCGGCGCGCGACCGGACACAAGGGCTCGGTCTGGGGCTTGCGATCGTAGAGCGGACCGCGGCACTGCTCGGACATCGGGTCAAAGTGGTCTCGAAGGAAGGCCGCGGCTCGACCTTTTCCATCATCGTGCCGGTGACCGCGCCGCGCCTTGTCCAGCAGAGCGACCGCGCGGGCCCGACTGCCGCTATGCAGAACGGCGGCATCATCGTCATTGATGACGAGCGGGACGCGCTGGACGCGACGGCATTGCTCCTGACAACGCTAGGCTACCGCGTCTATGCCGGTCGTTCGGCCGCAGCGGCCTGCCGCGAGCACGCCAAGGCCGCAAGCCAGAACGAGGCGCCGGTCGACCTCGTCCTCACGGACTATCGTCTCGAAGACGGGCAGACGGGGATCGGTGCCATTCGTGACGTCAGCCGCTATTTCGGTCGGGACGTGCCGGCCCTGATCCTCTCCGGGGATACATCTCCGGCGCGGCTCAAGGAGGTGACCGAAAGCGGCTATCGACTCCTGCACAAGCCGCTCGATGCGGCGCGGCTGGAGGAGGAGATCGAAGCGATAGTGGCAGGCGACGCGGTGCGTGAGCGTAGCACTGCTACTGGATGAACACGCGCACGCTGGCGGCGCGGCCGACAGAATCGATGACCGTCAGTGTCGAATAGCCGACGCCGTCCGGCTGCCATTGTGTCACCCGGCGACGGCTCAGTTCCGGCAAGGGCCGACCGTTGGCAAGCCACCGGAACGGTGCTCGCCCGCCCTGGAGCTTGAGTGTTAGCGGCGAGATTGCCTGGTGGTCCATGCCGAGTTCGACGCGCGCCCCCTCGGGCGGGAAGACGATCTGCGGCGCCGGTTCGCGGGCAGAGGCATTGACGAGACCGCTCGCAGTCAGCGAGAAACGGCGCTGGCTGATCGGCAGTTCCGCCTGCGAAATACGGATTGCACCGGCCGGCGCATCGGGCAGTGGCGTGATGCCGAAGCCTGACTTGGCGAAGCCTTCGAAGAGAATGGGGGCGGCGCTGCCATAGCCGGTGAGACCGGGAACCGCGCCGTTGTCGGGCCGTCCGACCCAGACCCCGAGCACATGGCGGCCGTCATAGCCGACCGACCAGGCATCGCGGTAGCCATAGCTGGTGCCGGTCTTGTAGGCGATGCCACGCTGACGGCTGCCGGTCGGCGGCAACACGCCGGAGAGCGCATCGGAGACATTCCAGACGGCAACCGGAGACAGCAGCGGTTCGGCTTCGATCAGGCCGGGCTTGCCATCGACGCCGTCACCGAGCCGCAGCGGGAAGCCGCGATTGGCGAGGGCGGCATAGAGCTGGACAAGATCACGCAACGAAAGCCCGACACCGCCAAGACCGATCGCAAGTCCCGGCGCTTCGCCAGCGGGAAGCGCCGGTTTCACCTCGCCACGGCGGAAGCGCATCATCAGCTCGGCGGGGCCGACAGCGTCGAGGAGGCGGATCGCCGGCACGTTTAGGGACAATTGCAGCGCCTCGCGCACGCTGACATCGCCCTGATAGCTCATGTCGAAATTGCGTGGGCGATAGCCGAAGAAGTCCGCCGGCCGATCCTCGATGATCGTCTCCTGGCTGACGAGCCCTTCTTCGAAAGCAAGGCCGTAGATGAAAGGTTTCAGGGTCGAACCCGGCGAGCGCGTGATCCGGGTCATGTCGATCCAGCCGGAGCGGCTCGCATCGAAATAGTCGGCCGATCCGACCGAAGCGACGATCTCTCCGGTCTTCGCATCGGCCATCACCATGGCGACCGAAACCTTCGGTCCCAGCTTGGTAGCGCCATCCCTTGCCACGGCTTCGAGGTTGCGCTGAATGGCAAGGCGTAGGGTTGTCTGGTGCCGAACCGCCTGCGGATCCTTGCGCAACGCCCGCTCGGCGAGATGGGCGGCATAGGCGGGAAGCTGCAGCCGTCGCGAGGGGACGGAGGTGGCGATCGCGCGCTCCGCTTCACCGTCTCCGATCACATCTGCAACCGCCAAGCGAGTGAGCACCCGTTCGCGGGCGGCGACGGCGGCCGCGTGGTTGCGGTCCGGGCGGCGCTTTTCCGGCAGTTGCGGCAGCGCGACGAGCAGGGCTGCTTCGCCAGCGGTCAACCGCTTCGGCTCCTTGCCGAGCCAGGAAAGGCTTGCTCCACGTACGCCCTCGATATTGCCGCCATAGGGGGCATGAGTGAGATAGAGATTGAGGATCTGGTCCTTGGATAGCCGTCGCTCGATCTGGATCGCACGGGCAATCTGCAGCAGCTTGGCCGTGATCGAACGCTTCTGCCGCGGTTCGATCAGCCGCGCGACCTGCATGGAGAGCGTCGAGGCGCCCGAGACGATCCGGCCGTTGCTGACGAATTGCAGCGCGGCGCGGCCGAGCGCCAGGAAATCGACGCCGGAATGCTCCTCGAAACGTTGGTCCTCGTAGGCGATCAGCATCTTCAAAAACTGCGGATCGACATCGTCGACCGTCGTCTTCAGCCGCCAGAGGCCGTCGGGTGTCGCGAAGGCGCGCAGCAACTGCCCATCGGCGTCGTCCACCTCCCGTGAGACGACGCCCGCCTCCGCAAGCGGAGGCGGGAAGGCCTCGTCGGCCTTTTCGATCGCAAAGCCCGTCAGCCCCGTCAGAAGCAAGCAGACGGGCAAGGCGATCAGCAGTTTGCGCCCAATCGACATGATCCAGCCTATTGCGCGGCCAACACCTCCATGCGTCCGGTCGCGGTGCGGGCCGAAAGCTGCGGCCGGTACATATCCTCGACCGTTGCGGCCGGATGATCGTAGACACCGGGAGTCACTGCGCGCACCACATAGGCAAGCGTGACCTCGCGGCCGGCCCCGGTGCTGCGGTCGAGTGCTGCGACGAAGCGGTCGTTGCGGAACTCCGTGTGGGTCGCGGTGATTTCGCCGAGCCACTCGAAATTGCTGAGCTGGGCGCTGTCGACGAGGCTCGGATTGTCGATCTGGAAGCCGGCCGGCAACAGGTCGGTGACCAGCACGCGCGAGGGCCAGTCGTTGGCCTCCGTCATCTTCAAGACGACGACGTAGCGCTCGTTCTGCCGCGCTTCCATGACGTTCGCCTCGGCGCCATCGAGCGTGTAGTAGGTGCGCTCGATGGTGAAGCCGTCACCGCCGGCCGAAAGCGGCTGGGCGGGAGCCGCGACCGTGGTGACGACGGCCGAGACCGGATCAGCTCCCTGGTTGCGGATCACGACCGGATGGGTGGTCAGCGCGTCGCCGGTCATTTGGGCGGCATAGCTGCCTGTCTTCGATGCGCCGTTGACTTCGAGCGCCATGTCCTCGTCGCCGTTCTGGATGGCCCGGGCCGCAAGCAGCATCCAGGCCTGTTCCTGGGTGCTGGTATAGGTCTTCTGTTCCCATTCGCGGGCGACCATTTTCGATAGTTCCGGAACGATCGGCGGGACCGGTCGGCTTTCGGCCGCGAGCGCGAGCACCGCCGCGCCGTCACGCAGTGACGAGCCGTAGTCGGAGCGCGACAGGCTGACATTGACGAGGCCCGTCGACATGTTCGCCGCATTGGCAAACGTATCCTGCGAGCCTTGAGCGTCACCGTAGAGCGCGAGCGCCGCGGCGATGTGCGCCTTGGCGAGCGGCGTCGGGAAGTCGTTGATCAGCGTGTTGGCGTAGTAGCGCAGATCGTTGATCGCGGCCTTCCGATTGCGGGCGAGCACGTAGAGCGAATAGGCAATCTCGTTGCCGCGATCCTTGACATTCGTGTCGTAGCTGACGCCGTTCTGCAGATTTTCGAGGGCCTGAACCATGGCGGCCTCGGGCACGTCGTATTTCTGCTCGCGGGCGCGGGTCAGGAAGTCGGTGACATAGGCGTCGAGCCAGAGGTCGCCGTAGCCCGGACCCCAGAGGCCGAAGCTGCCTGACGACGACTGGTTGGAGAGCACGCGGTAGATCGCCTCCTGCACCCGTTTCGTCACGCCTTCGTCATCAGCAAGGCCGGACTGCTTGGCGAGTTCACTGAGGTAGAGCAGCGGCAACGCGCGGCTGGTCGTCTGCTCCGTGCAGCCATAGGGGTAGCGATCGAGCGTCATCAGCAGCGCCGGCATGTCGAAGGCGGCGGAACGGGTAACGCTGAGATTGACCGAAGCGCCCTGCAGGATGCTGTCGGCGAGCAACTGCCCGTCGATCGTCAGGCTGCTTCCCGGTGCGATCGCGACCACCTGCCGCTGTGTCACCGGCAGGGTTGCCGGACGCACAAGCAGATCGAGCGACTGTTCGAGAGAAAGGCCGTTGGCACCGGTCAGCGCCACGGTGACGACGCCGTTGCCAGGATACTGTCCGACCACCGGCAGGGTGATGGAGGAGCGGCCGCCCTGTTCCAGAGTTACCGTGTTGCCCGTTCCCGGCTGCTCCACGGTTGCCGGGCCGCTGGTCGTCACCTGGATCTGGTAGTTGCCGGCCGGTGCGTCGGTGTTGGCGATGTCGAGCCTCAGCTCGGACCGATCTCCTGGCGCCAGGAACCGCGGCAGGCTGGCGGTGACGACAACCGGATCGCGGATCACCACGTCGCGGGTGGCGTGGCCGACACCGGATTTCGTCCAGGCAACGGCCATCAGCCGTGCCGTGCCGTTGAATTGCGGGATGTCGAAGCTGACGGTGGCCTTGCCGTCGCCGTCAAGCTGCACCGGTCCTTCGAAGAAGGCGACCAGCTTTTCCGTGGGCGGGCTGCCCTGGAGCGCGACCTGGCCGCCGTCGCCGCCGGTACGCAGCTTTCCGGTGGCGCCAAGCGAGCCGTCGATCAGGCGGCCGTAGAGGTCGCGGATTTCGAGGCCGAGCTGCCGCTGGCCGAAGTACCAGGCCTCCGGATTTGGTGGCTCGTACCGGGTGAGGTTGAGGATGCCGACGTCGACGGCAGCGATGGTCACATAGGCTTCCTCATCGGCGCCGGCACCGGCGACCTGAAGGCTGATGTCGAGAGCCTTGCGCGGTTCCATTTTTTCCGGCGCGTCGAGCGTGACGGCGAGCTTGCGCTCGGCCGGATCAACGGAGAGCCATTTGATGCCGATGGCGCGCATCGGCATGCGGCTTTCCTGCGCATCGCCCGGCCGATAGAGCGTGGCCGTGACATAGGCACCGGCGCCCCAGGCGTCGGTGACCGGCAGGTCGACCTCGCCGCCTTCCGCGGCGATCGAAGCCGTCTGCGTCGTGATCAGGTTCTCGGTGCCGACGGTCACCAGCAGTTCGCCGGCAAAGCGCGGCGAGACCTTGAGCTTGGCGGTGTCGCCGACCGCATACTTCTCCTTGTCGAGCGCGATTTCCAGGCCGTCAGGGGTTTCCGTCGAAGTTGCGGCGACATACCAGCCGGCGTCGAACTCGACGCTCGAGGTCGGGCCATCGACCGAAGCCGTCTCGACTTCCAGGCGATAGCGCCCCCAACCGACGGGCACGGTAATCTCGCCGCCGTCTTCTGTCAGGTCGACGCTGCCGTTTGCCACCTGCTTGGTGGTGACGACGGGTTCGTACTTCCAGGCGCTGCCGTCGCGATACCAGTGATAATTGCGCTCGACGCTGATCAGCTTCCACAAGAGACCGGGCATTGCGGTTTTGCTGCCGTCCGGATCCACCGCGATGACGCGGAACTTGCCGACCGAGTTCTCGGCGAGTTCACCTTCGAATTCCGGCTTGATGCCGAGCATCGGGCCTTCGGCGCGCACCGGCAGTTTCAGCGAACGCTCAACGGCGCGGCCGCCAGCTTCGCGCATGCGCACGGTCACGGTTGCGTCGAGCAATTGCGTGGTCGAGGGCACTTCGTCGAGCAGGACGTCGAAGCTGGATTTGCCTTCCTCGTCGAGTGGCGAAAGTTCCTCGAGCGGCAGGCGCGTGTCCTCGCTCGCCTCTTCATCGGCGAGACCGAAGGAGTAACCCTTGAAGGCAGCGCTTTCGCGCGTCGGCTTGATCGTCACTTCGCCTTCAAGTTCCAGGCCGGCAGCCRGCGCGCCATAGAGATAGCGCCCGTCGACAGCCACGCTTGCTGTTTCGCCGACGGCGATTTCCTTGGCGTCGCTGGTGAGGTCGAATTCGGTGCGATCCGCCACGAAGTCATCGACGAGGAACTGCTTCTCGCCGATCGCAGGCGACTTCGGATCGGTGAATATCTGCATCGTCCAGGTGCCGCGCATGGCGTTTGCCTGGGTATTGAGGTCAAGCGTATGGCCGCCGAGCTTGCCACCGGCGCTGGTCATGCGGCGGTATTCGACACCATCCGGCCGGAGGAAGACGAAGGTCAGCGGCAGGTTCTCGATCGCCATCCCGTCGACGTCGCGGGCAAGCGCTGCTGCATGCACCGTCTCGCCGGCGCGGTAGATTCCCCGCTCGGTCCAGGCGAGAATGTCGATGGCGCCGGGAGCCGCGCGGCCCGTGACGCCGCGGTCGGAAAGGTCGAAACCGGCGCGGCTCATGTCGAGGAAGACGTAGTCGTCTTCACCCTTCTTGGCGGTGATCACCGCAGGCGTCAGGCCGGCCGTGCCGCGGATCAGGCCCGCCGTGAAGGTGACGCGGCCATCGCCATCGCTCACCGCCGTGCCGAGGATCTCGTTGTTTTTGGCGACGAGCTGCAGTTCCACACCTTCGATAGGCTCGGCCGTGGCCAGTGAGCGTACGAAGACGTTCAGCCCGTCGGTGCCGGCATAGGTGGAGATGCCGATATCGGAAACGACGAACCACTGCGTCGCGCGGGCGTCCCATTCCTGGCTGACGCCGGTGGTCGGTGCGGCGGTCAGGACATAGACGCCGGGCTTGCGTTGAGGCAACGCTTCGTCGACCGGGAAGCTGGTAACGACCTCCTTGTTGACGTCACGCTCGATGTCGATCGAGCCCTGCCAGACGAGTTCGCCGATTTCGTCTTCGATGCGCTGCGCGCTGTAGCCGTCGAGCTGGTTCAGGAACTGCGAGCTCTGCAGCACCTGGGCGATGCTGCGGTCGCCGACGCGGTAGAGTTTCAGCTTGGCGCTGTCGGTGTTGACCGAAACGATCGGGATGCCGCGGCGTGCGGTCGAAGGCAGCACGAAGCTGTCACCGGTGAAGCGCACCATCTGGGCGCGGTCCGCGACATAGATGTCGAGTGTCACCGGCGCCTCAAGCACTTCGTCGACAGTGGAGGGCAGGCCGGTGCGAAGGGTCAGCTTGTAGCGTTCGCCATGCGAAAGGCCTTCGATGCAGATCTGGTCGCCCTTGGCTTCCAGCGCCTTCGGAGCGGCACCATTGACGGTGACGAAGGAGGCATAATCGGCGCCGCTCTTTAAAAGCTGCTCGGAGAACTGCACGCAGGCGCGCGGCGTTGCAGCATCGGAATCAATCGTATGTTCGACGACGCGGAAGCCCTTGCGCTGCTTGAGATCGAGATAGGCCGCCTCGACCGATTTCGCCTTCACCAGTTCCAGGCTCGCCTTGTAGGCGTTCAAGGCGGCGCGGAAGTTTTCGGCGCCTTCGAGCGATTTCGCCATGACGGCAAGCGCATGCGCCCGGCTTTCGGTCGTGCGGGTCAGTTCATAGCCGTTGATCGCCGCGATCGCGGCTTGCATCGACACGGCCGAATTGTTGGTGATGCGGTTTGCCGTGCGCGCCGCCTCCAGCCAAAGCTCGGCGTCATCGGGCGTGATCGCCAGCGCGCCCTGGAAGGCCTTCAGCGCATTTTCGATATTGCCCATGCCGGCCTGGCCGCGCGCCATGTCGATGAGCGTATTGACGCCCATGCCCTGCTGGTCGTCGGCCAGCGCCAGATTGGCCTTGGTGTTGCGGGCATCCTGCAGGATCTGATCCGACAGGAATTTCAGGCGCGGCGGCGCCCCGATGTCGGCTTGTGTGGCCTGCGGCTGCACGACCTTTCCGGCGATGGCACCGGGGAAGGTGTTGAGCTGGTTATAGTCGGACTTGAGGAAGCACCACTTCACCTTGGGATTGTAGGTGAAGGCGCGGCAGGCCTGATCCGCGATGCATGTCTGCTGGCATTCGTCGAGCGAGACGTTCTGTTCGGTCCGGAGGTCGAAACCGAAATAGTCGCCGTCCTTGGTGATCTCGATCTGCCGTCCACTCTCCTGGGCAACGGCGGGGATGCCGGCGGTCAAAATCGACAAGAAGAGGGTGGAAAGGCCGAAAAACGCGCGCACAGACATCAAGTCCTCCCAACGCTGCCGGTCTCGATAGGGGCTTCACTTTTCAGGCTTCCGCTCCGCTTGTCAACCGAGGAGAGGTCGACGCGCCGTGCAATTTGAGCGGGAGTCCGGGAGTGAAGGATCAAATATCGATCCAGAATGAAACAAGATAAAACGATATGTAATTCAAACTATTATGACAGATGGCCCGGGGCGCGGCGAACCTGCGCCGCTAGCCTCGTTGTTCTCTGAGGAAGATAGTCAACGAACGGCCGGCGTCCAAAATATGGTCACGCGTCAGCGCACTCGCGCGCTCGGCGTCGCGCGCCATGCAGGCATCCAGGATCGCCTTGTGCTCGCGACGCGCCCGGGCGACGCCTGAGGTCAGCGTCAACTGCGCCCGGAGGTAGCGGTCGATGCGATCGAGCGAGGCGCGGACGATCTGCAGGTAGTAAGGACGCCGCGCTGCCTCGTAGAGACTGTAGTGGAAGTTGCGGTTGATTTCGCCCCAACGGTCGGAGTTGTCCTCTTGTTCGAACTCCTCGCAATGCTGGCGTGCAAGCTCCAGCGTGCGGCGGTCGAGATTGGGCACGGCAAGACGGATGACTTCGGCCTCGATGAGCGCCCGGAAATCGAAGATTTCCTCGATCTCCTCGATCGAAAGACCGGCGACAACGGCGCCCTTGTAGCGTTCGGTGGTGATCAGGCCGTGCTGCTCTAGTCGCGACAGTGCCTCGCGTACCGGGATGCGGCTGGTGTTGAACATCTGGGCGATGTGGTCCTGGCGCAGGTTCTCGCCCTCGGCGATGTCGCCTTCGATAATCGCCTTGCGTAATGCCTCATAGACGATATCGGCGGCTGAGGCGGCTTGCCTGACGTCGACGGCATCGAGTTTCATCGTGTTCAAACCCTGCTGGCCAAACCTTCCGGATCGGCGAATTCTGAAGCGTTTTCGCGCTGTTGGTCAATGGTCATATGTCCAATCCTGGTGTCGGGCAACAGAGGCGTTGGGTTCTCGCAGCGATTTTGAATATTTCATATTGTATATTGGATCCAATTTTTCTATGAGTCTTTTGGCCGGGTTCAGCGCCGTCGCGCGATCATTCCGGTAATATAGGAGGGCGGTCGATGCGAAGGGTATCGGCGCGCTCGGGTGGCGCCCGTCCACCAGCACGGAAGGAGCAAGGGCATGCGCAGCAACAAGGTCGTCCATATCGTTTCCTGCCACGCGGAGGGTGAGGTCGGCGACGTCATCGTCGGCGGCGTTGCGCCACCGCCCGGAAACACGCTCTGGGAACAGCGTCGCTTCATCGCAGAAGACCAGACGCTTCGCAATTTCGTGCTCAACGAGCCGCGCGGTGGCGTCTTTCGTCACATCAACCTGCTTGTCCCGCCGAAGGACCCGCGTGCGACCATGGGCTTCATCATTATGGAGCCCGAAGATACGCCGCCGATGTCCGGCTCCAACTCGATCTGCGTCTCGACCGTGCTGCTCGACAGCGGCATCGTACCGATGCAGGAGCCGGAAACGCACATGGTCCTGGAAGCGCCGGGCGGATTGGTCAACGTCGTTGCCCAGTGCCGCAACGGCAAGGCCGAGCGGATCACCGTCACCAACGTTCCGTCCTTTGCCGACAAGCTCGACGCCAAGCTCGAGGTTGAGGGGCTGGGCACGCTGACCGTCGATACCGCCTATGGTGGTGACAGCTTCGTCATCACCGACGCACGGGCCCTCGGTTTCTCGGTGACGCCGGACGAGGCGCGCGAACTTGCCGAAACCGGCATCAAGATCACCCGCGCGGCCAACGAGCAGCTCGGCTTCACCCATCCGGAAAACCCGGAATGGAACCATATCTCCTTCTGCCAGCTGACACTGCCGGTAGAGGAAAAGGATGGTGTTCTGCACGGTCGCAACACCGTTGTCATCCAGCCGGCCAAGCTCGACCGTTCGCCGACTGGGACCGGCTGCTCGGCGCGCATGGCGGTGCTGCATGCGCGTGGAGTGATGAAGGTCGGCCAGCGCTTCAGCGGCCATTCCATCATCGATTCGACGTTTGATTGCCGGATCGTCGGTGAAGCCACCGTCGGCGGACGCCCGGCGATCGTGCCGGAAATCTCCGGCCGTGCCTGGATCACCGGCACGCACCAGGTGATGCTCGATCCGGCGGATCCGTGGCCGGCCGGCTACCGCCTCGCCGATACATGGCCGCGCAAGCAGTAAGGTCTGCATTTGCGGGCCGCCTGGTTGCGGCCCGTATCTTTCGGCCACCACGTTCCGGCCAAGTCTGCCGGCTTAGTCTTCCTTTATGATCCGGGTGGTGCCGACCCAGAGTTCGCGGGCCGGCCCCGCGCCGACATTTCGGGCACGATGCGGCAGCGAGGCCGGGAAGTGCAGCGTGTCGCCGGATTTCAGCAGATATTCCTTGCCGTCGATCTCGTAGAGCATCTCGCCGTCGATCAGGTAAAGGAAGTCCTCGCCCTCGTGGCTCGTCAGTTCAGAGGCGTAGCCTTCGGGCATATGGGTGATGCAGCCGTTGAGTGCCGCACCGGGAAAGCCGCGCTCGATCAGTTCGTAGACGCGTTCCTTGGTCTCGACATTGTAGCCGGTGCGCTTGCCCGCGTGCGAAACCATCGAATGCGAATGCTGCGGCGGCTGCGACAGGAAAGTATCGACGCTGGTGCCAAGCGCGTTTGCGACGTTGTAAAGCGAGATCAGTGACGGGGTAGAGATGCCGCGTTCGATCTGGCTGATGAAGCCCTCCGTCAGACCGGCTTCGCGCGCCACGTCCTTCATCGTCTTGCCGATTTCCTTGCGACGGGCTCTCAGCATCTGCCCGAGCGAGGCGGGCGTCGCGGCTTCGGGGAGGGAGGCGCCTTCATGGACTTCGGGCGCCTCTTCGATCTTCAGGGGCATGATTTTCTTTCCGCTTGACTCACGTCTATCGATGTACTTTAGTCCAACTAAAGTTGGTTCGGCAAGCCGATCAGATCGAATGCCAGCCTTCTTGAAAAGGGGAACTACAAGAACGTCTTCGCGGCAATCCGTCGGCGGCAAAAAACACTAAGAAAAATTGGATCCAATATCCAATAAGCGTGTTCGACGCACGATCGATAGCGGCTGCGGTCAAAAGGAGGAGTGAGATGAAACGTATACTGCCTATCCTGCTCGGCACGACACTGGGGCTGCTTGCGGCCACCTCGGCATTTGCGATCGAACGCGGCGGCGCGATGACATTCGCGCGCTACGACGACTCGACCGTCATCGATCCCGTCTATGCTGACCGCAATCCGGACCTCTGGATGGTGAACGGCCTCTATGAAACGCTGCTGCGCAACGGCCCCGACGGATCTATCGTGCCAGGCCTCGCCGAGGCCCACGAGGTTTCGGCTGACGGCAAGACCATCACCCTGACGCTCCGAAGCGGCCTCAAATTTTCCGACGGCTCGGAACTGACCGGCGCTGACGTCGTCTTCTCGCTGGACCGGGCGCGCAATGCCGAACTCGGTCCCTGGGCCGGGCTGCTCGGCGCTGTCGACAAGGTCACGGCCGATGGCAACAAGATCACCGTGTCGCTCAAGAACCCCGACCCGACGGTCATCTCGATCCTCGCAACCTTCAATACCGGCATCATGCCGAAGGCGGCCTTCGAAAAGGCGGCAGGTGCGACCGACCAGGAAAAGGCGCGCGCTTTCTTCACTGCCGGTCCGATCACTTCGGGGCCTTTCGTCATGAAGAGCCACGTGCAGGGCTCGAGCATGAGCTTCGAGCGCAACCCGAACTACTGGCGCCAGGGCGAAGACGGCAAGCCGCTGCCTTATCTCGACCGGGTGGAATTCCTCGTCATTCCGGATGATGCGACCCGCATCCTCAAGCTGCAGGCCGGCGAAGTCGACGCGGCCGAGTTCATTCCCTTTGCCCGCGTCGGCGAACTCGGGGCCGATCCGAACCTGAAGATGGAGCTCTTCCCATCGACCCGCATCGTCTATGCGCCGATCAATACGCGCGAGGCGAAGAAGGACGGCGCGAAGAACCCGCTTGCGGACATCAAGGTGCGCCAGGCGCTGAACTACGCGACCGACAAGAGCGTGCTGATCAAGCTCGTGACCTTCGATACCGGCAAGCCGATGACCTCGCTGATGTCTGCGGCGACGCAGCTTCATTATGGCCCCGAGCCGCTCTATCCCTATGATCCGGAGAAGGCCAAGCAGTTGCTGGCGGAAGCCGGTCTTAGCGGCGGCTTCGAGGTGAAGCTCACCACGCTTGCAGGCAGCGCTGACGATGCGACGCTGTTTACCGCACTCCAGCAGATGTGGGCGCCGCTCGGTGTCAATCTCAAGGTCGAGCAGGTCGACAACCCGACGCGCGGCGAGAAGAACCGCTCCGGCGATTTCGATATCCACACCTACGGCTGGGCGAACGACGTCAATGACCCGGCGCAGGTGACCGGCTGGCTCGGCTACTACAAGCAGCGCCAGGCCGTCGGTACGGGCTGGAAGAACCAGGAATTCAACACGCTGTTCGAAGCCTCCAACGTCGAGACCGATCCGGCCAAGCGCAAGGACGAATACAAGCGCATGCAGGAAATCTACGCGGCGGAAGCGCCGCTGCTCTTCCTGTTCGAAACGCCCTTCGCCGTCGCTGTCTCCAAGTCGATCGAGGGCTACGTCCAGACGCCGCTCGGCGCCAACGACTTCTCGCAAGCCTGGCGCGCCGACTGATAGCGGAACGATCAGAGAGAGCCGGGCGGCAAGCCGCCCGGTTTTCCGTTGAAGGTTGGAACCATGCCCTCACTTTCCTATCTCGTGGCACGGCTGCTGCAGATCATCCCGACGTTCCTGTTGGTGATGGTCTTCATCTTCCTGCTCGTGCGCCTTTTGCCGGGCGACCCGGCGATCGCCATGGCCGAGGCCAAGGCGACCGATGCCCAGCTCGAACAGATCCGGCACAATCTCGGTCTCGATGAGCCGTTGCCGGTGCAGTTCCTCGTCTTCGTCAAGAACACACTGACCGGCGATCTGGGCCGCTCGATCATGCTGAAAGCGCCGGTGACCGAGGTCATTCTCAGCCGCTTGCCRACGACGATCTTCCTGGCGCTCTATTCGGTCGTGCTCGCGGTCTTTCTCGCGGGACCGCTGGCGTTTCTCGCGGCTTCACGCGTCAACAGCCCGGTCGATGTCGCCATCCGCGGCGTCTTTCAGGTCGGCCTTTCCATGCCCGTCTTCTATATCGGGCTCCTACTGCTGACGGTGTTGGCGGCGCAACTGCGCTGGTTTCCGGTCGGTGGCTACGGCAAGACCTTTCTTGCCAATCTCTACCATCTGATCCTGCCGGCACTCAGCGTCGCGCTCTATACGTCGGCGATCATCCTTCGCAATCTCAGGGCCTCGCTGATCGAGGTGCTCGACGCCGACTACGTGCAGTTCGCGCGGGCCAAGGGTCTTTCGCCGAGGATCATCATGACACGGCACGTGCTGCGCAATGCGCTCGTCTCGACCGTGACGCTGCTCGGCTTGTCGATCGGCAACCTGATGAGCGGCACGCTGGTGACCG
The DNA here is from genome assembly GCF_052115125.1 of Ensifer sp. 2TAB8. Lineage (NCBI taxonomy): Bacteria > Pseudomonadati > Pseudomonadota > Alphaproteobacteria > Hyphomicrobiales > Rhizobiaceae > Ensifer > Ensifer sp. 2TAB8. The sequence goes on along the minus strand of NZ_JBFRGB010000004.1, from coordinate 164,223 downwards.
AGACGGTCTTTGCCATTCCCGGCGTCGGCCGGCTGATGCTGGAGGCGATCTTTGCCCGCGACTATCCGCTGATCCAGGGCCTGACGCTCACCTTCGCCGTGCTCGTCTCCGTCGTCTTCCTGCTGACGGACGTCGTGCAATCCTGGCTCGATCCGAGGCTTCGCCAATCATGACGGTCCTGACCCAAACCCATCCGCGGACGCGGGGACGGCTGACCGCATTTCTGGCGCGCGCCTTCACCCGCCCGTCCTTCGTCGTCGGCATCGCCATTCTCGGCCTGTCCCTCGCATTCGCGCTGTTCCCCCAGGTCTTTGCGCCCTACGATCCGCTCGCCTTCGATCTGCAGGCGATCCAGCAGGGGCCGAGCCTTGCGCATCCCTTCGGTACCGACAATTTCGGCCGCGACGTGCTCTCGCGCGTCATCTGGGCCTATCGGGTCGATATGCAGATGGCCTTCTTCGCAACGATCTTCGCGCTCCTGATCGGGCTCACCGTCGGCGCCTTTGTCGGCTACTACGGCGGCATTGCCGACGTGATCTTCGGCCGCTGCGTCGATGCGATCATCACCTTTCCGTTCCTGGTCCTGGTGATCGCGATCGTCGCCGTCCTCGGTCCCGGCCTCGTCAACATGTATGTGGCGATCACCGCGGTGAACTGGGTCTATTACGCCCGGTTGACCCGGGCCGAAATCATGGCGCAGAAGGCCAACGACTATGCTGCCGCCGGCAGGGTGCTCGGCTATTCCGATCGCCGCATCATCTTCCGCCATCTTCTGCCAAACGCGATCTCGCCGATCCTCGTCTACTGGATGACCGACATGGCGCTCGCCATCCTGCTCGGCTCGTCGCTCGGCTATCTCGGCCTCGGCGCGCAGCCGCCGGCAGCAGAATGGGGTGTCCTGATCGCCGAGGGCCGCAACTTCCTGATGACGGCCTGGTGGATGAGCCTGATGCCGGGCATCGCCATCGTTCTGACCGGGCTCGGCTTCAGCCTCGTCGGCGACGCCCTTGCCGACCTGCTTCGACCAAAGGGGCGCTGAGATGAAAAGCACAGAAAAAGCTGTCGTGCTCGACGTCAGGCACCTTCGCACCGAGTTCGGCCCGCATGACCGCCCACTGGTCGCCGTCGACGACGTCTCGTTCCAGGTGGGGCAGGGGGAAATCCTCGGGCTTGTTGGTGAATCCGGCTCGGGCAAGAGCATCACGCTGCGCTCGATCCTCGGCATCATCCGGCCGCGCGGCCGTGTCGCCGGCGAAATCCTCTGGAACGGCCAGGATCTCGTACCGCTGAACGAGACGCGTCTGCGGCGCATTCGCGGCCGCGAAATCGCGATGATCTTCCAGGAGCCGATGTCGTCGCTCAATCCGCTGCTCACCGTCGGCCTGCAGATTTCGGAAAACCTCGTGGCGCATACGGACCTCGACGCCAGGGCGCGAAAGGCGCGGGCGATCGAACTGCTCGATCTCGTCGGCATTCCCGGTGCGCGCAATCGTCTCGATGATTTCCCGCACGAGTTCTCAGGCGGCATGCGTCAGCGGGTGATGATCGCCATCGCGCTCGCCTCCAATCCGAAACTGCTTTTGGCGGACGAGCCGACGACGGCGCTTGATGTCACCATCCAGGACCAGATCCTCAGGCTCATCCAATCGCTGAGCCGCGATCTCGGCATGGCGGTCATCCTCGTCACCCACGACATGGGTGTCGTTGCCGAGACCTGCGACCGTGTCGCCGTCATGTATGGCGGCAGGCTTTGCGAAATCGGCACGACTGCCGATGTGATCGCCGATGCGCGTCACCCCTATTCTCTCGGGTTGCTGCGCTCGATCCCGCGTGACGTTGCGCCACGAACACCGCTCTATTCCATTCCCGGTGCGCCGCCGGCACTGAACGTGCTGCCGCCTGGCTGCGCCTTCAGCGCCCGCTGTCCGGTCGCTGGTCGCGAATGTCCTGACATTCGGCCCGCGCTCGCAGCAAGCGGTTCGTCGCGGCTGGTTGCCTGCCATCATCTTGACGATGCCCATGCGCATTTCGGACCGCGGAGGGCGGCGCAATGACCACCATTCCTGCCCAGATAAGTGCACCGCCCCTGCTCTCGCTGCGTGCGCTGTCGATCCAGTTCGAGAAACGGCGTTCGTTGTCCGACACGCTCGCCCGGCGCCCGCAGCAGGTCGTCTCGGCGGTCAACGGCATCGATCTCGATGTGATGCCCGGCGAGACGCTCGGGATCGTCGGCGAATCCGGCTGCGGCAAGTCGACACTCGCGCGCCTGATCGCCGGCCTGCACCGGCCGACATCAGGCGATATTCTGTTTAAGGGCGAGAGCGTCGTCGGCCTCAAGGGAGCGAGGCGACGCGCCTATAACCGGCGCGTCCAAATGATGTTTCAGGATCCCTACACCTCGCTCAATCCCCGCATGACCGTGCGTGACACCTTGCGGGAGGCGATTACGGTGCATCGCATGCGCGAGGGCGCGGCGATCGACCGAAGGGTCGACGAGCTGCTGGAGCTGGTGCGGTTGCCCGAAGGCGCCGCCGACAAGTATCCGCACGAATTCTCGGGTGGCCAGCGCCAGCGCATCGGCATTGCGCGGGCGCTGTCGCTGGAGCCGACTTGTCTGGTCGCCGACGAACTCGTTTCCGCGCTCGACGTTTCGGTGCAGGCGCAGGTCGTCAACCTGCTGATCGAGCTTCAGGACGAGCTAGGCCTGACGGTGCTGTTCGTGGCGCACGATCTCAGGCTCGTGCGCCATGTCTCGCACCGGGTCGCCGTCATCTATCTCGGCGCCATCGTCGAAATCGGCCCGTCGGAGGCGCTGTTTTCAAAGCCGATGCATCCCTATTCCAAGGGGTTGCTGGCTGCCGCGCCGTCGCTTGACCCAGGCGCCAGGCGTCGCGCTCCGGCACTTGTCGGCGAACTGCCGAGCCCTCTTGCCATCCCGCCCGGCTGCCCTTTCCACGTGCGCTGCCCGCACGCGACCGAGCTTTGCCGCCGCGAGAAGCCGGCGCTCCGCCCGGTCGGATCGGGCATGACCGCCTGCCATTTCGCCGAAACGATCGGCGACGCCTGAAACTCCACTGGATAGGAAAGACATCATGGATACGAGAGCAAGGCCGGATATGTCCGGCCGGATTGGCGCGCTGCGGCGCAAGCTTGCGGAGACCGGGCTCGACGGCTACGTCGTGCCGCGCTTCGACGAACATCAGGGCGAATACTGCGCGCCACATGACCATCGCCTGGCCTTCGTCACTGGATTCACCGGTTCAGCCGGAGTGGCGATCGTCATGCGCGACCGTGCAGCGATCTTCGTCGACGGCCGTTACCAGGTGCAGGTGCGCGACGAAGTGGATCTCGGGACCTTCGCGATCGAGCATTTCTATGACGCACCGCTCAAGGATTGGCTGAAGAACAATCTGCGCAAGGGCGAGCGTGTCGGCTTTAACGCCATGCTTTTGCCCTCCACCTGGGATGCGGACTGCAGCCGCTCGGTTGAGCAGGCGGGTGGCGTCTGGACGTCCGTCGACGAAGACCTTGTCGACGCGATCTGGACCGACCAGCCGGAAAAGCCGCTCGGCAAGATCATGGCCTTCCCGGTCGCCTATTCCGGCGAAAGCGTTGCCGAGAAGAGGAGCCGCATCGCCGCCATGCTGGCGGAGCAGGGGGCCGATCTCCTGATCGAGGCGCAGCCCGACAACATCGCCTGGTTCCTCAATGTCCGTGGCCGGGACGTCGCTTTCAACCCGATGCCACAATCCTTCCTGATTTTCGACCGCGCCGGGCAGACGGAATGGCTGGTCGATCATCGCAAGCTCCCGAACGATCTCTCCGATTTCGAGCTCGACGGTGTCGCGATGGCCGAGCCCGGACAACTGCTTGCACGCGTCAAGGCGGTGGCGGCCGGACGAACGGCGCTGATCGATCCCGGTTTTGCCCCTTCGGCGACAGCCCATGCGACCCGCACCGCCGGCGGCACGGTGCAGCTTGCGAAAAGCCCCATCACGCTTGCCAAGATGCACAAGAACACGACCGAGCTTGCGGGCTTCCGTGACTGCCACCGTCTGGATGGTGCTGCCTGGATACGCTTCTTCGCCTGGCTCGAGCGGCACGCCCTGGAGCGGGATGCGAGTGGCAAACCCGTTACCGAACTCGAGGCGGAGGAGCGCATCCTTGCCTACCGCACGATGGCAGAAAGCTTCGTCGAGCCGAGCTTCCGTTCGATCTCGGCGGCAGGCGGCCACGCTGCGATGTGTCACTATGCGGCGACCGAGAAGAGCAATGGCCTGATCCGCAAGGGCAGCATTTATCTGCTCGACTCCGGTGGGCAGTACCTGACCGGCACCACCGATGCCACGCGCACGACCGCGATCGGCCCTGTCGATGACGAGATCCGGCGCGCGTACACCGCTGTTCTCAAGGGACTGATCTCCATGGTGTCGCTCAAGTTCCCAAAGGGAACCTTCGGCCACCAGCTCGACGCCTTTGCCCGCCGTCCGCTCTGGGACCTCGGGCTCGACTATGACCACGGCACCGGCCATGGGGTCGGTCACTTTCTCTCGGTCCACGAACAGCCGCAACGTTTCGATCGGCGCGTCAACGAGATCGAGCTTACGCCCGGCATGGTGACGACGATCGAGCCCGGCTATTACAAGGCCGGCGCCTACGGCATCCGCATCGAGAACCAGGTCGAGGTGGTGGACGACGGCGACGGGTTCCTGAGCTTCCGGAGCCTGACGCTGGTGCCGATCGACCTGCGGCTGGCCGATCTCGGTCTGCTGACCGTGGCAGAGCGCTGGTGGATCGACGCCTATCATCGTCGGGTCGCGCAGGAACTGGACGGCTTGCTTGAGCCGGAGACGGTGGGCTGGCTTGCCGAGAGGACGGCGCCGATCAGCGCGTGATAGCGTCTCGGCCGCTTCTTTGCGCGGATTGGCATGACTTCAGTGGAGCGGCGGGCCGGTTGGCCCGCCGTTGTCATTTCTTGGCGATCGGTTCTGTGGCGGCGCTCTCGGCACGACGGTCGCTTTCAATCAATGTGACTCCTCTTGCTTGGAGAAGAGTGTTTGTGATATTTTTCACAAAATCTGTTCGCACCGCGTAAGGCTGCAGAACACGTCGGACACGGAAGAAATCATGGTCAGCCGCAAGACAGCCCGCATCATCCAGCTCGCAGATGCTCTTTCAGGGCGGAGAGTCCTGCACTTGCGCGACGCCGCGGCCCTGCTCGGCGTCTCTGAAATGACCATTCGCCGTGATGTCGCCGACAATCCCGGCCAGTTCGCCTTTCTCGGCGGGCACATCGTGCCGGCGACCGAGATCGAAGGGGACGCGCCATATGAACTCGCGCGCGAAGCCGATAGTCACGCCGCCGCCAAGCGGGATGCCTGCGTCCACGCTGCCCGCCACATCCGCCCGGACGAAACGATCTTCATCGATTGCGGCACAACGCTCGAATATCTCGTCGATCTTATTCCAGAGAATTATTCAATAACTGCGGTATGTTACTCGCTAAACGTTGCGGGAAAACTGACCCACAAACCGAACGTGCGGATCGTCATGCTGGGCGGCGTATATCACCCGGCCTCGGCATCCTTCTCCGGTAATTCCGGGCTGGAGACACTCGATTCGCTCGGGATCAATGTCGCCTTCCTTTCAGCGGCTGGGGTCGACCCCGGTCGCGGCGCGACCTGCGTCCATTTCCATGAGGTGGCTGTGAAGCAAAAGGTCATCTCGCTCGCGCGCGAAAGCCATCTCGTCGTCGACCTCAGCAAAATCGGCAAGTTGAAGCCGGCATTCTTTGCTCCGGTCAGGGCTTTCCGCTCGGTTATCACCGAAGAAGGCGAGACAGAGATACCAGGCCTCTAGCCCGTGATTGGGCGAGTGACGACCAATCACGGTCGCGGCTTCCCTTGACACGCTGATGGTTTGATGGAATAGTCACAAAAATCGGTAGAAAAATAACAAATTTGATTATCCCGGCGAGTGCGCCTTGAATGTGCGTCAGTGCCGCGACAGGGAGTTCTCACTTGGAAGACCTTGCTGTGAAAGCCGGCGCGTCGAAAGCAGCGCATTTGCCGGCGTCGGGCCATAATTGGCCGCGCAACGATGGTATCGATCTGGATCTTGGTTGGGTGCTCGGCCAGCGCGTCAACCTGTCGGCAGCCGAGCGCCGCGTCGCGACATTGCCGGGCCGTCGCACCGTCAAGAAGGATGCGCAGGCCGCCTGGCTGCTGAAAGCCGTCACCTGCATCGACCTCACGACCCTCAATGGCGACGACACGACGGAGCGCGTCAAGCGCCTCTGCGCCAAGGCGCGTCAGCCCGTGCGCCAGGATCTGCTCGAAGCCATGGGCATGGGCGGTCGCGGCATCACCACAGGCGCGGTCTGCGTCTATCACCGTTTCGTTTCGACGGCTGTCGAGGCACTGGAAGGTTCCGGTATTCCGGTTGCGGCCGTCTCCACCGGTTTTCCAGCTGGTCTCATCCCGCATGACGTGAAGCTGCGGGAGATCGAGGCGTCGGTTGCCGACGGCGCCAAGGAAATCGACATTGTCATTACCCGCGAGCACGTGCTGACCGGCAACTGGCAGGCGCTCTATGACGAGATGCGTGACTTCCGCGCCGCCTGTGGCGACGCCCATGTGAAGGCGATCCTGGCGACAGGTGACCTGAAGACGCTGCGCAATGTCGCGCGCGCCTCGCTCGTCTGCATGATGGCCGGCGCCGATTTCATCAAGACCTCGACCGGCAAGGAAGGCGTCAACGCCACGCTGCTGGTGACGCTCATCATGCTGCGCATGATCCGCGCCTACCAGGAGCGGACCGGCCTGAAAGTCGGCTACAAGCCGGCCGGCGGCATCTCGGCTGCCAAGGATATCCTGAACTACCAGTTCCTGATGAAGGACGAGCTCGGCCGTGAATGGCTCGAACCGGACCTCTTCCGCATCGGCGCATCGAGCCTGCTCGCCGATATCGAGCGCCAGCTCGAACATCACGTTACCGGCGCCTACTCGGCCCTCAACCGTCACCCGATTGGATGATCCCGATGACTGTCGCAAGGTATTTTGACGAAATGTCCTATGGTCCAGCACCCGAGGCCGACACCGAAGCCCGTCAGTGGCTGGCGCGCCACAAGGGCGAATTCGGCCACTTCATTAATGGCGCCTTCGTTGCCTCCGCGTCCGGCAAGACCTTTGAGACCAACGAGCCGGCAACCGGCAAGCTGCTTGCAAAGGTAGCACTCGGTGGTGCCAAGGACGTCGACGATGCGGTCGCCGCTGCCCGCAAGGCGCAAGGCCCCTGGGCAAAGCTGCCGGGCCATGCCCGCGCCCGCCATCTCTATGCACTCGCCCGCATGATCCAGCGCCACGCGCGCCTGATCGCGGTCGTCGAGGCGATCGACAACGGTAAGCCGATCCGCGAGACCCGCGATATCGACGTGCCGCTCGCCGCTCGCCACTTCTATCACCATGCAGGCTGGGCGCAGCTGCAGGAAACCGAGTTTGCCGATCAGCTGCCGGTCGGCGTCGTCGGTCAGGTCATTCCGTGGAACTTCCCGTTCCTGATGCTGGCCTGGAAGGTCGCGCCCGCTCTAGCGCTCGGCAACACCGTCATCCTGAAGCCGGCGGAATTCACGCCGCTGACGGCGCTGCTCTTTGCCGAACTCGCGGCTGCCGCAGGTCTTCCGGCCGGCGTGCTCAACGTCGTCACAGGCGAAGGCGAAACCGGCGCGCTGATCGTTGAGCACTCGGACATCGACAAGATCGCCTTTACCGGCTCGACCGAGGTCGGCCGCCTCATTCGTGAGCGCACCGCCGGCACCGGTAAGTCGCTGACGCTCGAACTTGGCGGCAAGTCGCCCTTCATCGTTTTTGAAGATGCCGATATCGACGGCGCAGTCGAAGGTGTGGTTGACGCCATCTGGTTCAACCAGGGCCAGGTCTGCTGCGCCGGGTCGCGCATTCTCGTTCAGGAAGGCGTGGCACCCCTGTTCTACGAGCGGCTGAAGCGCCGCATGCAGACGCTGCGCGTCGGTCATCCGCTCGACAAGGCGATCGACATGGCGGCGATCGTCGCGCCGGTGCAGCTGCACCGGATCGAAAGCCTGGTCGCCAAGGGTGTCGCCGAAGGTGCGGCCCTGCATCAGCCGAAGATCGAACTGCCGAAGGGCGGCAGCTTCTATCCGCCGACCCTGCTTACCGGCGTTCAGCCCACCTCGATCGTTGCGACCGAAGAGATCTTCGGCCCCGTCGCCGTCTCCATGACCTTCCGCACCCCGGAAGAGGCGATCCAGCTTGCCAACCACACGCGCTACGGCCTTGCCGCCAGTGTCTGGAGCGAGACCATCGGCCTGGCATTGCATGTCGCAGCCAAGCTCGCCGCCGGCGTCATCTGGGTCAATGCGACCAACCTCTTCGATGCATCTGCCGGTTTCGGCGGCAAGCGCGAGTCTGGCTTCGGCCGCGAGGGCGGCCGCGAGGGGTGCTACGAATATCTGAAGCCGAAGGCTTGGGCCGGCCGCAAGCTGCGCCCCGCGGTCGCTGAACCGACATTGAAGCCGGCCGTCGGCGATTTCGCCATGCCGGATGTCGACCGCACCGCCAAGCTCTTCATCGGCGGCAAGCAGGCGCGGCCGGATGGCAACTATAACCGCAACGTGCTTTCGCCCAAGGGCAAGGTGCTTGGCGAAGTCGGCGAGGGCAACCGCAAGGACATCCGCAATGCGGTTGTGGCAGCGCAAGCCGCATCCGCCTGGTCGTCGGCAACGACGCACAATCGTGCGCAGATCCTCTATTACATCGCCGAGAATCTGAGCGGCCGTGCCGAGGAGTTCGCCGACCGTATTGCCGACATGACCGGCGCGTCTGTGGCGAACGCCAAGGCAGAAGTCGAAGCCTCGATCGCGCGTCTCTTCACCTATGGCGCCTGGGCGGACAAGTACGAGGGCGCGATCCACCAGCCGCCGCTTCGCGGCGTAGCACTTGCGATACCCGAGGCGATCGGCGTCGTCGGTGTGGTCTGCCCGCCGGAAGCGCCGCTGCTCGGTATGATCAGCCTGGTTGCGCCGCTGATCGCCACCGGTAACCGCGTCGTCGTGGTGCCGAGCGAGCAGCATCCGTTGGCCGCGACCGATTTTTACACGGTTCTGGAAACGTCCGACGTTCCGGCCGGCGTCGTCAACATCGTCACCGGCTCGACGATCGAACTGGCAAAGACGCTCGCAAGCCACAACGACGTGGATGCGCTCTGGGCTTTCGGTTCGGCGGAACTCTCGACCCTCGTCGAGAAGCTCTCGGTCGGCAACCTGAAGCGCACCTTCGTCGACTACGGCAAGGCGACGAACTGGCTGGATCGGGAGGCGGCAGAAGGCCCGGCCTATCTGCGTCGCGCCACCGACGTCAAAAACATCTGGATCCCCTACGGCGAATAGGGAATTCTCCCCTGCGGGCCGAAGGGAGTCGGCCCGCGTTTCGGGGTTCAATCGTGAAGTTGGGTTCCGGCCGCAGCACCTTGCGTCTCTGAAGACGCGATAGGTGTGTCTGCAGGCCGAAGCGCCAATGTGCTGGGAGGAGGAGTGCATGCTCAAGAATATCGATCCGGCCCTCAATGCCGATGTACTACATGCGCTTCGGTCCATGGGACACGCCGACACGCTGGCGATCGTCGACACGAATTTCCCGGCGGATGCGATTGCCCGCAAGTCGGTGATCGGCAAATTGTTGCGGATCGACAACGTCTCGGCGGCGCGCGCCATGGAGGCGGTTCTCTCGGTTCTGCCGCTGGATACGCCTTTGCAGCCGTCCGTCGGCCGGATGGAGGTGATGGGTGCACCGGATGAGCTTCCGGCGGTGCAGCGGGAGGTCCAGGCCGTGGTCGACAAGGCGGAAGGCAAGTCGGCGCCCCTCTACGGCATCGAGCGGTTTGCCTTTTACGAGGAAGCCAAGAAGACCTATTGCGTCATCGTCACAGGAGAAACCCGGTTCTACGGCTGCTTCCTCCTCACCAAGGGCGTCATCCCACCCGCCTAAACCACGGTGAATTGGGGTACGGGCGGAAGCTGCCAGGCTCTTCTTCAACCCGCTCCGCTGAGGCTTTCGACGTGAGCCGCTGCGCCGTTTTCAATCCATTGCATCTCGCGCAGCCGTTGATCCGCTTGCGCGTCGTCTCAGAGCTTTTCGGGAGAGGGTACCAGACGATGAAGGTTGGCGTTTCGATATTGGGGATATTCGTGGCCGACACCGCCTACATGGCGCGTCGTATGCCTGCCATCGGAGAGACGATCATCGGCAGCGGCTTTTCCGTCGGCCCGGGCGGCAAGGGCTCGAACCAGGCAGTTGCTGCCGCGCGTGCCGGCAGTCCGGTGACCTTCATATCGCGGCTGGGGCACGACACTTTCGGCGACATGGCACTACGCACCTATGCCGAAGCGGGCGTCACGACGAAGATCGTGCAGATGGACGACCTTCCGACGGGCGCGGCCTTCATCTACGTCAACGATCAGAATGGTGAAAACGCGATCATCGTTTATCCCGGCGCTGCTGGCGCGATCGATGTGGGTGATGTCGAGGCGGCGCGTGAGACGATCGAAGCGTCGCGGGTTTTCGTGACCCAGCTCGAACAGCCGGCTGCGGCTGCGCAAAGGGCGCTCGAGATCGCGCGCGCGGCTGGTGTGACCACGGTCTTCAATCCCGCGCCGGCCGAGCCATTCTCGGAATCGATCTATCCGCTCTCGGACTACTTCGTTCCCAATGAGACCGAGGCTGCGGCAATCGTCGGCTTCTCGCTTTCTTCGCACGATGACATCACCCGTGCCGGTGATGCGCTGCTTGCCAGAGGGGTCAAGGCGGCTCTGATCACGCTCGGGGCGCGCGGCGTGCTCTATCACACCCGTGAGCAATCGGTTCTCGTTCCGGCAATGGCGCCAGGGCCGGTAATCGACACGACCGGGGCAGGGGATGCCTTCGTCGGCGGCTTTTCGGCAGCGTTGGCGCGGGGCTTGGCGCCCGTTGACGCCGTGCGCTTTGGCTGCGCGACGGCGGGCATTGCAGTCACGCGCCGCGGCACGGCACCGGCCATGCCGACGCTCGCCGAGATCGAGGCTTTTCTCGCCCAAAGCGCGGCGGCCTGACCTTACAGGCAAATAAGCAAAGCCGCCCGCGGGTGACGGGCGGCTTCGAGCAGATCGAGGAAGGCACTGGGTGCTTCCTGCGCAAATGCGTACTCTCAAATGCAGGGAAAGCTCAGGTCCGCTCGGCGCGGGCGGCGGCGAGGAAGGCGAGCTTCGCCGGCATTTCCAGATGCTTGGAGAGCGCTACGCGCTCCGGCGTATAGTGGTGCTCAACGTCGAGGCAGTTGACCGTGCCGAGCAGCTCGCCTCCGACGACAACCGGGATGTTGGCGACCGAACCGCAGCCCAGCGACCAGATGGTTTCGTGATCGCCGAAGACCTTGGAGATGTCGACGATGGTGTTGGCGACAAAGGTCTGGTGCGCCTTGTGCACGATGTCGAACCAGCTGTCATAGCGGATCGGCTTGGTACCGGAGGTCGGGTACTCCTCAGGGTGCGAGGTGTAGGCGCGGCGGGCGACTTCGTTGACCATGTCGACGGTCATGATGGTGAAGAGCTTGGCGCCGATCACCTGGCGGCAAAGCGTCTGCAATGCGGTCCATACCGCATCGGCATCGGTGGTCTTGGCAATGGCCGCGTCGAATTCCGCCAGCGCGGCAGCGATCTGTTCACTGTTCATGCTATGTCCTTGGGGTTACTCGATATTTAGAATGGGACGTGGACGGGATATCGCCCGCGTTTTCCTTGTCCCATCCTAGTTGGCATGCGCGGCGCTGATCTGCATCAGCTCACGCGAATAGGGATCCTTGAGGTCGCCGCGCTTGAGGTCGGCGACATCGGCAATCTCGACGATACGGCCCTGGCGCATGACGGCGAGGCGATCGCAGAGGAAGGAGACGACGGCCAGGTTGTGGGTGACCATCAGGAACGTGAGGTTCTGTTCGCGCCGCAGACGCTTCAACAGGTTGAGGATTTCTGCCTGGACCGAGACGTCGAGCGCCGACGTCGGCTCGTCGAGCAAAAGCACTTTCGGCTTCAGCATCAGCGCCCGGGCAATCGCCACGCGCTGGCGCTGGCCGCCCGAGAGCTGGTGCGGAAAGCGGAAGCGGAACTTGCGATCGAGGCCGACCGAGGTCATGACCTCCTCGATGCGGGCGTTGCGATCGCCGATGCCGTGGATCGTCAGCGCTTCGCCGAGCGTGGCATCGACGGTCTTGCGCGGATGCAGCGAGCCGTAGGGGTCCTGAAACACCATCTGGCATTGGCGTGAGAAGGCGCGGTCAATGCCGTGGCTGCGCGGCGAGCCGAGCACGGTGATCTCGCCTGACCATTCCGGCGCGAGGCCGGCGATCGCCTTCAGCACGGTCGATTTTCCCGAGCCGCTTTCGCCGACAAGCGCAAAGCTCTCGCCGTCGGCAATGTCGAGATTGACATCGTGGGTGATCTGCACGTCGCCGTAGGAGATGTCGAGGTTCTTGAGAGAGAGCGCGGTCATGCCTTGGCCCATGCGCTGCGGTCGAGCACCGGCAGCTCGTCCCGTGTTTCATCGAGGCGCGGAATGGAGGCGATAAGCCCGCGCGTATAGGGGTGCTTGGCCGCCATCAGCTCGCCGGCCTTGCACTCTTCGACCACCTCGCCGGTGTTCATGACGAGGATGCGGTCGCAATAGCTGGAAACGAGGTTGAGGTCGTGGCTGATGAAGATCAGCCCCATGCCCTTGCGTTTGACCAGTTCGTCGATGATGTCTAGCACCTGGGCCTGGACGGAAACGTCGAGCGCCGAGGTCGGCTCGTCGGCGATCAAAAGGTCGGGCTCCGGGATCAGCATCATCGCAATCATCACGCGCTGGCCCATGCCACCGGAGACTTCGTGCGGATAGAGCTTGGCGACGCGCTCCGGATCGGCGATGCGCACCGATTCCAGCATGGTGAGCACGCGGGCGTTGACCTCGCGGCGCGGCAGTTTCTGGTGCGTCAGCAGCGCTTCGGCAATCTGTTCGCCAATGGTCATGACCGGGTTTAGCGAGAACTTCGGGTCCTGCATCACCATGGAGATACGGGCGCCGCGGATGGCGCGCATCTGCCGCTCGGACTGCTTCAGAAGGTCAATGCCGTCGAAGACGAGCTTGTCGGCCGTGACGCGACCCGGCGCCCGGATGAGCTGCAGGATCGAACGGCCGGTCATCGACTTGCCCGAACCGCTTTCGCCGACGATGCCGAGGCGTTCGCGACCGAGGGTAAAGGAGATGCCGCGCACGACATCAAGGTCGCCACGGGGCGTCGGGAATGTGACGCGCAGATTTTCGACTTCGAGAAGCTTTGTCATCAGCGCTGCTCCCCGCTCTTCGGATCCAGTACGTCGCGCAGGCCATCGCCCAGGAAGCAGAAGCCGAGGCTGACGAGAATGATGGCAAAGCCGGGCATGGTCGCGACCCACCATTGGTCAAGGATGAACGAGCGGCCGCGTGAGATCATCGCGCCCCATTCGGGCAGCGGCGGTTGGGCGCCGAGGCCGATGAAGCCGAGACCAGCGGCCGTCAGGATAATGCCGGCCATGTCGAGCGTGACGCGGACAATCATCGAGGAGGTGCAGAGCGGCAGCACGTGGCCGAGGTTGACGCGCAGGCTCGAAGCGCCGAGCAGGCGAACGGCCGAGATGAATTCGGAGTTCTTGAAGGTCAGCGTTTCTGCACGGGCGACGCGGGCATAGCCGGGCCAGGAGGTGATGGCGATCGCGATGATCGCATTCTCGATGCCGGGGCCGAGTGCTGCGACGAAGGCGAGTGCCAGGATGAGCTTCGGCAGCGACAGGAAGATGTCGGTGATGCCCATGAGGATACGGTCGACCCACCCGCCGAAATATCCGGCGGCGACGCCGATCACCAAGCCCGCCGGAGCCGCGAGCACGGCGACCAGCGTGACAATGGCGAGCGTGATGCGTGCGCCGTAGACGACGCGCGACCAGATATCGCGGCCGAGTTCGTCGGTTCCCATCCAGTGGGCGGCGCTTGGCGGCAGAAGGCGTTCGCCGAGCGACTGGCGCAACGGATCATGTGTCGCCAGCCACGGGGCGAAAAGAGCCGTCAGCACCAAGGCTGCGATGATGATCGCGCCGACAACGGCCAGCGGATTGCGCATGAGAGCGCCGAAGATGCGATAGAAACGCCCCAGGCGTGCCTGCATAGGCGAGGCGGGGCTGTCGTCGATCAGCCAGTCGCGAAGTGTGGTCATGTCCGCCTCCTCCTAGCGTGCACGCGGATCGAGCACGCGATAGAGCACGTCCGAAATCTTGTTGATGCCGATGAAGACCGCGCCGATGACGAGGGTCGAGCCGAGCACGGCCGACATGTCGGCGTTGAGCAGGGCCACGGTCAGGTAGTTGCCGATGCCGGGCCAGGAGAAGATCGTCTCGATCATCACGGAGCCTTCGAGCAGGCCGGCGTAGGACAGGCCGATGACGGTGATCAACGGCACGCGGATCGGCCGGAAGGCGTGGCGCCAGATGACGAGGCGCTCCGGCACGCCCTTGACGCGGGCGGTGGTGACATATTCCTGGCTCAGCTGGTCGAGCATGAACGAGCGTGTCATGCGAGCGATATAGGCGAGCGAGAAGAAGCCGAGGCAGGACGCCGGCAGGATCAGGTGCCAGACGGCGTTGCGGAAGATCTCCCATTCGCCGGCGATAATGCTGTCGACAAGGATCAGGCCGGTCACCGGCGTCACCATGCCGTCATAAAAGATGTCGACGCGGCCGGGGCCGCCGACCCATTTCAGCCGGGCATAGAAAATCGCGAGGCCGACGAGGCCAAGCCAGAAGGCCGGCACGGAATAGCCGAGCAGGCCGACGACGCGGATGCCCTGGTCGAGCCAGGAACCTCGACGGGCGGCGGCAAAAACACCGAGCGGCACGCCGATCAGCACGCCGAGGATGATGCCGAGCGTCGCCATTTCCAACGTGGCCGGGAAGACGCGGGCAAGGTCTTCGAGAACCGGCCTGCCGGTTGAGACCGAGGTTCCGAAATTGCCCGTTGCGACATCGCCGACATAGCGGACGAACTGGGTAATCAGCGGCTGGTCGAGCCCCATTTCCTGGCGCACACGCTCATAGACAGCGACGGGTGCACGGTCGCCAACGACGGCCAGAACCGGGTCGATCGGCACGATACGGCCGATAAAGAAGGTGATCGCGAGCAAGCCGATGAAGGTTATCGCGAGCGTAACCAGGAAGCCCATCAAAGAGAAAAGGCGCTGCCGTGTCCGGCTTGGCCGAGCGGCGCGACGTACAGGCGCTGCTGCTGTGGTGCTGTCGTTTGCCACGTGGCGATTCCATCCCTCTTCGCTTGCGGTCTGTCCTGTCGATAGCGCAAAAAATCGCTTGGAGTATATAAATAAGTTTGCTTAAATCAAAAAAATTTTACTGGGAGGGAATGGGTGAGCGATCCGTCGGAGGAGGCAGACGCAACGTCCGGAAAATCTGGCGGGGCAGGGCAGCCCAAGGTCGGCGCGCTGGTGCGCACGCGCCGGCGGCAGATGCACATGACCTTGCAGACGCTGAGCGACGCGTCCGGCGTTTCTGTCGGCTATCTCAGCCAGATCGAGCGCGATCTGGCGATGCCTTCGCTTGGTACGCTTGCGCAGATTGCCCAGGGGCTCGGAGCCGAACTCAACCATTTCATCCTGGCGCCGGCGATCGATACCGGCCTCTCGCGGGCCGAGGGGCGCATGGTGTTTTCGGTCGGAGGCTCGCCCGTATCCTATGAGCGGATCGGCGCCGACTTCGCCGGCAACCAGCTTTCCAGCTTCGTCATTACCATTCCGCCGGGGCATCGCTCCGAGGTCTTCAGCCACGAGGGCGAGGAGCTCGTCTACATGCTTGAGGGGGAGATCCTCTTCGGCCTCGACGGCGACGACACCACGCTTTCCCCGGGCGATGGCCTGCATTTCCGCGGCATCCAGCCCCACTACTGGTGGAACAAGACGGACACCCCGGTGCGACTGATCTGGACCGGCACCCTGCCGCTCTTCCGGCCGCGCGCCTTCCAATCCAACGAGACCGGCACGCCGCAATCGGCGCTGAAGCCGGCACCGACAAAAACCAAGCCTCATCGAAAATAGGAGAATGATGATGAGAATGTTCAAGGCCGCGGTCTTCGCGGCGTCCCTGATGATGAGCGTAGCGCCGGCGGCGCTCGCCGAAACGCCGGCGGAAGTGCTGGTCGTTGCACAGAACATCGATGACATCGTCAGCATCGACCCGGCCGAAGCCTATGAGTTTTCCTCCGGCGAATACGTCACCCAGACCTACGACCGCCTGGTGCAGTACGATGCGCCCGACGTGAAGAAGCTGGCGCCGGGCCTCGCCTCCGAATGGACGGCTGACGATGCCGCCAAGACGATCACTTTCACGCTGCGCGATGGCGTCACCTTCTCCTCCGGCAATCCGCTGCGCGGCGAAGACGTCGTCTATTCCTTCAAGCGCGTCGTCGTTCTCAACAAGGCCCCGGCCTTCATCCTGACGCAGCTCGGTTGGACGCCGGAGAACATCGACAAGATGGTGACCGCCGAAGGCAACAAGGTCACGATCAAGTATGAAGGCGACTTCTCGTCGGCCTTCGTTCTGAACGTTCTCGCCGCCCGCCCGGCCTCGGTCATCGATGCGGAGACCGTCAAGGCCAACGAAGCCGACGGCGACTTCGGTAATGCCTGGCTCAAGGCGAACTCGGCCGGTACCGGTCCGTTCGTGCTGAAGGCGTTCCGCGCCGGCGAACTCCTGAACCTCCAGAGCAACCCCAACTACTTCGGTGGCGCTCCGGCGATCAAGGGCGTCATCATCCGTCACGTAGCTGAAGCCGCCACCCAGCAGCTGCTGCTCCAGACCGGCGACGTCGACATGGCCAAGAACCTGACGCCGGACCAGGTGTCGGGCCTTCAGGGCAAGGACGGCATGAAGGTCGAATCCTACCCGCAGGCCGCCGTGCACTTCCTCTCCTTCAACCAGAAGGATGCAGCACTTCAGCCGGAAGCCGTCTGGGAAGCCGCCCGCTACCTCGTCGATTACAAGGGCATGACCGACAGCTTCCTCAAGGGGCAGATGGAAGTACACCAGGCATTCTGGCCGAAGGGCTTCCCGGGTTCGCTCGACGAGACCCCCTACAGCTACGATGTCGAAAAGGCCAAGAAGATCCTGGCCGATGCCGGCATCAAGACGCCGATCAAGGTAACCCTCGACGTCATCAACTCTACGCCGTTCACCGATATGGCGCAGTCGCTGCAGGCATCCTTCGCAGAAGCCGGCATCAACTTCGAGATCATCCCGGGCACGGGCAGCCAGGTCATCACCAAATACCGTGCGCGCACCCACGAAGCGATGCTGCTCTATTGGGGCCCGGACTTCATGGACCCGCATTCGAACGCCAAGGCCTTCGCCTACAACGAAGACAACGCTGACGACAAGTATCAGTCGACGACCACCTGGCGCAACGGCTGGGCCGTCCCGGCCGAACTGAATGAAGCGACCAAGGCAGCCCTGAAGGAAGCCGATCCGGCCAAGCGCGACGCGCTTTACGTCGACCTGCAGCGCAAGGTGCAGGAAAAGTCGCCGATCGTCATCATGTTCCAGGCAGCGACCCAGGTCGCGATGAAGGACAAGGTCGAAGGCTACGTCAACGGCGCCATCTCGGACTACGTCTTCTACCGCCTGGTGAAGAAGAACTGATCGTCTGGTGATCACCCTTGCGCCGATCAGAAAAAGGCGCACATATCAAACGCCCTGGGCCTTCCGGCCCGGGGCGACGTGTTTCTACTGATCGCTTTGATAAGTTCTGGGAAGGTATGCGAAATGGCGGATGTGAAGGTGAGAACGCGGGAAACCGGTGCGACGGCCGTCGTCGGCAAGACAGGTTTTCCGCATGTGACATCGGTGACCGGCGGTGAGCTCGATATCGTCACCGGCCCGTCGCAGCCCGGCTACGGCCCACTCGATCTGCTCTACGCATCGCTCGCGAGCTGCCTGGTGCTCAGCGCCCGGATCGCCGCCAGCCGCTACGGCGTACTCGACCGGCTGACGGAAGTGAGCGCCAAGGTGACCGGCGAGAAGGCCCATGACGAACCCTCCCGGGTTGCTAAGTTCATCATCGTCTTCGACATCAAGGGTGATTTCGACGACGCGGTCCGTCATGCGATCGCGGAAGCCGCCGAAAACGAGATCTGCACCGTCAGCAACACGATCCGGGGCAATCCGGAATTCGTGACCGAGGTCAATCACTGACGTTCGCCGGTCCCAATGTCCAACAGAAAGGGGGCGGGCTGCGATGGGCAGCCCGCCCCCTTTTTTAAGCAGCAGCGGTGATGAGCTCAGGCCGGCTGCGGCGCTAGCGCCTCCGGTTGGCGCCGACCGATGGTCAAGACCAGCAGGGCCGCCACGATGCAGAGCATTCCGGCGGCAAGCAACGCCGGGGTATAGGTTTCGAGCGACGTCCGGCTTGCGCCTGCGAGGAAGGTCGCGCTGGCAGCGCCGAGCTGATGACCGGTAAAAACCCAACCGAAGACGAGGCCTGCCCGTTCGGGACCGAAGCGTTCGGCCGAGAGCTTTACCGTCGGCGGTACCGTTGCGACCCAGTCCAGGCCGTAGAAAACCGCGAAGATCGACAGCGTGTAGATGTTGAAGCCGCTGAACGGCAGGAACATCAGCGACAGGCCGCGCAGGCCATAGAACCAGAAGAGCAGCCAGCGATTGTCGTAGCGATCGGAGAGCCAGCCGGAGCCGATGGTGCCGATGAGATCGAACACGCCGATCAACGCCAGAAGACTGGCTGCGGCGACGGCGGCAATACCCACGTCACCGCAGATCGAAACCCAATGGGTCTGGATCAGCCCGTTGGTGCTGAAGCCGCAGACGAAGAATGTGGCAAAGAGCACCCAGAAGGTGTTGGTCTTCGCAGCGTCGGCGAGTGCCCTGATCGGCGCCATCAGCAGGGCACCGAAGCTCTTTGCCTTCGGTGGTGCCGGTACCATCTGCTTGGAACCAAAGGGGGCGAGGCCGAGGTTACCGGGGCGATCCTGCATCAGCAACAGAACCAGCGTGAAAGCCACCAGCAGTATGACGATGATCAGCGTCAGGGCCGAGCGCCACCCGATCGTTTCGGTAAGGGAGGCGAGCAGCGGCAGGAACACCAGCTGACCGGTGGCATTGCTGGCGGTCATCAGTCCGACGACGAGGCCCCGTCGCTTATCGAACCAACGGGTTGCCACCGTCGCACCGAGGACGAGCGCAGTCATGCCGGTGCCGACACCGAGCACCACGCCCCAGATCGCGACCAGATGCCAGAGCTCCGCCATGTAGAATGAGGCGGCGATGCCGGATATGATCAGGATCAGCGCGGTGGAAACGACCGGGCGCACGCCGAAGTGGTTCATGAACGATGCCGCAAAGGGACCGAGCAGGCCGAAGAGGCAAAGACGGATCGCGAGCGCCAGCGAGATTTGGGCATTGGACCAGCCGAATTCGGTCTCAAGCGGTTTGATCAGCACGCCGGCCGAGCCCATGGCGCCGGCGGTCGACAGCATGACCAGGAAGGTGACGGCGGCCACCGCCCAGCCGTAATGGATATTGCGTCTGGCAAGATAACGCGCAAGCGCTGGACCGAACATCGTGGACTTCCTTTCGCCCGTATTGTTTGGGGAGCAGGTCCGGGCGCAATGCACATCGCCTTCCGCGCCTCGGGACTTCTTTCTTTCTGTGGTGGGCTATCAGCCGACCGCCTCGTCTAAAGTGCCTGCAGCAATTCCTTCAGCTTTGCGGTGTCTTCCACCCCGAGCTTCGCCTCGATCTTGTCCTGGGCGCCCTGCCAGAGCGGCGCCCCGTCCTGCAGGATGTTTCGACCATTTTCGGTCAGCTCGACGACAGCCTCCCTCTGGTCAGCGCCGGCGCCGGTTGCGACGAGATCCATGCCTTCCAGCACCTTGATGTTGCGGCTGACCGTTGAACGCTCTAGTTCGGTCTGGCGGCCGAGTTCGGTGATCGAGATCGGCTGGCCGCGTTCAATGTGCCGGAGCAGGCTGAACTGGGCGACATTGATGCCAATCGGTTCCAGAGCGTCGTCGTAGAGTGACGAAAGCTTGCGGGAGGCCTTGCGCAGGAGAATGCAATAGCAACGAGACATGAAGCGTGTATATGCACGCAAATCGATGACGTCAAGTATTCGAGGTGACCGGAGCCGCAGACGAGCGCCTTCACGGACGCCTGCGAAAACTTGATTCTCGTGAGGAGACGGCAGAAACGCGCCTGCGCGCCGCCCTAATGACAGGCTTGTCGAACTTGCCGAGCGTCAGTCGACGAACGGCTCGAGTTCCTTGTCGAACTCGACCTCGACGACATTGTTGAAGAGGGCGGTCGCGACCATGATGCCGGAGAAGGCGACGAGATCGACCAGCGCCTTGGCGTCGTAACGCGCCTTCAGCTCGGTCCAGATTTCCTCCGGGACGGCATTGCTGTCGGCGACGATGGCGCGACCGAAATCGATCAGCCGCTGTTCGTTCTCGCTCGGTACGACGCTGTGAAAATCGATGCCGGCATTGGCGAAGGCACGGCGGAAGAAGCCCATGGCAATAGGGGACTTCATGGCCTCGGAAATGGAATGGGAGAGGAACCAGATCTCCCGATCGTCGAGCGCTGGGCGCAATTCCTCGCGCAGCGTGAACCATTCGGCGTAGATGCGGTGTGCAACCGGCGAATGCAGCAGCGTGCGCTTCATGTTGGTCATGCGGCCACGCACGCGTACCTCCTCGTCATGGGCGGCGCGGATATCGTCGGAAGCGGTGTCGTAGTCGATCTGCGGGATATGGCTCATGGTCATGCCTGTCTTGGTCACGCGCAAGGTGCGCGAAAAGTGGTGGAAGCGTTAGACGGTGCTGAGCAGGATGCTCGTTTCGCTGTTCGAGACGCCTTCGACGTCGCGCACTTCGCGCAGGATGCGGTCGAAATCGCTGAGGCTGTTGGCGCGGATTTCAGCGACCAGATCCCAGCCGCCGTTGGTCGTATGAAGCGCGTAAAGTTCCGGTAGGCCGCGCAGGTATTTGATGACCTTGGTGGTGTTGCGGCCGCTGACTTCGATCATCATGATCGCACGGATGGCGCGATCGTCATAATCCTGCCGCACGCGCAGCGTGAAGCCCAGGACCGCGCCGCTTTCGAGCAGCCGGTCGATGCGCGTCTGCACGGTGGCGCGGGAGATACCGAGCACGGTGGCGATCTTGGAGTAGGGCGCGCGGCCGTCTTCTCGCAGGAGCGAGATGAGCTGGTGATCGAGTTCGTCGAAGATATGCATGAATATTGTATAGTACGACTGCGCAAATTGCTCAATAAGCTGTTGCAGATTAGGCAGGTTTAAAATTTCAACTCACTTCTTGCTTGCCTAGGCTGACTCCATCGAATTTCTCCGATGGAGTTTTTAACGTGGTTCAGTATGTCGGTGTCGGCAACGTAATCGAGCTGGTCAAATCGATCGGCATTGAGACGTTTCTTGTAGGTCTTGCGGAATATATCGAGGATGATTTCCGTCGGTGGAACGCATTCGAGAAAACCCCGCGGCTCGCCAGCCACTCGAAGACCGGCGTCATCGAACTGATGCCGACCTCGGACGGCGAGCACTACGGCTTCAAATACGTCAACGGCCACCCGAAGAACCCGAATGTGGGCCTGCAGACCGTGACCGCCTTCGGCGTTCTCTCCGATGTCAGCACGGGCTATCCCTGTCTCGTTTCCGAGATGACGATCATGACAGGTCTTCGCACGGCGGCCACGTCGGCGCTCGCGGCAAAGTACCTCGCTCGTCCCGACGCCCGCTCGATGGCGATCATCGGTCTCGGTGCCCAGTCGGAGTTCCAGGCGCTCGCCTTCCGCGCTCTGCTCGGCGTCAAGCGCCTGCAGGTCTTCGACATCGATTCAGAAGCCGCTGACAAGTTCTGCAACAACCTCGCCGATATGGACTTCGACATTGTCGTCGCCGCGACCGCCGAGGAAGCCGTATCAGGCGCCGACATCATCACGACCGTCACGGCCGACAAGCGCAACGCCACGATCCTCTCCGACAACATGGTCGGCGCCGGCGTGCACATCAATGCCGTCGGTGGCGACTGCCCCGGGAAGACGGAACTCCAAGGCGATATCCTGCGCCGCGCCGACGTTTTCGTCGAATACCCGGAACAGACCCGTATCGAAGGCGAGATCCAGCAGATGGCGCCGGACTTCCCGGTCACCGAACTCTGGCAGGTTATCACCGGCGAGGCCGAAGGCCGTCGCAGCAACGGACAGATCACCATCTTCGATTCCGTCGGTTTCGCGACGGAAGACTTCTCCGCGCTACGCTTCCTGCGCGACAAGATCCAGGGCACGGCGTTCTACACGGAACTCGACCTGACGACGCAGCCGGAGCACCCGCGCGATCTCTATGGTCTGTTCCGGCAACAGCCGGCACCCCCTGTCGAGCGGAGCGCTGCGTAACATGAAGAGACTGTCCGTACAGGCGCCGAAGGGCGTCGTGATGATCCGCCCGCACCATTTCGGCCCGAACCCGATGACGGCCAAGGACAACGCCTTCCAGGCAACCGATGCCGCACGGCAGCCGTCGGCAATCGCCAAGGCCGCCTTTGACGAAGTCAGCCGCATGGCTGACGGGCTCGCGGGCGCCGGCGTTGCCGTTCACCTCTTCGAAGACGAAACGACGACCCGTCCCGACTCTGTCTTCCCGAACAACTGGTTCTCGACCCATTCGGGCGGCCACGTCGCGATCTATCCGATGTACTCGGAAAGCCGCCAGAGCGAGCGCCGCTTCGACATCATCGAGATGCTGAAGAACGAGTATCGTGTTCAAGACGTGATCGACTATTCCGGTCTCGAAAAGGACGGCGTTTATCTGGAAGGCACCGGCGCCATGGTGCTCGACCATATCGGTCGTGTCGCCTATGCCGCCCGCTCCAACCGCACCAACGAAGTGGCGCTGGAACGCTTCTGCACCCACTTCAACTTCGAACCGATGATCTTCGGTGCGGTCGATCGCCAGGGCAATTCGATCTACCACACCAACGTGCTGATGTGCATCGGCACGGAGTTTGCGCTGATCGGTACAAGCATGATCCCGGATGCGGCGCGCCGCCAGGAAATCTGCGCGCGTCTCGAGGAAACCGGGCGCCAGGTCATCGATCTCACGCTCGACCAGATCGAGAACTTCGCCGGCAATGCCATCGAACTCGATGGTGCCGACGGCCGCGTCGTCGTCATATCCGCCCGTGCACTCGCCTCGCTCCGCGCGGATCAGGTCAAGGCGCTCGAAGCCTCTGCCCGTGTTCTCGCCTTCGACGTTCCGACCATCGAGCTCGCCGGCGGTTCCGTGCGTTGCATGCTGGCCGGGGTTCACTTGTCACGTCGGGAAAACGTGAACAAGCAACCGCTTTACGCCGCCATGTCCGATCGATAGAAGCACCTCATCCAAGCCAAAGGTACTACAAATGTCGCAGTCACGCCCCGTCTATCAGTTCAACAACATCATCGTCCGCACCCCGTCGAAGTCGGTCGTCAACGGCCTTCGCGCCGATGACCGCGGCAACCCCACCTTCGAAGGTGTGAAGGCCGAACACGATGCCTATATCGCGGCGATGAAGGACGCGGGCGTGAAGGTGACGGTCTTGCCAGCGCTCGAAGCCTTCCCGGACTCGATCTTCGTCGAAGATCCGGCGCTGGTCTTCACCGAAGGCGCGATCCTGCTGCGCCCGGGTGCCGAGACGCGCGTCAAGGAAACTCCGGAGATCGAACCGACGCTGCGCGCCATGTTCGAGACCGTGCTCGACCTGCCGGGCGAAGGCTTCGCCGATGGCGGCGACGTGCTGACCACACGCGAAAGCGTGATGATCGGCCTCTCGGCCCGCACCAACAAGGTTGGCGCCGAAGCCCTCCAGGCTTGCCTGACGAAGCTTGGCCGCAAGAGCGAGATCGTCGCGACGCCGGAAGGCGTGCTGCACTTCAAGACCGACTGCTCGCTGCTCGACGACGAGACCGTGCTTTCGACTGCGCGCCTCGCCAAGTCGGGTGCCTTCGAACGCTTCAAGCAGGTGATCATTCCTGAAGGCGAAGAGCCGGCGGCCAATGCGCTGCGCGTCAACGACGTCGTCATGGTCGGTTCCGACTTCCCGCGCACGATCGAGATGCTCGACAAGCTCGGTTACAAGGTCGTGCCGATGAAGACGACGGAGATCGGCAAGATCGACGCGGGTCTTTCCTGCATGTCGCTGCGCTGGTTCAGCAACACGCTCTGATCCGACGCAATCCCCGAGGAGGAACATTTATGAAGACGTTGAAGACCGCCCTGTTCGCAGGGATCGCCCTCTCCATGGCTGCTGGCAGCGCGCTGGCCGAGGACACGCTGCGGCTCGGCATGACGCCGGAGCCCTACATGCCGTTCACTCAGGTCAATGCCGGCGGCGAATGGGAGGGCCTCGAAGCCGACCTTTCTCGCGCGCTCTGCGAGAAGATGGCCGTGAAGTGCGAGATCAGCCAGATGGCCTGGGACGGCCTGATCCCGTCGCTGAAGGAGAAGAAGGTCGACTTCATCATCGGCGCCTTCTCGATCACCGACGAGCGCCGTCAGGTCGTCGACTTCTCGACGCCCTATTACACCGAAGGCACGTCTTTCGTCGGCTCCAAGGGTGATACGAGCGAGATCAAGACGACCGATGCTGCCGACGGCTCCGGCAAGATCATTGACCCTGCAAGCGTCGAGGGCAAGATCATCGGCGTCCAGACTTCGAGCGTACAGTCTGCCTACGTCGCCAAGTACCTGACGGGCGCCGAAGCCAAGAGCTACGACACCGCCGACAACTCGGTTGYCGACCTCATCGCCGGCCGCGTCGACTACGTGCTGATCCCCGACCTCTACATCCAGACGTTTCTGAAGACGCCTGAAGGTGCCGACTACGAGGTCAAGGTCGAAGTTCMGAAGAACGTCACGCTCGGTGAAGGTGTCGCCTATGCCGTGCGCAAGGGCGATGCGGCGACCCTCGAGAAGGTCAACGCCGGTCTTGCCGCCCTGGAAAAGGACGGCACGACTAAGTCGCTTGTCGACAAGTGGATCTTCGGCAAGAAGTAATCTGCACTTGAAGGGCGGCGGCCGGCTTGTTGCTTTGCCGCCGCCCTCGATCGCCAACCGGGCCGTAGCGCCGGGGCATTCTTGCAGCCATTGCGACGACGCCCTTGCCCGCCATGACAGGACGGGCGGCGCTCCGGGCTGGCAAAAAATCGGGAACAGGTAACGACGGATGGACTATTACTGGCAATTGCTTGCCTGGGGCGGCGAGGGCTGGGGCGACGATTTCGCCTGGGGCCTGGTGATGACCTTGCAGGTGTCCGTGGTCGCCTATGCGGTCGCGGTTCTCTTCGGCTTCTTGGGCGCTGCCGGCAAGCTGTCGAAGCACCGCTTCCCGCGGTTCCTTGCCGAAATCTACACGACCGTCGTCCGCTCCCTTCCCGAGCTGCTGGTCATTCTGCTTCTCTATTTCTCGGTCGCCAGCGGCGCCGAACGGCTCTTGAAACACTTCGGCCTGGTGGCTGAAACCTTCCAGTTCAGCTCTTTCTGGGCAGCAATCATCGCGCTTGCCTTCGTCTCCGGCGCCTTCATGACCGAAGTGCTGCGCTCTGCCTTCCTTTCCGTGCCTCCCGGCCAGATCGAGGCGGCGGTTTCGATCGGCATGCCCCGTCGCAAGGTCTTCATCCGCATCATCTTCCCGCAGATGATGCGTCATGCCGTACCGGGCATGGGCAATCTCTGGCTGTCGATCACCAAGGAAAGCGCCATCATCAGCGTGCTCGGCTCCTTCAGCGAGCTGCTCTACACCGGCTACAGGGCCGCTGCCGGCACCAAGCAGTACATCTTCTTCTACGGGCTGACGGCCATCCTGTTCCTGGCGATCACGCTCGTCTCCGTGCTGGTGATCGCCCAGATCGAACGCCGCCTCAACCGGGGGCACCACTGATGGATACGTTCTTCAACGTCATCGGCTTTCTGCCGGCGCTGATCAAGGCGACCCCGCTGACGCTGCTTTTGACAGCTGTCGCCGGCGTCTTCGGCCTCGTCATCGGCACGCTCGTGGCGCTTGCCCGGCTTTCCGGTCGCCGTGTGCTCTCGGTTCCGGCCTATGTCTTCACCTTCGCCTTCCGTGGCACGCCGCTGCTCGTGCAGATCTACCTGATCTATTACGGTCTCGGACAAATCCTGCCCGGCACCTGGGTGCGACACAGCTTCCTCTGGCCGTATCTGCGTGACGGCCTGTGGTATGCAATTTTCGCGCTCAGCCTCAACCAGGCATCCTATAATGCCGAGGTCATCCGTGGCGCGATCAAGGCGGTCCCGCGCGGCCAGATCGAAGCGGCGAAATCGATCGGCATGCGCTCGTTGATGATTCTCCGCCGCATCACCCTGCCGCAGGCGTTCCGCTCCTGCCTGCCGGTGCTGACGGGCGATCTGATCATCCTGTTGAAGACGACGTCTCTGGCCTCGACGATCACGATCCTTGAGGTCATGGGCACGGCCCGCATGCTGCAACGCCAGTCGCTTTTGATCTTTGAACCGTTGATCGCCGCCGGCATCATCTATTTCACTGTCGTCTTCATCCTGACGCGCATCATGGGTGTCGTCGAGAAGCGGCTCACCCGCTACCGCACGGCGAAGGCCTAAAGAGGAGGCGCGCCACGGCGCGCGAGAGGAACGAACATGGTCGCAACAGCGCTTTCGGTGAACAACATTCACAAGAGCTTCGGGTCGGTCGAGGTGCTCAAGGGCGTCTCCTTCGAGGCAAAGTCCGGCGATGTCATCTCGCTGATCGGCAGCAGCGGTTCGGGCAAGAGCACGTTGCTTCGCTGCATCAACTATCTTGAGACGCCGGACGAGGGCCAAATCTCCGTTTCGGGAGAGGTGATCCGCACCGTCAAGGGCAAGGACGGCAAATTTCATGCCGCCGACAAGCGGCAGCTCGAGCACATCCGCACTCGGCTCGGCATGGTGTTCCAGAGCTTCAATCTCTGGTCGCACAAGACCATCCTCGAAAACATCATCGAGGGGCCGATGCATGTGCTCGGCATGGCGAAGAAGGATGCGATCGGTGAGGCCGAACTGCTGATGGAAAAGGTCGGCATCACCCCGAAGCGCGATCACTATCCGAACCAGCTCTCCGGAGGCCAGCAGCAGCGCGCGGCAATCGCCCGGGCGCTGGCGATGAAGCCCGAGGTGATGCTCTTCGACGAGCCGACCTCGGCACTCGATCCGGAGCTCGTCAACGAGGTGCTGCTCGTCATCAAGAAGCTGGCCGAAGAGGGCCGCACGATGGTGATGGTCACCCATGAAATGTCACTCGCCCGTGATATCTCCAGCGAAGTGATCTTCCTGCACAAGGGGCTGGTCGAAGAGCGCGGCGCGCCAGCGCAGGTGATGCGCGACCCGCAATCGGCGCGTCTGCGCCAGTTCCTGCAGATGGCTTGAGGAGGCCCCGATGCGCGACGCCAAATTTTCCGAGTTCCTGCCTGAACTCGTCGATATCCGCCACAAGCTGCACGAGATGCCGGAGATCGGCCTTTCCGAGGTGAAGACTTCGGAGTTCGTTGCGGGCCTGCTGCAATCCTGGGGCTTCGAGGTTACCCGTGGTCTCGCGACAACCGGCATCGTCGCGACACTGAAGCGCGGCAACAGCAACCGCGCCATCGGCTTTCGCGCCGACATGGACGCGCTGCCGATGCAAGAGGAAACCGGTCTTGGCTACCAGAGCAAGCACTCGGGCGCGATGCATGCCTGCGGCCATGACGGTCACACCAGCATGCTGCTCGGCGCCGCCTGGGCACTGTCAAAGGACGAGAGCTTCAACGGCACGGTTCACCTGATCTTCCAGCCGGCCGAGGAAAACTTTGGCGGCGGCAAGCTGATGATCGAGGACGGTCTTTTCGAGCGCTTCCCCTGCGAGCGGGTCTATGCGCTCCACAACTGGCCGGGCCTTCCGGTCGGTCAGTTCTCCAGCCGCGCCGGTGCGATGGCCGCATCGATCGATGTGCTGACGTTGACCATCCGGGGCAAGGGCGGCCACGGCGCCCAGCCGGAGCTGACGGTCGATCCGGTTGTCGTCGGTTCCAGCGTGGTGATGGCGCTGCAGACGCTGGTGTCGCGCAACATCTCGCCACACCAACCGTCTGTTCTGACCGTCGGGTCGTTCCAGGCGGGTTCCGCCTCCAACATCATTCCCGATACGGCGGTGCTGGAAATCAGCATGCGCGCCATGGATCCTGTCGTCCGCAAGCAGCTTCAGGAGCGCGTCGAGCAGATCGCCCGCCTGCAGGCGGAAAGCTACAATGCAGAGGCCACCTTCGACTGGCAGGTCGGCTATCCCGCGACGATCAACGATGCCGAGGCGGTCGAAGACGCTCGGGCGGTGATCGCGGAGACTTTCGGCGCCGACGCTTATGTCGAATTGCCCGAGCCGCTGATGGGCAGCGAGGACTTCTCGTTCCTGCTCGAAAAGGTGCCGGGCGCTTATGTGCTGGTCGGCAACGGCGACAGCAGCGGCCTGCACACCACCCGCTACGATTTCAACGATGAAATCCTTGAGCGCGGTGCGATGTATTTCTACCACCTCGCACGCGCCGCGCTCGTCTAAGCACGAGGCTTCTCATGCCTGGCCGCTCAGGCGACCGGGTGCAGATCGCCGAAGACCGTGGGGATCAGTTCCGACACGGTCGGGTGGATGTGCACCGCGTGCGTGATCGTCGTGTAGGGCTTGCCGGCATACATGACGTCGAGGATGCTCTGCACCGCCTCGTCGCCGCCGGTGCCGAGGATAGAAGCGCCAAGGATCTGCTTGGTCTCAGCGTCGACGATCACCTTCATGAACCCCTCGGTCTCTCCCTTTTCGACCGCACGGCCGACACGGGTCATCGGTCGCGTGCCGACGAGCAGCTTGCGGCCGGACTTGCGCGCTTCGGTTTCCGTCATGCCGGCGCGGCCGAGCGGCGGATCGACGAAGAGTGCATAGGTCGAGATGCGGTCGCTGACTTTCCGAGCCTCGCCATCGAGCAGGTTTGCCGCGACGATCTCGAAGTCGTTATAGGCCGTGTGGGTGAAGGCGCCGCGGCCGTTGCAATCTCCCATGGCGAAAATGTGAGGCACGTTGGTCCTGAGCGTCTCGTCGACCTCGACATAGCCACGGGCGTCGGTCTTCACGCCGGCGCGATCCAGGCCGAGATCGTCCGTGTTCGGCCGGCGGCTGGTGGCGAGCAGCAGATGGGAGCCTGAAATTTCGGGCGCGCCGGCGGTGCAATCGACGCCAGCGACGACCTCATCTCCGCGGCTGGCAAAGCGGATGCATTCGGCATTGAGGCGAAACTGGATGCCTTCCTTTTCGAGGATGGCCAAAATGGCGTCCGAAACGTCCGCATCCTCGCGGCCGATCAGCCGCGGCCCCTTTTCGATGACGGTCACCTCAGAGCCGAAGCGGCGGAACATCTGCGCGAATTCGAGCCCGATATAGCTGCCGCCGACCACGATCAGGTGGCGGGGCAGGGTGTCGAGATCCATGATCGAGACATTGGTCAGATGAGGCACGTCCTCGACGCCCGGGAAATCCGGCGTCGCGGCACGCCCACCGACATTGAGGAAGATCTGATCGGCCGACAGCAGGTCTTCGCCGATGCGGATTTCATGCGAGCTTTCGAACCGGGCGTGGCCCTCAAAGACCGTGCAGTCCTTCATGCCCTTCAGCCAGCTTTCGACGTTCTTGCGCGATGTGAACCGCACCGTGTCCTTGCGCGCCATGACGCGCGCGAAATCGATGGTAACCGGCCCGGTCGTGACACCGTAGTCCGCGCCGCGCCGCGCCAGGTGCGCGGCATAGGCACTTGCAACCATCGCCTTGGTGGGCATGCAGCCGGTGTTGACGCAGGTACCGCCGAACAGCTTTCGCTCGACGATGGCGACGGACTTTCCCGCCGATGTCAGCCTGCCGGCCAGCGAAGGTCCTGCCTGGCCGGCCCCGATGATGATTGCGTCGAAATGTTTCTTCATGACACCGAGGACACCACCCAGAGTGCGAGGAGAATGGCGACAGCATCCTCGAGAAGGGCGATCGGCAGATCCCTGCCGCCGATGGCTCCAACGAGGCGCTTGCGAGCTTCATAGCCGCCGAGCGTTCCGATGACTGCACCGATGACGCCCGCAACCAGTCCGCCGAGCATAGCACCTCCGGCGGTGCCAAGCACGGCTCCGCAGAAACCGCCGCTGACGACACGGGCGCCGAACTGCTGCGGAACCTTGCGGCTCGGCGTGCTCGGCAACTGGTCGCCGACGAACTCTACGAGCGCCAAAAGGCCGAAAATGTAGGGCGTGAACCGGAAGCCCATGAAGGCGGCCCAGGTACCGCTGAGCGGTAACCAGCCGGCCGCAGCGCCAATGCTGACATCGGCAGGTGCAGTCATGGTTCGCAGGCCGGCGACCACGCCGATAAGCAGCGCGAGAAGATAGATCGACATGAATTCCCCGAACGTTCGCCGGGCGAACCCGCCACCAGCCCCCAAGCGGTCGGGTCGAGCGGCATCGCAACCAAGAATGAACGTAGATGTTCTGGCGGGCCTTATTCAAGGTGGCCGACAACGCGACCGATTGCAACGCTCAATCGCTCGTCGCCGAATACGATAGTCTATGTTTTCGATGGCGTTAGTGGCCGATGAAATTTTTCGCCCGCCACAGTCTCTGCGTGCAACCCTATTTTTTGCCGGGGGCTGACATATATGGAATGGCTTGCCCCGACGCGGCGGACATTCCGTGATCAAACTTGCGGATCGAAATTCGAGGGAGAAACCCATGCGCCTGACCAGACTGCTTATCGGAACTGCCATCGCTTTCACGTTGACCGCTGCCACGGCCAGTGCCGATGTGGTCGTCTCCTCGAAGATCGATACCGAAGGCGGCGTGCTCGGCAACATCATTCTGGCCGTGCTCAATGCCAACAACATCAAGACGGTAGATCGCGTCCAGCTCGGTGCGACGCCGGTCGTGCGCAAGGCGATCACCGCCGGCGAAATTGATATCTATCCGGAGTACACCGGCAACGCCGCGTTCTTCTTCGAGAAGGCCGACGATCCGGTCTGGAAGGACGCCGCCAAGGGTTACGAGACCGCCAAGAAGCTCGACTACGACGCCAACAAGATCGTCTGGCTGACGCCGTCGCCGGCCAACAACACCTGGGCGATCGGGCTGCGCAAGGAAGTGGCGGACGAAAACAAGCTGAAGACGCTCAGCGACTTCGGCAAATATGTCGCCGGTGGCGGCAAGGTCGTGCTGGCCGCCTCGTCCGAATTCGTGAACTCGGCCGCGGCATTGCCGGCGTTTCAGACCACCTACGGCTTCACCTTGAAGCAGGAACAGCTGATCACGCTCTCCGGTGGTGACACTGCGGCGACAATCGCTGCGGCGGCCAACCAGACGAACGGCGCGAATGCGGCCATGGTCTATGGCACGGACGGCGGCATCGCGCCTTCGGGTCTTGTCGTGCTGGAAGATGACAAGGCCGTACAGCCTGTCTACCAGCCGGCCCCGATCATCCGCGAGGCCGTGCTCAAGGAAAATCCTAAGATCGAGGAACTGCTGAAACCGGTGTTCGAGAAGCTCGATCTCGTGACGCTCCAGGACCTGAACGGTCGCGTCCAGGTCGGCGGCGAACCGGCCAAGGCGGTTGCCGAAGACTTCCTGAAGAAGAACGGCTTCCTGAAATAAGTTGACCGGTTACCGGGACGCTGGTCCGATGGCCGGCGTCCCGGGGCATGCCTGCAGGTGCCGAAGTCGCGCCGGCACAGGCGGGGAGGGAATGTGATTTGATGCAACTCCGCTTTGACAAGCTCGGAGCGATCATCG
The DNA here is from genome assembly GCF_052115125.1 of Ensifer sp. 2TAB8. Lineage (NCBI taxonomy): Bacteria > Pseudomonadati > Pseudomonadota > Alphaproteobacteria > Hyphomicrobiales > Rhizobiaceae > Ensifer > Ensifer sp. 2TAB8. The sequence goes on along the minus strand of NZ_JBFRGB010000004.1, from coordinate 132,229 downwards.
CGGTTTTGGTGTTTGGCGGTGCCTTCATCGCGCCTTTTGCAACGTTTCGCGCCAATCGCATCGTCGCCGGCGAGGCAAAGACGATCATAGAGTCCCTGCCACAGCCGTGGGGCGTGGCGGTCCTGCTGGTCATCCTTGCAGGCGCCGTCTTGGCAGCCGTGCGCTCGCCGGTGCTCCTGCGCCTGGTCGCGGCTTTCGTGGCGCTTGCGGTGCTGGCGCTCGGCATCGGTGTCGCTGCCAGCCACCTGACGCCCGAAGCCAACACCTACGCTCGGGTTTCTCCGGCCTCCGGCTTCTGGGTCATGCTCTTCGCCTTCGGGCTCCTTGCCGCCGATGCGCTGACGCGATTGCGCCCGGCGCCGTTCGTGCGCGTCGTTGTGCTCGTCGCCGTGCTCGCTTTTGTCGGCATCCTGTTGCTCTCCGGCAGCTGGGACGGCCTTTCCATCCTGAAGGAATATTCGAGCCGGGTGGACACGTTCTGGGCGGAAGCGCGCAAGCACGTGACCTTGGCGCTTGGCTCGCTCGTGGCCGCAACCATCGTCGGCATTCCGCTCGGTATCCTCTGCCATCGCGTCACGCGGCTGCGTGATGGTTTGTTGGGTGTCCTGAACGCGATCCAGACGATCCCGTCGATCGCACTGTTCGGCATCCTCATTGCGCCGCTTGGCTGGATTGCCGCCAATGTGCCCGGCGCAGCCACGATCGGCATTCGCGGCATCGGCGTTGCGCCGGCCTTTGTCGCGCTGTTCCTCTATTCGCTCCTGCCGGTGGTTGCCAACACCGTCGTCGGGCTGGCCGGTGTTCCGCGGGACGCGAATGACGCTGCCCGCGGCATCGGTATGACCGATTGGCAGCGGCTGGTCGGCGTCGAGTTTCCGCTGGCCTTTCCGGTGATCCTCACGGGTATCCGCATCGTGCTCGTGCAGAATATCGGCCTGGCGACGATTGCGGCGCTGATCGGCGGCGGCGGCTTCGGCGTCTTCGTCTTCCAGGGCGTCGGACAGACCGCGATGGATCTCGTTCTGCTTGGCGCTGTACCGACCGTTGTGCTGGCATTTGCCGCGGCGATCGTGCTCGACGCGATGATCGAGATGGCCACACCCAACAACAGACAGGCAGAAGCCGCATGATCGAGATCGAGAACATCACCAAGCGCTATGGCGATACGGCTGTCGTCGACGACGTCAGCCTGACGATCGCGCCGCGCACGGTCACCGTCATCGTCGGCACCTCCGGTTCCGGCAAGACGACGCTGCTGCGCATGGTCAACCGGTTGGTGGAACCGACATCGGGTACGATCCGTCTCGACGGCGAGGATAACCGGTCGCTACCGGGCTACGAGCTTCGCCGGCGGATCGGCTATGCCATCCAGGGCCATGGCCTGTTCCCGCACCGAACCGTCGCCCAGAACATTGCCACGGTTCCGACGCTGCTCGGCTGGGAGCGTGCGCGCATCGATGCCAAGGTGGATGAGCTTCTGAAGTTGTTCCAGCTCGATCCGGCCGCCTTTGGTCCACGCTTTCCGCACGAGCTTTCCGGCGGTCAGCAGCAGCGCGTCGGCGTCGCCCGGGCACTCGCGGCCGAGCCGAAGGTCTTGCTGATGGACGAGCCCTTCGGCGCGCTCGATCCGATCATTCGCGCCAAAGCCCAGGACGATCTGCTCGCGATCCAGAAGCATTTCGAGACGACGATCATTCTCGTGACCCATGACATGGAAGAGGCTTTCCAGCTCGCGGACCGCATTGCCGTCATGGACAAGGGCAAGGTGGTGCAATATGCGACGCCCGCCGAAATGCTGCTGAAACCTGCGACCCCCTTCGTCGAAAGCCTGATCGGGCTCGGCGAGCGGCCCTATCGCCTGCTTGCGATCGAGCCGGTCTCAAGCGCTGTCGAGCCGGGGGCAGCGGAGGGGGCCGCGATTTCGAGCACGCTCAGCCAGAGGGAGGCGCTGGCCGAACTCCTCTGGTCCGGCCGGAGCGCGCTGCCCGTTGCCGGTCCGGACGGTGCACTCATCGGCAAGGTTAGCCTCGTGGGGCTGGCGAAACGCGCGGCCGGGCCAGCCTGATGCCGAAATTCTCCAGCCTTCTTCGCCTCGCGGTATTTCTGGTTCTGATCGCCTTCCTGCTGCAGCCGCAATGGTTCGAGCCACTGCTGCGGCCGCTGGTTCAGGAAAATGCACCTGTGATCTACAATCAAGGCAGCCTGTTGCAGCTGACCCTGTTGCACCTGCGCACCGTCGCCGTTGCGGTGGCCGCTGCTGCACTGGTTGCTCTCGCCCTGGCAATATTGGTGACGCGCGAATCCGGGGCCGAATTTCTGCCGCTGTCGCGCAGCCTGGTGAATATCGGCCAGACCTTTCCGCCGGTCGCCGTGTTGGCACTTGCCGTTCCCATTTTCGGCTTTGGCGAGAAGCCGACGCTGATCGCGCTTTTTCTCTATGGCCTGCTGCCGATCTTCGAGAATGCGCTGACGGGGCTGACGACATTGCCACCCTCCGTCATGGAGGCGGCGCGCGGCGCCGGCATGACAAGTGGCCAACGCCTCCTGAAGGTGGAGTTGCCGCTGGCGATGCCGGTGATCCTCGCCGGTATCCGGCTTTCGGTGGTCATCAGCCTGGCAACCGCGACGATCGGATCGACGGTCGCGGCGAAAACGCTTGGCGAGGTCATTATCGCCGGCCTGCAATCGAACAACCTTTCCTTCGTCGTCCAGGGCGGCCTGATCGTTGCGACACTTGCCGTGCTGCTGCACGACGGATTGCAGGCGGCTGAAAGAAAACTCGCCGCTCGAATGGGCCGCTAAAGGCGCTGATTGATCCGTCGCCAAGGTCGCGCGACGGTCGTCTCAACCAAAATCGAAGCATGCATGAAGGCCACGCAACGTGCAGTGGTCTGGACCGCTTTCTGCCTGCCGTAGAGTTGCGGTTCACTCACTCTCTTTGGTTGTCCGTGAAATGCCTGCTTTCTCGGCACGTGCCTTCAGCATGAAAATGAATTTCACAATTTTACAAAATATGCGGATTTGGGTTGACGCCCTGAAAAAACTGTCCCAGTCTGCGAAAATAAATTACGCCAAAAGGCAGGGGAACAGGACGAGCATGAAAGTCGGTATCATCGGACTCGGATTCCGTTTGGGTTATCTCGGCTATGTCTTCAAGGCCATGGACGAGAGCTTCGAGATCGCCGGCTACGTCGATCCGAACCCGGCTGGTCTGCCCACGCTCACCGAAAAGGGCATCTCGCCTGGCAAGGCATATGCGACCCCCGAAGAGCTGATCGCCAACGAGAAGCTCGATCTCCTGATGATAGGCTCGCCGAACCACATGCATCTCGACCATATTCGTATCGGTCTTGAGGCTGGTCTCAAGGTTTTCAGCGAAAAGCCGATCGTGACGACGGTGCAGGAGAGCCTGGAGCTTGCGGCGCTGATGGCGAAGTTCGGTCATGAGCGTCTGATGGTCGGCCTCGTGCTGCGCTATGCGCCGATGTATCGCGACCTGCGTGCGGCGCTTGCCGAAGGCAAGCTTGGGCAGGTAGTCTCGATCGAGGCTTCCGAGCACATCGAACCCTATCATGGCGCCTTCTTCATGCGCGATTGGCGCCGTTATGAGCGCTATTCCGGCAGCTTCATGCTGGAAAAATGCTGCCACGACCTCGATCTCTATAACGGCGTCGTTGGCGCCCGCCCGGAGAGGGTGGCAAGCTTCGGCGGCCGCAAGAGCTTCATCCCTGCCAACGACCCGGCCCGCGAAGGCATCAACGACCTGGAACTCTTCCACCGCAAGCCGAGCGGCTGGATGGGCTCGGACAAGGTCTTCGACAGTGACGGCGACATCATCGACTACCAAGTGGCGATCGTCGAATATGCCAACGGCGTCGGGATGAACTTCCACACCAATCTCAACGTGCCGGACCAGTTCCGCCGCTTCTGTATCATGGGATCGCGTGGCATGGCCGAGGGCGACTTCATCCGCGGCTATTTCGACGTGCACGAGATGCTGACCGGCAAGAAGGTCATCGAGAACAAGTACGCCGCTACGGAACTGTCGCAGCACTACGGCGCCGACGAGCAGATGGCGACCGACATCATCGGCCACGTCCGTGACGGCCGGCCGCTGCCGGTCTCGACGCTGGATGCGCTTGAAGCGGGCATCCTTGCCCTTTCGATGGACGAGGCGCGGCGCAAGAAGAGCGTGATAGATCTGCGGCCCATCTGGGACCGTTTCGACGAAGCCCTGCATTCCCGCGCAGCGTAAGGGAGGCGCGGGATGAGTGTTCAACGCAGCACGGTCATCTTCGCCTGGATCCTGCTTCTTCCTGCTGTCCTTTACGTCACGGTGATCGTCGCCTATCCGCTGGTCGACACCTTCATCCTGTCGTTTACGGATGCGTCGCTGAAGAAGACGACCAACTGGGTCGGCTGGACCAACTACAACAAGATCTTCAACGAGACCTTCGCGGAAGTCATCTTCCGGACCTTCATCTGGACCTTCTTCTCGGTCTCGATCAAGATGATCATCGGCGTCTTCGGCGCAACGATGCTGAATGCGGCCGTACCGGGCCGGGCGCTCTTCCGTCTCCTCACCATGCCGCCATGGATCGTGCCGATGGCAATCGGCATCTTCATGTGGGGCTGGATGTACAACGGCCAGTTCGGCATGATCTCGGGCGTGCTGCAGAACCTCGGCCTCAGCAATGGACCGATCGCTTTCCTGGCGCGGGGCGAAACCGCGTTCTGGGCGACGATCGTCACGGACGTGTGGATTGGTGTGCCGCTGGTGACGCTCTATATGCTGGCGGCCATGCAGGCGATCCCGCAGGATCTCTATGAGGCGGCCTGGACCGATGGGGCCGGGCGTTTCTATCGGTTCCGCCGCATCACGCTGCCGCTGCTCGTGCCGTCGCTGATCACCATGTCGATGCTGTCGCTGATCGCGACCTTCAACTCATTCGACATCATCTGGATCCTCACCCAGGGCGGTCCCAACGGTGAGACCACCACGATGATCATCGACACCTATCGCACCGCGATCGGGTCGAAGAAATATGGCGAAGGGGCAGCGCGCGCCGTGCTGATCTGCATCTTCCTGTCGATCTTCTGCTTTGCCTATTTCCGGGTCACCAGCCGTCTTTCTCAGGGGGAACAGAAATGAGCCAGCCTGCCCTGATCAACCGTTACCGCTGGTACGAGCTTGTCGGCATCTATGCCGGTATATTCGTCTTCCTGTGCTTCATCCTGGCGCCCTTCGTCGAGGGCTTCCTGGTGTCGCTGAAGCCGCTCGGGCTGCTGTTCTCGTCACCTTATCGCTTCTGGCCGGAAAACGGCTCGTTTGCCGCCTACTTTACGATGTGGGAGAGCGTGCCGGGCTTTGCCCGCTACATCTTCAATTCCTTCTTCATCTCCACCATCGTCACGGCCATCGTGCTGGTGCTCGTCATTCCTGCGGCCTACGCCTTTGCCCGCTTCAACTTCCGTGGCGCCGGTGTGCTCCTGGGCGCATTCCTTGCGGTCAACATGTTTTCGGGCGCCGTACTGCTGATCCCGCTCTTCCGGCTGATGCGCACCTTCGGCGTGCTCAACACCTATCTCGCCATGATCGTGCCGGGCGTCGCCTTCCTGATCCCGTCTGCGATCTGGCTCTTGCGCACCTACATGATGCGCATCCCGCGCGAACTGGACGAGGCCGCTTTCGTCGACGGCGCCAGCCACTTCTATACATTGCGCCGGGTGATCCTGCCGATCGCCATGCCTGGCATTACCGTGGTGGCCATCACCACCTTCATCGGCGCCTATGCCCAGCAGTTCATCTACGCGCTGACCTTCAATTCCAAGAGCGAATACATGCCGCTTCCCGTCGGGCTGTTTGCCTATTTCGGACGCCAGGAGGTGGTCTGGAACGAACTGATGGCGGCAAGCTTCGTCGGCATCGCGCCGGCCGTGGTCGTGATCTTCCTCTTGCAACGCTATCTCGTCAGCGGGCTGACCGCGGGCGCGGTGAAACAATAAGACTTAAGTCAACCACCAGAGAACGGGAGCATAAAAACGTGTCTATTCAATTCAAGACGGGGGTGCTCGCCCTTGCCCTGCTCGGCTCGACCGCGCTCGGCGCCGTGACCGCCAAGGCGGCCGACCAGGAGATCAGCTGGATCTACTGCGGCGACACCATGGATGCGGTCCACCAGAAATACATCAAGCAGTGGGAAGAGAAGAACCCGGGCTGGAAGGTAACGCCGGAAGTCGTCGGCTGGGCCCAGTGCCAGGACAAGGCAACGACCCTTGCTGCTGCCGGCACGCCGGTCGCCATGGCCTATGTCGGCTCGCGCACGCTGAAGGAATTCGCCCAGAACGATCTCATCGTTCCTGTACCGATGACGGACGAGGAAAAGAAGACGTACTATCCCAACATCGTCGATACCGTGACCTTCGACGACAACCAGTGGGGCGTTCCGATCGCGTTCTCGACCAAGGCGCTCTATTGGAACAAGGACCTGTTCAAGCAGGCCGGTCTCGATCCGGAAAAGCCGCCGAAAACCTGGGCTGAGGAAATCGAATTCGCCAAGACGATCAAGGAAAAGACCGGCATTGCCGGTTACGGCCTGCCGGCGAAGACCTTCGACAACACCATGCACCAGTTCATGCACTGGGTGTACACCAACAACGGTAAGGTCATCGACGGCGACAAGATCGTCATCGACAGCCCGCAGGTGCTTGCTGCGCTGCAGGCTTACAAGGACATCACGCCTTTCTCGGTCGAAGGCGCCACCGCCTACGAACAGAACGAAATCCGCGCCATCTTCCTCGACGGCAAGGTCGGCATGATCCAGGCGGGCTCGGGTGCGGCGACGCGCCTGAAGGAAACCAAGGTCAACTGGGGTGTGGCACCGCTGCCGCTCGGTCCCGAAGCCAAGGGCGAGGGCACACTGCTCATCACCGACAGCCTCGCGATCTTCAAGRGTTCGGGCGTCGAGGAGAAGGCGATCGAATTTGCCAAGTTCATCACCTCGCCGGGCCCGCAGGGCGAATACGAGCTTCAGGGGGGCGCCGGCCTGACGCCGCTTCGTCCGTCGCCGATGGTCGATGAATTCGTCAAGAAGGATCCCTACTGGAAGCCGTTCATCGATGGCATCACCTACGGTGGTCCCGAGCCGCTCTTTACCGACTACAAGGGCTTCCAGAATGTCATCATCGAGATGGTCCAGTCGGTTGTGACCGGCAAGGCCGAGCCGGCCGACGCCTTGAAGAAGGCGGCTTCCAGCCTCGAAGAGTACAAGTAAGGCCACCGGGGTCGCGCGCCGACAAGATCGGTTCGCGGCCCCACCTAACTCTGCTATAAATGAGCCGCTTCTCGCCGGTGGCCGGAGACAGTTTTTTGGGACAGCTCAATCTCAATCGGATTCAGAAATTCTACGGGAATTTCGAGGTGCTGAAGGGCATCGATCTCGAAGTCAGGAACGGTGAGTTCGTCGTTTTCGTCGGACCCTCCGGTTGCGGCAAGTCGACCTTGCTCAGGATGATAGCCGGTCTCGACGAGACCAGCTCAGGGGACATCCTGATCGACGGCAAGCGCGTCAACGACCTGCCGCCGGTCAAGCGTGGTATCGCGATGGTCTTCCAGTCCTACGCGCTCTATCCGCACATGAGCGTCTTCGAGAACATCGCCTTTCCGCTTCGCGTGGAAAAAATGGCCGAAGAGAAGCTGAAGGCCAAGGTGGAGCATGCCGCGCGCATTCTGCACCTTGATCAGCGCCTGCAGCAAAAGCCCGGGATGCTTTCCGGCGGCCAGCGCCAGCGTGTTGCGATCGGGCGTGCGATCGTGCGCGAACCGAAGATCTTCCTCTTCGACGAGCCTTTGTCGAACCTCGACGCCGCACTCCGGGCGGACATGCGCATCGAATTGGCGAAACTGCACCGGCAATTGAAGGCAACGATGATCTACGTCACGCACGACCAAGTCGAGGCGATGACGATGGCGGACCGGATCGTCGTCCTCAATGCCGGGCAGATTGCCCAGACGGGCGCGCCGCTCGAACTCTATCACAAACCTGCCAATACCTTCGTTGCCGGCTTCATCGGCAATCCGAAGATGAACTTCCTCCCGGTTACCTGCAAGGGCGTCAGCGATGCCGGCGTCGAGGTCGACTACAAGGGGCAGACGGTGACCATCCCCGTTACGTCGCAACCCGGTCTCGTCGGGCGGACGTTGACGCTCGGAGTGCGGCCGGAGCACATCACGCTCGGAACCGGAGATCTGAACCTCAAGGTGACACCAACGGTGATCGAGCGTCTCGGCGCCCATACGGTCGCCTATGCGGCAATCGGCGGGGAAGGTGAAAACTTCTGCGCCATGTTGCCGGGAACGGCGGCGATCCGGCCGGAGGAGATGATCCAGACCGGCATTCAGGTTGCCGATTGCCACCTGTTCGACGAAGCGGGCATCGCGCTTGAACGTCGGGTGGAATTGACCGACATCGACATCGGCGTGCTCGATCCGGCAGCCGCCTGACGGGCGAGTAAACCAGGGTAGTGGTCGCCGCCCATTGTCGGCTGGCGGCCGCTCTTTGCCGTCGCGACTGTATGGCGGGATCCTGCTTTCGTCGAAGGACAACTTTTGCGGCGTCTTCTCCGATGTCACCATGTGACACTGGAGTTCAGCCGGGGCGCCGCCTTGCCCGACCCGCATTCCGTTCTGGAGGACACAGGCAAGCGCCGTCGCCATATCAAGGTCCTGCGCCCGGCGGACATCGATGCGAAGCACGTCGCGCGGTACATCAAGATGGCCCGCCAGGCGGTAGATGGGTGAATTTTTGGTCGTGCCCGACCGGAAGCAACGGTCAGGCCGCGCCCTTCGCCGTCCCGTGCGGATTGTCGACCTTCGGCCAGATGTCTTTAGGCGCGCGTTTGTAGTCAGTTCTGGCCGGGTTGTTCGGGTAAGGGGTGCCCGCCGAGCAGTAGAGGATTTCTGACGCAATCTTAGAGAACGACGCGTAGAAGTGGTTGGTCGACTTGATGACCAGGATCTTCTTTTGGGTCGGGTCGATGCCCATTACCGAGAAGAGGCTTGGGTCGAAGCTCTGCGCGCGGGTCGAGTTCAAGATAATGTCGATCCCGTCGAAAAGAACGTGAGCGGCGTCGCCAAACGGGGCGAAACTCTCGCCGAAGCGCATCTCGGCGTCACGTACCAGCTTGACCACCTTGACCGTGCCGTCGACCGGATTGCCGGTTCCGGGCGCCGACTTGGCGCCGAAGCGCAAGGGGATCTCTGCGCCTTCGCCGGCTGCCATGCAGATCTGTACCGCCATTGGGTCCCAGATCGTTCCGACTGCGACGTCGGTTGCGCCACGCGCCAGAAGCTCTTCGAGCAGCACCGTTGCGTCGCCGGCGGTGCCGCCGCCCGGATTGTCCCAGACATCGGCGATCACGACAGGCCCCACAGTCGCAGCGAGCGCTTCGTCAACGGCCTGCTTTTCGTCGATCTGCGGCATGATGAACGTGCCGCGGTGTGAGAAGAGCTCGAGGCCCAATTCCCGAGCGAGGCTTGCACCCTTCTCGGGCTTGCCATTGGTGACGGCGAGCAGCTTCGTTCCCATTTCCGGAACGTCGCCGGCCATGAAGCCATGGATGACGGAGAGCGAAAGCACATCCGCATCTTCCTTCTCGATGCGCATGAGCTTGTCGACGAAGGAGCGCATCGGATCGCGCGAGGTCGGGTAGACATCGATCATGCGGCAGTCGAAGATCGACATGACGGGCGTGACGCGCCCTTCGAGCGTATCGACGGCGATGCGCCAGAGATCTTCGCCGCGGTCGACGAAGTCGGTATGCGGAAATTCCTTGAAGTAGACGAAGAAGTTCGACGCGGCAGCGCGCTTGGCCGTCAGGTGGCTGTGAGGGTCGAGTTCGGCGCAGACGAGGATATCGGGGCCGACGATCTCGCGCACGCGCGTGAGCAGGTCGCCCTCGGGGTCTTCGTAGCCGTCGGCGACCATGGCGCCGTGCAAGCCGAGCACCACGGCATCGACGGGCATGGCAGCGCGCAGTTGACCGAGGATTTCGTCGCGCAGGCTCTCATAGGTCTCCCGGTTGACGAGGCCGGCGGGATCCGCCCAGGTGGCGGTTCCTTCGATCAGCTCCCAGCCCTTCTCAGCGCAGACTTGCCGGCCGACGGTGATCGGTGCCGTACAAAGCGTCGGCGTTTCCGGGTGTTCTCCCGGCGGTGCGTAGAGCGAGGCTTCGAAGGCCCGGCGGTCGATGCAGATCGGGGAGAAGGTGTTGGTCTCGGTCGCAAGCGCCGCTGTGAAGATCCGCAAAGCCTTTTGCCTTTTTAATGTCGCGTCGCGCTCAAGCCGGACCCATCGGGTTCGGCAGGTAACCGGTGAAGCCGGCAATCTTCCAGCGACCCTCATGCAGGCGGCAGTAATAGACCGTCTGCCACTTCAGGATGTCCACGCTTCCGTCGGACTTTTTCAGGCTGCCGTCGAACTTCTTGCGTGCCAGCGCCTGGTCGCCGTTGATCTCAATGTCTTCGAGCGTCGTGGTCGTGAAGATCGCGGTGCGTGGGTCTTCGGCAAAGCTCTGACCGGCGAAATCCTGCGCCTGGCGCAGCCACTCGTCGCGATAGGCTGCAAGCGACGGGAAGGTCAGCCGCCAATTGTCGGGATTGGTTTCGCGCCGGCCGTCGATGCCGATGAAGCTGTCCTCCACGAAATCGCCTGACACCATCGACCAGTCGGCCGCCAGAAAAGCGGTGATGTCACGAGAGACAAGCATCTCCCAGATCGAGTGGCGAGCAGCATCGGAGGAGGGGAATGGATTGACGAAAGGATCCCGCATATTCGCGCCCTGGATTGAAATTCTTTTCATGAACGGTGTTTTTCGCTGGTCAAATTCAGCTTTCTATGGTCACTTGTCAACGATCAAAGAAAATAATTTGCACGAAGGCTGACATGACCATCAAGAGATATGGTGCGGAACAGGTTGGCGCTGGTGGTAAGCCCTTGCCGTTTGCGCGCGCCGTCGAGGCTGACGGCTGGCTCTATGTTTCCGGCCAGGTCGCCATGGAAAACGGCGAGATCATCGAGGGCGGGATCATCCCGCAGACCCACAAGACGATCGCCAACGTGCTGGCCATCCTGACTGAAGCCGGCTACGGTCCGGAGCATGTGGTTCGTTGCGGCGTCTGGCTCGACGACCCGCGGGATTTCTGGACTTTCAACAAGATCTACCAGGAGTATTTCGGTGCTCATCCGCCGGCGCGGGCCTGCGTCCAGTCGTCGATGATGGTCGATTGCAAGGTCGAGATCGACTGCGTCGCCTATAAGCCGAAGGAAGGTTGATCAATAAGCAGGGCGTAAGCGGCCGATGGACATCTTCGCGACACTACAGGAAGAAAAAGGGCGGCTCTCCCAATCGGAAAACCGCATTGCCGACATTCTCCTGAACGATTTCGAATTCGCGGTGAACGCCTCCATCATCGAATTGGCGAGCAAGGCGGATGTCTCGCCGCCAACTGTGACCCGCTTCTGTCGGCGGCTCGGCTGCGACAGCTTCTCCGATTTCAAGGTGCAGCTCGCCCGCACCGCCTATATCGGCATGCGCTATCTGAAGCCGGAGCCCAAGAGTCGCGAGACGGGCGACGTCGCCCAGGACATCATCACCAAGTCACAGAACGCGCTGTTCCTCTTGCATCGCTCGCTTGATCTGGCCGCCATCGAGCAGGCGGTCGAGCGGATCGCGGCAGCCGAAATGATCTATGCCTTCGGTTCCGGCGGAAATTCCTCGATGATCGCTGCCGAGTTGCAGAACCGGCTCTTTCGCTACGGGCTTCGCATCACGTCCAGCTCCGATCACAGCATGCAGCTGATGATGACGGCGGCGGCGCGGCCGACCGACGTAGTCATCGGCTCGTCCTTTTCCGGCCGCAATGCCGAGCTCGTGCGCGCCTTTACGCTCGCCCGCGAACTGAAGGTGCCGACCATTGCGCTGACGCAGAGCGGCAGTCCGGTGGCGGCCGCCGCCAGCATCACCGTTCCGGTCGATTTGCCCGAGGGCAACAATATCTACCGCCCCACCTCCACCCGCATCGCCTATCTGGCGCTGCTCGACATCCTCTCCAGCCTCGTCGCCTATCGGGTGCAGCCCCAGGCGACGACCACACTTCGGCGCATCAAACAGCAGCTGGTCACGCACCGCGACGGTGACGATCGCCAGCTTCTCGGAGACTGACGTGCCGCGAAAGGTCAGCGCATGACGCAATCCCTAGCGATCGTAACCGGCGCTGCCGGCGATATCGGCCGCGCTATCGCGCGCAAGCTTTCTGACGATCACGATGTGATCCTGCTCGTCGACATCGATGCGGAGGCCGCCGAACGGGCCGCGCGCGCGCTCGGCGACGAAAACCGTTTTGTGGCGCTCGCCTGCGACGTGACGGATGCTCAGAGCGTTGCAGCGATGGCGGCGACAGCAAAGGGCAAGGGATCGGTTCGGACGCTCGTCAACAATGCCGGCGCTGCCCGTGCCGTCAGCCTGCATGATACGACGCCTGAGATCTGGCGCATGGACAATGCGCTGAACCTCGAAGCAGCCTTCCTCACTTTTCGGGCCGTTGAGGACATGCTGAAAGAGACCCGCGGCTCGGTGGTCAACATCGCCTCGGTCAACGGCATGAATGTTTTTGGCCACCCGGCCTATAGCGCCGCAAAGGCGGGTCTCCTGCATCTGACGCGGCTCATTGCCGTGGAATACGGCAAGTTCGGCATTCGCTCGAACGCCGTGGCGCCCGGCACGGTGCGCACCCAGGCATGGGAGGCGAGGGCGGCATCAAATCCGGATGTCTTCGAAGAGGCGCGCCGCTGGTATCCGTTGCAGCGTATCGTCAACCCGGACGATGTGGCCAATGCGGTGCATTTCCTGGCGGGGCCGATGGCTGCGGCCATCTCGGGCGTCTGCCTGCCTGTCGACTGCGGCCTCACCGCCGGCCAGGCGGAACTCGCCCGTACGTTTTCGCAATCAAGCCACTACTGACCTAAAGCATTCTGGAGGATGAGCATGCACCCGGTTTCCTACCGTCTCGAGGCGTCCTGGCAGCCGGATGGCGGGCCGTTTGGCCGGTTCACCTTCACACTGTTCAATTTCTCCGGTGCGCCTCTTTCCGGCTTCAGGATCGTCTATACCTCGCTCACGCGGGTGATCGATCCCGAGGCCTGCGACAATGCCGTGTTCCTGCGCCGCAACGCCAATTTTCACGAATTCGCGCCGCCGGCCGGGCTGACGATCGAGAACGGTGAAAGCTGGAGATTCACCGTCAGCGGCCTGCATCGCAATGCACGTCATTGCACGGACGGCGCCAAGTCCGCCTATCTGACGCTCGCTGACGGCCGCCATGTGCCGGTCGCCGTCTCCGATCTCCTTCTTGAGAACGCCGTCAGCGAACCGCCGCCGGTGCAGCTTCCGGAAGGCAGGCTCGACCAGCCCTATGCGCTGCAGCCGTGGCCGGCGAAGCTTGAGCTTCGTGCTGGCTCAGGTTTCCCGGTCACTCTCTATCCGGCGGCCGATGCCAAGCAGGACGACGTTGCAGCCGTCGACACGGTCCTGTCGATGTTCCGCCGCCTGTTCCCTGCGGCGCATGCGCCATTCAGCCTTGCCGGCTCGAGGCAGGGCCGGCCGGTGGCATTCACGGCGGATGCAGCTCTGGCGGGAGAAGCCTATCGCCTGGATTTCTCAGAGACCGAAATTCGCCTCAGCTACGGCGGCAGCGCCGGCCGGCAATACGGCCTGACGAGCCTCGCGCAGTTGCTGGACGGCGCGCGCAACCACCCCGGAAAATTCCACTTCCCGTCGACTGGCACGATCTCGGATGCGCCGCGTTATGGTTGGCGTGGCTGCCATCTCGATGTGTCCCGCCAGTTCTATCCGACGGCCGACGTCGCACGGCTGATCGACATTCTCGCCTGGTTCAAGCTCAACGTCTTCCACTGGCATCTGACGGACGATGAAGCGTGGCGTCTGGAGATAAAGGCCTATCCGGAGCTGACGACGCTCGGGGTCCTGCGCGGTCCGGATGAGCTGCTTTTGCCGCAGCTCGGCAATGGTGCCGAACCCGTCGGCGGGTTTTACAGCCAGGCGGATGTGAAGGCGATCGTCGCGCAGGCAACGGCGCTTCATGTCGATGTGGTGCCCGAAATCGATATCCCTGGCCACAGCACGGCGACCCTGGTGGCGTTGCCGGATCTGACCGACGGTCAGGAAGCACCGGAAAGCTATCATTCGGTTCAGGGCTATCCGAACAACGCGCTCAACCCGGCCGTTGCCTTCACCTACGAGTTCCTGGAGAAGGTCCTCGACGAGATGGTCGAGCTTTTCCCAAGCGAATATATCCACATCGGCGGCGATGAGGTGGCGAACGGCTCCTGGCTTGCGTCGCCGCTGGCCAAGAAGCTGATGGAGCAGGCGGGCATTTCCGGTACCTTCGCGCTGCAATCCTATTTCCTGAAGCGGGTGAAGCAGATGCTGACGGCGCGTGGCCGCAAGCTCGCCGGCTGGAACGAGGTGGCCCATGGCGGCGGTGTCTCGACCGAGGATACGCTGCTGATGGCCTGGGAGCGGCCAGAGGTCGGGATCGAGCTCGCCCGCGAAGGCTATGACGTGGTGATGACCCCCGGACAGGCTTACTACCTCGACATGGCGCAGGCCGATGCCTGGCAGGAGCCGGGCGCAAGCTGGGCCGGTACCGCAACGCCTGCCCACACCTATGGTTATGAGGCCGAAGGCGAATTTCCCGAGGAGCTGAAACCGCGCCTCAGGGGTGTTCAGGCCTGCATCTGGAGCGAACATTTCCTGTCGCGCGGCTACTTCAATCGCCTGGTTTTTCCGCGCCTTCCGGCGATCGCCGAGGCGGCCTGGACACCGAAGGCGGCGAAGGACTGGCAGCGTTTCGCGGCCATTGCGCCGCTCAGCCCCAATCTCTGAGAGGAAAAGCCATGCGCATCGCCGTTGGTGGCATCCACACCGAGTGCAGCACCTATTCGCCCGTCCTGATGACGGAAGAAGATTTTCGTGTCCTGCGTGGGCAAGCGTTGCTGGAAGCAGAGTATTTCAGCTTCATGAAGGCTGAGGGCGTCGAGCACATGCCGCTGCTGCATGCGCGGGCCGTGCCCGGTGGCCCCGTGTCGCGCCCGACATACGAGGCGTTCAAGGTGGAGTTCCTTGAGAAGCTAAGCGCCACCTTACCGATCGATGGCCTCTATCTCGCCATGCATGGCGCCATCAAGGTCGACGGCATGGATGATGCCGAAGGCGACTGGATTTCGGCGGCGCGTGCTGTCGTCGGTCCGGATTGCCCGATTGCGGCGAGCTACGACCTGCACGGCAATGTCAGCCAGAGGATTATCGATCAGCTCGATATCTTTGCCGCCTATCGCACCGCGCCGCATATCGACACGCCGGAAACCATGACTCGCGCCTGGTCGATGCTTGTCTCGGCATTGAGAAGCGGATCCCGTCCGGGTATTGCCTGGGTTCCGGTTCCCGTGCTTTTGCCCGGGGAATGCACCTCGACGGAGGACGAGCCGGCGAAGTCGCTTTATGCGCAACTGCCTGACATGGACCAACGTCCCGGCGTTCTCGACGCCAATCTGATGGTCGGTTACGTCTGGGCCGACGAGCCGCGGGCGACCGCCTGCGCGGTCGTCACCGCGACCGATAGGACAGCAGCCAAGCAGGCGGCGGAAGAGATTGCCGCCGGCTACTGGGCGCAGCGGAGAAACTTTCGCTTCGGCCCGGTGACTGGGCCGCTCGATGAAATGCTCGATATCGCCGAACGGGCGACGACGACCCCGATCATCCTTGCCGACTCGGGCGACAACCCGACGGGCGGTGGCGTCGGCGACCGTGCCGATGTGCTGAAAGCTCTGCTGGCGCGCAGTTGGCGCGGCGCCCTGATTGCCGGCATCACCGACCGGCCCGCGGTCGAAGCCTGCTTTGCCGCGGGTGTCGGTGAAACGCTGATGCTGAAGATCGGCGGCAGCCTCGACCCGGCAAGCCCATGCGCCGAGATGCTGGTCGAGGTCGTCAGGCTCGACGATCCGGGTGCTGAGCGGGAGCGGCAGGCGGTGGTGCGCGTCGGCGCCATCGAAATCGTCATTGCCGCGCGCCGCAGGCCCTATCACGATATCGAGGATTTCCGGCGCCTGGGGCTCGATCCACAGGCGGTGCGGCTGCTCGTCGTCAAGTCGGGTTACCTGTCGCCGGAACTTGCGCCAATCGCCAACCCCAATCTGATGGCTTTGACCGAAGGTGTCGTCAACCAGGGCATCTCCGGCCTTGCGAGCCTGCGCCGTCAGCGGCCGGCTTACCCGTTCGATCAGGATTTTGGGTTTGAGCCTGTCGCCCGCTTCTCGTCCCGCTGGTCGAGCGACGGCTGAGGCTTCACTATCCGCATTTGCCTGTCCGAGTTTTCGGGTAGGCCCTTCCTTGGCAGCGCCCCGGTCTATTGGGCCGGTAAACAACGCTGTGACGCCTTCACTTGCTGCATATTCTGTCCTTAAATCGACCGTGATTTAAGGGATTGTGCGATATCCTCCACCCGCTTCGCGGACACGTTCTAGCATGACTTCCACCATTTTCAGCGCTATGCGCAACCCGGCCATGCGGATCAGCATGCTGGCGATCTTCCTGTTTGGCTTTGCGGGTGCCGCGACGTCACCCTACCAGTCCGTCGTCGGCATCAACGAACTGGGCCTGAGCGACGCTCTCTATTCGCTGCTGATCCTTCTCGCCTCGACGGTCAATGTCATCGTCAGCGTTTCGATCGGCATCCTGGCCGACCGCGTCGGCAACTACCGGGTGCTGATGTCGACTGCGATCCTGTTCGGCGTCGTTGGCTACGGTATCGTCTATCTACTGCCGCATCAGATGAGTTTTGTCGTCAGCGTCTTGTTGCTGTTGCCGATCTACGGCGCGGTTTACACGCTGCTCTTTGCCAATGTCCGCAGTATTGCGCGCCGGATGAGCGGCCATGACGCCGCGTCGCTGACGACGGGGGCACGTGCCGCCATCTCGCTCGCGTGGGTTCTGGTACCGGGACTGGTCGGCTTTGCCCTGGCGGGCGGGGAGAGCATGCTGCCCGCCTATCTGCTTGCCTGCCTGGGCTGCACCGCCAATCTGCTGATCGTGTTCTTTTCGCTGCCCAACGAAGGCGGCGTTGATCCGTCGCTCGGCAAGCGGCTTTCCTATTGGACATCGTTCCGCGAGATCCTGGCGCCGCGTATCTTCCTGCGGGTGATTGCCGTTGCGACGATCACGTCGACGCTGCACGTCAACTCCGCCGTGTTGCCGCTGATCATGACCGATGAGGTCGGTGGAAGCGTCACTGATATCGGCATTATCGTCGGTATCGTCGCGTTCCTGGAGGTTGTTTTCATTTTCGTCTGGGCGCGCATCCAGTTGAGCCTCGTGCCGTACAAGGCGCTGGCGTTGGGCACGGCCATCTATATCGGCTACATGGTCCTCCTCAGCTTTTCCACGGCCACCTGGCAGATCTACGCGCTAACCCTGATCAGCGCCTTTGGCGCAGCAGCGCTGATCACCATTCCGATCAGCTATTTGCAAGACCTGATCGCCGACCGTCCGGGACTGGGAAGTTCACTGATCGCGGTGAACCTGTTCCTCAGCGGCGGGCTTTGCGCGGGGCTTTTCGCGCTGGGTACGCGGATCAGTAACTATTCCGGCACGGCGCTGCTCGGCGGTGCTGGGGGGCTTGTCGGGTTGGTGCTGCTGTTGGCCCTCGACGGCGACAGAAAGGGAAAGAGGACGGTCAGCCGCGAACCGGGTTAGTCCCAGGGCTCATCGACAAATGTGCAGGTGAATTTGGTTTGATTGTCCTGGAGACATCTCTTCTTTTGATCGACGAGGATCATGATCCTCGCGATGAAGCGAGAGAAGTCGGCCTTGCTGGAGTTAAAGGTGACTATCCCCAGCGCATGCGCCTGCGCCTGAGCCACGCAGGTTGCCAATTCCTGATCGGGGACATTGCTGTTTGCAACGACGACGGCTTGTTCAAACCGCCCTTCCGCAGAATAGCTCACGGCAGAGGCGCAGTTTCCAGCACCGCTTCCCGCGGTGTCGTTGAGCAATTTGTTGTAGTAGGCGTCGAAGCCGAAATCTTCAATTTTGCTAAGGTTGACCCGGCCGTTCTGGATGACATCTTCTCTAAATATGACACCGATGGTGTTTCTTCCGAGGCCCGGCTGGGCTCGCACCTCGATACCGGCACTGATGGCGAGCATTTGAATTGTTGAGAAGACCACGTCCCTCTTCTTGGTCTCCCCTTGGCTCATTCCGACGCCGATAAACTCCGGGAAGGCGGTAAAATGCCGTTCGCCGTTGCGAACAGGGCCGAAGAAACTCACGGTCTGAGCGAGCGCAGACGAGGCAACAAAGACGCTCGTAAGAAGCCCGGTGGCAAACATCAAATGTCTAATGGTTCTTCTCCTGTTCCTGCCCCAACGCATGAAGCCTTCTCATCAAAAACCAGCGCGCGGGTGAGTGAACGGAGACGTCCTGTAACGCGTCGCGGGCAATGCGATGGCATCTCGATTTTTTTAGCATTGCTATCCACGGCTGCAAGGCGCCGGGGCCAGGAAGGCGCACTCCTGACACCAGTCTCATCAAAAAGTGATAGGGGCGTCTTTCGGCGCCCCTATCTGTAGGTCCTTGAGTATGTCGGTCGGTCGCGGGTCAGTTGCCGAGAATGCCCGGCAGACGCAAGCCTTTTTCCTTGGCGCAATCGAGCGCGATCTCGTAGCCAGCGTCGGCATGGCGCATGACGCCGGTCGCCGGGTCGTTCCAGAGAACGCGCTCCAGGCGCTTGGCCGCATCATCCGTACCATCGGCGCAGATGACGACGCCCGAATGCTGCGAGAAGCCCATGCCGACGCCGCCGCCATGATGCAGCGACACCCAGGTGGCGCCCGAAGCGGTGTTGAGCAGGGCGTTCAGAAGCGGCCAGTCGGAAACGGCGTCCGATCCGTCCTTCATCGCTTCCGTCTCGCGGTTCGGCGAAGCGACAGAACCGGAGTCGAGATGGTCGCGGCCGATGACGACAGGAGCCTTCAGCTCGCCGTTCTTGACCATTTCGTTGAAGGCGAGGCCGAGGCGGTGGCGGTCGCCGAGGCCGACCCAGCAGATGCGCGCCGGCAGGCCCTGGAAGGAGATGCGCTCGCGCGCCATGTCCAGCCAGTTGTGCAGATGCTTGTTGTCGGGCAGCAGTTCCTTGACCTTGGCGTCGGTCTTGTAGATGTCTTCCGGATCGCCGGACAGGGCCGCCCAGCGGAACGGGCCGATGCCTCGGCAGAAGAGCGGACGGATATAGGCCGGAACGAAGCCCGGGAAGGCGAAGGCGTTTTCGAGGCCCTCTTCCTTGGCGACCTGGCGGATGTTGTTGCCGTAGTCGAAGGTCGGGATGCCCATGTCCTGGAAGGCGATCATCGCTTCCACATGCTCGCGCATCGAAGCGCGTGCTGCCTTTTCGACAGCCTTCGGGTCGCTTTCGCGCTTGGCCTTCCATTCGGCCATCGTCCAGCCCTTCGGCAGGTAACCGTTGACCGGGTCGTGTGCCGAAGTCTGGTCGGTGACCATGTCGGGGCGGATGCCGCGGCGCACCATCTCCGGCAGGATCTCGGCAGTGTTGCCGAGCAGGCCGACGGACTTCGCTTCGCCGTTCGCAGTCCAGCGGGCAATGATCTCCATCGCCTCGTCCAGCGTCTCAGCCTTCTCGTCGAGGTAGCGGGTGCGAAGGCGGAAATCGATCGAGTCCGGATTGCATTCGACGGCAAGGCACGATGCGCCGGCCATGACGGCTGCGAGCGGCTGGGCGCCGCCCATGCCGCCGAGACCACCGGTCAGCACCCACTTGCCCTTCAGGTTGCCGCCATAGTGCTGGCGACCGGCTTCCACGAAGGTTTCGTAGGTGCCCTGCACGATGCCTTGCGTGCCGATGTAGATCCACGAGCCGGCGGTCATCTGGCCGTACATGGCAAGACCCTTCTTATCCAGCTCGTTGAAGTGATCCCAGTTCGCCCAGTGCGGCACGAGGTTGGAGTTGGCGATCAGAACGCGCGGGGCGTCCTTGTGAGTGCGGAAGACGCCGACCGGCTTGCCGGACTGCACCATCAGTGTCTCGTCGTCGTTCAGGTCCTTGAGCGTCTCGACGATCTTGTCGAAATCGGCCCAGGTGCGCGCCGCCCGGCCGATGCCGCCGTAGACGACGAGTTCGTGCGGGTTTTCCGCGACGTTCGGGTCCAGGTTGTTCATCAGCATGCGCAGCGGCGCTTCTGTCAGCCAGCTCTTCGCATTGAGCGTCGTGCCCTGGGGGGCGCGCACGTCGCGAATGTTGTGGCGCGGATTGTTCATGGTCATGCCTCGCTCCCTGTCTGTGTCTTGAGGTCAAATGCGATGGTTTCGATGCGGTCCAAGATGGCCTTCAACGGTTCGCGGAGCCGTGCGCTCCGGTTGGCGTCGAGCGCAAACGGTGCCTCTTCGGCGGCCAGGTGGGTCGATTGCGCGAGTTCCATCTGGATCGCGTGCACGCCGGTTTCCGGACGGCCATAGTGGCGGGTGGTCCAGCCCCCCTTGAATCTGCCATTGAGGATGCTGCTGTAACCCTCAGCCACCGCTGCAAGATCGGCCGTCGCCTTCTCGATCTCCGGCGCGCAGGTCTTGCCCATGTCGGTGCCGATGTTGAGATCCGGCAGTTTGCCATCGAAGAGGAACGGGATGTGCGAGCGGATCGAGTGGCAATCATAGAGCACGACGACGCCATGGATCGCCTTGACGCGCTCGATCTCGGCGGCGAGCGCTGCGTGATAGGGCGCGTGGAACGTCCGGAGCCGCTCGGCGATATCGGCTTCGGTCGGCGCCTCTCCGTCTTTCCAGATCGGTTTGCCGTCGAAATCCGTATCCGGGATCAGACCGGTCGTATTCTGGCCGGGGTAGAGACTGACGCCTTCGGGATCGCGATTGGCGTCTATCACGTAGCGATGGAAGGTCGCGCGAACGACGGTGACGTCCTTCAGGAGGCCGTCATAGAGCTCGTGGATATGCCAGTCGGTATCGGCGAGGATCCGGCCGTTGTCGTTCAGACGGTCCCAGATCGCAGCCGGCACTTCGGTGCCCGTATGCGGAAAACCGAGGATGACCGGGGAGTTGCCTCGTTTGACTTCGAAGACCGCCATCTCAGGCCTCCAGGCCCGGCAGGATGCCGGCAGAGACGGCAGCGTTCAGGCGGCCGGAGGCGATGAGATCGCCAGCAGCCTTGAGATCATTGGCCATGTAGCGGTCTTCTTCGATCGTCGGCGAAACGGCGCGAAGCGCGGCAGCGGCCTTTTGCAGTTCGGGGCTCGTCGCCAGCGGGGCGCGGAACTCGACGCCCTGGACGGCGGTCAGCGCTTCGATGCCGATGATCGAGAACAGGTTTTCGGTCATCAGCAGCAGGCGGCGTGCACCGTGGCAGGCCATGGAGACATGGTCTTCCTGGTTGGCCGAGGTCGGCGTCGAGTCGACGGACGCCGGATGCGAGAGCTGCTTGTTCTCGGACATCAGCGCCGCCGAGGTGACTTCCGCGATCATCAGACCGGAGTTCAGGCCCGGCTTCTTGGCGAGGAAGGCCGGCAGGCCGTAGGAGAGGGCAGGGTCGACGAGCAGCGCGATACGGCGCTGCGAGATCGCGCCGATTTCACAGACAGCAAGCGCAATCTGGTCGGCTGCAAAAGCCACCGGCTCGGCGTGGAAATTGCCGCCGGAGACGACCGAGTTGTCCGAAAGAACCAGCGGATTGTCGGTGACGGCATTGGCTTCGGTCTCGAGCACGCGGGCGACCGAGCGCAGGAGGTCGAGGCAGGCGCCGTCGACCTGCGGCTGGCAGCGGATGCAGTAGGGATCCTGTACGCGCTCGTCGCCTTCGATATGGCTTTCGCGGATTGCGGAGCCCGCGAGCAGCGCCCGCAGCGCAGCTGCCGTATCGATCTGGCCGCGATGGCCACGGAGCGTGTGGATATCGGGATGGAAGGGTGCAGAAGAGCCCATGGCTGCGTCGGTCGACATGGCACCGGTAACCAACGCTGCCTGCGCAGCGCGGTGCGCGCGGAAGAGACCTGCGAGCGCGAGCGCCGTCGAGGTCTGGGTGCCGTTGATCAGCGCCAGGCCTTCCTTGGCGGCCAGCACGACCGGCGTCAGGCCGGCGGCGGACAGCGCTTCGGTACCGGACATGCGACGTCCTTCGAAGAAGGCTTCGCCGTGACCCATCATGACTGCGGCCATGTGGGCGAGCGGCGCGAGGTCGCCGGAGGCGCCGACCGAGCCCTTTTCGGGGATGACCGGGATGACGCCTTTTTCGAGCATGGCTTCGATCAGCCGTACGAGTTCGAGCCGGACGCCGGAAGCGCCGCGGCCGAGCGAGACAAGCTTCAGCGACAGGATCAGACGCACGACGTTTTCTGCGAGCGGCTCCCCGACGCCGCAGCAATGGGACAGGATCAGGTTGCGCTGCAGTGTCGCGACGTCGGCGCTGTCGATCTTGATCGAGGCGAGTTTGCCGAAGCCGGTGTTGATGCCGTAGACCGGCGCGTTGCCAGCGACGATCTCGGCGATGCGGCCGGCCGCCTTTTTGATACCAGCGTCAAACGACGGGTCGAGACGGGCGGGTTCGCCAGTCCAGTAGATGGTTTCGAGGTCGCGAAGGGGCACGGAGCCCGGGTGTAGAATGATGGTCATTGACCAGTCCTTTGCCCTCTGAAGATGCGTTCATGAAGTGGATTGAAGCCGATGCGGTAGACGAGCTCGGCGGGATCCTCGATGTTCCAAAGCGCGAGATCGGCCGATTTGCCGACCTCGATGGTTCCTGTCTCGGCGAGCAAGCCGAGGGCGCGGGCGGCTTCACGCGTCGCACCGGCGAGGCATTCGGCAACCGTCAACCGGAAGAACGTCGCCGACATGTTCATGGTCAGAAGCAGCGAGGTCAGCGGCGAAGTGCCGGGATTGCAATCCGTGGCGATCGCGATATGTGCGCCGGCGTCGCGCAACGCCTGGACCGGTGGAAGGCGCTCTTCGCGCAGCGCATAGAAGGCGCCGGGCAAAAGCACGGCGACCGTGCCGGCCCTGGCAAGCGCTGCGGCGCCTTCGGCGTCGAGATATTCGAGATGGTCGGCCGAGAGCGCGCCGTAGGAAGCCGCGAGCTTGGCACCGCCGAGGTTGGAAAGTTGTTCGGCGTGGAGCTTGACCGGCAGGCCGAGTGCCCTTGCGCGGTCGAAGACACGGGCGATCTCAGCGGTCGAGAACGCGATGCCCTCGCAGAACCCGTCGACTGCGTCGACCAAACCTTCGCCATGGGCCGCGTCGAGGCCTGGCAGAACCACGTCGGTGATGTAGTCGCCGTTCCGACCCCTGTAGTCGGCCGGCGTCGCGTGGGCGGCGAGGTAGCTGGTGACGACGCGCACCGGACGGAGCGTTTCGAGCTTGCGGGCGGCGCGCAGCATGTTGAGTTCGGCCGTGACGTTCAGCCCGTAGCCGGACTTGATTTCAACGGTCGAAACACCTTCGGAAAGGAGCGTGTCGAGGCGCGGCAGGGCGCTTTTGACGAGTTGATCGACGGACAGCGCATTGGTTGCCTTCACCGAGGAAACGATTCCCCCGCCGGCGCGTGCGATCTCTTCATAGGTGGCGCCTTCGAGCCGCATCTGGAACTCGCGGGCGCGGTTGCCGCCATGAACGAGATGGGTGTGGCAGTCGATGAGGGCGGGCGTCATCACGCGGCCCTGGCCGTCGGTCGCTTCAAGGCTGCGTGAGAACTCGGCGGGAAGGTCACCCTCCGGACCGGCATAGGCGATGCGCCCATCGACGACCGCAACAGCCGCATCCTCGACGAGACCAAGCCCCTCGACGTTTTCGCCGAGCGTCACGAGACGCACGTTGCGCCAGATTCCGGGTGCCTGCTTGCTGGTCGAGATTTGGGTCATGAGGTCGCCTCCACTGGATATAATGTATATACATATTAATTTGCTCCACAAGAGGAAATTTATGGAGCTCTCGGAAAAGAAAAGGGCGATCGGGCCGCCGGACCACGATGAAGTAGCTGAAGAGATTGCGTTAGAAATCTGATTTCGCGGAATATTTCGGCCGGCCGCCGTACCTCCGGCGCAGCAAAAAGAATGGCCCCAAACCTGAGGTTCGGGGCCATTGCCTGGATATCTTGAGAATGCTCGTTGCGATGCGTGCTAGCGACTCGAGGCCTATCGGTCGCGAAGGCTGGCCGCGCTAGGCCGCGTGATCCGCCTTGATACGCAACCGTTCAACGACCTCGACAAAGCGATTGCCGGCGATTTCCAACCGACCGCTGTTATCGATTACGCTGACGCCGGGGCCTGAGGTGACATCGGGCGCCAGGCGGCTGAGACGTCGTAACACCTCTTCCTCGCTTTCACGGCCGCGTTCGGCAAGCCGTTTCGCGAGCACCGGCGCTTCTGCCGTGACGACGACGACGGCGATTTCGCCGAAGGCTTCACGGAACGCCGGCAGGGCACCGCGGCTGCCGTTGACGATCGCCGTCATGCCGTTCCGGACATTCTGGAGCACCGCGGACGGGATGCCGTATTTCAGGCCGTGCGCATCCCAGTAGACGGCAAAGGCGCCGTCCTTCTGCATGTCGACGAATTCATCCTCCGAGACGCTTTCATGCACTTCACCGCCGGCATCCGACGGGCGGGTGATGACACGACGGACGAAATGCACATCGTGACAGTCGGTAAAATGTCGGGCGGCAAAGCCCATGACGCTGTCCTTGCCGGCGCCGCTCGGGCCGACGACGACGACGAGCGCGCCCTGTTCGTTCGCGCTCATGCGACACGCCGTCCTTCGCGCCAGACGGAGCGTACGACCGGGATGCCTTCCTTGCGGTGCACGCGGGCGATATCGGCGCGCAGGCCAACGGCAACGCGGCCGCGGTCATTGAGACCGACGGTGCGGGCCGGCGTCGAGGTCACCATGGCGATTGCTTTCGGTAGGTCGATGGATTCGATTTCGTCCGAAAGTACGAAGGGTGCGTGGATCAGGCTGAAGGGCACATAGTCCGACGACAGCACGTCGAGCACGCCGCGCTCCGCCAAGTCGCGGGCAGCGATGTTGCCGGAGTGCGACTTGCCGCGCACGATGTTCGGCGCACCCATGAGCACACTCAGACCTGCGCGGTGCGAGGCTTCGGCAGCTTCGAAGCTCGTCGGGAACTCGGCAAGCTTGATGCCGAAGCCGATCGATTCTTCGACGTGATCGACGGTCGCGTCGTCATGGCTGGCAATGGTGATGCCGCGGGCGGCGCAATCCTGGGCAAGGGCTGTGCGGTGCGGGCCGGCATATTTTGCCGAAAGCGCCTGCTGGCGCTCGACGAAGCGGGCGAATTCCTCGTCCGAGAAGCCGCGCTTGGATTTGTAGTAGAGCGTGTACTGGTCCATCGTCTGGAACTGGCGCTGACCGGGGGCGTGGTCCATCAGCGAGACGAGCCTGACCTGCGGGTCGTTCTGGAAGTCCTCGTAGTGATCGAGTACGTCGGAGGTCGAAACCTCGCAGCGGAGGTGGATCAGGTGGTCGGCGCGCAGGCGGCCTTCTTCCTTGGCCTGTGCCAGCGCGTCGGCCATGCTGCGCATCTCGCCCTTCTGGAAGCCGCCGTCCTCGTCGGAACCGAGGCGCAGGCAGTCGAAGACCGTGGTGATGCCGGAGGTGACCACCTGTGCGTCATGAGCCTGGATCGCCGCGATCTTCAACCAGCGTACACCCGGGCGCGGCGAGTAGTGGGCTTCGAGGTGGTCGGTGTGCAGTTCGATGAGGCCAGGGATCAGATAGTCGCCTTCGAAGTCCTCACCGCTGGCAACCGTGCCCTCGGAAATGTCGGCAATCTTGCCGTCGCGGATCAGCACCGAACCGTCGAGGACACTATCCTCGAGGACGATGCGGGCGTTGGTCAAAACCTGTTCTTTGCTCATCTCATGCGATCTTTCGTTGGGTGTCGCTGCCGAGCGGCAGCAGGGAGCGGACAGTAAAGGGTGCGCCGCGCTCCGGTTCGACGAAGAGTGCGACTGACGTAACGTGAAGCGGCTTTCCGGTGTGTTCGGCAAAGGTCGTTTCGAGTGCCCGGCGCATGAAATCGCTGTTCTCGGCGGGCACTGGACCGGTCAAGGTCAGATGAAACTGAAATTCTTCGAAAACATAGGGATAGCCCCATTCCCGCAGGTAGCGCCGCTGGCGCTCAGGCAGATTTTCCGGCTTGCGGCGGACGAAATCGGCATCCGACAGCGGCGCGCGGAAGGGATCAAAGCGATGAACAGCGTCCTCGGCGAGGTCCTGCAGTTCTGCGGAAGGAGCCGAAGGAACGAGGGCAAAGAACGGGCCGAGTTGATGGAGAACGATCTCCGGGATCTCGAAGGGATCGAGGTCGGCGGCGAAGCATTCGAAGATGCTAAGCAGTTCGTCCTCGTCCCGGCCTTCTGCAAGCTCGAAGGGGGCTTTCAGCGTGCCGTGAAAGCCGTAGCGCCGTGGATCGCTCGTCAGTGCGCGCTGCACCTCTTGGTCGAGGCCGGCAATCGCCGGGGCATCGAGATCCTCGCCGGTAAAGGCGTCACGGCCAAGCCAACGGGACGCGGTCTGCGACAGCCGGTCGTCCGCCGGCGGCGCGAAATAGATTGCATAGCGCACGGTCTTCACTTTCTTGTAGCGACCGGCCCGCCTGGGCGGCGGGTCGATTGATTGCGGGATGCGATGCGCAGCTAGCCGATTTCCATGACAACATCATGATGGCGGACGCGCAAATGCCTGGCAGTCGTCAATGTGCCTTGCTGCCCATCAGGCGCGAACGGCACGCGTTCGAGATGCTGTCGAAAATAAAGACAACCAGCAAGATCAGAAGCACCATGTAGGCGACATTTTCCCAATCGGAATTGGTGCGCATTGCTTCCCAGAGTTTGAGGCCGATGCCGCCTGCACCGACAGCGCCGATGATCGTCGCCGAGCGGGTGTTTGATTCCCAGAAATAGAGGGCCTGGCTGGCAAAAACCGGCAACACTTGCGGCAGCACGCCGAAGCGCTGCACGGCCAGAGGCGCAGCACCCACCGACTTCACGCCCTCGCGCTGTTTGTCGTCGATGTTCTCCAGCGCCTCCGAATAAAGCTTTCCAAGCGTTCCCGTGTCGGTGAAGAAGATCGCCGAGATACCCGCGAGCGGTCCCGGGCCGAAGGCGCGGGTGAAGAACAGCGCCCAGATGAACATGTCCACCGATCGCAGGAAGTCGAAGAAGCGCTTGACCAACTGATTGGTCATAAAGCTCGGCGTGATGTTGCGGGCGGCAAGGAAGCAGAGCGGGAAGGCGATCAGCGACGCAAAGAGCGTGCCGACGAAGGCCATGACGACGGTCTGCAGGAGCTTCGTCCAGACATCCAGATGCTGCCACTCGGCATTGTAGAGGATGTTGTTCCAGGCGAGTGAAAGATTGGAACGCGCCGGATCGATCCGCTCGCCGGACATGATGAGCGAAGCGACTTCGCCGTAGCTCTTGCCGAAGAAGGGCGAGTTGGTGTCGAAGAGGAAATTCGCCCAGCCGAAGAAGCGGTTGCGGATGGAAACCTCGTCACCTTCGACCTCCGCCCAGCCGGTGGCGCCGAAAGCAAGCACGATCTTCTCGCCGGGGCGCTTCTGCGTCGCCCAGGTGGGCAGCGTGCCCTGCGGTGTCACCCTGTCGGCGCCGTCAACGGCCATCACGAAGGTCTCGCCGCCATGGGTTGCCTTGACCAGGCTGTCGGCGATCTCGATCCTGGTCGAGCGGTCGTAGGTAACAACGACGCGCGTCAGCACCTCTTCCGTGCGGGTTTCGACCCGGTTCTGAGCTTCGGCGGTGGTTGCGCCACCCAGTGCAGAGCCTGGCGTCATGAAGCTGAAGGAAGAACTTGCCTTCGGCTTTGCCGTTTGTGTTGCCGGCGTCGGAATTTCAACGCGGCGTGTCACCGTTTCCTTGTCGAGTTCGACCCAGTCCGGACTGGGGTTCGGTCCGAGCGGCGAATTGCGTTGATAGTTCAGGCTCATCGTCCGGTCAGGGGCGATGTGGATTTCCGGGCGGACTTCATAGGAAACCCAATCGGCGAGGTAGGTGCCGGCGATGCCCCAGTTGGCATTGCCCAGCACCTGTCCGATCGAAAAGAACCACCAGCTGAAAATGAGATATACGACGATGCCGCCGGTAACCGCTGCCGTGCGTACGCGCTTGGAGGTAGAGGATTTCAGGAGTTCTGGATGGCGGTTCGCGATCGCATCCATTTCCATCGGGTTCAATCGTGTGGTCGTGGTCATGCGTGCACCTACTGGGCCAGCTGGAAGGACTGTTCGCCAACAAGGCGACGGCGGAGCCAGGCGGAAAACTGGTCGACAGCGAAAATGGTCGCGAAAAGCAGAATGACGATCGCAAGCGTTTTCGCCTGGTGGCCCTGGCCGATCGAGAGGCGCAGCAACTCGCCGATGCCACCGCCGCCGACGGCGCCGATGATGGTCGAGGCGCGCACATTAATCTCGAGGCGCAGGAGGAAATAGCTGGTGAAGTTCGGCAGTACCTGCGGCACCATGCCGAACCAGACGCGCTCGATCCAGTTGCCGCCGGCGGCGCGCAGGCCTTCGTCGGGTTTCATGTCGGCGTTTTCGACCACTTCGTAGAAGAGCTTGCCGAGCGCGCCGATCGTATGGATCGAGACCGCAGCGATCGCGGGAATGGGCCCGAGCGAAAGGATCGCGAGGAAGAAGCCGGCAATTACGACTTCCGGAAAGGCGCGCAGGATCTCCATGATGCGGCGAACGATGCCACGGATCCAGGGGTTGGGCATCAGGTTGCGCGCGGCGAGGAAGCAAAGCACGAAGCCGAGTGCGGTGCCGATGACAGTGGAGAAGATCGCGATGTTCACGGTCTCCAGCATCTTGTGCACATATTCGGGAATGTAGAAGCTCCCGGTCAGGTAGAGCCGGCCTTCGGGATAGTTGTACTTGAAGCTGCCGTCGTCATWGGGCGAGGGCAGGTCGAACATGGCGCGGAAGATTTCCAGCCCGTCACGCGGCGCGAGGTCGCCGACGAAGTCGAAGAAATGCGGCAGGCGATCGAAGAACTTGCCGGCGTTGGAATCGTTGGCGAACCAAAGCGAGCCCGACAGAGCCAGGAAGAGAACGCCGAAGCCGAGCCAGGAATAGAGCCTACGGCGGGAACTGAGTTCCTGCCAGTGGCGCTCAATGACGGCGCCGTTGTCGCTCAGATGCCGCGGGAGCAGGGAAGTTGCCATGATCGTTCCGGCTCGCGCCGGCCTCTATGGCATTTCCAGGAAAGCGCCATGCGGCCTTCCATCAGGAAATGCGTGAAAACTAAGCGATAGACATCCGCTGAGGATGGGCGCGGAGCACCCCTTCAAACAAGGAAACGCTGGCCGTTTGGGCGGCCAGCGTTCCCAAGGTATGCGGTCTATCAGCCGCCGATCGTTGCCTTGCGGGCGTCGATGATCGGCTTGTAGAAGTCGGCGTTGACTTCGGTGAAGCCGGTGAAATCGCCACCCTGGATGGCCGAGAAGCACGCGGCGTCGGTCTTCGGCAGGTCGAGCATGAACTGCTTGAACTTCGCCTTCATGTCGTCGTTCATCGAGGTGCGCACGACGACCGGGCCATTGGGGATCAGCGGCGACTTCCAGAGTTCGACCAGGTCGTTCATGTCGAGGATGCCCTTGTCGACCATCTTCTTCAGGTTGCCCGAGGTGTAGCCGTCCTTGAATTCGCCGACGCCCGAGCCGAAGGTCGTGCCGGCATCGAAGGTGCCCTTGACGACTTCGAGAACCAGGTTTTCGTGACCGCCGCCGAAGCCGGTTTCACCGAAGAACTCCTTGACCGGCGCGCCGATTGCTTCCGGCAATGTAACGAGCGGGACGAGGTAGCCAGAGGTCGAGTCCGGATCGGCGAAGCCGAGCTTCTTGCCCTTCAGGTCTTCGAGCTTGGTGATGCCGGAATCCTTGCGGGCAACCATGATCGAGTGGTAGCCGGTCGAGCCGTCGGTCTGAACGGTCGTCAGGATCGGCTCGACGGCGTCAGCCTTGGCCAGATAGATCTTGGCGTAGCCGGAAGCGCCGAGTTCGGCGTAGTCGAGCGTGCCGCCGAGCAGGCCCTGGATAACGCCGTCATAGTCGGCAGCCGGGAACAGCGAGACCTTCTCGACGCCGATCGCAGCCGGCAGCTTGTCGACGAGGCACTGGAAGTTGCGCAGGCGGTCGGCTTCGTTTTCGCCGCCGAGGATGCCGATGCGGAAATCCTTGAGGTCTTCAGCCTGTGCGTGGCCGACGAGGGCGAGGAGCGCGACGGCGCTCAGAAGAGCTTTCTTCAGCATAAGGTTCTCCCGTGTGTCCGGCTCGGCCGGATCTATTGGGTTTCAAAGAGGTGCCCTTGACGCGGGCTTTCGATCCTGGCGGGCGTCAGATGCCGGCCAGTGCCAGCGGCTTGAGGCCGGCCGATGCCGTTTCTTCCTGCGGCTCAGCCGCCGGAATGTTGATGCTGGTGGAGGTCATCGATTCCTCGATGCCCGTATCGGCGCCGTAGATCTCGGCAACGGCTGCCGCCGTCAGATCCTTGGGCTGACCG
Source organism: Ensifer sp. 2TAB8 (assembly GCF_052115125.1). Lineage (NCBI taxonomy): Bacteria > Pseudomonadati > Pseudomonadota > Alphaproteobacteria > Hyphomicrobiales > Rhizobiaceae > Ensifer > Ensifer sp. 2TAB8. The sequence continues at coordinate 101,547 of NZ_JBFRGB010000004.1, read as the reverse complement.
TCGAAGACGACGCGGCCGTGCGCCATGCCGATGATGCGTTCGCAATAATTGCGCGCGGTATCGAGCGTATGAAGGTTGGTGATGACTGTGATGCCGTCGCGCTCGTTGATGTCACGCAGCGCATCCATGACGATCTTGGCGTTCAGCGGGTCAAGCGAGGCGATCGGCTCGTCGGCGAGCAGAACCTTCGGCTGCTGCATCAGGGCGCGGGCGATCGCGACGCGCTGTTGCTGGCCGCCGGAAAGCGTGCCGGCCGGCTGCAGGGCCGTCTGCTCGATCCCGAGGCGTTCCAGCGCGCCGATCGCCATGATGCGTTCTTCGCGGGTGAACATGTTGAGGATGCTCAAGACCGTCGAACGGTGGTTGAGGCGGCCGAGCAGCACATTGGTGAGCACGTCGAGGCGCGGCACCAGGTTGAACTGCTGGAAGATCATGGCGCAGTCGCGCTGCCAGTTGCGGAGCGCTGCGCCGCGAAGCGACGAGACCTCGGTGCCGTCATAGACGATCGAGCCCGAAGACAGGTCGACGAGGCGATTGATCATGCGCAGCAGCGTCGACTTGCCGGCGCCCGAGCGGCCGATTACGCCGACCATCTGCCCTTGGGGAATGTCGAAGGTAACCGAACTCACGGCTGTCTTCTTGCCGAACTGGCGGGCTACACTCTTCAACTGAAACATTTCTAGCAGGTCCTCTTTCGGGGAGACCGGTCATCGGTATGACACCTGCCATAGCGGCGCTTCATGAAAGCGAAATGTCAGTTTGTTGTAAGTTCTGTTACAGTTCACACCCACGCGGGCTGGGTTAATCAAATGTGAACGTCGCAGCCCGGGCGCAGGCGCGATTGGTCACCTTCCGCGTGATTGCGTGCTGATCCGAATGGGTTCGGGGCGGTAGCCAGGGCGCTCCCGGGGCGCTACCGCCGCGTGATTCCTAGCCCTCGGTGCCAGGCTCCAAGGTTGCCCCCGGAACATAGAGGGCGATCGGCCGGATCTCGTAGATCGCGGTAGGATTGCTGCGCCGCAGTTCGCGTGCAGCCGCTATGGCTGCGTCGATCGTCGGAAAGTCCACGACGTAGAGGCCCAGCAGTTGCTCTTTGGTCTCGGCGAAAGGTCCGTCGGTGACGATGCCTTCGCCCTGGCCCCTGAGCGTCACCGCACCTTCGGCAGGCCCGAGCCGCGCAGCCGGTCCGAAGGCTTTCTGCTGAACGAAGCGCTCATGAACCTCGAGAAGGTCGGACATCAGGGCCGCGTCCTCTTCCGCGCTCCAGGATTCGACCACGCCTGCCGTGTGATAAGCCAAGATTGCATAATACATGAACCGTCCTCCCGGACGTATTCCTGTCAGGTTTCGCTGGCGGCTTCAATCGGCGCGCGAGGTTCGTGGCCACAACTCTCGCTTGGAAATCAGCCCCAGGACGCGGCGGACCAACGACAGGCCTGGGCGGCGATGCGCGAACTGCGCTTGAGCTGACCCTGCGCCGCGGCTTGGCGCGCTCTCCAGACAAGGCCGCGGGCGAGCGAACGGGCGAGTTCGCGCCCCGGCGGAAAACTGCCGCTGAGCGAGCGCAGTCCTTCGTCGATCAGGGCATTCCCGAAGACCTCGTCGCAGTCGTATTTCGATCCAGTCGCGCGCCGGAGGATGCGCTTTTCATAGGGCGTCAGCGGACTCCGGCTTTGCTCAAGAGCGCGACCGAAGTCGGAGATGGCGATGTCCCAGCGCTTCTTGCGGGCCATGATCGCACCCCGCTGCAGGAGCGCGCTGCGCTCTTCATCGCCACTCTCGATGCGCCGCGACGGCAGATAGTCGGTGAGCGGCAAGGTCTGGTGCAAACGATCGAAGATCAGCGCATCATTGCTGATCCAGTTTTGATCGCGTCGCTGCGCCTGGAAACGGCTCGCCGCCGGTCCCCGGTCGCCGTCGTGCAGGCGCTGGTGAAAGATGACATTGGCGGTCGAAGCCGCCTTGCCGAGGAGAGAAAGCCTGATCAGCATGTCGTAGTCCACGGATCGCGGCAGTGCTTCATCGAATGCCCCGACGGCGTCATAGAGGCTGCGGCGGACGAGCATGCCAGGCTGGTGGACGAAGAAATCCTCAAGCGTGGCGATCAGGAATTCGTTCGTCGGACAGTCGTTCCAGTAGCCCGTGTCCAGGAACTTGGCGGCGCCATCCTTTTCGTGCTGGAAACGCACATAGCGCCCGTAGGCGATGCCGGCCGATGGATCGGCCTCGAAGACCTGCATGAGATCACCGAGCGCCGTGGGGCAAACAACGTCGTCGTCATCGACGATCCAGACGAACTGCCCCCTGCTTTTCTGTAGCCCGGCGTTCAATGCACGCGCCTTGCCGGCATTGGCCTGCTCTATGACCTCGATCCGGTTTCCGTACCGGGCAAGCACGTCAGCCGTTTCGTCGGTCGAGCCATCGACGACGACGATAATCTCGTCATCGCGTCCAATCTGCGGCAACAATGCATCGAGCGAAGCTGGTAGATATTGGGCCCGATTGTAGGTGGGGACAATGATGGAGATGCGGGCGCCGTTGCGAGATACGTCCGATAACTTCATGCCTTGTGCTCCTCCTCAATGGCAGCCTCTCCTCTTGGCGCCTTCCCAGTTCCCCAAGGTTCTTTCGGGGCGATCGATGCACCTTCAACGTGTGAAGCGTTGATAAAATGGCAGGCCGCCCTCAATTTCGACAACAAGCCAAAATCTATCGTGAGATAGAATGCAGGCTCGTTTCGATCGCTGAAAGTCTTTGTCCTTAAATCGACCGCGTTTTGAGGACAAAGACCTGCGGCAACGCAGCTATATCGACCGCAACGCGTCTCATGACGTGCGGTGTTGTGGTTCGTGAGCCGAACGACGGAAGGCATTTCTATTGAGCCGAGCAGTAAAACTGACCGGGCAAGCCATCTGGGCTTCATTGGGCCAATTGGCGCAGGCGTTGCTTGCAACCATCAGCACCATCATCCTGGCGAGAATCCTCGGCGCGGAAACCTATGGTGTCTTTGCTCTGGGGCTGCTGATCGTCGGCTTCGCCGAAATCTTCGTCGGGGGACACGCGGCCGACATCGTCGTGCAGAAACCGGACGCCACGACCGGACATCGCAATGCGGCCTTCGCCGCCCTGGTTGTCATCTCCGTTCTCTCGGCAGTCGTCATCGGTGTCAGCAGTGGGGTGGCCGCAGCCTTCTTCGAGGCGCCGCAGCTCAAGGCGCCGCTGCTTGCGATGCTCGTCCTGCCAATCCTCACGGGGCTGGCAAGCGTCCCCAACCAGATCCTCGTGCGGCGCCTGCAGTTCAACGAGCTTGCCCGCATCGGGGCGGTATCGGGTGTGCTGGCGGTCGCGGTCGGCGTTGTGCTGGCGATTTCGGGCGCCGGTATCTGGAGCCTCGTCATCATGGAGATCGTGCGGCGCTCGGTGAACCTGATCATGCTGATTCCCGCAGCGCGCTGGTCGCCCGGTTTCGGCTTTGTCCGCCAGGAACTCATCGATGTGCTGCGTTTTGCATCCCGCAGGGTCGAGAACAACGGACTGACCTACGTCTCCCAGAACGCCCTGCCGCGACTGTTCATCGGCCAGTGGCTCGGGACGGAAGCGCTCGGCCTTTTTGCGGTTGCCCGCCGGCTGCTCGACCAGTTGCACAATATTCTGAGTGGCCCCGTTGCCGCGGTCGCCTTTCCGGCAGCATCGCAATTGCAGCATGACCGCGAGCGGCTCGCCAAGCTGATCGATACGTCGGTCCGGCTGACCACCTGGGTGTTCTGGCCAGTCGTTCTCGGCGTTGCGATGATCGCACCGATCCTCGTGCCGCTGGCCTTCGGCGAGGGGTGGGCCGAAGCCGTCCCGGTACTGCAGGTACTCGCTCTTGGAACCTTGCGGGCGCCGGTCTCGAGCTTCAACACGGCCGTGCTGGTGGCCTTCGGGCGCATGGGTTCGGTCTCTTTTATTTCGGTGCTGTCGATCGTGCTGGGTGTCGCCTTCCTTTTCGTCGGCGTCCAATACGGCCTTGTCGGCGTCGCAGCCGCGCTGTCGCTGAGGCAATGGGCACTTTGGCCGGTGGGCGCCATGCAGGTCTATCGCGTGTCCGCCCTCCATCCCCTGGGGCAGTTGCGCACGCTCTTCATTGCCGCGATGCCATCGCTGATCATGGCGGGCGCCGTCTGGACTGCCGGGCGGATGATCGATGGCCTTGCGCCCGTCCTGATGCTCTGCCTGCAGGTTGCGATCGGTGTCATTGTGTATGGAGTGGCCTGGGCGGCCTTCAATCCGCGCGAGACTGTGCTTGTGTTCAAGGCGGTCTTTGACGTCATCCGCGGGGATTGGGCTTCGGCGAAATCGCGGATTCCACTCATTCTCGGAACGATGTCTGCTCCATAAACAGGGGCGCGCGTCCAATGCAGACCAGTGGTTCGGAGAGCCTAGCCTGCCTCGAAGGCCCTGTGGCGTTGTGATGCGCGAATGCGCTCCAGTCGGTTTGGGCTGATGGTGCCCTTTGCAGCGAAGAAATCGCGCACTTCCTGGCGCAAGAGCATCGGCTCGTGAAACTGGATGAGGTTGGGATTGGCGAGTGCCGCATTGCCCTCAATCACGATCGGACCTTTCTCGGTCAAGGCGACATCCCAGCCAACATAGGCGAGCCCCGCGATCGAGCGCGTACATGCGAGCGCCAGCGTCTTGATGTCGTTCCAATGCGGGATGGYCATGCCGCCGATGCGAGTGCCGGTCTCGGGGTGGCGGGGGAGCGTGGTTCGGCTTGGGCCGCCGTCATCGGAAATCGCATCGGAGAGCGTGCCGCTTTCCAGTTCGATCAGGGACACGATCCCGCCGGCCTTGAAGTTGTCTGTCGGCCGCGAGCGTTCCGTTCCGAACCGGTGGGCCGCCCCGAGCAGGATGGTCTTGCCGGACGCTTCGTCATGGCCGACTAGCACCCGGATCGTGTTGACGGCATGCGGATAGATCGCCGATGCGTAAGGGTGTTGCACCACTGCGGCCTCGAGCAAGAAGCGACCGCGCCGATCGACCTCGTCGACTGATGAAATGCGTCGCACGCCGCGGCCGCCGCTGCCATCGACCGGCTTAGAGATCATAGCGCGGCCTTCAACGTCGGCGCGCGGCAACGGGCTGCCATCGGGCGCGGTGGCACGGCCGTCCTCGACGAGCCCGATCAACTCCGGGCAGGTCCCCGGGAAGCTTCCGGAGCGCACCCATTCATGAAACAGGAGCTTGTCGCCGAGAAGCGCCATGGCTTCGGTGCTGTTCAGCCGCGGCAACCGGGCCTCCGCCTCGAGGTCGGTCAGAAACAGGTGACCGTCGAACCGGTCGAGCGGATACAGCCAGGCGCGGTTGGAGAGGAAGCCGCGGCTCATCAGCCGCAGATTGGGAAGGCCGCGATTTCCGCGCCGCTCCAGCGCCCAGAAGTGCTGCAGGAGCGAGAGGCGGTGGCGTACCACGCCGACGATCGGGAGCGCGCCCATCAGAGTGGGCCATCCTTGGCTCGTGGAATGTAGCGGGCAAAGATCCGACGCAGTTGCGGCTCATCGAGCAGGCGGTCGTAAAGCTGAAAGAAGCGCAGGCTCGGGTGGGCGTTGCCTTCGATGACGGTCGGTCCTTCGGGCGTTACGGCGATGTCCCAGCCGACATAGTGCAGATACGGGAAGGCGCGGCCGAGATCCTCGACAAGCCGCAGGACCGCGGGCCAGTGGGCAATCTCGACATCGGCAATCGTCGTTTGCGTGTCCGGATGCACATCGTGATAGCGGACAAGATTGCCGTCCGCGATTGATAAGGCCCGGGATAGCCGGCCTGTTTGCAGGTCGACTTTCGAGACCAGCCCGCCGGCGCTGAAATTATCGACCGGCACCGAGCGGGCGCCGCCGAAGCGGTGAATGGCCGCGGCTGCGACCGGAGCGCCATCATCGTCCCGCAGCATCAGCAGACGTATGGTATTCAAGGCGTCGGGAAAGATCGTCTGCGCATAGTCGGCTTGCTGCACGAAGCTGGTCAGGATCGCATCTTCGCCGCGGTAATTGTTGACGTGGTCCATTGCCGTGCCGATCTGCACGGAACGTCCTTTCGAACCCAGCGCCGGCTTGATGACGAAACGGCCATGGGTCGCGAGTTCATCGCCGAAGGCGCGCCGGCTGTCGTCCCGCCAATGCCATCGGTCTCCGAAATAGCAGGAGAATATCTGTGGGGTCGGCAACCGCATCGAGGCAAGGAGTTCTCCGAACACCGCCTTGTTGTCGAGAACATAGGCATAGTGCCCGTTCAGCCCGTGCAGGTGCTGTTCTCTTTCGCAATTGCTCACGACACCGTCGAGGTCGCCGCGTATCTGTCGATACCAATCGGCCTCCTTCGGATCGAAACCGGCCAGGATGTCCTGGATCCGCTGCAGCGGCGCCAGTTGCCGGTCGTCGGCCGAGGCGCTGTCGGCCCAGTAGCGACGGGCGTGGCTTTTCAGGAAGCGAAGGCGGCGCTTGTCGATCGTTTGGTCAACCAGACTTTGCAGCATCAAGCGTGGGGTCCCTTTCTTGGTTGCTCTCCAGGCAATCTCAGCAAGTCCCCGAAACGCAGTTCCCACTCATAAGGTTCGAAAATATCTGTGCCGCCTTCGGGGAAGAAGGTGATCTCGCCGAAGCGGATGCGGCCGAAGTTTTCGTAGAGGTCGACCCGGCTGAACGCGAATGGAGCGGCGAGTTCCGTCGCAATATCGAGCAGGGACCGAAGGGATTGGGGAGGTTCTATGCCGTCCGCCGCAGCTGGCGCACCGCGCCGCCGCACCGGCAAAGGCTGCCAATCGGTGTCGAAGACCGTCTTGCTGCGCACGCCGTCCTTCTCGCGGATGACCATTATGAAATGTGGGCGGCCGTGGAAGCAGAAAATCTTGTATTCGCGAAGGCCGTCGGCCGCGTCCGGTTCCAGAAACGCCTCGACCAGGACACCGGGCCGGATATCGCGGTAAACAGGCTCGCGATGCCGGTACCAATGGTTGAACGCCAGGTGATCGGCGAGCTTGGCGCGGGCGGCACCCCAGTCGAACGTGTCCCGGTCACGGCATATCACCACACCGCCGAAGTCGTGATTCGTCTTGAGGACGAAGGCCTCCTCTCGAATGGTCTCCGGCGTGATATCCCTCAGCCGATAGGTGGACAGGATCGCTGGGATGAGGATATCCGGGCCGACACGCTCGGCAACATAGTCGCGCACCTTGATCTTGTCGGCGCAGATCGTCTGCAATGCGGTCGCCGGCATCAGCTTCAGCGCGTTGAGCTTTTCGCTAAGCCCTCGCGGCTCGTCGACTTGCAACTCTCTTCCCGTGCGGGCGCGATACTGCATCTCTATGAACTCGCGGGTGTTGATCCGCCGCTCGCCGCGAAAACGATTGGAGCGAGACCAACGGTAGAGATGGGTAAGGAGATCGGGGGCTTGCCGCGCCAGGAACTGGCGGGAATATTCCTTCATGGTGGACATCGCATATCCGTCACTAGAGAACCTCGATTCAGGCGACCCTTGATGATCCCATCTTGGGCGCGCAGCGGGGCGAAGGTTTCCAGAACGATGTGGCGACACGGTGGCCGGGCCTCGGCGCAGTTCGGGCGGCTCTCGTCCCTTTGGCTCATTCATCACGGAGACATATGGTCCCATCACTTCGTTTCATGGAGTTGGGCGCGCTTCTGCCCTTGACTCGTCTTTATCGATCTTTTCTAACTTATGTTGTCAGACATCTTACATAAACGGGAACCCATTGCTGACGTTCAAACAGGAGGAATGCGTGAGGAAACTGATTCTACAGCTCGCCGTCGGCGCTGCCGCGCTGGCGCTTGCCACCGCCGCGCAGGCGGGCGAGACGCTCGACCGTGTCATGAGCAAGAAGGCGATGGTTGTCGCCACCAACAGCGGGTGGCCGCCGCAGAGCTATCTCGACGACAGCAACCAGCTTGTCGGCTTCGACATCGATGTCTCCCGCGAGATCGGCAAGCGCCTTGGCGTCGAAGTCAGCTTCGAAACGCCGGAGTGGGCCACTTTGACCGGCGGCCGATGGCAGGGACGTTATGACGTCGGCGTCGGCTCGGTCACCCCGACCAAGCCACGCGCCCAGGTCATCGACTTTGCCGGCATCTATTACTACAGCCCCTATGTCTACGTCGTTCACAAGGACAGCAAGGCGAAGGCTGTCACCGACTTGAACGGCAAGGTCATTGGGGTCGAAACGGCAACGACTTCGGAGGATTTCATTCGTCGTCAGTTGGAAATCGACGCGCCGGGCCTGCCGCCGATCGAATATAAGCTGGAACCGGGTGAGATCCGCACCTTCGCCGATTCCATGCTTCCCTTCGACGACCTCCGCCTCGGCGACGGCGTGCGGCTCGATGCCGTGATTGCGCCAGAACAGACCGCGCTCAACGCCATCAAGAACGGTTATCCGCTGAAGGTGCTCGAAGGCGAGTACGCGTTCAAGGAACCGCTTGTCGTGATCGCGGAAAAGACCGATCCGGAGTGGACGAAGAAGATTGGCGATCTCATCGCTGAGATGAAGAAGGACGGCACGCTCGCAGGCTTTACCACCAAGTGGTACGGCAAGGACTACAGCGCCGACTGAAGTGGACAAGTCTGTGGGGCGGCAGATCGTGCCGCCCGCACCCCCTAATCGCTGTCTGCAGGGCGCAAGAACATGTCCTATCCCGATACCTACTATAAAAACACGATGGTCGACCGGAAGGTCAGACCAGTGCTTTCCGAAACTATCGAATGTGACACGGTCGTTGTCGGCGGTGGGCTCGCCGGTCTGACAACGGCGCTTCAGCTCGCACGCGCCGGGCAGTCGGTTGTCGTGCTCGAAGCGGAAAGCGTCGGCTTCGGCGCATCAGGCCGTAATGGCGGCTTTGTCAGCCCCGGTTTCGCGACCGGTGGCGAGAATATCGCTCGTGCGGCCGGTGCCGAAGGTGCACGTCAAATCCACCGTCTGTCGATCGAAGGCGTGGATTTCGTTCGTGATACGATCGCGGCGCTGAAGATCGAGAGCGCACATGCACAGCCCGGAATCACCAGTGTCTTGCGCTATGACGACGGCGGCAGCTTGAAGGCGCACGCCGATGCGATGCGTCAAAACTATGGGTACGAGTTGGAGTATTTCGACACCGAGCATATTCGCGCGGTGCTGAAGTCGAAGCGCTATTTCCAAGGCTTGCGTGACCCCAAGGCCTTCCACATGCATCCGCTGAACTACCTTCGGGCGGTGGCGGAAGAAATCGAGCGGCTGGGTGGGCGGATCTACGAGGGCTCGGCGGCAACGGCAAGCATGCTCGACGGTGCCGAAAAGACGGTGTCGACCGCTCGCGGCCGGATCAGGGCACGCCAGGTGGTCTTCACCACCGGTGGCTATACCGGCGCGCTCAATGGCCGGCTGCAGCGCGCCTTCCTGCCGATCGCCACCTATGTGATGCTGAGCGAGGAAGCGCCGGAGCTGATCCGGTCGGCGATCGCCACCCGCGATGCGATCGGCGACAACCGCCGCGCCGGCGACTATTACCGGCTGGTCGATGGCGGCAAGCGCCTGCTCTGGGGCGGGCGCATCACCACCCGTGCCGCTTCGCCGGCCGCCCTTGCCGCCGAATTGCGCCGCGAGATGACCGGCACCTATCCGCAGCTGAAGGAACTGAAGACCGAACTCGCCTGGTCGGGCCTGATGTCCTATGCCCGCCACCTGATGCCCCAGATCGGCGAGATGCGGCCGGGTGTCTGGCATTGCACCGCCTTTGGCGGCCATGGCCTCAACACCACAGCGATCGGCGGCAAGCTGGTGGCCGAGGGCATTCTCGGCCAGTCCGACCGCTACAAGCTCTTCCGGCCGTTCGGCCTGGTCTGGGCCGGCGGCTATGCCGGACTGGCGGTGGCCCAACTCACCTACTGGAAACTGCAGGCACAGGACTGGTGGCGCGAGCGCGCCGCCTGAACGCCGGAGATTTGAGATGATTGGTCGTCTGATACTGACTTATCCGGATGTCGCGCGACGGTCCGGCCTGTTTCTCATGCTGGCGCTCGTCACGATGGCGATCTACGGGCTCGGCATCAGCTCCGCCTGGATCGGCCATCTGCTGCCGCCGTCGACGGAATGGCTGGAGGCCAATCCGGCGCTCGCCCGGCTGGTCAGCGCCGGGCTGGTCGCGCTGATCGCGGCGGCGAACTGGAAGGCCTTGCGGCAATTGCCGCGCCGCGGCCAGGTGATCGGCGTCTGGGTCGAGCTTTTCGTGCTCTTGATGCTGTTCTTCTACTCGTTCGATCTGTCCTTCGCCTTCATCGCCAAGAAGATCGGCTACCTGGTCTCCCAGGGCGTCGTCACGACGCTCTACATCTCGGTGATCTCGATCGCGATCGCCACCCTGATCGCGCTCGTCGGCGCCATTGCCAAGCTGTCGAAGAACGGCGTCATCTACGGGCTCGCCACCTTCTACACCTCGCTCTTCCGCGGCCTGCCGCTGTTGATGCAGATCTACATCATCTATCTCGGCCTGCCGCAGGTCGGCTACGTCATCGGTGCGGTGCCGGCCGGCATCCTGGCGCTGTCGCTCTGCTATGGCGCCTATATGACCGAGATCTTCCGCGCCGGCATCGAGAGCATTCCGCGCGGCCAGACCGAAGGCGCGACCGCGCTCGGCCTCAGCCCCAACCAGACGATGGCGCTCGTGGTCATGCCGCAGGCGATGCGCGTCATCATCCCACCGACCGGCAACCAGTTCATCGCCATGCTGAAGGACTCCTCCCTCGTCTCCGTCGTCGGTGTCTGGGAGATCATGTATCTCGCCCGCACCCAGGGGCAGACCGAGTTCCGTCACATCGAGATGCTGATCACCGCCTCGATGATCTACTGGATCCTGTCGATCGGCCTCGAATTCCTGCAGTCGCGTGTCGAAGCCCGCTTCGGGCGGTACAATGCCCGGTGACTAGGGTCCGTACGCAAATATCTTGACGAAGGTTTGAGGTGCCCCGCCGTCTGCCTGGCCCCTGTTGAATTGGGCCGGGTACATGGCGGGTCGTTTCGCTAGAGAGCGTGCGGCTGTTGCGGAAACCCGCCGACATGGGTGCAGGTACGCGCAGCGAGGTCGCGCCCGGCCTCCAACCGTTCGACCAGTGGGCGGCCCTGAAGGTGAGCGAGAATGAAACCGGCGATAAAGCTGTCGCCCGCGCCCGTGGTGTCGACGACATCGACCGGCCGGCTTCCGGTTGACACCAGTTCGGCTCCGTTGCCGGCGAGCGAACCGAGGGCGCCGCGCGTCACGATGGCGAGCCGGGCTCCGCGAGCAAGGAAATCACCGGCCAATCGTTCTGCGTCCTGATCGCCGTCGCTGCCGGAGCCGAAGGCTATGCTGAGACCTTGCACGCCAAGGTTGGCCGGGGTGGCGTTGACGGACATATCCTGCGAAACGCTGACGCCCGCAGTTGCCAGTGCCCTTCGCAAGGCGCCGCCATCGTCGAGCCAGCCGATATGCACGTGATCCATGGTTTTCAGGAGAGCGAGGTCGTCCGCGTCGGGTTGATAGCCGGCGCAGGCACCGAAATCCTCGTAGAGGAAGACACGGTCTCCCTCCGGGGTGACGCCGATGTCGGTATAGGCGGTGTTGACATTGCGCTCCTTGAGACCTGCGAGCCGCACGCCGTTCTGTTCAAGAACCTGCCGCACCTGCGCGCCGTCGCGGTCACCGCCGACGGCGCCGAAGTAGTGGGATTGGTGCCCAAGAAGCGCCCACTGGACGGCGACATTGATCGCGTTGCCACCGACATAGGCCTCGCTTATCGGCGCCTGGAAACGGTCAATGCAATTGTCGCCAACGGCAGCAAGGCGAAAGGTGGCCATGACGTCTCCTCGCAGGCGAATGGAAAGTCGCGAACGCGTTCTCGCATGTGCGACAGTCGGGCGAACGATTACGTATCGAATGCTCAGTAGGCAACGCGCTTGTAGTAACGCCGCGTCGTCAGAGGGTGATTGCGCATCACTTCGAGATGGGCACTGATGCGCTCGAGCACGGTTGCAAGTACGATCGGCGCGACGAGACCACGCACTTCGGGAGAAAGGCCGGGGAGGGCGAATTCCGCCGTGTCGAGCACGGTAAGCTTGTTCGTGTAGCCGGGCACGAAGTTCTGAACGCGCTCGGCGAGCGGACGCATCGCATCTTCGCCCTTGAACAGGATAACGCTGACATCGTCTTCCACCAGTTCAAGCGTTCCATGGAAGAAGTCGGACGCATGCACCGGACGGGTGCGAATCCACTGCATCTCCTCGAGAATGCACATGCCGTAGTAGAAGGCTTCCGGCCAGACGTTACCGGCGCCGGTGATGATGTGATAGCTCGAGCCGGCGAGAACCTTCGCATAATCCTCGGCCTGGGCTTCGAAGCCGCGCTTAACCTCCAGCAGCGATTTCGGAAGGGTTTCCAATTCGTCCACGATCCGCTCGTAACCTTCGAGTTCTCCGCGGTGGTGCATGATCGAAAGCGCGATGAAGAGTGATTGCAGATAGAAGGATTCGCAGGAAGTGTCGTCCTCGGCGAAGTTGACGAAGACGTGGTCGCCGCCTTGGCCGAGCGGCGTGTCCTTATGTCCGACGAGCGTCAATACCGTCGCGCCAACCGACTTTGCCTTCTCGAGCAGCGCCACACTTTCCTTCGTCGTGCCGGAGAGGGAGGGAATGACCACGATCGACCTTGAATTGAGGTTTGCCGATCCGGAAAGGACGAGCTCGGCCGGTAGGTCGATATATGTGGGAAAACGGGACTGGCGTTGAAGGAGCTGGGCAGCCGGCTGCATCAGGATGGCGGCACCGCCTGTTCCCGTGAAAAAGATGTTCTCAGCGCCTGTGGCGAGGCAGGCCGCGATGGTTTCGTCGAGTTGTTGGCGCAGCGCGGCGGCGCCCGACTGGATGCGAAGAAATCTCTGCTCGTCAAAGTTCAGCATGACATGTTTCCCGATGGTTGCCTCGGCCGGTGGTCATGGTTGTCCACCGCCTCTCCAGTGTTGTAAGACAACTGACAACAATGCAAAGCGGTGTCAAGGGCGATATCTCTGCACTACCAATTCGCATCGCGATGCCGGCTGAGAAGCAGCGAAAATTCGGGTGGACTGGGGCGCACTTGACCTTCCGGAATTTGTCAGACAAGAACATATTTACGATTGTTCGACGGAGTGAGAGGAATTGGACGAACCCCTTCGCGATACGCGCACACTGGTCATTCAGCTTCGCGACCGCATCGCTGACTTGATTCGCGACGAAGGGCTCAATCCTGGCGACAAACTGCCGACCGAGGCGCAGTTGACCCAGCGCTTCAAGATCTCGCGTCCTGCGCTGCGCGAAGCGCTGAAGCTGCTCGAACAGGACAGCATCATTTATGTCGAACACGGGCGCGGACGCTTCGTCTCGGCCATGTCCGCCGTTCAGGTCGATCGGCCCATCACCGTCTTTGAAAGCGTCACGGACATGGCCCGGCACTATGGCTACGCCACGGCCAACAAGGTTCTCTCCGTGGCGGAGGAAACGCCTGACGCCGCCACGGCTGAGCAATTGCGGCTTCAGCCGGGGGAGCGGGTTATCCGCCTCGAAAGGCTGCGGCTGCACAAGGATGAGCCGATCCTCTATTGCGTCGATTTTATTCCGCGCAGCATCATCCCGGTGCGTCTTTACGATATCGATTGGACAGGTTCACTGCTCGACCTGCTGGACCAGCACCGGAGCAGGCCCAGGATGTCGGCGGCGATCGTTGCCGCCGTCCTGCTTCCCGATGATGTCGTGGAGCGCAACGATCTGCGCGATTTCGGCCCGGCACTGCTGATCCGCGAGACCTGTTTCAATGCCGCTGGCGTGCCCGTTGTCTACGCGCTCGACTATCACCGCGGCAGCCATTTTTCCTTCAGCCTGGCGCGGAAGTGATGCGGCCGATTTGAGGTCGGCCGCCAATCGATCTGTGACGGCAGGCGATGTGTGACGGCAGGTGTGCTCGTTACTTCTCCAGGCGCGCCGGGCTGAACTTCGAGGCATCGAGACCCACCGCGCCAAAGCCTTCCGGCGCTGCGGCACCGATCATGAGGCTTGCGGCGAGTGCGCCAAGGGCCGGGGAGGTGAGGATACCATAGCCGCCCTGGCCGGCGAGCCAGAAGAAATCCGGCCGGTCGCGGGCAAAGCCGATGACCGGCAACTTGTCGGGTGAGAAGCTGCGCATGCCGGCCCAACTCTTGAAGATGCGGCGAACCGGCACGGTGGTTGCCTCTTCGATGTAGTGGGCCGCCCAGGCAACGTCGATCTCCTCCGGCTGGACGTCGGCCGGCTCGCAAGGGGTGGCGTCTGCCGGCGAGGCGAGCAGCCGCCCGCCCTCGGGCTTCATGTAGAAGTCTTCGTCGATCTCGTTGATCTCCGGCAAGGTGAGCGCGTCGATGCCGTCGGGCAGGTCGACGGTGATCGCCGTGCGTCGGTGCGGAACGATACCGACGGGCGTGACGCCGAAGAGTTCCGCTACCGGATCTGCCCAGCCGCCGGCGGCATTGACGATCGTCTTGGCGCTGATATCGCCGGCACTCGTCGTGAGTACCCAGCGGTCGCCGTCGCGGCGCGGAGCCAGCACGTCAGAGCGCTCGATGATCGCCGCACCGTGGCGGCGGGCGCCCCGGACGTAACCTTGGACCAGGTTTTCCACCTCGATGTCCCAGAAATGCGGATCGTAGTAGGCGGCGGCAACATAGTCGCGCCGGAGAATCGGTACCCGTGCAATGACTTCGTCGACCGTCAGACGCCGAATTTCGGCGTTGGCGCGGCTCTCTTCAATGAACACCTCTTCGAAGCGGTCAGCCTTCTCGGCGTTGGCAATCATGACGCCGCCGCGCTGCTTGAGCAGCGCTACCTCGGAGAACCCCTCAGGCGGATTGTCGAAGAAGGACTTCGAGATGGCGGCAAGCCCGCAGACCTCGGGTGCGTTGTAGCGGAGCACGAACTCTGCTGCCGAGCGGCCGGTGCTGTGATAGCCGAGCCCGTCTTCCCGCTCGATCACCACGACGGAGCGATGTGGCGCCAAGAAGTAGGCGAGTGACAGGCCCGCGATCCCGCCGCCAATGATCGCCACATCGTAGTCCCGCATATCCCGCCTCCATTGATTGTTGGCGGGACCATAGATAAGCGGCTATCAGCGTTCAAATTTATAACCGGAAATGCGACTATCAATTCTCGTGATGGTCACGCGCTCTCATCAAGGCAGTGGTCGAGCGGTTCCGTATCGGCGACATGGGCAAGGAACGCAGCCTCGGCCGGATTGAGGATCGCGTTCGGGTTCCAGATGCGGAAGACATCGGTGGTGGGCAGATCGGCATAGGGCGGCAGCTGCCAAAGCTGACCTCCTGCAACGGCCGGCGCCGTGAGGTGGTCTGGAAGCATGCCGATACCGACATTGGACATGATCAGCCGCATGACCTCCTCGACATTGCAGGAGACGGCGCGGACCTGCTGGCCGAAGGACCCGACTGCACGCACCGCGGTCACAGAGTTCATATGCTGTCCACCCAGCACATCGGCGATGAAGGCGATATAGGGATTGCCTCTGAGATCGTTGAAGTCGATGCCCTCGGCACCGAACAGCGGATGGCTGCGGCCGCAATAAAGGGCATAGCGCTCGCGGACGTGGAAACGTTTGTGGAGCCAGTCAGGGATATTGCCGTCGCAAAGCCCCATGGTCGCGATGTTTCGCTCCACCGCGCTCAGCACGTCGACCGTCGTTGCGACCGTGACCGACAGTGTCACCTTCGGGTGCAGGCGGAAGAAGCTTTCGAGCTTGCTGTCCCAGGCGGGGTTGTGTGCGTGGCTGACGGAGTGGATGTTGAGGTGGCCGGTGATCTCTTCGCCGGCGGTTTCCAGGACATTCGGCAGCCGGATGACGGCTGCGAAGATGTCGCGGCACTGGGCATGCAGGCGGGCGCCGGCGTCCGTCAGGTTGAAGCGCCCGGGACGCCGGTCAATGAGCTTCTGGCCAACGGTCTGCTCCAGCCGTTTCAGCGCCATGCTGACGGCAGGCTGCTGTAGGAGCAGGCGGTTTGCCGCGGCCGTGATGCTGCCTTCCTCAACGAGCACCACGAAGGTGCGCAGCAGATTCCAGTCGAGATTGTGGGCGAAGCGTTCGAGGCGGTCATTGGCCATGGTCGTGGCTTGCTTCTGATCTCTGGCGTTGCACTGGCCATTCGTTCTGCAACGGGGACCGGCGGAGCGAAGGACGTCCGATCTTGTCGTCATATTCTAGCGAATTTGCAACACGGGGCCGCCGGGGCGAATGAAAGGCCATTCCCTGAACGCATGAGGCGGTGCCTCAATTTCGTTTGAAACGCCATGCACCCCTTGCGATAAGACATGCGGAATAATCCGATGGGAGAGAAACATGGCCGGCAAGACGCAATTTCAATGGGATGATCCGTTCCTCCTCGACGATCAGTTGACCGAGGACGAGCGCATGATCCGCGACACCGCGCGGGCCTATGCGCAGGACCGGCTGCAGCCGCGCGTCATCGACGCCTACCGCGAAGAATCGACCGACCCCGAAATTTTCCGTGAGATGGGCGAACTCGGCCTGCTCGGCGTGACCGTCTCGGAAACCTATGGCGGCGTTGGTGCTTCCTACGTCGCCTACGGCCTGGTTGCCCGCGAAGTCGAGCGCGTCGATTCGGGCTACCGCTCGATGATGAGCGTGCAGTCGTCGCTGGTGATCTACCCGATCTACGCTTATGGCTCCGAGGAGCAGAAGCAGAAGTATCTGCCGAAGCTCATCAGCGGCGAATGGATCGGTTGCTTTGGCCTGACCGAGCCGGATGCGGGTTCCGACCCGGCCGGCATGAAGACCCGTGCGATCAAGACCGAGGGCGGCTATCGCCTCGTCGGCTCGAAGATGTGGATCTCCAACGCACCGATCGCCGATGTCTTCGTCGTCTGGGCGAAGTCGGAAGCGCATGGCGGCGCTATCCGTGGCTTCGTGCTCGAAAAGGGCATGAGGGGCCTTTCCGCCCCGAAAATCGCCGGCAAGCTGTCGCTGCGCGCGTCGATCACCGGCGAAATCGTCATGGACAATGTCGAGGTCGGCGAGGAAGCGCTGCTGCCGAATGTGGAAGGCCTCAAGGGTCCGTTCGGCTGCCTCAACCGTGCCCGCTACGGCATTTCCTGGGGCGCACTCGGTGCTGCCGAGTTTTGCTGGCACGCGGCACGCCAATATGGTCTCGACCGCAAGCAGTTCAACCGCCCACTGGCGCAGACGCAGCTCTTCCAGAAGAAGCTTGCCGACATGCAGACGGAGATCACGCTCGGCCTGCAGGGGTCGCTGCGCGTCGGTCGCCTGATGGACGAAGGCCGCATGGCCCCGGAAATGATCTCGATCGTCAAGCGCAACAATTGCGGCAAGGCGCTCGATATCGCCCGCATGGCCCGCGACATGCACGGCGGCAACGGCATCTCCGAGGAATACCAGGTCATGCGCCACATGGTGAACCTCGAGACTGTCAACACCTACGAGGGCACGCATGATGTTCATGCACTGATCCTCGGTCGTGCCCAGACCGGCCTTCAGGCCTTCTTCTGAGCGGTGCCGTCATGGAAACGCCGCTGAAGGGCATTCGCGTCCTGGAACTGGCCCGCATTCTTGCGGGCCCATGGATCGGCCAGACGCTGGCCGATCTGGGTGCCGACGTCATCAAGGTTGAAAGCCCGGCAGGCGACGACACACGCACCTGGGGCCCGCCCTTCGTCGCGGGTGAAGGCGGCGAGAAGCTCGACGCCGCCTACTTCCACGCCTGCAACCGCGGCAAGCGGTCTGTCGTGCTCGATTTCACGACGGAGGAGGGGCAGGAGGCCGTACGTCGCCTCGCCGCCCAGTCGGACGTGCTGCTCGAAAACTTCAAGGTCGGCGGGCTTACCAAATACGGGCTCGATTACGAGAGCCTGAAGAAGGTCAATCCGCGGCTGATCTATTGCTCGGTCACCGGCTTCGGTCAGGATGGCCCCTATGCCCACCGCGCCGGTTACGACTACATCGTGCAGGGCATGAGCGGCATCATGGATCTGACCGGCGAGCCGGATCGCGAGCCGCAGAAGATCGGCGTTGCCTTTGCCGATATCTTCACCGGCCTTTACGGTGTGATCGCCGTGCAGGCAGCCCTTGCCCAGCGCGAGCGCACCGGTGAGGGGCAGCAGATCGACATGGCATTGCTCGACTGCATGACTGGCGTGCTCGCCAACCAGGCGCTGAATTTCCTGGTCTCCGGCAAGGCGCCGCGCCGGCTTGGTAATGCGCATCCGAACATCGCGCCCTATCAGGTCTTCCCGACATCGGACGGTCATTTGATCGTCGCTGTTGGCAACGATCGGCAGTTCGTGAAGTTCTGCACATTGCTCGGGCGAGCTGAACTTGCCACCGACGAGCGTTATCTGACCAACGCATTGCGAGTGCAGAACCGGGACACGCTCACGCCGGAACTGGCCGCTGAAACGGCAAAGATCGAGCGCGACACGCTGTTGAAGTTGCTGGAAGATGCCGGCGTGCCCGGCGGACCCATCAACACCGTTGCCGACGTCTTTGCCGATCCGCAGATCGAGCATCGGCAGATGCGGGTGGATACGCCACATTCCGGCGCTGCCGCCGGTACCTCTCCGGGGGTGAGGACGCCAATTCGCTTTTCAGCCGCCGAGCTTGCACTGGACCGTGGCGTGCCGCGGCTTGGGGAACATACGGACGAGGTGTTGGCGGAAATCGGGATGCAAACCGCAAAGGCGGACTAACGTAGCGTTTGTCTCTGACGGCACCTGCTCAAGCGGTGCTGTAGAAAACAGCAAAAGGCCCTGGAAATCCAAGAGATTTCCAGGGCCTTTCTGTTAGGCCTTGAGTGCGCGATCGAAGACGCGCGACAGGCGTTCGGCGAAGGCGCGCGGATCCTGCGGCTTGTCGCCGTCAAGCACGCGGGCCTGGTCGAGCAGAAGCTGAACGGCGTCCGTCCGGAACGCCGTGTCGCCGGCGGGGCTGGCGGCCATCGCCGTAATCAGCGCATGGTTCGGGTTCACTTCGAGGATCGGCTTGGCTGCATCGTCGAGGCGGCCGGCGCCCTGAAGCATCTTTTCGAGCTGGCGATCGGGGCCGTGCTCCGGCGCGACGAGGCAGACGGCGCTTTCCGTCAGGCGCTCGGACGTGCGGACGTCGGACACTGCCGCACCGAGTGTTTCCTTGGCGAAGGCAACGAAATCGATGACCAATTGGCTGGCCTGCGGCGCTTCTTCCTTGTCGCCCTCCGGCTTGCCTATCGCGCTGAGATCTGCCGCCCCTTGGGTAATCGACTTCAGCGGCTTGCCGTCGAAGTCCGGTGCGGACGTGACCCAGAAGCTGTCGACCGGATCGGTCAGGAGCAGGACTTCGATACCGCGGGCGCGGAAACCTTCGAGCTGCGGTGAGGCCTTGAGCTGGCCGAGATTGTCGCCGGTCAGATAGTAGATCGCCGACTGGCCGTCCTTCATACCCTTGACATAGTCGGCAAGGCTGCGCTGGCCTTCATCGGATGTGGTGGTACGGAAGCGCGACAGCGCGATCAGCTGTTCGCGGCGCTCGTAATCCTCGTAGATGCCTTCCTTCAGCACGCTGCCGAAGTTTCCCCAAACCTTGTCGAAGGTTTCGGGCTCGCTTTCCGCCAGTTTCTCGATCGCCGTCAGCACACGGTTGGTGACGCCCTTGCGGATGCTGGCAAGCAGCGGGCTTTCCTGGATCATCTCACGCGAGACGTTCAAGGGCAGGTCGGAGGTATCGACGAGACCGCGCACGAAGCGCAGGTAGCGCGGCAGCAATTCCGCCTCGTCGGTGATGAAGACGCGCTTGACGTAGAGTTTCATCCGGCCCTTGCGGTCCGGGTCGAAGAGATCGAAGGGCTTCGAGCCGGGCACGAAGGCGAGTGCGGTATATTCGTGACGGCCTTCAGCGCGGAAATGCACCGTCAGTGCCGGGTCGTCATACTGGCCGGCGACGCCGCGATAGAAATCGGCGTAATCTTCCTTGCTGATTTCGCTCTTCTGCTTGGTCCAGAGCGCTGTGCCGTCGCCGACCTGTACCGGTTCGGCATCGGGCTTTTCCAGAATCGAGATCGGCACAGGGACGTGGCCGGACTGATCCTTGACGATGCGCTCGACGGTCCAGCGCGAGGTGTAGGTCTTGGCATCTTCCATCAGATGCAGCGTGATGCGTGTGCCGCGCGCGGGGGCGTCAGCGAGCTCCGCGACGGAAACCGTGTAGCTGCCCTTGCCGTCGGAAGACCACAGCCATGCATGTTCGGTACCGGCACGGCGCGAAACGACATCGACCTTGTCGGCGACCATGAAGGCGGAATAGAAACCGACGCCGAACTGGCCAATGAGCTGTGCGCCTTCTTTGCCTTGCGCGGCCTCGATGCGCTCCATGAAGGCGCGCGTGCCCGACCGGGCAATCGTGCCGAGCGCTTCGACCAGTTCGTCGCGGCCCATGCCGATACCGTTGTCTTCGACGACGAGGCGGCTGTTTTCTTCATCGAGCGTTAGAGTGATGCGCGGGCTCGGGTCACCGGCCAAGAGTTCAGGCGAGACGATCGCCTCGTAGCGCAACTTCTCGCAGGCATCCGCGGCGTTCGAAATCAGTTCGCGAAGGAAGACGTTCTTATCGGAGTAGACAGAATGCACCATCAGATGGAGCAGTCGCGCCACATCGGCTTCGAAGACATGTTTCTCTACGGACATTTCAGTATCGCTCATCGCCTTGGCAACTCCTTCTGCTTTGCGCCCCAATTGGCAAGCTGCGTCCTGAATTTCAAGGGTCGTCTTGCGCGGTACCCATTTCTGTATAATGCTGCAGTGCGAAGAGGCGCTGAATACTGGCGAAACGTATGCTTCTTCGATGGGGTTGAAGGCGAAAATTCGTGAAGGCGACAAATCGCCGTAATACTCCACTGTTATGTTCCTGCGACCCGAGCAGACGTTCTCGGGTCATCTATGCCGAGTTCATATCGCAGCTTTGCCGCCTATCTCTTTGACTAAGGTCAATGCGAGACGAATTACGTTGTTCTATTGGCCTTGGTGACGGGGCCGGCCTTCAATCGCACCGAGGAGTGGACACCATGCCCAAGCATTCCACGAGCCCGACAATACCGACTTTCGCCGATGCCTATTCCTATTCGCTCGATGCCTGGCAGCGCTCGGTCCTTTTTCTCGACGTGATGCGCCAGCGCGGCGCGCAGTACGAAGAACACAGGACGCAGACTGCACCGAACGTACTGGAATTCGAGGCCCAGCTTGTCCGCGACGGGCGTACGCTCGCGCGGCCGGTGAACTATGCGCTGGTCAGCATCGTTCCACCCGATGGCGTCGTGGTCGACCCGTCGAAGCGTCCATTTGTCGTCGTCGATCCCCGGGCCGGTCATGGCCCCGGCATTGGCGGCTTCAAGGCGGACAGCGAGATCGGCGTGGCGATGAAGGCGGGCCATCCCTGCTATTTCATCGGTTTCCTTCCTGATCCTGTTCCCGGCCAGACGATCGAGGATATCGCGCATGCTGAAGCGCACTTCCTCGAAACCGTGATTGCCCGCCATCCGAACGCGGATGGCAAGCCCTGCGTGATCGGCAATTGCCAGGCGGGCTGGGCCGTGACGATCGTTGCCGCGCTGAGGCCGGAGCTTTTCGGCCCGATCATCATTGCCGGCGCACCGCTTTCCTACTGGGCCGGCGTCAAGGGGCAGAACCCGATGCGCTATTCCGGCGGGCTTCTTGGCGGCAGCTGGCTGACGGCGTTGACCGGCGACCTCGGCGCCGGCGTCTTCGACGGCGCCTGGCTGGTGCAGAATTTCGAGAACCAGAATCCGGCCAACACGCTTTGGACCAAGCAGTACAATCTCTATTCGAAGATAGACACTGAGGCTGCGCGCTACCTCGGCTTCGAGCGCTGGTGGGGCGGGCATGTGACGCTGAATGCCGAGGAGATGCAGTTCATCGTCGATGAACTTTTCGTCGGCAACAAGCTCGCCGCCGGCGAGATCCGTACCTCCGATGGAACGGCGGTCGACCTTCGCAACATCCGCTCTCCGATCGTCGTGTTCTGCTCGAAGGGCGACAACATCACCCCGCCGCAGCAGGCGCTCGATTGGATCCTCGACCTTTACGACAGTGTCGATGATATCCGTGCCTACGGGCAGACTATCGTCTACACCGTGCACGAGACGGTTGGGCATCTCGGCATCTTCGTCTCTGCCGGTGTCGCGCGGAAAGAGCACGATGAGTTTGCTTCCAACATCGATTTTATCGACGTCCTTCCCCCGGGGCTCTACGAAGCGGTATTGACACCCGCAAGCGAGGCGGTCGAGGGCAGGGACCTCGTCTCTGGCGAATGGCTGATGCGCTGCGAGGCGCGAACGCTCGATGATATCCGCGCGCTCGGCGGCAACGACATCGAGGACGAGCGTCGTTTCGCTGCCGCAGCGAAGCTTTCGGAGGTCAATCTGGCGCTCTACCGCACCTACCTGCAGCCGATCGTCAAGGCGGCGGCAACGCCGCCTGTGGCGGAGGCTATGCGCAACATGCATCCGTTGCGGCTGCAATATGCGCTTTTCGGGCCGGACAATCCCTTCATGGCGTGGACGTCGGCGCTTGCAGACTATGTTCGCGAGAACCGCGAGCCTGCGGCGGAAGGCAACCCGTTCATCGCCTGGCAGGAGGCTTTGTCGCAGCAGATCGTGGACGGCCTCGACGCCTGGCGTCGTACAGCCGAATATCTTTCTGAACAGAGCTTCCACGCCATCTACGGTGCTCCGACTTTGCAGGCGGCACTCGGTATCGACACGAATTCGAACCAGCCACCGCGAAGAGCCGAGAAAAGCCTGCTTCATAAAGCCCTCGTCGAAGCACGGATCGCGGAACTTAAGACGAAATTTGCCGACGGCTCGACATGCGAGGGGCTTGCCCGGGCGTTGATCTTTGTCGGTATGGCGCGTGGCGGCGCCGACGAGCGCGGGCTCGAGGCCGTTCGCAGGCTTCGGCGCGCGCACGCCTCCGCAAAGCAGTTGACGCTCGCTGAGTTCAAGGCGGTCATTCGCGAACAGTATTTCATGCTGCTGATCGACGAGGAGGCCGCACTTGCGGCGCTTCCGAAGTTGCTGCCGGAACCGATCGAGGAGCGTCGCGCCGCCTTCACCGCGCTTCGCGAGGTGCTGGAGGTCTCCGGCGCGTTGACAGGTCTTGCGGCCGAGCGGCTGCAACGGGTGGCGACGCTGTTCCGGCTGGAGAGCGAGCCGCCGGTCGCGATCAGCGCCGGCAAGACCGTCCGTAATCGTGCCGCATCCTGATCGTAGAAGGAGTACCGACGTGTCCGACGTAGCCGCACTGCCGCTTGAGCAGTCCAAATACGATCTCCTGATTGCCACCGCGCGAGACGAAACGCCGGCGGTCACCATCGTCGCGCACCCTTGCGACGAAACCTCGCTGCGCGGCGCGTTGGAGGCAGCCGAGACGGGGTTGATCACGCCCGTTCTCGTCGGCCCGGAAGCGAAAATCCGCAGCGTCGCTGCCGAACACCGGCTCGATCTCGGAAATTACGAGATCGTCGATGTGCCGCACAGTCATGCGGCGGCGGCGAAGGCGGTGGCGATGATCCGCGAAGGCCGCGGCGAGCTGCTGATGAAGGGAAGCCTGCATACTGACGAACTGATGAAGGAAGTTGCAGCGTCTGCGACCGGCCTCAGGACCGATCGAAGAATCAGCCACGTCTTCATCATGGATGTGCCGGGCCATGCCGAGACGCTCTTCATCACCGATGCCGCCATCAACATCTTCCCGGACCTCGAGGCCAAGCGCGACATCGTGCAGAACGCGATCGACCTCTGGGTCACGATCGGACTTGGCGAGCCGCGTGTCGCCATACTCTCGGCTGTCGAGACCGTGACGACGAAGATCCCGTCGACGATCGAGGCGGCGGCGCTTTGCAAGATGGCAGAACGCGGCCAGATCACCGGCGGCCTGCTTGAAGGACCGCTGGCCTTCGACAATGCGATCGATCCGGAGGCCGCGCAGATCAAGGGGATAAAGTCTCCCGTCGCCGGCCGGGCACAGATCCTGGTGGTGCCGGATCTTGAGGCCGGCAACATGCTGGCGAAGAACCTTACCTTCCTTTCACGTGCCGATGCGGCCGGCATCGTCCTTGGTGCGCGCGTGCCGATCGTGCTGACCTCGCGGGCAGACTCCGTGCGCACGCGTCTCGCCTCCTGCGCGGTCGCCTCGCTCTACGCGGCGCGGCGGCGCGCGGCGCAAGTTGCGGCGGTGTAGCCATGGATGCACTTCTCGTTGTCAATGCGGGATCGTCCAGCCTGAAGTTTCAGGTATTCGGGATCACGGATGCCGGTCTCGAACGCCGGGTGAAGGGGCAGATCGGGGGCATCGGTACGCGTCCGCGGCTCCAGGCGAAGGCAGCCGATGGGACTGTGCTCGTGGACCGAAACTATGAGGCCGCCATCGTCGGCGACCTGCCGGCCGCCATCGCCGCAGCGCGGGATTGGCTGTTGACCCTTGAAGGCTTCACATTGCGGGCGGTCGGCCACCGGGTGGTGCATGGCGGGCCCGACTTTGCCGAACCTGTCTTGATCGATGCCTCCGTGCTCGAACGCCTGGCTGGCTATCAGGACCTCGCCCCGCTGCACCAGCCCAACAACCTTGCGCCGATCCGCCAGGCCATGGCGATCAACCCGGATGTGCCGCAGGTCGCCTGTTTCGACACGGCATTCCACCATGGCCATCCGGAAGAAGTGAACTGCTATGCCATGCCGCGCAGCTTCTATGAAGACGGTGTGCGGCGTTATGGCTTCCACGGCCTCTCCTACGAATACATCTCGGAGCGTCTGCGGGACGTGGCGCCTGCCGTGGCGGGCGGCCGCGTCATCGTTGCACATCTCGGCAGCGGCGCCTCCATGTGCGCCTTGCGCAACGGCCACAGCATCGAAAGCACCATGGGCTTTACCGCGCTCGACGGCCTGCCTATGGGAACGCGGCCGGGCCAGCTTGATCCGGGTGTCGTGCTTTACCTGATCCTCCAGCGCGGCATGAGCGCCCAGGCCGTTTCGGATCTGCTCTATCACGAAGCCGGGCTCAAGGGGCTTTCCGGCGTGTCGAACGATATGCGTGATCTTCTCGCGAGCGAGGACCCGCACGCCAAGCTCGCTATCGATCACTTCCTCTATCGCAGCGGGCTCAACGTCGGCATGCTTGCGGCCGCGCTCGGCGGTATCGACGCCTTCGTCTTCACCGCGGGCGTTGGCGAGAATTCCGCCCAGATTCGTGCCCGGGTCGTGGAGAACCTCGCCTGGCTCGGCGCCGAACTCGATCCGGCCGCGAACGAGGCGGGTGCCACGGTTATCTCCACGCCATCAAGCCGCGTCGCGCTCTACGTCATCCCGACCGACGAGGAACTGATGATCGCGCGCCACACGCTGGCACTCCTTCGAACTCGTGCAGCCTGACCCATCGGAGACAATTCATGTCCATTCCTGTCGCAAAGGCCAAACTTCTGGATGGCCGCAAAGGGCTGATCGTCGGCATCGCCAACGATCGGTCGATCGCCTGGGGCTGCGCCCGCGCCTTTCGCGCCTTCGGGGCGGAGGTGGCGGTCACCTATCTGAACGACAAGGCAAAACCCCATGTGGAGCCTTTGGCGCGGGAAATCGAGGCGCCGCTGTTCCTGCCGCTCGACGTCGCCGTCCCAGGCCAAATGGAAGCGGTGTTCGAGGAGATCGGCAATACCTGGGGTGAGCTCGACTTCCTCGTACATTCGATCGCCTTTTCGCCGAAGGATACGCTCGGCGGCCGCGTGGTCGATGTCCCGCGCGAGGGGTTCCTGAAGACAATGGATATTTCCTGCTGGTCCTTCATCCGCATGGCGCATCTCGCCGAGCCGCTGATGAAGAACGGCGGCACGCTCTTCACCATGACCTATCACGGCTCACAGGTGGTGGTGGAAAACTACAACATCATGGGGGTCGCCAAGGCAGCACTCGAAAGTGCCGTGCGCTACCTCGCCTCCGAACTCGGCCCGAAGGGGATCCGCGTGCATGCGATTTCGCCCGGAGCTCTGGCGACGCGCGCCGCTTCCGGCATTCCGGAATTCGACGCGCTGCTGGAAAAGACCAAGGTTAAGTCGCCGAGCCGCGAGCTGATTGACATCGACGACGTCGGCGCGGCCACCGCCTTCCTTGCGCATGACGCCGCCCGTCTGATCACGGGCCAGGTGCTCTATGTTGACGGCGGCTACCACATCATCGACTAAGCATGTCGCGCAAAAGTGCGCAGCGGTTTTGCGGTTACGACATGCGACAAATCAACAGCCTAAATTGCAGGGATCGAATCTGAAAGATCGCGACGCGCTTTAGCCGCCGGGTCTCTGCATGGTCAGATGTTGCCCATGCAGAGATATTTCATCTCAAGATAATCCTCGAGCCCGTGGCGCGAGCCTTCGCGGCCGATGCCGGATTGCTTGATGCCGCCGAAGGGGGCTGCTTCCGAGGACATGCGGCCGGTGTTGATGCCGACCATGCCGTATTCCAACGCTTCGGCTACATGCCAGACCCGCTTCAAGTTCTCGGCGTAGAAATAGGCGGCCAGGCCGTAGATCGTGTCATTGGCCTCGGCGATGACCTGCTCGGCCGTCTCGAAGCGGATGATCGGGGCGATCGGGCCGAAGGTTTCTTCCTGGGCGACGCGCATGTCGGTCGAAATGCCCGTGAGAACGGTCGGCTCGAAGAAGGTGCCTGATGCACCGATCCGGTGGCCGCCGGCGCGCACCTTGGCGCCCTTGGAGACCGCGTCGGCGACATGGGCTTCTATCTTCTCTATGGCGTGTTTGTCGATCATCGGGCCGATGGTGATATCAGGCGTGAAACCATCGCCGACGGTCAGCTCGGCGACGCGTTTGACGAACTTCTCGGCAAACGCGTCATGTACGCCCGATTGCACGTAGATCCGGTTGGCCGAAACGCAAGTCTGGCCGGCGTTGCGGAACTTCGCCTGGACAGCGCCGTCCACCGCCTCGTCGATGTCGGCATCGTCAAAGACAATGAACGGGGCGTTGCCGCCGAGCTCGAGGCTCACTTTCTTGATCTGGTCGGAGCATTGGCGCATCAAAAGCCGGCCGACTTCCGTCGATCCGGTGAAGCTGATCTTGCGCACCTTCGGGTTGCTGCAGAGCTCGCGGCCGATCGCGGCACCTTCTGCGGCATAGAGCAGGTTGACGACGCCGGTGGGGAAGCCTGCCTTTTCGGCGAGCACGAACATGGCGCCGGCGACGAGCGGGGTCTGTTCGGCCGGCTTCAGCACGATCGTGCAACCGGCGGCAAGGGCCGGCGAAATCTTGCGGGCGACCATCGATGCCGGGAAGTTCCAGGGCGTGATCGTGCCGACGACGCCGACAGGCTGTTTGATGACGAGCATGCGGCGGTCGTTGGCCGGGGCCGGGAAGGTCTCGCCATAGATGCGTTTCGCCTCTTCCGCATACCACTCGACGTATGCTGCTGCATGCAGCACCTCGCCCTTCGATTCCGCAATCGGCTTGCCCATTTCGGCGGTCAGGATCGCAGCGAGATCGTCAGCATGTTCGACGATCAGGTCGTACCAGCGCCGAAGCACGGCGCTCCGGTCCTTGGCGGGTTTTGCCGCCCAGAGAACCTGCGCTTTCGCAGCGGCTTCGATTGCCGTGCGCGCCTCCTCAATCCCCATATCCGGAAGGGTCGCCAGCAGTTCGCCGGTGGAAGGGTTGAAGACGTCGAAGGTCGCGCCGGTCCAGCCTGTGGCGGCATGCGCAATGGTGTGTAGCGGCGCGAAAAGTTCGGCGGCGCGCAAGTGCTTGGTCAAGGCGGGGGTCAAGGTCATGGCGGGCATCCTCCGGCGATGGCCCACCGCGAGACGGCAGACCCGCTTTTGCTTGTTCTTGCGGGTGCCGATCGACGACGGCACCCGAGCATTGCGCGCCTGAATTGACGCGCAGCACCCACAGCGCCGCGCGTCTTTCAAGACGCGCTAAGGTCGCCGCTGTAGTCCTTTGAATTGCTGCATAATTTTGTCCCTAAGTCGACCCCGATTTAAGGAGTTATGCACCGGGCAACCGCATTGGTGGTCGCCCGGTCGAAGGTCAACCACGCGCCGCGAGGATCGACGCTTCGAGAATGTCGAGCGCTTCGGCAAAAACTTCGTCCTGGATGGTGATCGGCGCCAGGAAGCGAATGACGTTGCCGTGGACGCCGCAGGTCAAGAGGATCAGGCCTTTTTCCAGAGCGATCAGGCGCACCTTGTTGGCGAAGTCTGCGCTCGGCAGGTTGGTCTTCACGTCGTTGAACTCGACGGCGTTCATGAAGCCGGGGCCGCGGATATCGGCGATTTCAGGCGCCTGCTCGCGGATTGCCGCGAGGCGCTGCTTGAGCCGGCCGCCGAGCTGCTCGGCGCGTTCGCAGAGCTTCTCCTCAGCGATGACGTCGAGAACAGCGTGGGCTGCAGCGATGCCAAGCGGGTTGCCGCCGTATGTACCACCAAGGCCGCCCGGTGCCGGAGCATCCATGACTTCGGCGCGGCCGGTGACGGCGGCGAGCGGGAAGCCGCCGGCAAGGCTCTTTGCCATGGTGATGAGGTCAGGCGCGACATCGTGATGGTCCATGGCGAACATCTTGCCGGTGCGCGCAAAGCCTGTCTGGACCTCGTCGGCGATGAGCAGAATGCCGTGCTGGTCGCAGATTTCGCGCAGCGCCTTCATGAAGGCGGCGGGCGCGGGATAGAAACCGCCTTCACCCTGCACCGGTTCCAGGATGATCGCGGCGACACGGCCTGGATCGACATCGGCTGCAAAGAGCTTCTTCAGCGCCGCGAGCGACTGTTCGGTCGTGATGCCGTGCAGTTCGATCGGGAAGGGGGCGTGGAAGACGTCGCCCGGCATAGCGCCGAACCCGACCTTGTAGGGAACGACCTTGCCAGTGAGCGCCATGCCCATGAAGGTGCGGCCGTGGAAGCCGCCGCTAAACGCGATGACCGCCTGGCGGCCAGTCGAAGCGCGGGCGATCTTGACGGCGTTTTCGACAGCCTCGGCGCCGGTCGTGACGAAGATCGTCTTCTTGGCAAAGTTACCCGGCGTCAGCGCGTTGAGGCGCTCGGCGAGGTGCACGTAGGATTCGTAGGGAACGACCTGATGGCAGGTATGGGTGAAGCGATCGATCTGCGCCTTGACCGCTTCGATGACCTTCGGGTGACGGTGGCCGGTGTTGACGACCGCGATACCGGAGGCGAAGTCGATGTAGCGATTGCCTTCCTTGTCCCAGATTTCCGAGTTTTCCGCGCGATCGGCGTAGATCTGTGTGGTCATGCCGACGCCGCGAGAAATGGCGGCGTTCTTGCGATCGGTGAGGCTGGTCATGGTGCGTTCCTGTCACATCTGGAGTTAATATATTGCATTTTTTCTGCAAGTTTATTCGGGAAGTGGTACACCTTTCACTGTCGATTGCAAATCAAATTTGGTGATCGAGACACCACGGCCGCTGATGCGGCGTTCTTGTCAGATCTTGATCGCGACGGCTAAGGTTGCGAACACACCGGAATTGCACGGATTCGGGCAGCGCCGGTGGGCGATAAAGGGAAATTCGGAATGGGCGCAGTGCGCTACAAGGTCGCCGAGGCGGCGCGATTGGCGGGGGTTTCTGCCTCGACGCTGAGGCTTTGGGAAACGCAAGGCCTCGTCGTGCCGGAGCGATCCCCGACAGGGCATCGGCAATATACGGAGAGCGATCTTGCGCGGTTGAAGCGCATCTCCTGGTTCCGCGTCGAGCGTGGGCTGAACCCTGCGGCGATCCGCGAGGCGCTCGAAGCGGAAGGCGCGGCCGAGGATCAGTCCGGTGCGGCAGCCGCCGACAGCGCCGGCAACCAGGTTGGCCGCAAGCTGAGGAGCCTGAGGCACGCAGCCGGCAAGACGCTGGAGCAGGTGGCCGGCGAAATCGGCATCGCCGCATCGGTGCTGTCGACGCTCGAGCGCACCTCGCAGGGCGTTTCGGTCGCCGTCCTGCACAACATCGCCGAATATTTCGGAACCACCGTTTCCAGCCTCTCCGGCGAGGAGGAGGCGGATGCGCGCGCGGTGGTACGGGCCGGCGAATGGCGCACATGGCCGCGCACGACGCCCGGCGTCACCGTGCAGTTGCTGGCCGACGGCCGCAACCAGATGGACTGCCACCGCTTCGTGCTCGAGCCCGGCGCTTCCAGCGAGGGCGCCTACCGGCATGAGGGCGAGGAATTCGTCTATGTTCTCTCGGGTCGCGTCGAGTTCATCCTCGACAGCGACCAGTTCTATGATCTCGGCATCGGCGACTCGCTCTACTTCGAGAGCAAGCGGCGCCACGCCTGGACGAACCGCCACGACGGTGAAACCGTGCTGCTCTGGGTCAACACGCCGCCGACATTCTAGCGGGCATCGGGCCGGCTGACGCTGGGCCGCTTCTCCATCTGGCGTTCACGCCTCCGCAGCCCCACCTGGTCCTTGCGTGTCAGCGATGCGGGCAAGCGCAACGTCTTCTGAAGCGCACGCGCCCCTCAGAAGAGGATCTGCTCTACGACGAGCGTGAAGAAAGGGATGACAGAACAACCCGATGGCTTCGAAGAGTTCGGCGAGATCATGATCCCGCAGCGGTCTTCGTTGACCTCGTCAAAGCGTGCCAATCCTCTTCCCGTGAACAGGACAAGTTGATCACGGAACACCAGAGGATCGGAATTGCCGTTGCCTAGCAGTAATAGACACCGGCGGCGCAACGCCGCGTCGTCCGGCGAGCTACGCCGGCGACGCTAACCGGTGTCAGCGGACGGCCGACTCTGGCAATGGCGGGAGAGACGAAGCTGGGGAGCGCTATACTCAGCGCTTCGCCCGTCAGGTCGCCAATGAAGAGCGCAGCGGCCAAAACGAGCCAGATGATTCCAGTGCGTTTGCAGAAGCTCATTTTTTATCTCCCACAACGAAATTATCCGGCATTTCACTCAGATTCTGCTTGAGGTCTTTCACGTCGGCCTTTTCGGCGTTGGTCGTGTTCTTGAAGGCGAAATCATCCGCGGGCACACCGTCGCCAGTTTTCCAGTCCCTGATCTGGATGCTGTATTCCGGCCCACCCTTGACCTTGCTGGAAGTGATGACCAACCGGCAGGGGTACGGTTGATCGCCATGTGCGACCCAGATCTGGAAGTCCACGTCGTCCTTGCGGAAAGCCAGTGAATCGCACTCCTTGCCGTTCACGAAGCCGCTTCCCAGGTCCTTGGAGTCATAGACGCCCTTCATCAACTCCTCATATGAATTGGTCATCAGCAAGTCGGCAGCCGGCAATGGCAGGCCGTGCTTGTCCTTCAACTCGTCTATCAGTTGATCGACCGTCCCATGCATTTCCACCTGCGTGTACTTGTTGACGTTTTTTCCAAAAAGGGTGAGCGTTTTGCCGTCGAACAAGGTCTCGGTATCGACAAACCCGCCGGAGCGGGTCGTATGCACCCGGTCTGGGCGGCTAAGGTTTACGGTGCCGGAGCTCGATAGCCCAAGCTTCTGGTCTGAATTGGTGACAACCTGAAGGTTGGAGTCATAGCTGAACGACAGGGTCTTCTGGGCAGCCAGATAGTCCGACATGGATTTGAGCAGTTTTTTGGCTTCCGGCGCGTCGGTAACCCGAATGAGTTCGACCCGACGGTTGCGAGTTCGACCTTCAGCCGTGTTGTTGCTGGCAACTGGCATAGTCTGACCGGCACCGGAGGCGATCAACCTGTCGGCGGAAACTCCTCTTTTGACAAGCGCCGCCTTGATCATGTCAGCACGTTCTTGCGAAAGATGTTGGTTGGTTTCCGCGTTGCCGCTCGCATCGGTGTGGACGATAATTCTCAAGCTCCAGTCGGGAAACTTCTTGAGCACGGCCGCAACGTTATCAAGAAGCTGTTCTGCGCCTGCCCGCAAGGTGGACTTTGCTATGGCGAAGCGCAGGCCAGGCATGTCGTACTGTTCTCTTGTCTGTAGTGCCTGCTCCAAGGCTTCCTTGCTGTGCTGCATATTCGCGCCGCCCGCGTCCTTGGCCAAGGACGCACATGGCGCGGCGGAAAGGATAAGGAGTGCCAGCGCTCCTCGGACGAGGCGTCTCCTGATCGATGTGTCTTCTCTGATTACCCTGCGGATGTTGAGGGGTTTCCCGTAGTCAGGCAGGTTGGCTGGCGCACTCGACATCGCAACGATCCTTCTCAAGTTGCTGAGAATTAAATTACAATGCACTTGCAACGCTAGTGGCGTGGTATTCTTCAGTCTCGCTGGCCGTTTGGGTCGGCCTACGCGAGTCAAGGGATCAGTTCTCAAGGTCCCAGATGCAACTGTCGGTCCGCCATCACCGACCAGGCAGCGGCCGCTGGAAGACGGGCCTCTGCTAGGGCAGAGGCTCGAGATGCAGTGTGGTCGTCACGCCTCCGAAGCAACCACAGCCGTGCATGGTACATCTGCCGGATTGCCGCGCAATTCATCCTATCTGATTAGGGAAAAGCCAGCGCAGCTACAGGCATGAGTAGTAGCGCTTAAGCTTGTCCAACGACTGTCCGCGACGTTTGTTGCCGATTGACCCGAGGTGTCCGGCCGCACGGCTTGCGGTTTCGGCCTTCAGCCGATCTCTGAAAAACCGCAGCAAAAAGATCGGCGCGCGCCCCGTTTCCGGAGCGCGCGCCGATCTGTGTCTCATTATCCAGTTGCCCTTGTCTGCTGTCGCCGAAGAGGGCTGGCGGATTTATGGATCAGGCAGCGGCGTAGCGCTTTGCCATTTCCGGCAGGCGCAGCGTGCGGATCTTCGATGCCTTGCCGGCGGTGCGGAAGGCTTCGAAACGCTCCTTGCAGACCTCGGTCATCAGCGCAGTCGCCGGCTTCAGGTAGGTGCGCGGGTCGAAGTTTTCCGGGTTCTCGGCGAAGTTCTTGCGGATCGTGCCGGTCATGGCAAGGCGCAGGTCCGTGTCGATGTTGACCTTGCGCACGCCGAGCGGGATCGCCTTCTGGATTTCCGAGACCGGAACGCCCCAGGTCGGCTTCATCTTGCCGCCATAGGTGTTGAAGAGGTCCTGCAGATCCTTCGGCACGGACGACGAGCCGTGCATGACGAGGTGGGTGTTCGGCAGCTTCTTGTTGATCTTGGCGATCGTTTCGATCGACAGGATGTCGCCATCGGGCTCGCGGGTGAACTTGTAGGCGCCGTGGCTGGTGCCGATCGCAACAGCGAGCGCGTCAACGCCGGTCTTGGTGACGAAATCGAGCGCCTGGTCCGGGTCGGTCAGAAGCTCTTCGCGCGACAGCTTGCCTTCGAAGCCGTGGCCGTCTTCCTTGTCACCGGCGCCGGTCTCGAGGTTGCCGAGGCAGCCGAGTTCGCCTTCGACCGAAACGCCGGCCGCATGCGCGATCTTCACCACTTCTGCAGTGACGGCGACATTGTAGTCATAGCTGGCAACGGTCTTACCGTCCTTCTCCAGCGAGCCATCCATCATGACGGAGGTGAAGCCGTTGGTGATGGCCGAGATGCAGGTTGACGGCTGGTCGCCATGGTCGAGGTGCAGACAGACGGGGATATGCGGGTATTCTTCGGCCGCGCCCAGGATCAGGTGCCGCAGGAACGCATCGCCTGCATAGGAACGGGCGCCGCGGCTTGCCTGAAGGATCACCGGACTGTCGGTGGCATCGGCGGCGCGCATGACGGCCTGAATGTATTCGAGATTGTTCACATTGAACGCCGGCAGCGCGTAATCGTTCTCCGCCGCATGGTCGAGCAGTTGCCGCAATGTGATCAATGCCATTCGCTATTCTCCCTTGGTGTTCGGCGCAGCCATCTTCGGTGCACCACAAAAACAATCCGGCACGAGGCGCCGCATGAACATCATCGCAGGCAGGCGATGGCCGGAATACCCATGCGGCGTGACGGCGCGCGCGAATTGGTCGCGCCCACCGAAGTCAGGCGCACAATAGTTCATCGAAGTGGTTTGACAACCGGGCAAAAGGCAGGTTGCCAGAGGTCGAAACTCGCTTCAATCGATTTTACTGTGGACTGGATGCAACACCCCTGGAGTGAACTGGTTTCACTTTCTGGTGGTGCCTCCGAGGCGAGTGGGACAAGAGTAATCGACGCAATCTGGGCGTGTTTATTTTGCATTGTACACTAGTCGGTCGGGTGTGAGATAGAAACGATTTGTCGACAGGAAGTGAGCGGGTCGCAAGAAGATTGCGGCGAACGGCGCCATTCTTTG
This sequence comes from Ensifer sp. 2TAB8, assembly GCF_052115125.1. NCBI lineage: Bacteria > Pseudomonadati > Pseudomonadota > Alphaproteobacteria > Hyphomicrobiales > Rhizobiaceae > Ensifer > Ensifer sp. 2TAB8. The sequence goes on along the minus strand of NZ_JBFRGB010000004.1, from coordinate 67,241 downwards.
CGCACATTACGTAAACTGCCGGCAAAATTCACAAACTTTGCATAGGCGATGATTCGCGGCCGGCTCCGGGCGTGTTTTGTCGACAAAATTTGCAGACCTAAAACGTTGCAGGAGATTTCCCGAAATTGCCCTGCTTCCGTCATATGTCCGTCGCAAAGGCGACGAAAAGAATCGCAAACGAAATACAACCTATGGGATAGAAGGAATTCTGTCCTATAGATAAAGATGCAGACAGCCGCAGAATCCGCCTTGCGTTTGAAGAAGATTTGCACTTCTCTCCTGCGATCACAAACCCAAAACAAGGGGAAGGAGAGAAACAAAATGGCTTCACTCAAACTCAACCTGCGCGCTGCCGCACTGATCGGCTCGCTGCTCATCGGAGCAAGCCCGGCACTCGCCGAAGCTGTCCTGCATCGTGGCAACGCAGGTGAGCCGCAAACGCTTGACCAGCACCACACCTCGATCAACATCGAAGCGTTCATCCTCAAGGATCTCTATGAAGGCCTGACGATCTATGACGCCTCTGCAAAGATCGTCCCGGGTGTCGCTGAGACGTGGGAGCTTTCGGACGACGGCACGGTCTATACCTTCAAGCTGCGCGCCGATGCAAAGTGGTCGGATGGTTCGCCGGTAACCGCCGAAGATTTCGTCTTTTCCTTCCGCCGCGTTGAAGATCCGAAGACCGCGGCCGGCTACGCCAACATCCTCTTCCCGATCAAGAACGCCGAAAAGGTCAACAAGGGCGAAGTGCCGACCGACCAGCTTGGCGTGAAGGCGATCGATGAAAAGACGGTCGAAATTACGCTTGAGCGTCCGACCCCGTTCTTCCTGGAACTGCTCGCGCACCAGACCGCACTTCCGGTCAGCAAGGCAAGCGTTGAAAAGAACGGCGCAGACTTCGTCAAGCCGGGCGTCATGGTTTCGAACGGCGCGTTCACGCTCCAGGCCCACGTTCCGAACGACAGCCTGACCGTCGTCAAGAACGCCAACTACTGGGATGCGGCCAACGTCAAGCTCGACAAGGTCATCTTCTACCCGATCGACGACCAGGCGGCTTCGGTTCGCCGCTTCGAAGCCAAGGAAATGGACCTAGTCTATAACTTCTCGGCCGACCAGATCGACCGCCTGCGCACGTCCTACAACGACCAGGTCCACGTGTCGCCGTCGCTTGCGACCTACTACTACGCATTCGACACCCGCCAGGAGCCCTATAGCGACGTTCGCGTTCGTCAGGCCCTGTCGATGGCCGTAGATCGCGACTTCCTTGCCAAGGAGATCTATGCCGGTTCGCAGCTCCCCGCCTACTCGATGGTTCCTCCGGGCATCGAAAGCTACGGTGAGCCGTCCAAGGCTGACTTCGGCACGCTGTCGCAGCTCGACCGCGAAGACAAGGCCATCGCCCTGATGAAGGAGGCTGGCTACGGCGAAGGTGGCAAGCCGCTCAATATCGAGCTGCGCTACAACACCAACCCGAACCACGAGCGCGTGGCGACGGCTGTCGCCGACATGTGGAAGAACACCTTCGGCGCCAAGGTGTCGCTGGTGAACCTCGACGTGTCCTCGCACTACGCCTACCTGCAGGAAGGCGGCAAGTTCAACGTTGCCCGCGCCGGCTGGCAGGCTGACTATGCGGACGCCGAGAACTTCCTGGCGCTCAGCGTCGGTTCCAACAAGACCTTCAACTACGGCCATTTCGAAAACGCCGAATTCGATAGCCTGATGAAGAAGTCCTACGACGAGCAGGATCCGGCAGCTCGCTCCAAGCTGCTGCACGAAGCCGAAGCGCTGCTGATGAAGGAACAGCCGATCGCTCCGCTTCTGACCCAGGCCGACCTATGGCTGGTTGCCAGCCGCGTCAAGGGCTGGGCGGACAATGCTCCGAACGAGCACCTGAGCAAGTTCCTGAGCATCGCCGAATAACGAACTGAGACGACGCGCGGCCTCTCGCCGCGCGTCGTTTCCGGAGCACGTCCATGATTTCCTTCATCCTTCGCCGATTGGCGAGTGCGGTGCCGACGTTGTTTATCGTCGTCACCATATCCTTTTTCCTGATGCGGTTCGCCCCTGGTGGCCCCTTCAACCTCGAGCGTCCTCTTCCGCCACAAACGATGGCGAACCTGATGAAGACTTATCAGCTCGACCAGCCTCTTTGGCGCCAATACACGCACTATCTCAGCAATGCAGTGACCGGCGACTTCGGCCCGAGCTATGTCTACAAGGACAACAACGTCGCCGAGCTGATCGGCAAGGGGCTTCCCTATTCGATGGAGCTCGGCTTCTACGCGCTGCTGCTTGCACTTATCGGCGGCGTGACCGCCGGTACGATCGCCGCGCTCAGGCAGAACAGCATTCTCGATTTCGCGATCATGTCGGTCTCGACCATGGGCGTCACCGTGCCCAACTTCGTCGTCGGCCCGGTGTTGACGCTGGTCTTTGCGATCGTGCTCGCATGGCTGCCGGCAGGCGGCTGGGGCGACGGATCGCTGCGCTTCCTGATCCTGCCGATGATCGCGCTGGCGCTGCCGCAGCTTGCGGTGTTTGCGCGCCTGACGCGCGGCTCGATGATCGAGGCCTTGCATACCGACCATATCCGAACGGCCAAGGCCTACGGTCTGCCGTCACGCACGGTTGTCGTCACCCACGCCATGCGTGGCGCGATGCTGCCGGTCGTCTCCTATCTCGCGCCTTGCGCTGCGGCCCTTCTGACCGGCTCGGCCGTCGTCGAGACGATCTTCACCATTCCTGGCGTCGGTCGTTACTTCGTCCTCGGCGCGATCAACCGCGATTACACGCTGGTGATGGGCACGGTTATCCTCGTCRCCATCTTCGTCATCGTTTTCAATCTCCTGGTCGACATTCTCTACGGCCTGCTCGATCCGAGGGTTCGCCATGACTGATATCGTCCAGACCCCGGTGGTGACACCGGAAACGAAGGGGCGAAGCCTCTTCCAACTCGCCGCCATGCGCTTCCGGCGCAACCGCGCCGCAATGGCCGGCTGCTTCATGCTGGCGCTGATCGCGCTGTTCTCGTTCCTCGGACCGCTCTTCGTTCCGCACACCTATGACCAGGTGTTTCCGTCCTACGTCTCGATCAGCCCGAGCCTCGATCCGCGGCCCGATACGTCCACGCTTCAGGACGTTATGGAAGGCGTTGCCACGCGAGCGCGCGTCACGCTGAAGGAGTTCGCCGTCGAGGGCGAGACCTTTACCGCGACGATCACCTCCGAACAGCCGATCGACGCACGCGCCACGCGCTATTTCGATCGCGCCAACGAGTTTCGTGACACCCAGGTGGTGGCAACGGAAGACGACGGGAAGACGCTGAAGGTCACCGGTCAGGTCGACCGGGAGTATTTCCCCTTCGGCACCGACTCCAACGGCCGCGACCTCTTGGTCCGCGTCATGCTCGGCGGCCAGATCTCGATCGCCGTCGGCCTGCTCGCCAGTCTCGTGTCGCTCGGCATCGGCGTCGTTTATGGCGCGACTTCGGGCTATATCGGCGGCCGCGTCGACAACGTCATGATGCGTCTGGTGGAGATCCTCTACTCTCTGCCCTTCGTCTTCCTCGTCGTCGTGCTCGTCGTGTTCTTCGGCCGCTCGTTCATCCTGATCTTCCTGGTGATCGGTGCGGTGGAATGGCTCGACATGGCCCGTATCGTGCGTGGCCAGACACTTGCGCTCAAACGCCGCGAATTCGTCGGCGCCGCGCAGGCACTCGGTCTTACCGACTGGCAGATCATCCGCCGGCACATCATCCCCAACACGATCGGACCGGTCATAGTTTTCGTGACCGTCGTCGTGCCCAAGGTGATCCTGCTCGAGAGCTTCCTCTCCTTCCTCGGTCTTGGCGTTCAGGCGCCGCTGACGAGCTGGGGCGCGCTGATCTCGGAAGGCGCAAACAATATACAGTCGGCGCCGTGGCTTTTGATCTTCCCGGCCATCTTCTTCGTCCTGACGCTGTTCTCGCTGAACTTCGTCGGCGACGGCCTGCGCGACGCGCTCGACCCGAAGGATCGCTGACATGGCAGATACCAAGGAAACCATCCTGGCCGTTCGCGGCCTCAAGGTGAACTTCTCGACGCCTGACGGCACCGTAGAAGCGGTCAAGGGCATCGATCTCGACGTACGCTCAGGCGAAACGCTCGCAGTCGTCGGCGAATCCGGCTCCGGCAAGAGCCAGACGATGATGGGCATCATGGGCCTGCTCGCCAAGAACGGTGAGGTCACGGGCTCGGCAACCTACCGTGGGCAGGAGCTTGTTGGCCTGCCGCCGAAGGCCTTGAATCAGGTCCGCGGCGCGAAGGTCACCATGATCTTCCAGGAGCCGATGACCTCGCTCGATCCGCTCTATCCGATCGGACGCCAGATCGCCGAGCCGATCGTTCACCACCGCGGTGGCTCGTTCAAGCAGGCGCGGGCACGCGTGCTCGAACTGCTCGAACTTGTCGGCATCCCCGAGCCGGGACGTCGCATCGACAGCTACCCGCACGAGCTTTCGGGTGGCCAGCGCCAGCGCGTGATGATCGCCATGGCACTCGCCAACGAGCCTGATCTGCTAATCGCTGACGAACCGACGACGGCACTCGACGTGACGATCCAGGCGCAGATCCTCGATCTCCTGAAGTCGCTGCAGCAGCGCTTCGGCATGGCGATCGTTCTGATCACGCACGACCTCGGCATCGTCAAGCACTTCGCCGATCGGGTTGCGGTCATGCGCCGCGGCGAAGTGGTGGAGCGGGGCACGACGGCAGATATCTTCGAGCGGCCGCAGGCCGATTATACGAAGATGCTGCTCGCCGCCGAGCCCAGTGGTCGCAAGGCTTCGCCGCCCGACAGCGCGCCGATCATTCTCGAAGGTCGCGATGTTTGCGTCGATTACCAGATCGGAGGCGGACTGTTCAAAGGCGGCAAGTCGGTCTTCCGTGCCGTGGACAGCGTCAATCTGCGCCTGAAAGAGGGGCAGACGATCGGGGTCGTCGGCGAGTCCGGCTCCGGAAAATCGACGCTCGGCCGTGCGCTGCTGAGACTGCTGCCGAGCAGCGGTCACTACCGCTTCGGGACGACGGATATCTCCGGTTTCGACCGCGGCCAGATGCGGCCGTTGCGCCGCACCTTGCAGCTCGTCTTCCAGGATCCCTACGGCTCGCTTTCGCCACGCCGAACCGTCGGTGAAATCATCACCGAAGGTCTGCACGTGCATGAGCCCGAGCTCAGCCGCGCCGACCGCGACCGCCGGGCGTCCGAGGCACTGAAGGAAGTGGGGCTCGATCCTGCGTCGCGCAATCGCTACCCGCACGAGTTTTCGGGCGGCCAGCGGCAGCGTATCGCGATTGCCCGCGCGATGATCCTGAAGCCGAAGGTCGTCATTCTCGACGAACCGACCTCGGCGCTCGACCGCTCGGTGCAGGGGCAGGTGATCGAACTCCTGCGCGATCTGCAGCGCTCACATGGGCTCTCCTACATCTTCATCAGCCACGATCTTTCGGTGGTGAAGGCGATGTCGGACTATGTGATCGTCATGAAGAACGGCAAGATCGTCGAGGAAGGCGAAACTGACGCGATCTTCGAGGCGCCGAAACAGCCCTATACCAAGACGCTGATCGGCGCTGCCTTCAACATCTGAGACTTTGGACACATCGTTGACAGGGACGCGAGCGATCGCGTCCCTGAATTCGTTTCTGCGCTTGGGGTTTCGGATGCCGGCTGCGATCAGAGATCGCCGTCTGCGAAAAAGTCCGCGGCGACGAGCTTCTTGTCGAGCCCAAATTTCTGCATCTTTTCGTAGAGCGTCTTGCGCGAGATGCCGAGCGACTCATAAACCGGTTTCAGGGCGCCTCCGTGGGCCGYGATGGCGCTGGCGATCAGGCCCTTTTCATAGGCCGCCACCTTGTCTGCAAGCCGGCCGCTATCTTCCTTCGCCGCATCGTGTGGCGAGGCATCAAGCCCAAGCACCAGCCGCTCGGCGGCATTGCGCAGTTCGCGTACGTTGCCCGGCCAGTCGCGCTCTGCCATTTCCGCCAGCATGGCTTGTGAGACCTCGACTTCGTCCCGGCCGTAGCGCGCGGCGGATTCCCTGACCAATTGCAGAAAGAGCAGCGGGATATCCGTGCGGCGTTGTGCAAGCGAGGGAACACGAAGCGTCGCGACGTTGAGCCGATAGAGCAGATCGGCGCGGAAGCGCCCTGCGGCAACCTCCTTTTCGAGGTCGACTTTGCTGGTCGCGATGAAGCGCACGTCGAGCGGCACGATTTCGTTCGATCCGAGCCGGGTGATGACGCGTTCCTGGAGGACGCGCAGGAATTTAGCCTGAAGGTCGAATGGCATCGAGCCGATCTCGTCGAGCAGGATGGTACCACCGCGACCATGCTCGAACTTGCCATAGCGCGGGCGGATGGCACCGGGAAAGGCGCCGGGCTCATGGCCAAAAAGCTCGCTCTCGATCAGATTTTCCGGCAGGGCCGCACAGTTGATCGCAATGAAGGGGCTATTGGCGCGCGCACTGAGGTCGTGCAGCGTGCGGGCCAGCACCTCCTTGCCAACGCCGGTGTCGCCGATGATCAGCGTGTCGGCGTCGGCGGCGCCGATCGCGCGAATGCGATAGCGCAGATCGACCATCACTTGGCTGCGACCGGGGAGCCGCTGCTCGATATCGTCGCGTTTGCCGGCCACGGCCTTCAAACGGCGGTTTTCCAGGACGAGCGCGCGCCAGTCGAGGGCCCGGCGGATCGTGCCGGCGAGCATCTGTGTCGCAAAGGGCTTCTCGACGAAATCATAGGCGCCTTCGCGCATCGCGCGCACCGCAAGCTGCACATCGCCATGGCCGGTGACGAGGATGACAGGCACTTCGGCATCGATCTCGCGGATGCGCTGCAGAAGTGTCATGCCGTCCATGCCGGGCATGCGGATGTCGCTGATGACTACGCCGGAAAAACTGAAGCTGATGAATTCCAGTGCGTGTTCGGCTGCCGCAAATGTCTCGACTCGAAAGCCCGCAAGTTCCAGCGCTTGCGCACTCGAATGGCGTACATCCTCTTCGTCATCGACGAGCAGGATCCGGCTCTCGATCATTCGGCAGCCTCCCGGGCATTGCTATCTTCGGCGGTAAGTTCGATGCGGAACTCGGCGCCACCCTCCGCAAGATTGGTGGCAACAAGGCTGCCGCCGAAATCCTTGATAATGTTATAGGAAATCGAAAGGCCGAGGCCCAGCCCCTTGCCGACGCCCTTGGTCGAAAAGAACGGATCGAAAATGCGTTCGGCAATCGCCGGCGGGACGCCTGGTCCCCGGTCGCTGACGGTCAGCAACACCTTGCCGCCATCCTGTCTAGCTCGTAGGCGAATGGTCCGGTCTTCAAGTCCCTCGACGGCATCTGCGGCGTTCGAGATGACGTTGACGAGCACCTGCTGCAGGCGCACCGATCCGGCGCGAACGACGAGCGGCTGATCGCCGAGATCAATGTCGATGGTTGCTGACGCAGCCTTCAGCCGAACCGATACGATCTCCATCGTATCGCGCACCACCTCTTCGACCGGAACCGGCCCGAGCTTCTCGTTCGGTTTGCGGGCGAAGTTGCGCAGGTGCTTGCTGATCGCTGCCATGCGATCGACGAGGCCGGAGATCCGGCGGATGTTGTCAGTTGCCTCGTCGGATCGACCGCGCTCGATCAGCAATGCGGCGCTGTCGGCATAGGTCTTTGCGGCGGCAAGCGGCTGGTTGAATTCGTGCGAGAGGGCGGCGGACATCTGCCCGAGCCCTGCCAGTTTTCCGGCCTGGATCAGGTCGGCCTGCGTACGGCGCAGTTGCTTCTCCGTCAGTCGCCGTTCGGCGATCTCTTCCTCGATCTGGGCGTTGACGCGCGCAAGGTCGGCAGTGCGTTCGTCGACGCGGCGTTCCAGCTCGGCCTGTGCTTCCTCCTGCATCGACAGGCGCTCGTTGAGCCGTGCCCGCCGCTGAAGAATGATGGCAACGCCGAGAGCTGCAAGGCAGAGCAGAAGCAGGGCTGCGATGACCGTCGTCAGCGCCTGTGTTCGCACCGAGGCCGTATCGACCAGCACATTCACGGTCCAGTCCGCATCGGGCATCCGCTGCGAAAGCATCAGGTATTCGCGGCTGGAGTTTCCGGCCGAGACGGTGAGGAAATGACGATCGGACGAGACGCTCTCCAAGACGGGAAGGGCGTGCACGGTGGCGTCGGCGTAGCGCCGGGAGGCCCCGGTGCGTGCCAGCCGGTCCGATGTCAGCGGCAGGATCGACGCATAGCGCCACTCCGGATCGCCGGACATGAAGATGATGCCTTCCGGGTCGGAGACGAAAATCTTGTACTCGCCGCCCTGCCAGGAGGCCTCGATGCGCTCGACATCGACCTTGAACACCATGACGCCGCGGATCTCGTTTCCGACCCGGATCGGGGAGCCGAAAAAATAGCCGCGCTTCAACGATGTGGTCCCGAGCGCATAGAATCGCGATTGCTGCCCGCGAAGCGCTTCTTGGAAATAGGGTCGGTAGCTGAAATTCTGCCCGACGAAGCTCGTCGGCCCGTCATAGTTGCTGGCGGCGATGGTGTTGCCATCCGGCGTGATCACGTAGATGTCCGAGGACTGCAACAGCCCGTTGATGTCCTTGAGGTAGTTGTCGACGGCCTGCCGCAGTCGCCGGTCCCGCGGGCGGGTGACGAGCTCGCGGACATCGTCATGATCGGCAATCAACGCCGGCAGCGCCTGGTAGCGATTGAGATGGCCGTCGAGCGCGGTGACGGCCAGGCGAAGCGCCGTGGTCGCCTGGGCGCTTGCCTCGCGCAAATAGCTGTCGGTCGTGACCGCGTAGCCTTTCCAGGCCAGTATGGTCGCGAGCAGCGGCAACAGCAGGAATCCAAGGGCCAAGCGATGTTTCACAGATGTCCGCGCGCCTCCTCGCGTGCCTACGACGGCATGCCGCAAGGCGATCTTATGCATCGGCGCAACAGGTCACAAGCGCGGGGCAATCGGCCTCTCGATTGTTGACGAGTCTGTAGTGCTGTCAATGTAATGTTGACAATGCGTTTGGCCTTGGCCGGCTTTCGCTGTGGGCCGGAAGAGCGCATCTATCACCCAACGGAGCGCCCCGGTGGCGCCGGAGCGAAAGGATCACGGCAATGCTCAATCAGATCAAGGGTCTGCATCACGTCACTTCGATGGCCGACGATGCGCGCGAAAACAACCTGTTCTTCACCAAGTCGCTCGGTCTGCGTCGGGTCAAGAAGACGGTCAACTTCGACTCGCCGGACGTCTACCACCTCTATTACGGCGACGAAGCCGGCACGCCCGGTACGGTCATGACCTATTTCCCGTTCCCGAACATGCCGCGTGGGCGCGCCGGTACCGGAGAAGTCGGGACCACCGTCTTCTCCGTGCCCGAAGGTTCGCTCGGCTACTGGCGGGATCGCCTGACGGCTTCGGGTGTCTCCGGCCTCAAGGACGAAGAAACCTTCGGCGAGAAGCGCCTGAACTTTGCCGGCCCTGATGGTGACGGCTTTGCGCTCGTCGAGGTCAAGGATGATCAGCGCGCACCCTGGACGGAAGGCGGCATTTCGGCGGATCATGCGATCCGCGGGTTTCATTCCGCGGCACTTCGTCTTCGCGATGAAGGTGCTACGGCCGAACTCTTGAAGTTCATGGGCTACGAGGAGCTTGACCGCAAGGATGGCGTCACGCGTCTGATCGTGCCTGGTGGCAACGATGCGCGCGTCATCGACCTGGAGACGATGCCGAATATCGGCCGCGCTTCGCAGGGCGCCGGTTCGGTGCACCATATCGCCTTCGCCGTCGAAAACCGCGAAAAGCAGCTCGAAGTGCGCAAGGCGCTGATGGATACCGGCTATCAGGTGACCCCGGTGATCGACCGCGATTACTTCTGGGCGATCTACTTTCGCACACCGGGTGGTGTGCTGTTCGAGATCGCCACCAACGAGCCGGGCTTCGACCGGGACGAGGATCTCGCGCACCTCGGCGAGGCACTGAAGCTGCCTCAGCAGCACAAGCACCTGCGTCCGATCCTGGAAAGCCACCTGCAGAAGATTGACTAGTCGTCGATACAGAAAAGGCTCGCCGTACCGGCGAGCCTTTGGCACCAGATCCTATGAAGATCGCTTCACAGTTTCATCGAAACGGTGAATCCAACACTTTGAAATCAGGCAGTTTCGGGCTGAGGCTCTGGAACTGCTCCAGGAGACAAAAATGGTCGATTACGGTTACGTCCACAAGCTGAAGGCAGGCAAACCCGGTCAGCCGATCTTCTTCGTCTTTCACGGAACGGGCGGAGATGAAAACCAGTTCTTCACCTTTGCGACCGAGCTTCTGCCCGATGCGACGATCGTCTCGCCGCGCGGTGACGTCTCGGAACATGGAGCGGCAAGGTTCTTCAGGCGCACGGGTGAGGGCGTCTATGACATGGCGGATCTTGCCCGGGCTACCGAAAAGATGGCCGGCTTCGTAAAGGCGTTGGCCACGGAGCATCAGGCTTCGCAGGTGATCGGCCTCGGCTATTCCAATGGTGCGAACATTCTCGCCAATGTGCTCATCGAAAAAGGCGTCTTCGACAAGGTGGTGCTCATGCATCCCCTGATCCCATTCCGGCCGAAGGACAATCCGGCGCTCAAAGGCCGTCGCGTGCTGATCACCGCCGGCGAACGCGACCCGATCTGCCCGGCGCCGCTGACGCAGGCCTTGGCCGACTATTTCCAGGGGCAGGGTGCGGTAACGCACACGGAGTGGCATTCCGGCGGACATGACATTCGCCAGAACGAGATTGCTGCGATCACGCGCTTCCTGAAGGAATAGAGCGTTTCCGGTCGGAAGGATCCGATTGCGTACTCCGACCGGAAAACCACTGCGCACCTTGGCTGGAGTTRCTCCGGTTACTCCAGTCGACGGCGGAAGAGCCAGGAGGCGGCCGAGAGGGTGACGATGGCGATCATAAACAGTGGGATCGTCTGCCGCGCCACCTCGACCGCCGGAATGTCCTTGAGGAACACACCCTTCACGATCACGAGGAAATAGCGTAGCGGGTTGATGTAGGTGATCGGCTGCAGCCAGGTGGGCATGTTCTCGATCGGCGTCGCGAAGCCCGAGAGCAGCATCGCCGGCACCATGAAAAGGAAGGCGCCGAGGATCGCCTGCTGCTGCGTCATCGAAAGGGCCGAAATGAAGAGGCCGAGGCCGACGACGGAGGCGAGATAGAAGATCGCGCTGCCATAGAGCAGCAATAGCGAGCCGCGCAACGGCACCCCGAAAATGAAGACTGCCGCCAGGATATAGATGGTGATGTGGAAGAGGCCAATCATCATTGGTGGGATCAGCTTGCCGATCAGGATCTCATGTGTCCTAAGCGGCGAAACCATGAGCTGGTCGAAAGTGCCGAGCTCGCGTTCGCGGGCGATCGACAGCGCGGTTACAATGAGGCCGATCAAAAGCGCTATGCTCGCGACCAGGTTCGGCACCATGAACCATTGATAGGTGAGGTTCGGATTGAACCAGTTACGCGCGACGACGGTGACTGCGCCGGAAGCCATGCGCTTGCCGGCCGGCGTTTCGGCGGCAAGCGTTCCCACGATGCGGCTCAGATAGCCGGCAACGATCTGCGACGCGTTTGAGCGGCGCCCGTCGAGGATGAGCTGTACTTCGGCCGGCCGGCTCGCTTCGATCTCGCGCGAGAAGGTGGGGCCGATCTCGATCGCGGCAATGACGGTTTGCGTGTCGATTGCCGCGCGCACCTCGTCGGGGCTGTTGGTGAAGCGAATGCTGCGGAAAGTCGGCGACCCCTGGATTCCCTCAACGAGGTCCTGGCTCCAGTGGCCATTGTCGCGGTTCAGCACCATGACGTCGACATTCGTCACTTCGAGCGTTGCGGCATAGGAAAACACCAGCAGCTGCAGGATCGGCGGGACGATCAGCACCGTGCGTCCCTTGGGATCGCGCAATACCGCCAGCAATTCCTTGACGATCAGCGCCTTCAGTCTTGTCCACCACATCTCAGCCAATCCTCTTGCGGGTGCTGCGGGCAGCGAGCGCGAAGAATACGCAGCCGATCAGGAGCATGACCGCGATCGCACGCGTGAACATCGGCCATATGTCGCCGGCAAGGAACACGGTCTGCAGGCTCGGGATCAGATAGCGGGCCGGCACGACGAAGGTGATCCATTGAATGACCCTCGGCATCGAGTTGATTTCGAAGAGAAATCCGGAGAGCAGGAACGCCGGCAGGAAGGCTGAGATCAACGCGAGCTGCGAGGCGAGAAACTGGTTCTTGGTCGCCGCCGAGATCAGCAGGCCCTGGCCGAGCGCCGGCATCAGGAAGGTTGCCGACAGCGCATAGAGCGCTGCGACGGAGCCGCGGAAGGGGACGCCAAAAAGGAAGACGGCAAGCAGCACGCACAGCGTCATCGAGGTGAGGCCGAGGATGAAATAGGGTAGCAGCTTGCCGGCCAAGAGTTCGGCGGCCGAGACGGGGGTGGCCATCATCGCCTCCATCGTGCCGCGTTCCCATTCGCGGGCAACGACAAGTGAGGTCAGCAGTGTGCCGACCAGCGTCATGACGATGGCGATCGATCCGGGTACGAGGAAGTTTCGGCTGGCCAGCTCCGGATTGAACCAGAAGCGCTGCTCGGCCGAAATTGCGGGTGGTCGTCCGGCTCCTTCGCTCAAACGCTGGCGCTCCCAGTTGGCAAGGGTCGCCTGCGCGTAGTTCTGCACGAAGTTGGCGGTGTTGGGATCGGAACCATCGACGAGCACCTGCACCGTCGGATGGCGTCCGGCAGAATAGTCCGCCGTAAAGCCGGCGGGGATCACGACAATGCCGCGCACGCGGCCGAGCACCAGATCCTCTTCGAAATCCCGTCGGTCGCGACCGACCGTCACCTTGAAATAGCGCGACGCCTGAAAACCGGCGGCGAGATCTCGCGTCAGCGGCGCTTCCTCTTCGATGACGAGCCCGACGCGGGTCTGCGTCGTGTCGAGCGATACGCCGTAGCCGAAGAGAAAGAGCAGAATCATCGGCAGCACGAAGGCAATCAGGATGCTGCTCGGGTCGCGAACGATCTGGTAGCTTTCCTTGCGAACCAGCGCGGCAAAGCGCCTGGCCCGGGCGGCCCGGCTTTCCATGGTTGAGGTCTGTGCGCTCATGCCGCCTCCTTTTCCTCCGAACCCTGAACCAGGGCGATGAAGGCATCCTCCATCGTCGGGTCCGGAAGCTTGTCGCTGGCGACCTGGGCCTTCAACTCATCCGGTGAGCCGAGCGCGATCGACTTCCCGCGATAGATGAGGGAGATGCGATCGCAATACTCGGCCTCGTCCATGAAGTGCGTGGTCACGAGCACTGTGACGCCCTTTTCGACCAGCCCGTTGATGTGGGTCCAGAATTCGCGCCGCGTGATGGGGTCGACGCCGGAGGTAGGTTCGTCGAGAAACAGTGCTTCCGGCTCATGCAGCACGGCGCAGGCAAGGGCCAGCCGCTGCTTGAGCCCGAGCGGCAAATCCTTGGCCGACATGTCGAGAAGACGGCCGAAGGCGAAGATATCGGTCATCAGCTGGATGCGTTCGCGCTTGCGCGTGCCGGAAAGCCCGTAGACACCGGCGAAGAAACTGAGGTTCTGCGCGACGCTGAGGTCGCCATAGAGCGAGAACTTCTGCGCCATGTAGCCGAGCCGATTGCGTGCCTCGGCCGCATCGCGGCGGAGATCAAAGCCGGCAACGCGGCCTTCGCCGGCCGAGGGTTTCAGCAAACCGCAGAGCATCTTGAACGTCGTCGATTTGCCGGCGCCGTTGGGGCCGAGAAGTCCGAAGATCTGGCCGCGTGGAATGTCGAAGGTGATGTCGTCGGCTGCGGTGAAGTCGCCGAAGCGTTTCGTCAGGCCGTGGGCCTCGATGACGGGTTTGCTGTCTTCCACTGTGAAAGGTGTCTGCGTTTCCGCCAATTTCGAGCGACCACGGGGACCGCCGCCGAGCATGTCGATGAAGGCATCCTCGAAGCGGGGAGGCGTGGTCGTCACCGCAGGCGTCGACGAGCCATCGTCCGGTGCCGGTGGCTTGGTGTCGGGCTTCATCACCAGTCGGATCGCTTCACCCTGGATGACACCGTCGACCACATCGTCGTCATCGAGAAAGCGCGCGAGCTTCTGGCGCCGCCCATGCGCGATGCCCGAAACCTTGAAGACGCGTTCGGCGACGCGCGCGGTCAGCTCGGCAGGACTGCCGGCAAAAAGCAACTTGCCTTCGTTCAGCAGCAGAACACTGTCACAGGCCTCGGCTTCGTCGAGATAGGCCGTCGACCAGACGACGCCGATACCTTCGGCCGTCAGGTTCTCGACCATCTTCCAGAGATCGCGGCGGGAGATCGGATCGACGCCGACGCCCGGTTCGTCGAGGAGGAGCAGACGGGGCTTGCGCAGCAGCGCGCAGGCGAGGCCAAGCTTCTGCTTCATGCCGCCGGATAGCTTTCCGGCAAGGCGCGCGGTGAAGCGCTTAAGGTCGGTGAATTCGAGCAGCTCGTCGAATGTCGCCGGACGCTCGGCGAGCGGCAGGCCGCGCAGATCGGCGTAAAGGTTCAGGTTCTCCTGAACGGAAAGATCCTCATAGAGGCCGAAGCGCTGCGGCATGTAGCCGATCGCCGCCTGGATGTCGGCGGCGTTGGTCACCGTGTCAAAGCCGAGAACCTCGACCTTGCCGGCGTCCGGCGCCATCAGCCCCGTCATCAATCGGATGAGCGTGGTCTTTCCCGCGCCATCAGGGCCGACGAGCCCGGTAATCCGCCCGCCGAGGATTTCGCCGTCGATGTGGTCGAGCGCCGGCGGGGCATAGCCGAAGCGCTTGACCACGTCCGCGATCCGGACGAACGGTGTTTCGTCGCTCATCGTTTTGCCTCTGCGGCTTCGGGCAGGTGCACCGTCACCGGCATGCCCTGCCTGAGATCGGGACCCGGCTTGTCGACGACGATGCGCAGGCGATAGACGAGATCGGTTCTGAGTTCCGGCGTTTCCACTGACTTCGGGGTGAACTCGGCGACAGGCGAGATAAAGCCTACCGTGGCCTTGTAGGGGCGCTCCGGTGCAGTGTCCGAGGTGATCTCGACGGCCATGCCCGGATGCACCCGGCCAAGATCCGGTTCCGCGACATAGGCCCGCACCCAGACGGGTTCGTTCAGCGAGACGACATAGACCATGTCGGAGGGCGCGACGATTGCGCCGACTTCGCGAACTCGGGAGAGCACGGTCCCAGCATTCGGAGCGAGAAGGCGCGTGTCCGAAAGCGATGTGCGGGCGCTCTCGAGCTTGGCCTCGGCCGCCAGGACCTGTGCCTGAGCCGCCTCGATATCTTCGATCCGGCTCCCTTCTTCGAGGAGCGCCAGCGCCTCGCGGGCGGACGTGGCGCGCGCCGCGGCTGCCGCCCTGTTGGCGTTCGCCTCGTCGAGATTGGCCTGGGAAATTGTGCCATTCGGCCGCAACTGCCGGGCGCGCTCGTAGGCGAGGTCGGCATTTTGCAGGTCGGCGACGCGTTCGTCGTGGGCGGCACGGGCCTGGGCGATTTCGGTTGGTCGAGCGCCCGCCTTCAGTTTCGCAAGGTTAGCCTTGAGCGCGCCGAGTTCGGCTTCGGCTGCCGCGACTGCCTGTTCGAACGGAACGGCGTCGAGGGTTGCAAGGACATCGCCGGGCTTCACCGCGTCCCCCTCATCGACCGCGAGGCTCGCGATGCGGCCATTGACGCGGAAACCCAAGGAGACCTGGCGGATATCGACATTGCCGTAAAGCACAGAGGTTCGCATCGTCTCGGTCCAGCCGAGCCGCTGGGGCACGTCGAACCACCAGCCGCCGGCGGCGGCGCCGGCGAGCAACAGAAGGGCGATTGCGGGCTTGTTCATGACCGCCCCTCCTTCGTGCCGCCCAGTGCGGCGACAAGTTCGGCGACGTGACGACGCAGCATGTCGAGTTCGTCGGAGCCGACGGCCTGCCAGTTCATCTGCCGGAGCATGGCGGCATGGGCCATGCGGAAGACGAGGATGCTGCCGACGAAGGAGAGGGTCTTCAGGCGGACATGTTCGGATTGCGGCGGCTCAGCGAGGATGGTTGCGACCAATCTGCCGGCCATGCCGATCATCGGACCCATGACGTTGGTATAGACCCGTTCGAAAGCTTCGGTCGGCTCCATCTGCTCGCGAATGATGAAACGCGCCCAGCTCTCGGACTGCCGGCTGACAAAGATCGCGACCATGTGTTGCGCCATCTGGGTCAACAACTCGCGGGCTTCTTCGGTCGACATCGCCTGGCCTTTGGCGTCGAGGCGGGCAAGGCGCTCGAGGATCACGTTTCTAAGAGCGCCGACGTGGCCGACGATAATCGACGCCAGGTGTTCCGCTGCGGCAATGTAGAGGCCTTCCTTGCCGCCGAAATAGTAGGGGATCGCCTGCAGGTTCACGCCGGCGGTTTCCGCAAGCATGCGTGTGCTGGCGCCATCGAAGCCGTAGCGGCCGAAGACATCGATGGAACTCGTCAGAAGCTTCTCGCGAGTGACGTCGCCGCGGTCCTGCTTGGGTGTTTGGGTCGAGGTTTTGTTCTTCATCATGTCTTTAAATTACGTCATTCCATTGATTAAGTCAATCGAATGAATTTTAACTTGAAGGCGGTCTTAAAGTCCGCTTTCGGTCCTGGCAATCGGTGGATCAAGGAAGCGTCCGCGGTCTCGATCGAGCGACGTGAGGGCTTGGTGTGAAACTGCCATGTGGCGCAGACTGGCGCTCACTGCGACCGAACGCGCGCACAAGGGGAGAAGCATGTCGGGCAGATCAGGCCGTTAGGCGATGCCTAGACTGCGGCCGAAAAATCTATCGAGATCTTGGTACCGCGCTCCGGGGCGGTATCGATCGCGATGGTTGCCTGGTGCAACTCGCTGATGCGGCGGACAATCTTCAAGCCGAGCCCGAGCTGGCCGGAACTCTTCACGTAGCCGAGGTCTTCGTGGTGTTCGGGCAGGTCGACAAGCCCCTTTCCATTGTCCTCGACCGAGACGACCGGGCCGGGACCGCACGCAAGAATGATGCGCGTGCCCGGAGGATTGTGCTTGACGGCGTTCTCGATCAGGTTGCGCAGCATGTTCTCGACCAGCGCCGGGATAGCCGTGACCGGCGGCGTGCCGTCGTCGACGAATTCGAGCGACTTGTCGTGGTCGAAGACGAACGGCGCGATGGCTTCGGCAACTGCGGCTCCGATCTGAGACAGGCTGGTGCGCTGATAGGCGGCGGGATCGACCGCGTCGGCCCTTGCCAGAGAGGTGAGCTGCTCCAGAATATGGGTCAGAGCGTCGAGGTCCCTTTCGGCGTTGCGGGCCCTGGGGTCATTGATGCGGCTCAACTCCATCTTGGCGATCGAGACCGGCGTCCGGATCTCGTGGGCGATCGAGGACGAGAACAGTTTTTGCGATTGGATGAGATCGGCAACGCGCGTGAGCATGCGGTTGACAGCGGTGACCAGCCGCGCAATCTCCTGCGGCATCCGCGTCACCGGCAGGCGCGCTTTGCCGTCGCGCGGGTCCAGTGCGTCGGCTGCCTGGGCCGCCATAGCCACGGGCTTCAGTGCACTGCGAATGGACCAGATGGTGGCACCAATGACAAGGCAGAACATTAGTGTCATCGGCACGATCATGGAATCGAACATCTCGTGCAGCAGAGCCCCATACACGAAGCCGTTCGGATCGTTGAGGATCGCAAGTTCGATGAGCACGGTGGTGCCGCCCCGTTCAAAAGTCTGGCCACCGGCGACACTGAAGGGTTTGCCTGGGGCGATCAGCCGCTTCCAGAACTGCGGCGCGTCAACGCCGACGGGCAGGAAATGTTGGGCGCATTCGCTGGTGCAGTTCGAATAGACGATGACGCCCGCGGCCGTGCGGATACGAAGGAAGATCGCGCCATCGTCGTCACGGCGGTCCTGATAGCGCTCGCGCATCTCATGGTTGGGTTCATAGGTCACGACGCCATTGCGGACTTGAACATGGGCCGCGAGGTTCTCGGTTTCCTGCTGGAGCATGAGGACGCTCAGCTTTTCGTCGTCGAACCAGTAGTCGGCGAGGACGACGCCGATCTGGATGGCCATGGCAACCAGCGAAAAGGCGATGATGCGGCGGGCGACGATGCCGATCAGCGACGGATTGCGGGGTTTCATGAGGCGCGCCTGAGCAGATAGCCGATACCGCGTACGGTCTCTATCTGCACGCCGGTGTCAAGCGGCTGCAGGCGCTTGCGCACGCGCGAAACCGCAAGCTCAAGCGCATTGGGCGTGACTTCCTGGCCATATTCGGAAAGCGCCGTTTCGAGCTTGCGCTTTGGCACCACGCGCCCCACTTCGCGCATCAGGATTTCCATCAGCGACCGCTCGCGCGGCGGCAACGGCACCACGGTGCCGTCGCAGGTGAGGTCTGCAGTCGCCGGATCATAGCGCAAGGCACCAGCCTCCAGCACGGGCTGCACCGCCTGTGGGTTGCGACGGAGCATGGCGCGGCACCGGGAGAGAAGCTCCCGATGATGGAACGGCTTTACCAGATAGTCGTCGGCGCCGGCATCGAGCCCGGCGATGCGTTCGTCGACGGATCCCTTGGCAGTGATGATCAGCACCGGCAGTCCGGGATAGTCGTGCCGGAGGCGACGAAGCAGGGATAGGCCGTCGCCGTCGGGCAGGCCGAGATCGAGCAGCACGAGGTCGTGCTCGCGGCCTGCGATAGCCGTTTCGGCGTCCGCAACGGTTGAAACGGAATCGAGGCGCCAGCCAGCGTCCCGCATGGTTTCTCCGACCAGTTCTACCAGTCGCGGGCTGTCTTCAACCAGGAGCAGGCGCATTGAATCGTCTCGATATTACAGGGGCCGCTGGCGACCATATGGGCTTTCGCGCGGACTGCCAACTCCCGGTCGCAATACCCACCACCGCGTGCATAAAACTATCGATGAGCAATCTTGACGGGGTTTGGACAGGTTGCACGTCGTATCTCGACTGGTGAGGGGGAGGCTGCGACTGAACAGGTGGCCGTATCGCGGTCTCCGCTTCGACTGAAATGCCTGCGCCTGTATCGATCGTCTCGGATATGATACAGTTGCGGCTGGAGACGATTGCTTTGACATTTTTGAGAATTCGCCGGCCAGAGATTGGTGGTATCGCTCTGAGCGCGCTCGTTAGCGCCTATCTGCTTGTTGGCACCAATAAATCCTTCTGGACGCATACGTTTGCCTATTTCAACGATTCCGTCGTGGCGCTTGTATCCTTCAGCGCGGCGCTTTGCCTGCTGACTTTTGCCGGGTTCACGTTGGCTTCCGTCAAATATGTGATGAAGCCTGTGTTGATCTTCTTCATCATGGTGTCGGCGTCTGCCTCCTACTTCATCGACACATTCGGCGTCATCATCGACAAGGACATGATCGGCAATGCGGCCGTGACGACACAGGCGGAAGCCGGCCACCTCTTGACCGGCAGCCTGGCGATACACCTGCTGCTCTACGGTCTGCTGCCTTCACTTCTCGTCATCTGGCTCAAGGTCCGTCGTCGGCCCTTCCTTGCGAATGCGGCCGTCAATCTTGCGGTGATCATCCCCTGTCTCATCGTCAGCAGCGGGCTGGTCTATGCGAATTTTGCGAACGTCGCCTACGTCATTCGCGAGCACAAGGACCTGATGAAGCGGTTCAATCCGACCGGGCCGGTCTCGGCGGCCGTCCGGTATGCCGCTTCGACCTACAAGGAGCGCAACATCGTCGTGCAGCCCCTTGGCATCGACGCCCGCCAGGGTCCGCGCATTGCGGCGGCCGGCAAGCCGGTGGTGGTCGTCGTCGTTGCCGGCGAGACCGCACGGGCAATGAACTTCTCCTTGAACGGCTACGGGCGCGAGACCAATCCCGAACTGAAGGCCCTCGGCGTCGTCAATTATACCGACACCACGAGCTGCGGGACCGCAACGGCGACCTCGCTACCTTGCATGTTCTCCGTCTATCCGCGCAGTGAATACAGCGATTGGAAGGCGCGTTCGACGGAAAATCTGATGAACGTGCTGACACGTGCAGGCGTCGCGACCACCTGGTGGGACAACAACACCGGCAGCAAGGGCATTGCCGATCTCATCAATTTCGCCAGCATGACCAACCAGAAGAACAGCCCGCTCTGCAAGAACGGGGAATGCCTGGATGAAATCTTCCTCGGCGAACTCGACAAGAAACTTCAGGCGACGACTTCCAACAGCGTGATCGTTCTCCACCAGCTCGGTAGCCACGGCCCTTCCTACTATCTGCGCTACCCTGAAAGGTTCCGCCGGTTCACGCCGGATTGCCGCACGCCGGAGCTGATGAAGTGCTCGGTCGCCGAGATCACCAACGCCTACGATAATACGATCCTCTACACCGATTACGTGCTGGCAAGCGTCGCGCGTCTGCTGGAGAAGCATCAGGACCGTGTCGCCGGCGCGATGATCTACATGTCCGACCATGGCGAGTCGCTCGGCGAAGACGGCATCTATCTGCACGGTGCGCCTTACGCCATCGCCCCACGCGAACAGACGCAGGTGCCTTTCGTCGCCTGGTTCTCGAAGCCCTATCAGGCGGCCATGGGGGTCGACGCGGCCTGTCTCGCCAAGGACACGGCACAGCCCAAGTCGCACGACAATCTCTTCCATACCGTCCTCGGCATGATGAATGTCGAGACCAAGGTCTACAAGCAGGACCTCGACGCATTCGCGAACTGCACGAGGAAGCAGCCGGCAGGTGGCCCGGCATTCCAGTCCGCTGATACCGCCAAGGACCTGCCGGCCAATACGGCGCGCCCAGCCATCTCTCCCGGCGCACTCTGATCACAATCGCGACCACGGTCGCGATTTTTCTGCGGCTCACGGAACAAAAGCGCGTTTCGACGCTTCCTTGCATAGATGTCCTCGATACGTCCGGATGGTCGGCGACCTCCTTTTGCCAATCGGTCTGAAGGATCGAGGTGCTATTCGCAGGAGGATTGCATGCACGTCGTCGGTATACAGGTTTCCCCGGAAAGAGCCGGGCGGGCCGGGTTCAGCGTCGAATTCGTCGGCGATGGCGGGGAAGTGGTGACCGTGATGTGCCCGCAGGACAGTGCGGGCTCCTTGAATCGGCTCAATGCGGTCGCGAAGGCAAAGGATATGCTCAGAACAGCGCTGGACGCAGACGAAGAGCTTCAGTCTGTAAGCGGTGCGAAGGCGTCCACGCGCGGAGCGTTGCCGACTGCACGTCGGGCCCACGACCAGAATGTGATGGAAGAGCAACTCGATGAGGGGCTCGAAGACACATTTCCGGCGAGCGACCCGGTATCGATCGCCACGTCGACGATTGCAAAAGGCCACTCCCGCCGCTGAGGGGCCAACGACAATCCCGCCGTCCACCTGAAGACGGCGAGTGCGCTTTCGCGCCCTCGTTCGAAAGCGTACCTCCGCCCAGTTTCGGCCATTTCGGCGGACTATCGGCAAAATTGTCGGGCGTTTGGACGTGAGTCGGTTGTCTCAATCGACATCGCGCGCATACGTTTCGACGAAAGACTTGCTATAGTATTTTGATTTATCGATATTTTCCCTTGGATCGGCTCGGTTCGGGGGGCTTGGAGTATGTGTGGAGAGTAGACGTATGGCCGTCCGGCAACTCACCTTCGCAGTCGGCGACATTCATGGTTGCCTCGACCAGTTGCGCGTGCTTTTGCGCGAGATTGAAGCCTATGCGCCGACGGGCAGGGTGATCTTTCTCGGCGACCTGATCGACCGAGGGCCGGAAAGCCGCGGTGTCGTCGAGTTGGTCATGGCCGGCCCGTCCAAGCCCGGTTGGACCTGGCTGACCCTCAAGGGCAACCATGAGGAGATGCTATGGGGCGCCAGCAGCGGCGAGAGCGATGTTGATTGGTGGCTGATGAACGGCGGCCAAGAGACGCTGGTCTCCTACAACGGCGTCGTTCCCGGGCGGCATCTGAAGTGGATCAAGGAACTGCCGACGATCCTGGTCGAACGATACCGCATTTTCGTGCATGCGGGTATCGACGAGACGCTGCCGCTGGAGCAGCAAGGCGACGAGATCTTCCTGTGGATCAGGCGACCCGACGACTATTCCGGCGAATATTGGGGAAAGCATCTCTGCCATGGGCACACGCCCAGCCTGGCCAATCCACGCACCGTCGGCAACCGCACCAATGTCGATTCCGGTGCCGTCTTCGGCGGGGTGCTCTCCTGTGCCGTCTTCGATGACGATCAGCCGGGCGGCCCGATCGACTTCCTCATGACAACGCAAATCCAGGCTGCAAGCTGAGCAACATCGCTGGCGCATGCGGCGCAAATGTCATTGTGCGCCAGGCCATCCGGTAGTAGGTGTGCCTTCTCCATAGGGCGATGTCTGCTGCCGCCCGTTTCACCATCTCAGGGGATTGCCTTGGACGCCGCGCCTTCATCCGTGTTCACGAAGAATTTTGCTGCCCTGCTGTTCGATATGGACGGCACATTGCTGAACTCCATGGCCGTCGTCGAGCGCGTCTGGGGCGCCTGGGCGGTGCGCAACGGGATCGATCCGGTCGAGTTCATAAAGACCGTTCACGGTGTGCGCGCTGTCGATACGATCCGCAATCTCGAACTGGCCGATGTCGACCCGGAAAAGGAAGCCCATGATCTGGCGCTCGCAGAGATCGCCGATGTCGAGGGCATCGTCGAAATTCCGGGTGCCGTCGCCTTCCTGAATTCGCTGCCGGCGGAAAAATGGGCGATCGTCACGTCGGCGCCGCTCGATCTGGCGGTGCGCCGCCTTGCCGCTGCCGGCATCCCGACGCCGCAGCTGATGATTACGGGCGAAGATGTTTCTGCCGGCAAACCCGATCCGCAAGGGTATCGGATGGCTGCCGAGCGTCTGGGCGTGCGCCCGGAGGATTGCCTGGTCTTCGAAGACGCGCCCGCCGGCATTTTGGCCGGCATTGCGGCCGGCGCCGACGTCGTCGTTGTCACCGGCGCCCATGAAGCTGCAGAAGGTACTCCGCACCTGACGCTTGCCCGCTACCATGACATCGAGGTCGAACTCGCAAGCGACGGCATGCTGTCGCTGCGTCAGGCGCTCTGAACGCTTCAGACGAGCCGAAGGTCGTTGCTGACCTTCGGCTCTGCCCAATCCGGATCAGGCGTTGAGCCAGCACTTCGTCAGCGCGTGGCCGCCCATCAGTTCGCCGTTCGGATCATCGACCCAGCCGCCGACCTTGTCGCTGGTCGCGTCGATGTAGTTGTTGAACATCGGCACGATGACGCCGCCTTCGTCGCGCAGCATCACGGCGGCCTGGCGATAAAGCGCCTTGCGCTTGGTCGTGTCGAGTTCGCCGCGCGCGGTAAAGATGAGCTTGTCGAAGTCTTCGCGCTGGAAGCGCGTGTCGTTCCATTCGGCCTTTGACAGGTAGGCGATGGAATAGACCTGGTCCTGCGTCGGCCGCCCGGTCCAGTAGGACATGCTGAAGGGCTGCTTGTTCCAGACGTCCGACCAGTAGCCGTCGCCCGGTTCGCGCTTCAGGTCGATGGTGATCCCGCACTTGGCGGCGCTCATCTGGAAGAGCTGTGCCGCGTCGACCGCGCCGGGGAAGGCGACATCGGAAGTCCGCAGCAGCACTGCGCCGCTGTGGCCGGACTTCTTGTAGTGGAACTTCGCCTTTTCCGGATCGAATACCCGCTGTTCAATGTCGTTGTCGAAGAGCGGGTAGCCCTTGATCATCGGCGTGTCGTTGCCGACGGTGCCGTAGCCGGCGAGCACTTTGGCGACCATCTCTTCGCGGTCGACGGCGTATTTCAGCGCCAGCCGGAGATCGTTGTTGTCGAAGGGCGCCGTGTTGCAGTGGGCGATGAAGACATAGTGGCCCTTGCCCGGCACGTTGCGGATGACGACGCCCGGCAGGCGCTTGATCAGCGCGACGACCTTGGGCTCGATGCGGTTGATCATGTGGATCTGGCCGCTCTGGAGTGCTGCAGTGCGCGCGGTCGAATCGTTGATCACGGCGATTTCGATCTGGTCGGCATGGCCGCGCTCGGCAGAGCCCCAGTAGCCCTCGTGGCGCTCGGCAATGTGTTTGACGCCCGGCTCGTTGGAAACGACCTTGTAAGGGCCGGTGCCGATGCCCGCGGTCGGGTCGTCCTTGCCGCCGTTCGGCTGGATCATCAGGTGGTAGTCGCTGACGACATAGGGCAGGTCGGCGTTCGGTGACCGCAGCGTGACGACCACGCTGTCGCCGTCGGCCTTGATCGTTTCGAATTCCTGGACGAAGGGCAGGGCGGCCGACTTGGAATCGGCGTCGCCATGACGTTCAAGCGTTGCCACCACGTCGGCCGGGGTCAGTTCCTTGCCGTTGTGAAAGGTGACGTCCTTGCGGATCTTGAACCGCCAGGTCTTGGCGTCGGGCGTTGCCTCGTAGGACTCGGCAAGGCGGTACTCGATCTCACCGGCCGGCGAGACCTCGAGAAGCTGCTCCCCCCAGCAGCGCCCGAGCGTGTAGGGGACCTGGCTCGCCCAGGTCGCGGGATCAAGGCTGTTCGTCGATTCGCCGCCGACAAGGCCGGCTTTCAGCGTCCCCCCTTTGACCGGCCCGGCCGCACGGGCCGCCTGCCCGAGCAGCAGGTTCGCCGAGGCGACGGTCACGCCGAGCGCTGCTGCGCGCCCGAGAAACTCCCGTCTCGACAGCCTTCCTGCGGCTACCTGTTGGCTCATGAATTCCAGTTCTCTTGGCATGGCTCACTCCCTCCCTTGTAAGACCCGCCCGGCGCACCGGTATCGTTGCAGGATATTGGAGGCAGATATCGCGCCTGGATTCTTGCGGCGCGACAGTTGGTGCCGCAGATTGACTGAAGAACGTCGTGTCTTCGACCGCTGGCGGCGATGGGCGGGATCAACCCTTGCGGGCGTAACGTTGCAGAATGGCGGAGATATCCGGCTCGGCTTTGTTTACATCGAGTTCGGCGCGCAGCTCGACCGCATCAAGATGCTCGAGCATGATCCGTTCCGCCATGGCGGTGTCGCGCGACTGCAGCGCGCGGATGATGCGCACATGTTCGTCGACGGCGCACTCCGGCGAATGCAGTCGGGCGAAACGCGCAAGGATCAATGAGCAGCGCGAGACGATTTCCCGGACAAAGCGCGTCAGCGCCTGCGAGCCCGTGAGTTCGGCGAGCAGAATATGGAACTCGCCCGCGAGCCGGATCGACAGCGGGCCGTGATCGGAAAGGGCTGCCTCTTCCTCCTTCACGTGCTGCTCCAGCCGCTTGACGTCGGCGCTGCCGAGGTCGGCCACCAGCCGCCGGATCACCTCTGCCTCCAGCATGCGTCTCAGCGCGAAGATATCGCGGGCTTCCTCAAGCGTCGGCTCCGCTACGCAAGCGCCCTTGTTGGCTCTCAGATCGACAATGCCCTCGGCGTTCAGCCTGACCAGGGCCGCGCGAACGCTGGTACGGCTGACCTTAAAGTGATCGGCGATAGTGTCTTCGGAAAGCTTCGTGCCCGGCTTCAAGGCCTGCTCCAGGATCGCCTGGCGCAGGAGCTTGTAGACGACGTCGCTGCGGCTCGACTTCTCAGACAAGGTTGCCTCCCCTCAACGGGCCGATCGAGGACCGGCCGAACATGTCCAATATCCTCGATAGCTCCCGTCCACATGGTCGTCAATATTGTATACAATAATGTTGATGTTTGTATTCTCTTGTCGTATGCAATTGTTGGCGCTGAAAAACAACGTCGGTGCCGGCCGGTTCAGGAGGAGGCGTGCGAAGAGGATCGCGCGACCTGGGCAGGCGAAAACGAGGACAGCCAATGGGAGGGAACTCATGAAAAGCAGGATTCTGCAGCTCTGCGCGACGGTCGCGGGCATTGCGGTCGGACTTGTGGCGGCAACGTCTGCGAACGCGGCGACGACGCTCGAAACGGTCAAGGCGCGCGGCAAGCTGATCTGCGGCGTCTCGATGAGCACGCCGGGCTTTGCCACCGCTGATGCCAAGGGCCACATGGAAGGCTTCGACGTCGACGTCTGCCGCGCCGTGGCCGCCGCTGTCTTCGGCGATCCGGAGAAAGTCGATTTCGTTCTGACCAACATCAACACGCGCTTTCAGGCGCTTCAGTCCGGCGAAATCGACATGCTGTCGCGCCAGACGACCATGACCTTTTCGCGCGAAACGTCGCTCGGGCTCGATTTCGGCCCGACCGTGTTTTACGACGGCCAGGGGCTGATGGTGCCGAAGTCGCTCGGCGTCAACAGCGCCAAGGAACTGACCGATGCGGCGATCTGCACGCTGCCGGGCACCACGACCGCACAGAACCTCAGCGACTTCTTCCGCACGATCGGCGGCAAGTTCGAGCTGGTCGTCTTCGAAAACCCGGACGAAAACCGCAATGCCTTCTTCTCCGGCCGTTGCGAAGCGATCTCGTCCGACCGTTCGGACCTTGCTTCGATCCGCGCCGTCGCCAACAACCCGGACGACTACGTCGTCCTGCCGGAAACCATCTCCAAGGAGCCGTTGGCGCCGGCCGTTCGCCAGAACGACTCCAATTGGCGTGACATCGTATCCTGGTCCGCCTGGATGCTGATGGCGGCCGAAGAGCGCGGCATCACCCAGGCGAACGTCGACGAGATGGCCAAGAGCGAGGATCCGGAGATCCAGCGCATGCTCGGCGTCAACGAAGAACTCGGCAAGATGCTGAACCTCGACAACAAGTGGGGTTACAACATCATCAAGGGCGTCGGTAACTACGGTGAAGTGTTCGAGCGCAACCTCGGCACCAAGACTGCGCTTGGCCTGACGCGCGGTCCGAACACGCGCTGGAGCGAAGGTGGCCTGCTCTACGCACCGCCGTTCCGTTGAGGATTGACGGGCCCGCGCTTCGGTGCGGGCCCACCTCTCCCCATTCTGCCCTGGGCGGGATGAGGAAAGTGCGCGCGGTTTTCCGCCCGCACCCCGCTCTAAACGATGAAAATCGATCAGGTTTATGATTTTGGGTCGCGCCGACCCAAGATCATCATGCTCCAAGGGACGGGTGCCGATGCCCCTGTTTTATGACGCGCGCATTCGCGCCTATCTCTATCAAGTGATCGCCGTCGGCCTCGTCTTGCTCGTCGCCTGGGTGATGTTCAGCACCGCGAGCGCCAATCTTGCCAAGCAGGACATCGCGACCGGTTTCGGCTTCCTGGCGCGCCAGGCCGGCTTCGTCATTACGGAAACCGCGATCACCTACGAACCGACCGATACGATCGGTCGTGCGATCCTTGTCGGCATCGCCAACACGGTCAAGGTCTCGTTGCTCGCGGCGATCCTCGGCACCATTCTCGGCCTGCTCGTCGGCATCGGGCGGTTGTCGCACAATCCTGTTCTTTCGCGGCTGATGCTTGCCTATGTGGAAGCGCTCCGCAACGTGCCGCTGCTGCTCTATCTGCTGCTCTGGTACTCGCTGATCATCTCCACGTTTCCGCCGGTCAAACAGGCGATCCAGATGCTTCCGGGCGTATTCCTGTCGAATAGTGGCCTGGTCATGCCCGCGCTGCATTGGGAAAGTGGGTTTGCGGCACTGGTTACGGCATTCCTCGTCGGCATCGTTGCGGCCACTTTCGTTGCCCGGATGCTCGGCCGCCAGCGCGTCGTTAGCGGCAAGGACAGACCGGTCGCCTTGATCGCGACGATCGCATTTCTTCTGCCGCTCGTGGCGGTATTGCTGCTCGCCAACATTTCCGTCACCTGGGACGTGCCTGAACTCGGCCGGTTTCGCCTGAGCGGCGGCTATCACCTGCGTCCGGAGTTCGTGGCGCTTCTCCTCGGGTTGACGCTGAGCGTATCGGCAAACGTCGCGGAGATCGTCCGGGCCGGCATCCAGGCGGTCAGCAAGGGACAATGGGAGGCCTCGACGGCGCTTGGCCTGTCCCGCGCACGCACACTGAAGCTGGTGATCCTGCCGCAGGCGCTCAGAATCATTATCCCACCGCTGACGAACACCTATCTGACCGTCTTCAAGAACAGCTCGCTCGCGATCGCCATCGGCTATCCCGACTTGGTGATGGTCTCGAACACGATCATGAACCAGACCGGCCAGGCGATTGAATCCATTGCCATCTTCATGGGTGTCTATCTCGGTTTGTCGATCCTCATCTCTTTGGTGATGAACTGGTACAACGCCAAGGTCGCGCTGAGGGAGCGCTGAGCCATGACACAGATCGATACCCTCATCGGCGATCCGTCGCTTGCATCCCAGCGCGAAGCGCCACCGGCCCCGAAGGGCCGCTGGCTTAGCGCTTACTTCGGAACGCCGGGCAACGCGCTGATCACCATCCTGTGCCTTGGAACGATCTTCGCGCTCGCCAAGCTTGCGATCGGCTGGCTGTTCATCGACGCCACCTTTGTCGGCACGCCGGCGGAGTGCAAGGTGACGATCGGTGCCTGCTGGCCGTTTCTGTCAGCGAAGATGCGCTACATCTTTTTCGGCTTCTATCCCTTCGAGGAGCAATGGCGGCCGCTGACGGCGATGCTCCTGTTTCTCGGAGCCTGCATCGTTTCCATGGTCCCCAGGGTCTGGGGACGGGCCCTGTTGATCGCCTGGATCGCGGTCGTCCTCCCCGTGCTCTATGTGTTGATGGCGGGCGGGTACTTTGGCCTGACGGTCGTGCCAACGACGCAATGGGGCGGCCTGCCGCTCTCGTTCATGCTCTCCTTCATCGGGCTTGCCTGTGCGCTGCCGCTCGGGATCGCGCTGGCGCTCGCCCGGGCCTCCAGCCTTCCGGCAATCCGTATCCTGGGGGTGAGCTTCATCGAGATCGTGCGCGGCGTGCCGCTGATCAGCATCCTGTTCATGGCAACGGTCATGCTGCCGCTGTTCATGCCCAACGGCATCACCGTCGACAAGCTCATCCGCGCACAGGTGGCAATCATCCTCTTCGCCGCCGCCTATATCGCCGAGATCGTTCGTGGCGGCTTGCAGGCGGTGCCCAATGGGCAGGTGGAGGCCGGACATTCGCTGGGCCTCCACTATTGGCAGATCATGCGCAAGATCGTGCTGCCGCAGGCGCTGAAGAAGGTCATCCCGCCGCTCGTCAGCCTTTTCATCGGCTTCTTCCAGGACACGACGCTGGTAACCATCGTCGGCCTGCTCGACTTCCTCGACACCGTCCGCACCGCCATGCGCGATCCGGAATGGCAGGGTATCGCGGTGCTGGAAGGCTATGTCTTCGCGGCCGTCGTCTACTTCGTTTTCAGTGCTCTCATGGGAGCTTACAGCCGTTTCCTCGAACGATACTTCAGGACCACGCATGACTAAAGAGATTCACGTCATCCGCAATGTGCACACTCTCGTCGCCTTCGACAGCGAGCGTAACGGGCACGTCTACCTGCACGACGTCGACATCGCCTACGACGACAAAGGCTTTGTCCATGTCGGCGGTCGCTATGACGGGCAGTACCACAGCGAGAGTTCCGGCCGCGACCGGATGATCATGCCGGGTTTCGTCAACGTCCATTGCCATTCCGGCGAGGAGCCGATTTCCAAGGGCATTTTCGAGGACATGGGCACGGCGGCCCTTTGGGGCAATGCGCTCTACGAATACTCCAACCTTCTGGAGATCGATGACGACGCGATCGAGGCGTCGCTGACCGTCATGGTTGGCGACCTGATGCGCAGCGGCGTCACCACGCTGCTCGATATTGCAGGCCCGCACGAAAGCTGGCTGCCGACGCTCGCGCGAAGCGGCGCGCGTGCCTTCGTCGCGCCGGGCTTCCGCGAGGCACGGTGGCATGTGGAAGACGGCCACCGTCTCGACTTCCGTTGGGACAAGGCGCGCGGACGCGATGCCTTTCAGCGCGCTCTGGAGGTCGTCGATACGGCGACTGCCCACCCCTCGGGCCGCCTCGGCGGCGTCGTGGCACCGTCGCAGATTGAGACCTGCTCGCCGGAACTGTTGCAAGATGCGGTGGCAGCGGCGCGCAAGCGCGGCGTTCCGGTCACCATCCACGCGGCGCAGACCATGGCTGAGCACGAGGAGCTCCTGCGTCGGCACGGGCTGACGGCGGTTCAATATCTCGAAAGCCTGGGCTTGCTCGGCAAGGACCTGATCCTTGGCCATTGCATCTTCGTCGACAGCCACTCCTGGACGCGGCAGCGCACGGAAGTCGACCTGCGTCTCCTGGCCGATCGCCAGACCACCGTCGCCCACTGCCCGGTCACTTTCTCGCGGAGTGGCATGGCGTTGGAATCGGTCGGCCGCTATCGGCGTGCGGGCGTCAACGTCGCCTTGGGAACGGACAGTTACCCCTTCAATATGCTGGAAGAAATGCGCCAGGCGATGATCTGTGCACGGTTGTCCGGCAAGTCCGTCTTCGACGTGACGACCGGCGACATTCTGGAAGCCGCGACCATCGCCGGCGCGCGGGCGCTCGGCCGCGATGATATCGGTCGCATCGCCGTCGGCTCCAAGGCGGACTTCCTCGTGGTCGATCTTCGCCACCATGCGATGCAGCCGGTCTACGATCCGCTGCGCAGTCTCCTGCATTGCGCCGCCGAGCGGGCGATCGACCGGGTCTATGTCGATGGTACCTGTGTCGTCAGCGGCGGGCGGCCGACCCTGATCGACTATGACGGCGCGCTTGCAAAGCTTCAGGAAGCGCAGGACTACGCCTGCCGCAAGGCCCCCGAAAACGATCCGAAGGGCCGTGGGATGCGGACGCTGGCGCCACTCTCCCTGCCCACTGCCGGTTAGGGAAGGCCGTTGCCCGCCCTTCGATGCCTTCGAGAAGAGGCGGGCGGGAATCGATCAGTAGAAAAGGCGGTGGGCGGCGAAAAGGCAGATCAGCACCGCCGCCGCCCCGCCGGCCAATGCGCCGAGCCGCCGCTCGAGAAAGTCACGGATTTCCTCGCCGAAGCGGCGCAAGAGCCATGCGAGCAGGAAGAAGCGTGCACCGCGCGCAACGATCGCCGATACGATGAAGAAGCCGAGGTTAATGTTGGCCGCGCCCGAGAGGATGGTTACGACCTTGATCGGCGGCAGATGCGCCAGACCCGAAGTCACGAGCAGCAACGCCAGCATTTCGGAGTCAACCGACGCTTTCAGATGCTCGAACGTATCGAGCTTGCCGTAGAACTCCAGAAGCGGCCTTGCCAGCGTATCGAAGGCGTAGTGGCCGAGATACCAGCCGGCGATACCGCCAAGCACCGAGGCAACGGTGGCGACCAGCGCGTAGCGCCATGCCCGTTCCGGGCGCGCCAGCGCCATGGGGATGAGGAGCAGATCGGCGGGGACCGGAAAGATCGAGCTTTCGACAAAGGCAATGATGCCAAGCCACACGATGGCGGTCTCTCGTGTCGCGAGCGACATCGTCCAATCATAGAGGCGTCGGAGCATGGGGTTAAGGTTCGCTGTTGGTGGTAAACCTCTCTATAGCCGACCGAGCGGGGTGTAAATGTGACCGATTAAGGCATTTGAGGGATTTCTCACGAAAGACAAGGTGTGGTCGCCCTAGGCGGCAGCCACACGCGCATAACGGCTCGGCGGTTGGCCGACATGGCGGCTGAAGGCGGTGCTGAAAGTGCTGGCGGAACTGTAGCCGACGCGTTCGGCGATCGCGGCGAGATCGGCATCGCGTTGCCGCAGCAGGTCCTTGGCGAGCGCCATGCGCCAGACCAGCAAATATTCCATCGGCGGCACGCCGACGGCACGGGTGAAGCGCTCGAAGAAGACGGAGCGGGAGAGCGCTGCTTGGCCCGCGAGTTCCGCCACGGTCCAGGCATGGGCCGGATCGGCGTGGATCCGGCGAATGGCCGCCGCCAGCCGCGGGTCTCCCAGACCGCGCAGCAGGCCGGGTGTTGCACTTTCGCCCTGGATCGAGCGAAGTGCCTCCACGAGCATCACTTCCACAAGCCGCGCCAGAACCAGGTCCCGTCCCGGGCGATCTTCGCGCGCCTCTTCGCCCACCAGACGTACGAGCGTCGAAAGTCGATCGATCCCGCGCAGATGCATCAATGTCGGCAGTAGTGAAACCAGCAGCCCGGCATCGGGCGAGTCGAGGACGAAATAGCCGCCGAGCAGGCGCACGTCCGGTTCGCCGTCTTGCCTGCCGTGGCGAACCTCATCCGTCGGAGCCGGGGTCACTTTCGGATCGATGAAAGTCGGCTGAACCGGCTCGAATCCCGAGAGCGTGAAGCCCGGTGTGGTCGGCAGCAGCACGAAGTCGCCTGCCTCCAGCGTGACGGCTGTCTCGCCATCGACGGCGAGCCGGCAGGCGCCCTCGACCACCGTGCAGAAGCTTGGCTGTCCGAAGTCGGCATAGCGCACCGCCCAGCGGCCTGCGCCGCTGATGCCCTTGGTGAAGACCGTGCGCGGGCGGAGAAGTTGAATGAGCTGCGAGAGCGGATCGATCATATCAAGACGATAGCAAATGAAATCAGGACTTCAAGCCGTAGATCGTCCGCATTCGCGGGAATATCCCTTATCCATCGAAACAACGGACAGGAAGTCGCGATGAAGACCGTACTGATTACTGGCTGCTCCTCCGGCTACGGGCTGGAAACGGCCCGGCGCTTTCATGCCGAAGGCTGGAACGTGATCGCCACGATGCGCACGCCGCGGCGAGACGTCCTTCCGAGCGCCGACCGGTTGCGTGTCCTGGCCCTCGATGTCACCGATCCCGACAGCATTGCGGCTGCGATCGAGGAAAGCGGCCCGATCGACGCGCTGGTCAACAATGCCGGCGTCGGCGTCGTGGGTGCCTTCGAGGTGACGCCGATGTCTCATGTCCGCAAGGTTTTCGACACCAATACCTTCGGCGTGATGGCAATGACGCAGGCGGTGATACCGCAATTCCGCGCCCGTCGGTCGGGCGTGGTCGTCAACGTCACCTCCAGTGTGACACTTGCCTCGATGCCGTTGGCCGCGGCCTATACTGCCAGCAAGACGGCGATCAGCGGCTTCACCGGTTCGCTTGCTCACGAGCTGGCGCCGTTCAACGTCTGCGTCAAGCTGGTGGAGCCGGGCTATGCGCCGACGACCCGCTTCGCCCACAACACGACTCTGCGTGTCGAGGACCTGATCCCCGAGGCCTATGCCGAGTTCGCAGCGCCCATCTTCGCGCAGTTTGCCGCACCGCCTTTGGTGACGACGGAGGCAGACGTCGCCGAGGCTGTGTGGCGGGCGGCCAACGACCTGTCCGCCCAGCTCCATTTCCCAGCTGGCGCCGACGCTGTGGCGCTCGCCATGGCGAGCTGACATCGCCTTCCCATGCGAACCGCGACGGCGCGTAGCCGCATCGGTGTCAGGCGATCCGGCGGAGACGCGCATCGGCCTCCGTCTCCTGCCTCACGCCGGATGTCGTGCGGAAGCGCTCGACCAGATCGAACAGGCCTGACGCCTGGCTTGAAAGCCGATGGGTCATGGCCGTGCTGTCTTCGACCATCGCATTGTTCTGCTGGGTCACAGCGTCCAACGACAGCATCGTCTGGTTGATGTGCTGCAGGTCGGTTGCCTGGTCGCGCGCATCGCCGGCAATCTGCTGCGTCTGCTCGTTGATCGCATGGATCTGGCCGGAGATCTCGTCGAGCGCGTCGCCGGCTGCCCGCACCAGCGTAACCCCCTTCGTCACTTCTTCGGTTGAAGTCGTGATGATCGCCTTGATCTCCCGTGCGGCCAGCGCCGATTTCTGCGCCAGCTCCCGCACCTCGTGGGCGACGACTGCAAAACCCTTTCCCGCTTCGCCTGCACGGGCCGCTTCGACGCCAGCATTCAGCGCCAGGAGATTGGTCTGGAACGCGATATCGTTGATCGTGCCGATGATCTGGGAGATCGCGACCGATCCCTTCTCGATCTGGGCCATGGCGCTGACGGCATTCATCACCACCTGGCCCGAGCGATCGGAGCTTGCCTTGGCGGCAGCCGCGATCGTCGTGGCCGATGTGGCGTGCTCGGCGGTGCGGCCGATGGTGGCAGTGATAGCGCTCAGCGCCGCGGTCGCTTCCTCCAGCGTTGCCGCCTGATGTTCGGTGCGCTTGGCGAGCTGCCCGATGGCGTCGCGCATCTCGCCGGTCTCGCCGTCGATGTCAGCGCTTCTTGCCTTCACGTCGCCAAGCGTGACGGCCAGGCTCTCCAGCGAGAGGTTGAAGTCCGAGCGCAGGCGGTCGAATCCGGCGCCGAAGGGTCGGTCGATGCGGGCAGTCAGATCACCATGAGACAACCGTTCGAGCCCAGACGCCAGCATCTCTACCGCCTCGTTGATCTGGCGCGATACCTCGGACTGGCTCGCCTCGCGGGTCTGCCGCTCCCCTTCGATCATGGTGCGCGTCTCCGCAGCCTCGGTTTCAAGGCGGGCGCGGTCTAGAAGCGCATCACGGAAGACGAGGACGGAGCGGGCCATGTCACCGATCTCGTCCTTGCGGTTGCGGCCGACGCCGAAGATCGTCGTGTCGCCATCGGCGAGCTGGCTCATGTCACAAACAAGGCCGGTGATCGGGCGCGTCAGCCGGCRCGAATACCAGATGGAGATCACCAGCGCTGCCGCAAGGACGGCGAGCGCGGTTGCGAGCGTCCAGTTGCGCAAGGCGGTGACGGCAGCAAATAGTCGTCGACGCCGGCGGTGCTGTAGAGCGCACGCTTGTCTTCGGCGTTGGGGTTTTCGGTCAGGTAGCGGCGTTGCAATTCGCTCTCGGCCTTGTCGCCGAACTTTGCGACCGCGCCATTCAGGTCGCTGAGCGCCCTCGATACTGATTTTTGAACCTGCAGATTGCGCAGATCGTTTTCCACGGTGGTGAGGTAATGGCGAAGCTCGTTTCGGCGGGCGTCGGCAAGCGCCTCCAGCTTCTCGATCGCCGCGCGTGACGACAGGTCGCCACTCACCTTCAGGCTGGCAAGGCTGGTTGCAGCAATGGAGAAGGCAGCCAGAGCCGCCGCTGCGAGGGGTAGCTTCGCGGACAAACGCATGACAATCACCGGACGTGCGAGGGGAAGAGGGGCCATGCCGAAGGGCTGGTCGCGACGCCTCATGCGCCCGGCGGGAGAGCTCCCGCGCGGAGAGTTATACGGTCCGATGTTACAGTTTGATGACGTTTGGATGACAATGCCGAAGTTTGGCTTGTGAACCTATCTCGATAGTGCGCCATTGAGAAAGATTTCTGCGCAACGCTCCGCGCGCGCCATGATCGTCGCTTCATCGATGTCGCGGATGCGGCCCATCATGACGGCGCGTTGCGGCTCCATCGCCATCATGCCGCGCAGCATTCCTGCCGCCATATGGGGATCGTCGATTGCGAGGCGGCCGTGAACCGACTGTGCCCTCAGCCAGCGCTCCAGCGTTGCGTTTGTCCGCTCGATCGCCCGCTCCCAGAAGGTGGCGGCGATCTCTGGAAAGCGCTCCGCCTCTGCGAGCACCAGGCGGATGATAGCGATTGTGTCTGAGGCCAGCACAAGGTGGCCATAGGCGGCGAGCAGCCGTACGAGACCGGTCTTCACGCTCACGGCGTCAAGGTGCTCCTCATCGGCTTCGAGCACGAACTCGGCGATCCTGAGGGAGATGACGCGTTCGAAGAGATCGGCCTTGGTCGGAAAGAGGCGATAGAGCGTCTTGGTGGAGACGCCGGAATTCTGGGCGATGACGTTGATGTTGGCGGTCTCGTAACCGAGGTCGCAGAATTGCCTTTCGGCGGCGAGGATGATCACCTGCCGCGTCTCGTCGTCGGAGCGGACCTGCGGGCGGCCGCGGGAACGTGGTGATTTCTGCTTTTCGACCATTGCGACTTTCCAAATTCCTTGGTGATTTCTAGTCGTCATCACGCGGGAAAGCAAACGTTTTCCGAAGTGGGCATTCGGATGGTGGCGGCGTTCCCCGTGCCCTTGACCGGATATTGCGGCCTTTGCGAACACGCCCTAGTTTTGCGATATGGCGACGTCGAAGCTCACGACCTACCGCGCCAAGCGGGACTTTTCCAGGACGCCGGAGCCTGCCGGGAGAACCGGCGGGGAGGGCAATCGTTTCGTCGTGCACAAGCATCATGCCACCGCCGATCACTATGATCTGAGGCTTCAGGTCGGCGACGTGCTGAAAAGCTGGGCGGTTCCCAAGGGGCCGTCGCTCAACCCGGCCGACAAGCGCCTGGCGGTCGAGACCGAAGATCATCCGCTCGACTATATCGATTTCGAGGGTGTCATTCCGGAAGGCGAATATGGCGGCGGGCCGATGATCGTCTGGGATACCGGCGTGTGGGCGCCGATGGACGATATCGAAAAGAGCCTGAGGACCGGGGCCTTCAAGTTTCGACTGGCCGGCGAGAAGCTCAATGGCGGCTGGATGCTGACACGGCTGAAATCGAAATCGGACGAGGAAGACCAGCGTAACTGGTTGCTTTTCAAGGAACACGACCTTGCAGCGAGCCCTGACGTCGACATCCTGGAAACGCGCCCCGAAAGCGTGAAAAGCGGACGGCGGATTGAAGAACTGGTCGAACAGCCGAAGAAACCGTCGAAACGGGCCGTTCTCAAACCCGGCGCCTTGGCGGGCGCCGTGAAAGGCCCGAAGCCGCTGCGCATCGAGCCGCAGCTTGCCAGCCCGACACCGAAACCGCCGGGCGGCCTGCCGGGCAAGGAGGTCTGGCTGCACGAGATCAAGTTCGACGGCTATCGCACCATGGCGGATATCTCGGATGGCAATATTAGGCTGAGCACCCGCAGCGGGCTGGACTGGACGAAGCGTTATGGCGATCTGCCGGATGCATTTCGGAAGCTGCCCTGCCACGAAGCGATCATCGATGGCGAGATCGTCGTGCTCGACGACAAGGGGATCAGCCGCTTCGGGCTCTTGCAGGACGCGCTTTCGACCGGCGTCGACAGCAAGCTCGTCTTTTATGCTTTTGATATCCTCTATCTCGACGGGTGGAACTTGACCGAGGTCGGGCTGGAAAGACGCAAGGCGCTGCTGGCCCAACTGCTCGAAGGGCAGGTGTCCAGTCGCTCGGCCATCCAGTACAGCGACCATGTCGAAGGTGATGGGCGTGGGCTTTACGACCAGGCTTCAGAGCTGGGGCTGGAAGGGATCGTCTCGAAGCGCGCTTCGGCACTCTATCGGAGCGGCCGCACGCAGACCTGGACCAAGACGAAGGCGCTTCAGTTCGGTGATTTCGTGATCGCCGGCTACACGACCTCGCAGGCAGCTGAAGGCCTTGCTTCCCTCGCTCTCGGCGAGTGGGAGGAGGGCGAACTTCACTATCGAGGCAAGGTCGGTACCGGTTTCGATGCGGAAACGGCCAAGCAGTTGCTCATCCGGCTGGAGGCGCTGCGCGGCGATGCCACCGCGCTCGATGGCGCGCCAAGGGAAATCGCCTGGGTTCGCCCGGTGCTGAGCGCTCGCGTCCACTACTCCAACCGGACGACCGACAATCTCCTGCGTCACGCCGTGTTCAAGGGACTACGCGATGTCGAGCTTTCGGCGCCGGCACGGGCGCCGCGCAAGCGGCTGATCACGGATGCGGATCTTGCAAGCATCCAGGTGACCAACGCAGGCCGCCGGGTGTTCGGCAAA
This sequence comes from Ensifer sp. 2TAB8, assembly GCF_052115125.1. Lineage (NCBI taxonomy): Bacteria > Pseudomonadati > Pseudomonadota > Alphaproteobacteria > Hyphomicrobiales > Rhizobiaceae > Ensifer > Ensifer sp. 2TAB8. Next base: position 29,715 of record NZ_JBFRGB010000004.1, on the reverse strand, counting down.
TCCGGGCCGACCAAACTCGACGTTGCCGTCTACTACGCGCTAGTCGGCGACTTCATGCTGCCGCACATTCTCGGGCGGCCGGTCTCGCTCTTTCGTTGTCCTACCGGAAAACACGCGGACTGTTTCTTCCAGCGCCATCCCTTTACCGGCATGCCACCTTCGATCGTCAGCTTCACGTCGACCAATTCGGAAGGTGAGAGCAAGTCCTTCCTCTCGATCGAAGGCACGAAGGGTTATCTGGCCCTGGCGCAGTTCGGCGTCATCGAGCTTCATGCCTGGGGCACGAAGCGCGCAAGGCTGGAGAAACCCGATCGCGTCGTGTTCGATCTTGATCCCGGGCAGGGCATCGCCTGGCGCGACGTGGTCGAGGCCGCAGTCCATATTCGTGGAGAACTTGAGGCGCTGGGCCTCGTTCCCTTCGTGAAGACGTCCGGCGGCAGCGGCATCCATATCGTCGTGCCGGTGAAACCGAAACTCGACTGGAAGAAGACGCACCAGGCGACGAGCGCAATAGCGACGCGTCTGGCGGCGACCGCGCCCCAGACCTTCACCACAACGATGGGTAAGGAAAACCGCATCAAGCGGATATTCATCGACTTCCACCGTAATGCCCGCAGCCACACGGCGGCCGCACCCTATTCCTTGCGTGCACGCACGAATCTGCCCGCCTCGACGCCACTCAACTGGCCTGATCTGGAGACTATCGACGCTCCGGAGGATTTGAACTATTCTTCGCTGCCTGGACTTCTGGATACTTTTGGCGATCCTTGGGCCGATATCGACGACTTCGCGAAGGATTTGCCGCTTCTGTCCGAAACGAGGACGTAATGCGTTTGGCCGCGTAGGAGACATCAATGGCGCCCAGGGCAAGTTGGAAAGGTTATCTGAAACTCAGTCTCGTCAGTTGCCCCGTCAGGCTCTATCCGGCGACCAGTTCGAGCGAACGCATCAGCTTCAATCAGCTGCACAAGGACACCCATAACCGGATCAACATGAAGCCGGTCGACCCCGAGCTCGGCCTCGTCGAGCGCTCGGATCTGGTCAAGGGTTATGAATACGAAGACAAGAAATACATCATCATCGAGGACAGCGATCTCGACAGCGTCAGGATCGAGTCCAATCATACGATGAACATCGAGGCCTTCGTCGATGAAGGCTCTGTCGACGTGATTTACCAGGACGCGCCCTATTATCTCGCCCCCGACGGCGCGATGGCGGAGGAAACCTTCGTCGTGCTGCGCGAAGCGCTGAAAAAAAGCGGCAAGGTGGCGATTGCGCGCCTCGTGCTTTCGAGCCGCGAACGCGTCGTGACCATCGGCGCGCGTGAAACCGGCATGTTCGTGTGTACGCTGAGAAACCCGAGCGAAGTGCGTGGGACTGCTGAATATTTTGGCAACGTTCCGGTCGGACATCCCGATCCGGAAATGCTGCAGCTTGCCGAAGCGCTGATCCAGCAGAAGATGACGGTCTTCGATCCGAAGAACTACGAGGACCGTTACGAGATCGCGCTGATGAAGATGATCCGCGAGAAGCTCAAAGGCCATAAGCCGATCATTGCTGCAGCGCCCGAACGCGGCAACGTCATCAATCTCATGGATGCCCTGAAGGCGAGCCTGTCGCAGTCGAAGCCGCCGGCAAAGAGCAAGACCAAGGCCGAACCAGCGGCAAAGGAAACTGCCAAGGCGGCTGCCCCTGCCAAGCGTACGTCCGCAAAACCGGCGGCGAAGAAGAAAGCCTGATGGTGGTTGCAGGCCAGACATTTGGTATCGTCGGGTCGCTTGCGGCCTTCCCGCGCCGGCTTGTGGCGCGGGAGGTCGAACGCCAGCACGGCCACTTGCGCCGTGGCGTCACGCGCCAAACGACCTATCTGGTATTCGGCCGCAGCCTGCTTGCGAAATCGAGCGAAGCGGAGATCGAAGCCCGTTTCGGCGCCGAACTTGCGGCCGGGCGCTGGCCTATCAGCGAGAACGGCTTTCTTCGCCTCCTGGGCCTGATGTCGGTGCCAGTGGCGTCAGCGCTCACGCGCCAGTCGCTGGTCGATCAGGCCAGGCTTTCTCCGCGGGTCTTCGACCTGCTTTCCCTGTTTGATGCCTTCGAACATGACAGCGAGCCCTATTCGTTCCGCGACCTGATCCTCGCCAGGAAATATGCCGTGTTGATAGCCAGCGGTGCAAGCTGGAGCACGATCGCAAGGTCCGTTCACCGTTCGGGACAGGTCGCTTCTTTGACGGCGCTTTCGCTGCATCACGGCGGTAGCGATGCGATCTATGCCCGGAGCGCCGAGGGACTGAGCGAGCTGAATGGGCAATTGCTCTTCGATCTCGGCACGCCCGACGATGCCGCCTTGGAAGACCTCTTTGATAGGGCCGAGGAGGCGGAAGCGAATGGCGACTTCGAGGAGGCTGCCGCCTTCTATCAGCGCTATCTCGCGATGGACCGGACGGATTCTGTCGCGGCTTTCAACCGCGCCAATTGCCTGAAGGCGGCGGGACGGGAGCTGGACGCCGCGCATGACTATGCCCGCGCGATCAAGCTCGATCCCTCCTTCGTCGAGGCCTGGTTCAACCTTGGCGGGCTGATGAGTGAAAGGGGGCGGATCGACGCGGCGCGCAGGCATCTGAAGAAGGCGATCGAGCTTGACAGCGACTATGCCGACGCTGTCTTCAATCTGGCGAAACTCGAATTCGATGACGGCGCTCTCGCTGAGGCGCGGCGATGGTGGAGCCGCTATCTCGAACTCGATAGCGATAGCGAATGGGCGCGGACGGCGGAGCGCGGCGTGCAATATGTCGATCTGCAGGGCCGGCCAAGGACAGCGGGCTGATAATGAGCGACAAATTCCTTTTCGACGGACCTGGGGATGCGGCCTTTACCATTCTTCTTGCCCATGGTGCCGGCGCGCCGATGGATTCCGCCTCGCTGAATGCGACCGCCAAGGCGCTCGCCGCAGCAGGCTTTCGCGTTGCTCGTTTCGAGTTCGGCTATATGGCAGCAAGACGCACGTCAGACGGGCGCAAGCCGCCGCCCCGCGCTGAAACACTCAACCCGGAATATTTGGCCGCTATCGAGGCGCTGGGAGCGAAGGGACCGCTCATTATCGGCGGCAAGTCGATGGGTGGGCGCGTCGCCAGCATGGTCGCCGATCAGCTGCACGCCGCCGGCAAGATCACCGGGCTGCTCTGCCTCGGCTATCCCTTCCATCCGCCGGCAAAGCCCGAGCAGTTGCGCACAAAGCACTTGGCCGATCTTAAGACGCCGACCCTGATCTGCCAGGGGACCCGCGACGAGTTCGGCACGCGCGAGGAGGTTCCTGGCTATACGCTTTCCGACGCGATCGAAGTCCTGTGGCTCGAGGATGGGGATCATGATCTCAAGCCGCGCAAGAGCCTTTCCGGTTTTTCGGCGGCCGATCATTTGAGGACCGTGGCCGATGCGGTGGCGGCCTGGGCTGCCCGGCTGACACGCTGATCCGATCGCCGGGATGAAGATCGCCAGCTTCAACATCAACGGCATCAACAGGCGGCTCGATAACCTGCTCGCCTGGCTGGAGGAAACCAAGCCGGATGTTGTCTGTCTGCAGGAACTCAAGGCCACCGATCGGCAGTTCCCGCGCTCGGCGATCGAGGCGGCCGGTTATGGCGCCGTTTGGCAGGGGCAAACCGCGTGGAACGGTGTGGCGATCCTCGCCCGTGACAGCGAGCCGGTGCTGACCCGCGTCGGTCTCGACGGCGACCCGTCGGATGCCGAGGCGCGTTATATCGAGGCTGCCGTCAGCGGCATCCTGGTCGCCTGTCTCTACGCGCCCAACGGCAACCCGCAGCCGGGCCCCAAGTTCGTTTACAAGCTTGGCTGGCACGAGCGTCTGGCCAAACATTCCGCCGAACTCTACGCGCTCGACCTGCCTGTCGTGCTTGCCGGCGACTACAACATCGTGCCGGAGCCTCGCGACATCTACCCGACAACTTCCTATGACGACAATGCGCTGGTCCAACCCGAAAGCCGCGCCGCATTCCGCGACCTTCTCGACCAGGGCTGGCTCGATGCGCTGCGCAAGATCCACCCGAAGGACCAGCTCTTCACATTCTGGGACTATCGCCGGAACCGCTGGCAACGCGACGCGGGGCTCCGGCTCGATCATATGCTGCTCAGCCGCAAGCTTTTCCGCAAGCTCACCGGTGCCGGCATTGACCGCGAGGCTCGTGGCATGGAGGGGGCGAGCGACCATGCGCCGGTGTGGATCACGCTTCGCGATTGAGATGACAATACTGCGGGGAGACTGCACGTCCCTGCGCGACGATGATACTGTTTCGCCGCGCAAGCTGCTATTCGCAGCGACGATCCGGAGTAAACCCCGTCCGGTCTAGCGGACGACTGGGCCACCGCGACATTCAGCCTAGCCAACACGAAGGAGAACCGCATGAAAATCAGCGCACGCAATCGCCTCAAAGGCAAGATCGTCGAAGTCGTCAAGGGCGCCACCACCGCCCATGTCCGGATCGACGTCGGCGGCTCGATCGTGACCGCAGCGATCACCAACGAGTCGGTCGACGAACTCGGCCTGAAGGTCGGCGGCGAAGCCTATGCGGTCATCAAGGCCTCGGACGTCATGGTCGGTATCGACTGATACGCTTGCGGCAGGGGCGTGCGGATCGACCGCCGCGCCCTGCCAAACCGCAGCCGGATCACGCCTTCTGGCAATGATGCACGTTGCCGTCGCCGGTCTCAAAGTCGCCGCGCTGCGGCGGCGCAATCGGCTTGAACAACGTCCGGTCGGGCTTGAGATCGATGAGCGGCGTGCCGTCAAGGCAATCGAGACCACGCACGACAAGGCGCGAGCCTTCCACGGCTTCGAGCTTGACGATCGAGGTGCCGATCGGGTTCGGCCGAACCGGCGAGCGCAGCGAAAATGTCCCATGGACTTCGCCATTGCTAGCGGGGCTTTGTAACACCAGGTCACGCCGCGAACGGTCGAGCCAGTAGAGGATTTCCAGCCGCTCGAACGCCCCCACGCCTGTCAGCGCCAGAACCCAGGGTTCGAAGATTTCGATGCGGCAGAGCGGGCCGTCATGCCGGCCCTGGCGTGGGGTTTCCATGCGCGACGTCCAGGGCGTGGAAATGCGGCCGATGAAGACGAGGCCGGCGTCGGTTGGCGCGGGCGGTGCCACGGCCACCTCGTTCTCACGGATTTCGTTCTGGCGAACCATCGTCTGTTCCTTTCCTTGCAGAGGGGGTGGTGAGGCGCGGCGCACAGAGACGGGCCGCGCTGCCGTCGATTGAGCCGATCACCACATCGATGTCGTAGAGTTGTTTGAGGGCGGCGGGCGTCAACACGTCCTTGGGTAAGCCGAGCGCGATGAGCTTTGCGGCGTGGAGAAGGGCGACGCGGTCTGCGACCAGGAAGGCGTGATCCGGATTGTGCGTCGAAAGCACGACCGAAAGCCCGCGTTCTGCGAGCGTCCGGACATGCGACAGCACCCGCATCTGGTTGCCGTAGTCGAGATTGGCCGTCGGCTCGTCCATGACGAGGATGGCGGGTTCTTGCGTCAGCGCGCGGGCAATCAGCACGATCTGGCGCTCGCCACCGCTGATCTCGGTATAGGGACGCATGGCAAGGTGGGCCACTCCGAGGCCGGCAAGCGCGTCCTGAGCAATCCGACGGTCGCGGGCGCCAGGCGACGAGAACGGCGCGAGGTGAGGGGCTCGCCCCATCAATATCACCTCCAGCACCGTAAACGGAAAGAGCGCTGCATGCGCTTGCGGTACATAGGCGATCTGTTTGGCGCGTTCGTGCCGTGACCGGGCGGAAAGCGGTCGTCCGTCCAACAGAATGTCTCCAGCCCTGACTGGTAGGAGGCCGAGGACGGTCTTGAACAGGGTCGTCTTGCCGGCGCCGTTGGGGCCGAGCAAGGCCAGAACCTCGCCCGATGCAAGCGACAGGGAGACATTCTCGCCCACCGAGCGTTCGCCATAGCCAAAGGCGAGATCCCTGATTTCCAGCGTCATTGCCAGGCCCTCCGGCCGGAGGCGAGCAGCCACAGGAAGAAGGGCGCGCCAACGGCAGCCGTCAGGATGCCGAGCGGCACTTCGATGAGTGCGATGCTGCGCGCCAGCATGTCGACAACGAGCAGATAGGCAGCGCCAGATATCATCGAGGCCGGCAGCAAGCGGCGGAAGTCGGGGCCGACCAGCATGCGCGCGATGTGCGGGATGACAAGGCCGATCCAGCCGATGACGCCGCTGACGGAGACGGCCGCCGCCGTGATCAGCGTTGCCGCCGCGATCAGCAATGCGCGGGTCAGACGCGTGTCGACGCCCAGGGTCTGGGCTTCCTCGTCACCGAGTGTCATCAGGTTCATGCGCCAGCGAAAAAGCACCAGCGGCACCAGCCCGATCAAAAGCGCCGGCAGGATCGAGACGACGTCGAGGCGGGTGATCGCAGCCAGGCTGCCGAGCAGCCAGTAGGTGATCGCCGGCAGCTGGTCATAGGGATCGGCGAGAATCTTGATCAGCGATATGCCGGCACCCACGAGGGCGCCGATGGCAATCCCTGCCAGGACCAATGTCAGGGCCGGATCGCGTCCGCGGATTGCCATGCCGACGGCATAGACCGCAGCGACCGCAAGCAGCCCGCCGGCAAAGCTGATCGCCTGGATTGCGAGGACCGGCAGCGACAGAAAGATGCCGATGACGGCGCCGAGACTTGCGCCGCCGGAAACGCCGAGAATATCCGGCGAAACGAGCGGATTGCGGAAAAGCCCCTGATAGGTGGCGCCGGCCGCGGCGAGTGCCGCGCCGATCAGGATCGCGCCGGCCACGCGCGGCAGCCGCACGTTCCAGAGCACGGTCGAAAGAACGGGATCGCTCGGCTGTCCCGATAGGGCCGCGCGCAACGCCCCTGCGATCTCCGCCGGCCCGGCATATTTGCCGACCGACATCGACACCAGGGCCAGCAGGAAGAGGGGGCCGACGAGGAGCCAGAGATTGCCCTTGCGCCCATCGGCCGTCATTTCCGATGTTTCCTGTCTCCGGTTCATTTCGAGGCCGGCACCGCCCCCTTCAGGAGCGTGGCCACTTGTTCGTCCGTCAGGTCGACCTGGTAGAACAGCTTGTAGAAGTCGCGGGTCTCAGCCTTCAGGTCACCCTTGGCGCTTTCCGGATAGAACAGCTTCTGCAGCCAGACGACGCCGATCAGTCGGTTGATCGCAGGCGGCGAGTCGAACCAGCCGTAGGGCAGGGACGGCGCGGTGAACACCCGACCGGTCGTGACGGCCTTAACGTCGGCCCAGAGCGGGTCCTTCTTGGCCGAGGCCGCAAACTTGCCGCTAGCAGCGATGATGACGTCCGGGTTCCAGGAGAGGATCTGTTCGAGCGACACCTGGGTCAGGCTGCCCTTGCCGGCTGCCGCCGCTACGTTCTCGGCGCCGACGGCTTCGAGGATCTCGACATTGATCGAGCCGGAAAGTCCCGTTTCCAGCCCTTCGGGGCCGCGACCATAATAGACGCGCGGCCGCTGATCGGCCGGTATCTTGGCGAGACTGTCGTTCAGGTCCTTGATCCGCTGATCGGCATAGGTTGCCAGCGTCTCGGCGCGTTCGGTCACGCCGAGCAGGGCGCCGACGTCACGCAGCGTCTTGCCGCTATCGGCGAAGCGGCCGTCGATCAGCACGTAAGGAATGCCGGTCTGCGCCTGCACCTTGTCGGCGAGCGAGCGGTAGGTGTCGTTGACGGTGCCGACGTCGAGGATGATGTCCGGCTTGGCGGCAAGCACCGCCTCGACATTGGCGCTGCCGCCCTTGCCCGTGAGCTGGCCGTAGGTCGGCAGGTCCCGGACCGACGGCATGAGATATGCCTTTTGCTCCTCCGTCGGCTCGCGCACCCAGCCGGCGAGCTTGTCCGGAGCCAGGACGTAGGTGAGCACCGTGGCCGGCGGACCGGCAGCAAGCACGCGGGTGATGGTATCGGGAACCTCCACCTTTCGTCCGGCGGCGTCGGTGATCGTACGCGCCTCGGCTGCGCCTGAGGCAAGGCCGAGCATGGCGGAAAAGATTATCGCAAGAGATTTCAACATGGAGGCCACGATAGCGAGAGGGATCGGTCGGGCCGCACTATGGCATGCCGTTATATCTCATGGAATATATTGATTGCGTGATTTGCGATGGTGGGGCTGCACCCTGATGCATTGCGATACAAATCCGCTCCTGTCGGAAACATCCGCGATACGTAGCGATGGTCCTCTGCCGCACGTGACAAGCGATCTGTGCCTCGGGCATCGATCCCATGCGGAGAGACGGTGATGATCCTCTTTGTTGTAGCCTATCTTGCCGGCGTGCTGACGATCGTCAGCCCGTGCATCCTGCCGGTGCTGCCATTCGTGTTTGCCCGCGCCGGCCAGCCTTTTTCCACCAGCATTCTCCCGATGCTGCTCGCCAAGATCGTGACCTTTGCAGGTATCGCCTCGCTTGCAGCCCTCGGCGGCAACTGGGCGGTGCAGGCGAACGCCTATGGCCGCTACGCAGCGATCGCGATGCTCGCCGTCTTCGGCGTGACACTGCTCTCGACTCGGGCTGCCGCCTTTGTGACCGGTCCGTTCGTCGAGCTCGGCAACCGATTGTCGAGGAAGGCGGCGACCGGGGAGAAGGGCGGCGTCGGCGGCTCGATCCTCCTTGGCGTTGCGACCGGTTTGCTCTGGGCGCCCTGCGCCGGTCCGGTGCTCGGTCTGGTGCTGACCGGGGCGGCGCTGAACGGCGCGAATGTGCAGACGACGCTGTTGCTTGTCGCATATGCGGCCGGTGCTGCGACCTCGCTGGCGCTCGCTGTTTTGGCAGGCGCCAGAGTATTCGCGGCGATGAAGCGCTTCCTCGGCATCGGCGACCGCATCCGCCAAGGTCTCGGCGTTGCAGTGCTTGCCGGCGTTGGCTCGATCGCGCTGGGCCTCGACACCGGACTTTTGGCGCAGCTTTCCTATGCGAGCACGTCGGGCGTTGAACAGTCGATCCTCGATCGCCTGCGCGGCGCTGCATCGCCCGTGGACGTCGCAAGCACCCGTATGACCCTTGCCGCAAAGGATACGCGACAGGCGGCCTATCGCAGCGACCTTCCGGTCGAAGGACAGTTTCCGTCGCTTGACGGTGCAGTTCAGTGGCTGAATTCGAAGCCGCTGACGCCTGGCGAGCTTCGCGGCAAGGTCGTCCTCGTCGATTTCTGGACCTATTCCTGCATCAACTGCATCCGCACCATCCCCTATGTCAGGGCCTGGGCCGAGAAGTACCGGGATCAGGGCCTCGTCGTCATCGGCGTGCACGCTCCGGAATTCGCCTTCGAGAAGCAGATCGGCAACGTCGAGAAGGCGGTGCGCGATTTCAAGATCAACTATCCGGTGGCGATCGACAACGATTTCACCATCTGGCGCGCCTTCTCCAACAACTACTGGCCGGCCCACTACTTCATCGATGCGGAGGGACAGGTCCGTTACACCCATTTCGGCGAGGGCGACTATGAAGGTTCCGAGCGGGTGATCCAGGAACTGTTGGCGGAGGCGGCGGGAAAGCGGAAGACCGAAAACGGGCTCGTCGCGCCAAAGGCCGCGGGCGCGGAAGCCGCGCCTGACCTCGCACGGCTCGGCTCCGGCGAGACCTATATCGGCTATGCGCGGGCCGAACACTTCGTCTCGCCGGAAGGCGTTTCGGCCGACGCCGCCCAGCGCTACACCGTTGGCGAGCCCCGCCTCAACGAATGGGGCCTCACCGGCAACTGGACTGTCGGCGCCGAAGAGGCGCGCCTCAATGCGGCAGGTGGAGGTATCACCTATCGGTTCCGGGCCCGCGACCTGCACTTGGTGCTTGGGGCCGGTGCTGGCGGCAAGCCAATCCCATTTCAGGTGACGGTCGATGGGGCCGCGCCCGGCGCGGACCATGGTGCCGATATCGACGAGAATGGCAAAGGTGCCGTCACGGTGACCCGCCTTTACCAGCTTGTGCGTCAGTCAGGAGCTTCGCGGGAACGGACGTTCGAAATCCGCTTTCTGGAGCCCGGCGCGGAAGCTTTCGTTTTCACCTTTGGATGAGAGTTGGACATGAGCGACAAACAAAAGCAGCGGGGGCGCACCTGGTCCTTCTTCACCCGACTTGTCGTCGCCGCGACCATGGTCGGCGGTGGATTGACGTTCGCGCTCAACGGGCAATCGGCGGCACAGGAGGCAAAGCCTGTGCCGAAGGCACTTCACGATATCGCGCCGGCCGAAGGACGCCAGACAGCAGTGTTGGCCGGCGGTTGCTTCTGGGGCGTGCAGGCCGTGTTTCAGCATGTGGCCGGCGTTACGGGTGTCACGTCAGGATACGCGGGCGGCAGCGCAGGTACGGCGACCTACGAGCAGACGGAAACCGGCACTACCGGGCATGCTGAAGCAGTGGAAATAACGTTCGACCCGAAGCAGGTGAGCTACGGCAAGTTGCTCGAGATCTACTTCTCCGTCGCCCATGATCCGACGCAGCTTGGCGGGCAGGGACCCGACAGTGGACCACAATATCGACCCGCAATTTTCCCGCGCAATGACGAGCAGGCGAAGGTTGCCGCCGACTATATCGCGCAACTGAACGCGGCAAACGTCTTCGCCCGGTCGATTGCGACGACGATCGAGCCCGGCAAGGCTTTCTATCAGGCCGAGGCCTATCACCAGAATTACGTCTACAACAATCCGGGCCAGCCCTATGTCGTCATCTACGAGCAACCGAAGATCGGCGCTCTACATCGCCTGTTCCCGGGCCTCTTTCGCGAGAAGCCCGTGCTTGTAGCGGACAGTGCTGCTTAGCTGATGAGGAGCCGTAGGGCCTCCCGGCGGGCCAAGCCAGTTCGGTCTTTTACACAAGGATACAGTTTCGCGGCCGGCTGCACACACCCGCGATACGCCCAAATGACACTCTGGCTGCGAGCACGTTTCGAGCCTTTGGCGGCGAAACGCCGCTGCGGTCATGATCAACGGAAGGAGCCACCATGCGTATCTTCGCAACAGTTTTCGCCATCGCCGCGCTCGCGGCTGCGCCATGCGCCTGGGATACCGACCCGAGCGAGCCCTCGCCTCTTGCCGCACTCGTCTCCGGTTCCGGATCAGCAACGGTTGCTGAGCAGGGAGCAGGATTGCTGCAAGAGGCGCCGCGCGAGGAGCTTGCCGATCCATTCTTCAACTGATGATAGTACCGCCGAGACGGGCGGCCTGAACCTTCGATGCCAATCAACCTGGAGGAAAGTGACATGCTGGAGAAAACGAGAGAGCGCCAGACGAGCGGGGCTCGGACAGTATTTGTCAACGAGTTGACCAACGGGGTCCTCGACCCGACCGAACCGATGCTTGGGCCTGTCGCTGATGGCGGTGTCATCATCGCGAACATGGCGCCGGGATGTTGGGGGCCGATGATCACGCCGGAGATCCGCGGCGGACATGAGGTGACACGCCCTGTGGCGGTCGCGGGCGCTGAAGTCGGCGATGCGATCGCTATCCGGATCCGCTCACTGATCGTCACCTCTGCGGCGACGGCTTCGGGCAACGACGAGGTGGTGGCGGGACGCTTCAACGGTGATCCCTTCTGCGCGGCCGTTTGCCCGGGTTGCGGCACGGAATGGCCGCGTACGCGCGTGGAAGGCATCGGCCAGACTGCGATCCGCTGCGAGAAATGCGGCGCGGACGCGACGCCCTTCGTCTTCACCAACGGCTACACGATCGCTTTCGACGATGAGCGCCAGGTGGGGCTGACCGTCGGCAAGGCGATAGCGGAGACCTTCGCCACGGATGCGGAACAGCTGCTGGCCTTGCCGGACAGCTCGATCCAGCACCCCATCCTGACCTTTGCACCGGCCGACCTCGTCGGGGTTGCCACAAGGCTCAGACCATTCCTTGGCCAATTGGGCACGACGCCGTCGAAGGCGATGCCGGACTCGCACAATGCCGGCGATTTCGGCCAGTTTCTGACCGACGCTCCCCATGCCTATTCCCTGACCGCGGACGAACTCGCCAGGCACAAGACCGATGGCCACATGGATGTGAACACGGTGCGGGAAGGCGCGATCCTGATTTGCCCTGTCAAGGTGCCTGGCGGCGGCATCTACATGGGCGACATGCACGCGCTGCAGGGAGACGGCGAAATTGCCGGCCATACCTGTGACGTGGCCGGCACGGTGACGCTGGAGGTTCATGTCATCAAGGGGCTCAAGATCGACGGGCCGATCCTCCTGCCGGTGCTGGATGACGTGCCTTTCCTTGCGCGCCCGCTCAACGAGGCGGAACGCACCAGGGTTTCAGCACTTGCGCGCAAGCACGGTGTCCGCGATGTCGAGGCCGATGCGCCGGTCACCTTCATCGGCACTGGTGCGAACCTCAACGATGCGACGACGAACGGGCTGGAACGGGCGGCAGAACTGCTCGGCCTCAGTGTTCCCGAGGTGATGAACCGCGCGACGATTGCAGGTGCCATCGAGATTGGTCGCCACCCGGGCGTGGCGCGGGTGACGTTCCGCGCTCCGCTCAATCTGCTCGACGCAAAGGGCATCGGCACGTTTGCACGCAGTCTCTACAACCTCTGAGCGGTCTGCGTCTTGCAGGGAGCCGATTGCGAATGAAGAGCGGGGTCGACGTGATGTCGGCCCCGTCTTCTTTTGCGGACGTCGCAGTGCAGCGGGAGAACTCCTGGGGCACATCGTATCGCTCTGCTGCAATCCTGGCTCTCCAGACATTGAGATACACAGACGTTGCTCCCGAACACATCACGGATACACCGCGCACGCATGGTCACCGCGAAGTTGGATTGCATCGCACAGACGCGATCCTGACCTTCAGCAGTCGATATCTATGTCTTGAAATGCGGGAAATATGACATTTGAGACATTGCCGTTTCGCCTTACCATCGAGGCTCCAACCAAGGCAAAGGAGCTTGAAATGAGCAGGAATTCCAAGGGTACGGCACTGATCACCGGCGCGTCGTCCGGCATCGGTGCGATCTACGCCGATCGCCTGGCCCGCCGCGGCTTCGACCTGATCCTCGTTGCCCGCAACCGTGAGCGACTGAATGGTCTCGCCCGCCGTCTGGCGGACGAGACGGGGCGCGCCATCGAGGTCGTCGCTGCCGACCTCGGCAACAGGGATGATGTGAGGCGGGTCGAGAAGATCCTTCAGAGCGATGCGAGCCTCACGGTGTTGATCAACAATGCCGGCGTCGGCGCCACCGCGCCCCTGCTTGCCTCCGATGTCGACAAGATGGAGGAGATGATCACGCTCAACGTCAGCGCACTGACGCGGCTGACCTATGCGGCGACACCTGGATTCGCCGCGCGCAGCACTGGCACGATCATCAATATCGCCTCCATCGTCGGCGTTGCGCCCGAGCTTCTGAACGGCGTCTACGGCGGGACCAAGGCCTTCGTGCTGGCCTTCACTCTGTCGCTGCAGAAGGAGTTCGCCGACAAGAACGTCCGCATTCAGGCCGTACTCCCGGGTGCGACCGCCACGGATTTCTGGGGCATTGCCGGTACGCCGCTCGAGCACGTTCCAAGCGAGATCGTCATGCGGGCCGAAGACATGGTGGACGCAGCGCTTGCCGGCCTCGACCAGGGCGAAGTGATCACCATTCCGGCGCTGCCGGATGCCGGTGACTGGGCGGCCTACGAGGCGGCTCGCCAGAAACTCATGCCCAACCTTTCCAGGAGCGCACCTGCCGCTCGCTACAACATCGGGGGATAGCTCCCGATTTCCACCGGGCTCCCAACCCGGAACTGTCTGGCGATGCCTGAGGCATCGCCCCCACAACCGAACCAGGAGAATGATGATGTCCAGACGCTATTTGCCAGATGCCAAGCGTAGCCGCTTGGCCGCCTTCGCGCTGTCGGGAGCGATCGCGATCCTGCTTCCTCCGCTTGCCGCCGAGGCCGCAGGGGCTTCCTCGGCGGGCGGCACGCAGATCGCGGTCGCCACAAAGCCGGCGGCCGACGAAGCCATCCGCCCCTTCCAGTTCCATGCCAGTGATGCCGCACTTGCCGACCTCAAGCAGCGCGTCGCGGCGACCAAGTGGCCGGACCGCGAACTGGTTAAGGACGGAACCCAGGGCGTTCAGCTCGCCACCATGCAGAAACTCGCCGAGTATTGGGCGACGAACTACGATTGGCGCCGGGTGGAAAAGCAACTCAACGACCTGCCGCAGTTCGTGACCAATATCGACGGCGTCGACATCCATTTCATCCATGTGCGGTCCAAGCACAAGAACGCGATGCCGCTCATCGTCACCCACGGCTGGCCGGGCTCGATCATCGAGCAGTTGAAGATCATCGATCCCCTGACCAATCCGACTGCCCACGGCGGCAGCGAAGCCGATGCCTTCGACATCGTCATTCCTTCGCCGCCCGGCTACGGCTTCTCCGGCAAACCCAACGAACTCGGATGGGACCCGGTCCGCATCGCCAAGGCCTGGGCCGTGCTGATGCAGCGTCTGGGCTACACCCACTATGCTGCGCAGGGCGGTGACTGGGGTGATGCGGTCACGGAGCAGATGGCGTTGCAGCGGCCGGCCGGGTTGCTCGGCATCCACACCAACATGCCGGCGACGGTTCCCTCCGAGATCCAGGAGAGCCTGGATGCCGGCGCTCCGGCACCGTCGAACCTTTCGGCCGACGAGCGTCGCGCCTATGACCAGCTCGACTTCTTCTACAGGAACGGGCTGTCCTATGCCCAGGAGATGAGCAAGCGCCCGCAGACGCTCTATGGCATCGAGGACTCGCCGATCGGGCTTGCCAGCTGGATACTCGATCATGACGCCCGCAGCTACGAGCTGATCGCCCGTGTCTTCGATGGTCAATCGGCAGGGCTGAGCCGTGACGACGTGCTCGACAACATCACGCTCTACTGGCTGACCAACACGGCCGTCTCCTCGGCGCGGCTCTACTGGGAAAACAAGCTCGCCTTCTTCCAGCCGAAGGGCATTCAGATTCCGGTGGCCGTCAGCGCCTTCCCGGACGAACTCTATCAGGCGCCTAAGTCCTGGGCGGAAAAGGCGTTCCCCAAGCTCATACACTATAATCGCCTCGCCAAGGGGGGCACTTTGCAGCCTGGCAACAGCCTGCCGCCCTGGTCGATGAGCTGAGGGCCTCGTTCAAGTCACTGCGTCAACCGAGCTGAAGGGAAGAGGCGCGCGATGGCGCGCCCGCCCGTTCCAACCAAGGAGAAGTGTCATGACAAATGTAGGTAGCGGCAACGAAACCCCATCGGTTGATCTGAAGTTCGAGGTCGCCGTCATTCCCGTCTCGGATGTCGATCGGGCCAAGAGTTTTTACGGTCGGCTTGGCTGGCGGCTTGATGCCGATTTTCCAGTCGGCGATACGTTCCGGGTCGTTCAGTTCACTCCACCGGGCTCGCCGGCGTCGATCCACTTTGGCACTGGGCTGACCTCGGCTGCGCCCGGCTCCGCCGTTGGTCTCTATCTCGTCGTTTCGGACATCGAAGCAGCGCGCGCCGAGCTTATCGCGCGTGGTGCTGAGGTCGGCGAAGTCTTCCACCGCGAAGGCCCCGGAAAGCCGCCGATGAGCGGCCGCGACCCCGCGCGTCGAAGCTACCGCTCTTATGCCACCTTCCGCGACCCCGATGGCAACGGCTGGCTGCTCCAGGAGGTGACCGAACGTCTGCCCGGACGCGTGAACGCCGATGTCGCGGACTTCGCTTCGGCAGTAGATCTTGCGGCTGCCTTGCGTCGTGCTGCTGCCGCGCACGGCGAACACGAGAAGCGAAGCGGCGGCCAGCACGATCACAACTGGCCGGACTGGTATGCGACGTACATGGTCGCAGAGCACGCGGGCAAACCGCTTCCCGAATGAGATGCGGCTATGATCGCCGCGTTCCCTTCATGGCGGAAATCTGCTATAAGCGATCATTCCAGACAGGGATGGTTGAGACATGCACAGGATAGGCTACGTCGTCTTTCCGCGATTCCAGCTCATGGGGTTCGCGGCGGTCACCGCTTTCGAGGTCGCCAATCTGACGCTCGGAGAGCAGGCCTACGGGATCGAGTTGCTGTCAGAGGCGGGCGGCGAGATCAAGTCGTCCGCCGGTTTCGGTGTGCTCACAAAAGCCTTTGACGATACGGTCTATGACACCGTCATGTTCGGCGCGGGCACCCAGATCGAACCGGTTACGCCGGGGTTGGTTGCCTTTGCGCGCCATGCACTCAAAGCCTCGCGGCGGGTGGCGGCACCCTGTACCGGCGCCTTCATCCTTGCAGAATCCGGACTGCTCGACGGCCGTCGCGCCACAACCCATTGGGTGTTTGCGCGTCAGCTCCGAGAGCATTTCCCGGAGATTAGGGTCGAGGAAGATCGCATCTTCATCGTCGACGGGAGCGTGTGGACCTCCGCCGGCATGACGGCCAGCATCGATCTGGCGCTGGCGATGATCGAAAAGGATCATGGCGAGGACGTCGCGCGCCAGGTCGCGCGCAAGCTCGTCGTCTATCATCGGCGCGCCGGAGGCCAGTCGCAATTTTCCGCGCTGCTCGAACTGGATCCAAAGTCGGACCGTATCCAGAAATCGGTCAACTACGCCAAGGCCAACTTGCGCAATGTGTTGTCGGTGGAGGAGCTCGCCGATGCTGCCGGCTTGAGTTCGCGCCAGTTCAGTCGCGCCTTCCGCTCCGAGACCGGCCAGTCGCCGGCAAAGGCCGTTGAACATCTGCGCGTAGAGGCGGCGCGCCTGTTGATGGAACAAGGGCGCCATTCCATGGACGTGATCGCCGAGGAAACCGGCTTTGCCGACAGCGATCGCATGCGCCGCGCCTTCCTGCGCACGCTTGGCCAACCGCCTCAGACGATCCGCCGCAATGCGCGTGAAGGCATCGCCTGAACCGGACGCCACCGCGGTTTGCAGTATCTTGGTAGAATTGTATCGCCGTGTATCGGCGGCCTGCCGTTCTACACTTGCTTTCAATAGGGGTCGCTGCGCACACGACCGGGATACACTGGCGCTCCATTTCTGATGGTAGTTCAGTTCACCGGAGGCACCCCATGTCGGACGAAATCAACCATCCACGGCGTCGTTTCATCGGCGCAATCGCGCTTTCGCTGGCGGCGGCGCAATTCGCTTCGACAAGCGTTGCCAGAGCGCAATCGGGAGAGAGCGCCACGCTGCGCCTGCCGGTCATCACCCCCGGGGCGAACAAGTCCTTCCCCACCCTCAAGCAGGTCGATGCGGGTGTCCTGAACGTCGGTTATGCCGAACTTGGCGCGAGCGACGCCCCGGTCGTCGTTCTTCTGCACGGTTGGCCCTATGACATCCATACCTATGTGGATGTGGCGCCGCTTTTGGCAGATGCCGGCTATCGTGTCATCGTACCCTATCTGCGCGGCTATGGCACGACCCGGTTTCTTTCTGCCGACACACCTCGGAATGGCCAGCAGGCGGTAATTGCCAAGGATATTATTGCGCTGATGGACGCGCTCAAGATCGAGAAGGCGGTGATCGGCGGCTGCGACTGGGGCGCACGCACTGCCAATATCATCGCCGCGCTCTGGCCCGAACGCTGCAAGGCGCTGGTTTCGGTCAGCGGTTATCTCATCGGCAGCCAGGAGGTGAACAGGAAGCCGCTTTCACCGCAGGCAGAGCTTGCCTGGTGGTACCAGTTCTACTTCGCCACAGAGCGTGGGTATGAGGGCTACAAGCAGAACCACAAGGAATTCGCCAGGCTGATATGGAAGCTTGCCTCGCCCAAGTGGAACTTCGACGATGCCACCTTCGACAGAAGCGCCGAAGCGCTCGAGAACCCCGACCACGTCGACATCTCGATCCACAATTATCGCTGGCGCCTCAGCCTCGCCGAGGGTGAAGCACAGTACGACGACCTCGAAAAGCGGCTGGCACAGTTCCCGACCATCACTGTCCCGACCATTACGCTCGAGGGCGACGCCAATGGTGCGCCGCATCCGGAGCCAGCGGCCTATGCCAAGCGCTTCTCCGGCAAGTACGAACATCGCCTGATCACCGGCGGCATCGGCCACAATCTGCCACAGGAAGCGCCTGTGGCCTTCGCCAGGGCAATCGTCGACGTCGATCGTTTCTAGTTCTTCTCCCGCAGCCTGCGTGGAGGCGCGGGGTTCCGGTTCGCCGGTCCCGCGCTCTTTTGCGTGCTGATGCGGCATTTGGAGCCTGGCCGGCATAGTGTCTGGCACCCCGGTCAGGGACCAGCTGCAAGCGCGCAGGTCCATGCACCGTGGCCGCCTTCGTATCATCATGTATCCATTCAGGGACTTGGCAAACTGCCACACATTTCCGCTTCCCTGATGAAGCATCCCGTACACCTGCGACGCGCCATCTGTGTCTAGACAGTCGCAAAGGGCAATCGGGCCCGAAAGGAACAGCTGTCGAAAGGAAGAATACGATGAGCGAAGCTGAAAAGGTACTCTACACCGGCAAGACCCACACGACCGGCGGCCGCGACGGCGCCTCTCGGAGCGACGATGGACGCCTGGACGTCAAGCTCTCTACGCCCGGGAGTTCGCGGCCGGGCACAAACCCGGAGCAGCTCTTCGCTGCCGGCTGGTCGGCGTGCTTCATCGGCGCAATCGGATTGGCGGCCGGCCAGCGCAAGGTTGCACTCCCCGCAGACCTTGCCGTCGATACCGAGGTGGACCTGCGCAATCGGGACGGTGGTTATTTCCTGCAGGCGCGGCTCAATGTCAGCCTGCCGGGGATTGATGCGGAAGTGGCGCGTCAACTGGTTGATGCTGCGCACCAGACCTGCCCTTATTCCAAGGCGACGCGCGGCAACATCGATGTGACGATCAATCTCGTCTGAACGAGGTCCGATTGCGAAGGATCCTTTAGCTCACCAAACGGAGGCGGCGGCCGATGAGGCCGCCGCTTATTTGATTGGAGGACTGGCCGCGTTTGGTGTGGGTTGGGCACGGGAGTGTGAAGCGACGGCGCCTTGTTATGCCTCATGCCCGATGAGGACGAATGGCAAGCTCCGCAACCAAGCCGCCGCCAGTGCGGTTGGTCAGGGTCAGAGAGGCGTTGATGGAGGCGGCAAGCTGTTGGGCGATGGCAAGACCGAGGCCCGTTCCGCCGGTATCGCGGTTGCGGGAGTCCTCCAGCCGGACGAAGGGTTTGAGGACTGCATCCAGCTGATCTTCGGGTATGCCGGGTCCGTGGTCGAGCACCTTGATCGTCACGCTGTCGTCAGCAAGCCGCTTGACCTCGATCTCGGCGCTGCCGCCGAACTTGAGCGCGTTGTCGACCAGGTTGGTAAGGATGCGTCTGAGCGCCTGAGGGCGGGTGATGATCGCGCCGCCATTGGCGCCGTTGGCGGTCACCGCCTTGCCGGTGTCCTGATAGTCATAGACGAGGCTCTCGACGAAGGAGGAAAGGTCGATGCGTGTCGCCTTTTCGACATTGCCATGGGCGCTTCGCGCATAGGCGACGCCTTCCTTGACCAGGCTTTCGATCTGGCCGAGATCCTGGATCAGCTTGTCGCGGTCGGCAAAGTCGTCCGCCATTTCGGCGCGTAGCTTCATGCGGGTGATCGGCGTCTGCAGATCGTGGGAAATGGCGGCGAGGATCTGAACGCGCTCTTCGAGATACTGGGCGATGCGGTCGCGCATCGCATTGAATGTGCTCGCCGCATAGGCAACCTCGGTCGGCCCTGTTTCGCTGAGCCGCGGCGTATTGCGGTTCGGGTCAAGCGTATCGGCAGCCGCTGCGAGGTTGACGAGTGGGCGAACCGCCTGTCGCATCGCAAACCAACTGCACAAAATCAAGAGCGCGAGTTGGGCCGCGAGCACGAAAGGCAACCAATCGGCCAGGGGCATCACCCCCTTGGGATAGACGTCGATCGTTAGTGGCGACCCGTCGCTCAAGGTCAGATGTGCTTGCACGTGGCGGCGATCGCCGGGAACCGTCTCCACCTTGACCGGGTATTGGGGGCCGGTCGCGCGCTGGATGTTGGCGGAAAGCTCCATGGTTGCCGGATCGAGTGACGGGTTGCCATGAACGCCTGGGCCGAGAATGAAACCGTAATTGTCTCGGCTCAGGCGGTTGAGCCATGCGCCGCGCTCGGTGGCGGGTAGGCGATCGAGTATCGCGATCGACGTCGCGATGTCGTTTTCCAGCGTGTTGAACATGACGGACTTCGCCGCAACGTAGCGCTCGAAAAAGAGGACCGTGAACGACATTACATGCGCGATGGTGAGACCGGCCAGCAGAATGACGAAGAGCCGCGCCCTCAGCGTGCGCGGCCACAATCGAAATCCTCTCGGCTCTGCGCTAGTCGTCATTCACGCGCCTCCACGATCTCGATGGGCACCGAGAAGACGTAACCTTCGCTGCGCACCGTCTTGATGTAGATCGGTTCGCGAGCGTCATCGCCGAGCCGCTGGCGGACCCGGCTGACGAGCAGATCGATCGACCGATCGAAGAGTTCGGCCTCGCGCCCTTGGGTGAGGTTGAGCAACTGGTCGCGGTTGAGCACGCGCTGGGGGTGGTCGATGAATACCTTCAGCAGCCGATACTCGGCGCCGCTGAGCGCGATTACGGTGCCGTCCGCGTCGATCAGGTGCCGGGCGGTGGTGTCGAGCTTCCACTGACCAAAGTGCAGTAGCTGTCCGGCCTCGGAAATCTGTAGGTTCGGCGGCAGCATGCGTGCGCGCCGGAGCACCGCCTTGATGCGGGCGAGCAGTTCGCGCGCGGAGAACGGCTTGGAGAGATAGGCGTCGGCACCCATCTCGAGGCCCAGGATCYGGTCCATCTCGTCGCTGCGGGCCGTCAGCATGATGATCGGGATCGCCTTGTGTTTGCCGGCGCGCAGTTCGCGGCTGAGCACGAGCCCGTCGTCGCCTGGCATCATCACATCGAGCACGATGAGATCGACGGTATCGCCCTCGAGGAAGCTGCGCATCTGTCGCCCGTCGGCGACGGCCGTTGCGCGCAACCCGTTCTTCTTGAGGTAACCGGACACAAGTTCGCGGATCTCGCGGTCGTCATCGACAATCAACACGTGGTCGATATGCTCCATCGAGCAAACTCCTCAAATCCGGTTTGGTCTTGGCTTCCCTGGCGGCTTTACCCGGCCAAGGCCGAAGGCATCCGAGCAGCCCCATTGGCGCCTGGGATATGTCCTCGGTGTGTTCGCAACATCCAGACTTGCATGAGTATGTAATGCAAGCGCCTCCAGATACATTTCGACACAAATTTGCAAACGAAACCCGCCGCTTGCTGTCAGGCGGCGGGTTTCGAGATCGCGCTGTCCGCGGTGTCAGCCCTTTGCCTGAGCTACCAGCTTGGCGCGATACTGCGCGGTCGGAAGGCCGCCCCAGCCCCAGTTGTCGAGTTCGACTTCCTCGATGACCACATAGGTCGATTCCAGCGGCTTGTTGAGCACGTCGAGCAGGACCTGGCTCACGCCCTTGATGATTTCAGCCTTCTCCTCGGCCGTGACTGCCTTGCGGTCCGGCGTGGTACCTTCGCGGGTCACCTGAACTGTTACGATCGGCATTGTCGTTTCCTCTTCAGATCTGGATGTTGATGGCACCATCAGGTGCCGCCTACTTGTGCGATGGCTAGCAAGGCGCGGGGCGGCTGAGATTGGACCCCTCGCGCCTCAGTCTTGCCTACCAGCGTCCGGCGTTCTGCCCGCCGTCTACATGCAGGATCTCGCCGGTGACGAAACCGGCGCCCTCCAGATAGAGGACGGCGTCGACGATATCGCGGATTTCGCCCATGCGACCGACCGGATGCAGCGTCGAGAATGCTGCGTGGGTTTCCGGTGCGTGCATCGGGGTCTTGATGATGCCCGGCGAGACGGCATTGACGCGAACGCCGGTCTTGGCAAATTCAATGGCGAGCGCCTGGGTCACGGAATTCAAGCCACCCTTGGTGATAGACGCAAGGGCCGCCGGAACACCGGCGATCGGCTGGTTCACGAGGCTGGTGGTGATGCTGACGATGTGGCCGGAGCCCTGCTTCAGCAGCTCGCGGGCCGCGTGCTGGGTGATGTGGAAGAAACCGGCGACGTTCACCCCGAGGTTCAGGTCGTAGTCCTCCTGGGTGAATTCGGTGAACGGCTTGGCGGTGAAAACGCCGGCGTTGTTGACCAGCGTATCGATGCGGCCAAACCGCTCAAGACCCAGGCGAACGACCCGCTCGGCAGTCTCCGGCTTGCTGATGTCGCCGGCGACGCTGAGGATTCCGGCGTCCGAGCTTTCCTGGATGGACCGGGACGTGGCGATGACGCGGTAGTTGCGATCGCGGTAGGCCTGAACCAGGGTGGCGCCGATACCCTGCGATGCACCGGTGATGATGGCGACCTTCTGCTCATTGCTCATGGATGTGATCCTTATTCGATTGCAACGGGCGTTTCGCTTGGCCCGTCCTCCGCCCTCGGCGTTGGTGCAATCAGATTTAGACCCATCCGATGTGTGGGAGAATTGATGCCATACGGCGCTCAGTCAGCCGTAAATCGGCATAATTAGCTGAACGTGCCGGCGTCCGTTGCCATGCGTGCGAACTCGGTTCTGAGACGCGGCAGCGCGAAATCTGCAAAGGCCCGGACCTTCGGAACCGACATGCGGCCCTGCGGCGCAAGAAGATGCACAGGCATCGCGGGATGTTCCGCATCAGCCAGTACGATCTTCAGGCGTCCGTCACAGACATGGCGGGCGACATGATAGGAGTAGAGCCGCGTGAGGCCAGTACCGGCGACGGCGGATTCGGCGGCAGCACGTACGCTGTTGACGACGTATCGCGGTGTGAACTGCACCGTGCGGGGGATCAAGGAGCCCTCGGCGGGTGTGAATGTCCAGGAATCGAGGCCGAAGTTGGTGAAGGCGACGATATGGTGCTTGGCGAGATCGGCCGGCTCGTCGATCCGCGGGTGGTTGGCGAGATAACGGGGCGAGGCGACGACGACGCGCCTGATATCGCCGCCGATCCGTGTCGAAATCAGCGAAGAGTCGGCGAGATGGCCGATGCGCAGCGCGATGTCGACACCCTCGTCGACGAGGTTCACGAAACGGTCAAGCAGGAGCAGCCGGGCCGAGACCGCTGGATAGAGGTTGAGAAAGTCGTCGAGGATAGGACGCAGTACCTCCTCGCCGACGATCGGCGGCGCGGAAATCGTCAGCGTGCCGCGAGGGGCCGCTCGTTCGCCACCTGCGAGCATGTCGGCCTCTTCGAGATCGATCAGCACCCGGCGGCAGGCCGTCGCATATCGCTGACCCGCTTCGCTGAGCTTCAGCGATCGCGTCGTTCGATGCAGCAATTCGACCCCGACGTGAGCTTCGAGCAGGTTTAAGGCGCGACTGACCGCCGTCGGCGATCGCTTCAGCCGTCGGGCTGCCGCCGCCAGGCTGCCTTCATCGACCGCGGTCACGAAAACTTTCATTGCATCGATACGATCCATTCTGCCGACTTTCGCGATGATCCTTGCCAGATGGCAAGCATCCACCCGCCCTCCGGTCGAAGTAAAGAGGCAGGCTCGGCTCTCGCGTCAGAGGGACGTGACCACGATCCTTCACGATGGCAATCAATCGGCGAACAGCTTCTCGATCAGGTCGGCCGCCGAGCCCTGCCAAAGCTCACCCTTGCCAGTCCCCGCCCAAAGCGAAAGGAAGTCTGCCGATCCCTTTGCGGCGGATGCCCCTCTGATGTCTCGGGTGAACTTGTTCTGCGCGGGGAAGGGCATCACCGTCGCGGCGTCCACCTCGTTCATGAAGCGGTTCACGACGCCGCGGGCAAACCGCCCGGAGAAGGCGCGTGTGGTGCGCGTCGTGCGTTCCACGCCTTGGAGGGCAGTGCGATAGGGTGCCGAGGTTCCGGCCTCGGTGGTCGAGAGAAAGGCCGTCCCCATCTGGACGGCGCTGGCGCCCATGGCGAGCGCCGAACGGATATCGGCGGCCGTCATGATGCCGCCAGCCGCAATCAGCGGAACCTTCACCTTCCGAAGACTTTGCGTCAACAGATCCGCAAGTCCAAGTTCGGGATCCGCGGCGCTCGGGTCGAAGATACCGCGGTGCCCGCCGGCCTCGAAGCCCTGGAGGGTGATTGCATCGACGCCGCTCTCTTCGAGTGCCTGTGCCTCCTCCGGTGTCGTCGCCGTGCCAACGATCAGCATCCCTGCCTTGCGCGCGGCCCGCATATGCTCGGCGCGCAATACGCCGAAGACGAAGCTGAGGACTTCCGGCTTTGCTTGCAGCACGGCATCGAATTGCTGATCGAAGTCCTCTTCGTAGGGTGCTGAAAACGACGGCTCCGGCAGATCCAGTTCGGTGCGATACTTAGCCGTCGCCGCCACGGCCCGCTCGATCATTGAAGCGTCGACCTGCGGTTCAAGGTGCTGGATGAAGAGGTTGATCGCGAACGGACGGTCGGTGTGCGCGCGGACCTTTTCGACGAACCCAGTGATGGCGGCCGGGTTTGAGTAGGCGGCGCCGACCGAGCCCAGCGCTCCGGCTTGCGACGACGCTATGACGAGTTCCGGCGATGAGGGGCCGCCGGCCATCGGCGCGACGATCAACGGGTATTTCAGGCCAAGTTTCGCCAGTGGATCGCGCATGTTCAATGTCCTCGCTTCTTGTTGCCTGCCGTGTGGCGGCGGTGCAGACTTAGGGTGATAAGCAGTCGACACAAGGTGAGCCGCCGCTATTCGCTCGATTATCTTGCGATGTGTGCCCTCGCGGTTCGATCGTTGTCGGGATCCCGCCGGGCGCGCTGTGGAATCGCCAGCCTTGCGGCGCGCGGTTGCCGTGAGGTCGATTGGCTGGCACTGTCTTTCATGCCGAACCATTCCCATGAGGACACCGATGCCGCAACAGACGGACAAGCAAGATCCAGCTCCGCGCCTGATCGACAACTATCGGCCAGTACAGTTGAGGGCCGTGCTCGCCGCCTGCGCCGTGAAGCATCGCGAACCACCACCGCCTCCGCCGGAAGAGCACTTCTATGGGTCGCAACTGCCGGAGGGATTTCATCTCCCGCAATCGGTCTACGACGACTAAACGCCACTTTCGCAATCAGCTCGTTGCAAGCGTCCAGGCCATGCCGGCAAGCGCGCAGGCAAGCAGCGTCGTGATCACCGAGGCATTGAAGCGGAAGATCGCGACGCCGGCGGCAAGTGTCAGCAGGAGCGATGGTATCACCAGCGAATTCAGCACCGGCACGTCGAGTGCAAACGACGCGAACTGCCAGGTTACCTGTTCCGCAAACAACGTGTGCAGCCCGAACCAGACGGCGAGGTTGAGGATTACGCCGACGACGGCGGCGGTAATCGCAGACATGGCGCCCGTAAGCGCGGCATTGCTCCGCAACCGCTCAATGAAGGGTGCCCCGAGGAAGATCCAGAGGAAGCAGGGCACGAAGGTAACCCAGGTGGTCAGCATCGCCCCCAAAGTCGCCGCCATCATCGGGTGGAGCGCGCCGGGAGCGCGGTAGGCGCCCATGAAGCCGACGAACTGTACTACCATGATCAGCGGTCCAGGCGTCGTCTCGGCCATGCCGAGCCCGTCGAGCATTTCGCCGGGTTTGAGCCAGCCGTAGTGCTGCACGGCTTCCTGGGCGACATAGGCAAGCACGGCATAGGCGCCGCCGAAGGTGACGACCGCCATCTGGCTGAAGAACAAGCCGATTTGGCTGAAGACGTTGTCCCAGCCGAGGAAGATGACGAGTAGCGCCAGGGGCACGAGCCATAGCGCCAGCAGGACACAGGAAATCCGAAGCGACCACGCAAGGTTGGGGCGGGCATGTCCCGGGATTTCCTCGCCGAGCGCTGAATCCTCGTCCTTCAGAACCGGGCCGGTGCCGCCCTTGTGCCCGCCACCGATGCGAAAGAGCGGAGATCCGGAACGGGCGCCGATGTAGCCAAGCACGCCGGCTGCCAGGATGATCAGCGGGAAGGGCACCCGGAAGAAGAAAATGGCGATGAAGGCAACTGCCGCGATGCCGATCATCATTCGGTTCTTGAGTGCCCGGCCGCCAATGCGAAAGACGGCCTGGACGACGACTGCAAGCACAGCGGCCTTGAGGCCGAAGAAGAGCCCTTCGACGACGGTGACATTGCCGAGGGCGGCGTAGATGTAGCTGAGGCCGAGGATCGCCAGGAAGCCCGGAAGCACGAACAGAAGTCCGGCAACAAGGCCGCCGGCCGTTCTATGCAGGAGCCAGCCGATATAGACAGCAAGCTGCTGCGCCTCCGGGCCGGGCAGAAGCATGCAATAGTTCAGCGCATGCAGGAAGCGATGCTCGCCGATCCAGCGTTTTTCATCGACGAGGATACGGTGCATGACCGCGATCTGACCGGCTGGTCCGCCAAAGCTCAGCGCCGCAATTCGCGCCCAGACCCGCACCGCTTCGCCGAACGAGATGCCGTGGCTTTGCCCTTGCCGCGCCACATCGGGCGCGGCCTTGTCAGCAATATCAGTCATCTCAAAGGTCCTTCTTGGGCGAGGGCCAGTTATGCGTCTCATTGGTCGCATCCCGACACCAACGATAGAAGGCATCGTAGAGCAGCATTCCCGCCTCCAACTGCTCCAGGTCGTCGGCATACATGCGGGAGAGACCGAGGGAAGCGGCGAGCAGGCCCGGCGCCTCGGGCGCCAGCTCGAGGCGCGCGGTGTCGGCTCCGCGCACGATGGTCGCGAGCCGGAGCAACGGCGTGGTTGCAAGGCCGAACTGCTCCACCATGACATCGAATGTGCAGAGTTCGCCGCGGTGGCTCCAACGGATCGGCGCATCGATATCGAATGGCGTTGCTCCGAAGCGTTCGCCGACCATTTCGGCTTCCGACGGCGCCACGTACAGGAAGACCGCCTTCGGGTCGACGAAGCGTCGGATCAACCAGGGGCAGGCGATGCGGTCGATCTTCGGTCGCGCCCGCGTGACCCAGATGGTCCGTCCGCTTGCATCCCGTTCGGGTATCGCGGAAACGGGCACGGCCGGATAGCCGGCGCTGGCCCAGGCCTCGAAACCGCCATCGAGCACGTCGGCAGCAATGCCGGCATTGCGAAGCCAGGCGGCAGCGCCATGGCTGAGCTTCTTGCCCTGCTGACAGATGATGATTGCCGATGCCTTGGTAACACCGTCGATCCAACTCTGCATCTGGCGATAGTCGCGCCTGTAGGAACCCGGGATGAGGCGGGGATCGGTATCGAAATCGTCATCGATCCTGACATCGATCAGTTCGGGGCAGTTCGGTGTGCCGATGAGGCGGGCGAGTTTTTCCGAGGATATTTCGAGAAATGACGACATGACGCGTCCTCCGGATGAGCGGTTCTATGGACGCGATGCTTCGGCTGGCGCCTCATGGGGTGATCGCACCCCCATGCATGAAGTCTTCCGCTCTTTCACCGGGCTGTCAAGCCGGCGGCCAGGAAACGTGGAACGTCTTGAGGCCCGCTGTCCTGAGTGCGGAAGGGCGCCGCACTCAGGACGCAGACGCGCGGCGTGTTCGGGCTATTTGCCGGCGTCCTTGGCTGCGGTTTCGATGATTTCGGCGACCTTTTCCGCTTGGGAGGCAAAGACGGCGTGGCTCGCCTTGATTTCTCTGATCTGGCTACCCGCACGTTTGCCCATGCTGCGTTCCAGCTCTGGATTGATCGCTCGGTCTTCGGTCGCCACGATCGCCCAGCTCTTCTTCGTCCGCCAGGCGGGCTCACCGGCCTTCGCAGTGAAAATGTCCTTTGCGGCAAAGACTTGCGACTTCGCCGCAAAGGCTGCCTCCGCCTTGGGAAGATCGGCAGCAAAATCGGCGGCAAACGCTGCCGGATCGAGATAGAGATATTTGCCGTCAGGGGTTTCCTTGATGCTCATTGCCGCCGGCGGCTTCGAACCGGCAAGCGTTGCAACGTCTTCGCCCTTGTCTGGCTGAAACGCCGCAACGTAGACCAGACCTTCGACCTTCTGGTGATGGCCGGCCTCGCTGATCACCATTCCGCCGTAGCTGTGCCCGACGAGCAAGGTCGGCCCATCCTGCAGGTCCAAGACACGGTTCGTCGCCTCGATGTCGGCGGCGAGCGATGTCAGCGGTTCCTGCACGACCGTCACGTTGAAGCCGCGCCGCACAAGGATGTCGCTGGCCTGGCGCCAGCCCGAGCCGTCGGCGAAGGCGCCGTGCACGATGACGATGTTCTTGATATCTGCCGCCTGGGCAGCGAAGGCGACCACGCTCGTTGCAAACGCAAGAGCAACGGTGGAGAGAGGACGGCGGCGCATGCGATCGTTCCTTCTGTGTTCATGAAGTGACGATCTCAATCTGGTTCCAAGAGGTATCCCGGATATGTCTGGCCTCACCCGGAAATGTACCGCAATGTACGGCAGGGCGATCTGCCGCTTGGTAATCCGGCCTGATGCGTAGGCTCTGGTTCAGGCCATGGCCAAGTGACCGCGGGAGCCGTCCACCCCGCGGCGCAATCCCTCAGGCACAGTGCCGAATGCAGGCGCATGTGCCCTATGATTCAACCAGGATCTTGATTGATTCCGGCACCACGCCATCAAACGCCATGGCGTCGGCCGCGGCCTGGCCCTGCAGGGCTTTCGCCAGCGTCTCCATATCGGGAACGTCCATGAGAATGGCTACGTGCGTCTGGTCGCGAGGATCGACGAAGGTACGAAGGTTTGTCACGCCGAGAGAACCGAAGAATTCCTTGCGCTTTGGGGACTTCAGCCAGTGTTCCGCACCTTTTGTGATCTTGTGGTGGGCGATGATGGTCGGCATTGCATCCTCCCTGTTGTGATGCGGACACAGGAGCCGTCGCAACTTTTCCAATGCATCCGCGTTCCCTCACGCAAGGCCTCGCCGACCCGACTGTCAATTAGCCCGTCGGAAGTAGAATGGCATTGCCAGGAGGATGTTGCTCATGCCGAAGTTCGTGACGATCGGATATGGAGACCGTGCGGGCTACGACCGTACCCCGGCAGCGGTCCGGAATGCGGCGCATGCCCATGACGCCGAACTTCAAGCAAGAGGAGCGTTGATGGGGATCGCCGGCACGCCAGTACAGGTGCGCAACGCCGAGGCAGCGCAGCTCGAGAAGAAGAACGGCCCGTTCATGTCGTCTTCTCTGCCCGTGGCGGGGTTTGCGGTGATCGAGGCGGCCAATCTGGCGGAGGCGATCGATATGGTGTCGCGCACCCCGTGCGCGGTTGCCCACGGGGTGGTAGAGGTCTGGCCGCTCGAGACTTCTTGAGACGGAGGCCCCGATGTCCGATGCTTCTTAGGAGGCTTGGGCAACCAATGTTGGTTCCTGCATCTCGATCGGGCGGCTCTCGGTCTTCGCCTCCGAGGCTACGGCCTGCTGCCTCTTATCCCTGAAGAGTTTCCACTTTGTGGGTCTGAAGGCGATGCGGCTGTGGTCGCCGGCGGCGGCGCGTTCGGGGGAGAGTTCGATCTCGACATGCGGATGGTTGCGGCCGAGGTCGAGTTCGAGATGGCGGGTGCCGGCGACACGGCGGCTGGCGGCGACGAGGCCGGCAAGACAGCCGCCGCAGCCGTCGATCAGCTCGATGTCATGCGGGCGGAAGTGCAGGTTGGCCGGACCGTCCGGCTCGGCCGGGGCCCTAAGCCCGATCGGCCGGTCCTCGAACCAGATCTCGCCGTTCGAGAGCGTGACCGAGAGGCAGTTCGACTGGCCGATGAAGCCGAAGACGAAGGGCGAGACCGGATGGTCGTAGATCTCGTCGGGGGTGCCGACCTGCTCGATCGTGCCCTTGCT